>DIXA01000012.1:119067-128063 GCA_002428565.1 Anaerolineales bacterium UBA6092 | reverse complement strand
CCTAAATGAGAATGTTAATGCCCTGACAATCACTCGGCAACATCTTGCGTTTCACATCAAACTATGCTAAAATGCACGCCTCTGCGGTTGTGAGGGAAATTGCTTGCTCCCTTACGCCGCGTTACGTTTATAGACAACGGCGGTTGATGACGCAGCAATCAACTTTCCGCATAACCAGTCTGCGAAAAATCGCCCTTAAGGGTGTTTTTTTATCATTAGGACAAAAACAGCATGCCGCCATCTTTTTTGACCCGCTCCGGCTTCGAGAAGTTGCAAGAGGAACTGGTCTACCTACGAACAATCAAACGCCAGGAAGTTGCCCAACGCCTGCATGAGGCGATGGAGGGCGGCGAGTTGATTGAAGACGCCGAATACGAGGCCGCTAAAAACGAGCAGGCCTTTGTGGAAGGCCGCATCCAGGAGCTAGAGATCCTGCTTGCCAACGCGCGGGTTATCGACGAGACAGAAAAGGTGGATTTCGTGCAGGTTGGCGCGACCGTGGTCATCCAGGAAGGCGACAACCCCGAAGAGGTGTACAGCATCGTTGGGCCGGCAGAGGCCAACCCTCGCAATGGCCTGATCTCAAATGAATCTCCCCTGGGTCGGGCGCTGATGGATCATCACGCCGGAGACACCGTGCGTGTAGATGCGCCTGGCGGCACTTTCACCGTGCGTGTGATCAAGGTGGAGTAAACTGGGGCTTACCGATCAGCCCCGCGCAAGGTTTTCCTGCGCGGGGCTTTTTATTTACCTGTTGTAAGGAGGATACCCATGAACAGCGAATTGAACAGCCTGGAACAGACCCGCCTGGAAAAAATCGAGCGCCTGCGCGCCCAGGGCATCGAGCCGTACCCCACCCGGGCCGAGCGCAGCCACACCAGCCAGGAGGCCATCCGCCTTTTCGAGGCCGCCGAGGCCGCTGCACAGACCGAGCCGGTGAAGGTGACTCTCGCCGGGCGGCTGCGCGCCCTGCGCCCCATGGGCAAGATCACCTTTGCCCACATCGAGGATGGCAGCGGGCGGGTGCAGCTCTTCCTGCGCGCCAACGATGTCGGCCAGGAAGCGCTCGATTTGTTCGGCCGCGAGTTTGACCTGGGCGATTTCATCCAGGCGCGCGGCGAGATGTTCCGCACCCGCACCGGCGAAATCACCCTGCGGGTAGAGACCTTCCAGATCCTGGCCAAGGCCATCACCCCGCTGCCCGCCGCCAAAGACGAGCTGGTGGACGGGCAGGTGGTGCGCCACGCCACCCTGGCCGACCCCGAAACACGCTACCGCCAGCGCTACGCCGACCTGGCGGTCAACCCCGAAGTGCGCCAGATCTTTTACACCCGGGCTGCCATTGTGAGCGCCCTGCGCCGCTTTTTGGATGAGCGCGGCTTTTTGGAAGTGGAAACGCCCATCTTGCAGCCCATCTACGGCGGGGCGGCGGCGCGGCCCTTCACCACGCACCACAACCAGCTCAAACAAGACCTGTTCCTGCGCATCTCCTTTGAGCTGTACCTCAAACGCCTGCTGGTGGGCGGGCTGGAACGCGTCTACGAGATCGGGCGCGACTTCCGCAACGAGGGCATCTCCTTCAAACACAACCCCGAGTTCACCCAGTTAGAGTTCTACATGGCCTACGCCGATTACCAGCAGGTGATGGCGCTGACCGAGGAGATGATCGTCTACGCTGCCGACCAGGTGATCGGTTCACGCAAGATCCACTTCCGCGGCAACGAGATCGATCTGACGCCGCCCTGGCGGCGCGTGGATCTGCGCCAGGGCCTGATCGAAACCACCGGCATCGACATCAACGAGCACCCCAGCGCCGAGAGTCTCTCCGCGGCCATGCGCCAGCGCGACCTGCCGCACAACCCCAACGCGGCGCGCGGCAAACTGATCGACGGGCTGCTGGGCGATTACCTGGAGCCGACCCTCATCCAGCCCACCTTCCTGTACGATTACCCGCGCGATATCTCGCCCCTGGCCAAAAGCAAACCCGGCGACCCAAGCACCGTGGAGCGCTTTGAGGGCTTCATGGGCGGCGTGGAGCTGTGCAATGCCTTCACCGAGCTGAACGACCCGCTGGACCAGGAGCAGCGCTTCTTGGAGATGGGCCGCGAATATCAGGTGGATGACGATTTGCACAACCCCATGGACGAGGATTACCTGCGCGCCATGCGTTATGGCATGCCGCCCAACGGCGGCTTTGGCATGGGCGTGGACCGCCTGGTGATGCTGCTGACCAACAGCCAGAACCTGCGCGAGGTGATCTTGTTCCCCCACCTGCGCAACAAAGAGGAATAAAAAATGTCCGGGTGGAATTTGCGGGCGGATGCCCGCAAATTCCACCCGGAATGAACAGAAAAAAATCAGGCCGCCCGCACGGCGCTGCACATCTCGCAATCGGGGCGGCTGCACAGCAGCGCGTGGGGGTCTTCCTTCAGCATCACCTGCACCGCGGTCACCAGGATACCCAGCGAGATGGCCTGCAAAGAAGCCTGGCCCAGCGGCACACTGTGCACCAGCTTCTCCAGGCGCGGGGCGATGGCCTGGAAGCCCTGCGAGCAGCCCGGAAAACCGGCGCACTCCACAATGCCCTTGGGCGTCAGCGCCCAACGCACAAACTGCTTGCGCCCGGCGAGCCACTCGGCATAGTGGATGCTGGTGTTGACCGTGTGGTCCACACCCAGCAGCAGCACCCAGCCGCCGTCATTCTTCAACACGTGGATGGGAGTCAACGGCTCGGCCAGGGTCTGCGCCTCCAGCGCCTTATCCGCATTGACCCCCGCGAAAGACAGGATGGGATGCGCCGAGCGGCGCGCTTTGGGGTGGGTGCGCAGGGCCTCAGGCAGCGCGCCCATCAAGCGGTCGGCGGGCATCTCAGGGGCGTAAAACTCCGCCATCAGGTTGGCGTCGCGGGCGCTGCCGTAAACAACGCCGTTATCCGCCGGGCCAATTTCCGGCGTGACCATGGTCTTGTAGGTGAAGGTGGGCATGACCAGCGTGTTGAAGGCCATCAGCAGCGCCCCCAGCACCGTCTCAGCGCCGCCGTGCACCTCGCCAAAGGCCGAAAGCGAACAATGGGCGATCACCGGCGAAGAACGGCTGATCTCCAGTTTACGCAAAGCAGTCGAAAAATCGCGGAATGTGAGCATAATTCACCTTGGATCCTGGGGTGATTATACGTTGAAATCTAAGTTTGTAGAAGTATTTATATTCTCAAAATGAACATAAAGCGGGGCAAACAAAGCCCCGCTTTATGTTCATTTTGAGATTTTTGCGGCCTAGGCCGCGCCTGCGCCAGAGCACAGCATCAGCACCTGCCAGACCAGCTCTGCGCGTTCATCGGGCAGGGCAGCCAGCTCCGCCAGGCTCCACTGCGGGCAGACCAGGTGGACGCGGATGCCATGCTCGGCCAGCTCGGCCGCAGCGGAGCGGCTCAACCCGGCCAAGCCGGCCTGGCTGGCCAGGTAAGCGGCGCGGCCGGGCAGGGGACGGTCTTCATCTGGGACGCAGGCCAGGTTGACGATCACCCCGCCGCCCTGGGTGCGCATGGCCCGCCCGGCCTGCTGGGTGGTGAAGAAGGCCCCGCTCAGGTTCACGTCCAGGGTGCGGTGCCAGTCCCACTCGTCCATGTCCAGGATGGCTGCCTGCGGCTCGACCGCGGCGCAGTTGACCAGGAAATCGATGCGGCCCCAATCTTCCAGCACCTGCGCCACCAGCGCCGTCACCGGCATGCGTTTGGCCAGGTCGAAGGTGTAGCCGCGGGCGCGGCCCCCAGCGGCAGTGATCTGCTCCACCGTCTCGTCCACGTTGAGCGGGCTGATATCGTTCAGCGCCACGCCCGCCCCGCGGGCGGCAAAGGCCAGCGCCAGGGCGCGCCCCAACCCCGGCCCCGCCCCTGTGATCAACACCACCTTGTCTTTTAAGTCTTCCATACGCAAGCCTCTTTCTGATTCCGAAAAATGATGTCCAGCGGGGCTTTGCCCCGCTGGACATCATTTTTCGGTTATTCCCCCGCCCCTTGAGGGGCGGGGGTAGGGGGTGGGGTGATCAAACCTTCCTCACAGACCGGGATGCGGTCTGCGTTGTCCCCGGCCTGCAGCGGCAGGCCCAGATACGGCGAAGGATCGAGCGTATTCTCGATCTTCAGCTCGTTGCGGAACTGACCCTGCCCATCGTCCAGCACGATTGAAAAATGCAGGTGGATGCCCGTGGGGGTCAGGGGATCGCCAGAATAGTTGCCCTGGTAGCCCAGCAGCGTGCCCGCCTGCACGAACACATCCATCGTGCCGGGCGGAAATTCATCCACGATGAACGAATTGCCGCTGGTATCGGCCATGTGGGTGTAATACAGCCAGATCTGCCGCTCGGGCCGCAGCGGGTCGCTGGGCAGGCGCAAGATGACGGTGGACTTCCAATCCGGCAGGCGGGTGAGGTAGCCGTCATAGGCCGCCACCACGGGCGTCTCGCCGGGCTGCTGCCCGCCGAAGATATCGATGCCCTGGTGGGTATGCCCGGGGCGGAAGGAATCGCCGCGCAGGAAGCCGATATAGCCCGAGGTGGGCATGAGGAAGGGGGCGCTGCCGCAGCGCTGCCCGGCCTGCACCGCCCAATCGGCGTGGGCTTCGGGGTGGTTGAGCCACTCCCACAGGCGCACGGAGCGCCCGCCGCGCGTGCGCAGGAAGGGATAGAGGAAATACGCCACCACCAGCAATAGCACCGCCAGCAAGGCCAGCGGCAGGCGCAGGCGGGCAAAGAGCGAGGGTCGGGGGCGGGCAAGGGAAACGGGGCGCATCGATGTAAAATATTTTACAGAATAATAGAATATTGTACGATATATTACTTGATGGATGGACGCAGGTTGTGCGCCTCATCCTGGCGGTGCTCGGCGATGAGCAGGCTGAACTGCCCGGCGCTGATCTCTTGCAGCAGCCGCCCCGCCGCCACCCCCGCCGGCGAGGCCATGCCCGCCTGCAAATCTGCCAGCGAGTCGAAGTACAGCTCGTGCAGCAGGCGCACCGGCTGGCTGCCGTAGAGCATCTGCTCCACGCGGCAGTGCGCCTCGCGGCGCAGGCCGGGCATCTGCTCGGCCTGGTGCAGGAACTGCGGCCAGCGCGGGTTCAGGGTGGGGTCGGAGGCCCCATGGAAGAGGATGACCAGTTTGTGCATGGGGAAATTATACCCCACCCCTTCCGTGTTATGATCGACCTGGCAAACCTGCATATTTGCAGTATAATTGCAAATATGCACAAGGAGGAGCGATGACCACTGATTACATCCCACGCAGTCTCGAGCCCGTCCTGAAGAATGCCGCCCAACAGTTTCCGGCCGTTGTGCTGGTTGGCCCGCGCCAATCGGGCAAAACCACGCTGCTGAAGCATCTTTTTGGGCAAGATTACTCGCTGGTTTCCCTTGAGCCGCCCGATGTGCGCCTGGCTGCGCTCAACGACCCACGCGGTTTCTTAAACTTATACCCCGCACCGGTCATCTTTGATGAGATCCAATATGCTCCCGCCTTACTGCCTTATATCCAGGAGCGGATCGATGCCAATCGCGAGCAGCCTGGGCAATTCATTCTCACCGGCTCACAGAATTTGCTCCTCATGCAGCAGGTGACCGAGAGCCTGGCCGGGCGGGCAGCCATCCTTAAGTTGCTGCCGCTCTCGCGCTGGGAAATGACTGGACAGTTGCAGCGATCATTACCGTGGGAAGCGCCGTCTACGATCAGCCTGCCCGCCCAATCTGCCGTAGCACTGTGGGAGCAAACGCTGCGCGGATTCTACCCGGAGATCGCTCTAACGCCAAACCGGGATGCCCGCCTGTGGCAAAGCAGTTATATCCAGACCTACCTGGAACGCGATGTGCGCAATTTGCGCAATATCGGCGACCTGACCCTTTTCCAAACTTTTCTGCGAGCGCTGGCAGCCAGGAGCGCTCAGTTGTTGAACCTGAGCCAACTGGCACGCGATGTGGGTGTGTCGGTCAACACGGCTAAGGATTGGATCTCCATCTTGGAGGCGAGCTTCCAGATCTTCATCCTGCGCCCCTATTTTGCCAATATTGGCAAGCGCTTGATCAAATCGCCGAAGGTATACTTTATGGATACCGGGCTATTGTGCTACCTGGTGGGCTTACGCGATAGCGAACACGCCTCCGCTGGGCCGATGGGTGGAGCGATTTTTGAAAACCTGGTCGTGTCTGACCTGTATAAAATCTACCAGCATCGCGGCGAAGAACCGCCGCTCTATTTCTGGCGAACAGCGGCCGGCGCAGAAGTAGATCTGGTGGTTGATACACAAAGCGGGCTGACCCCTTTGGAGATCAAACTATCTGAAACGCCGCGCCCCGAGATGGCCAGGGAATTGATTGGATTTCAGCACGATTTCAAGGCCAAAGCCCGACCGGGTTATGTGATCCACCCTGGGAAAATGCTCCTGCCATTGGGTGAAGGGATCACATCTTTGCCTTTGATCAATCTGTAAATTATCCACGACACAAGGAGGGCAACCCATGCCAAAACGCTTCCTGACCCTGGTTCTGATCGTCACCCTGCTCTCAGCCTGCACCCCGGCGAGCGAGACGCCTATCCCCACCGGCACGCCGCCAGCCGCGGCGAGCGCCACGCGCACCTCCCCGCCGCCCACGGAGACGGCTACGCTGGCGCCGCCACCCGCCACCGCGACGCCCACGCGCAGGCCAACCATCACCCCCCTCACAATCCCGCCGACACCCACCCCCACCAGCACGCCGCAGCCCACCAGCACGCCGCCATTTGTGTACGGTCTGCAGCCCACCCTGACCCCCGCCGCCCCGGCGCTGTGCCCGCAGATCTCCACCACTGAGCCGATCCCCGCGCCGCCATCTCTCCCCGCCACGCTGGAGGACACCCTGGCCTACCTGAACACCTACGGCCCGGCGCCGCTGAGGGATAGCACGACTTCTCAGTTGACCATCCTGAGCGAGCAGGACCTGACCCAGGACGGCGTGCCAGAGATTTTAGCAAAATCATCCGATGGCATGGCTTCGCCCTTGGTGATCCTGGGCTGCCGGGAGGGCGCTTACCAGGTGCTCTTCGACCAGCCAACCATGGATGGATGGCTCAGGACTTATCAAATCATTGAACTCCTCGACGCTAACCGCAACGGGCTGCCGGAAATCCTGTTTCGGACAGGAACCATGAGCCAGGGCGGTCATTTTTATGATGTTTACGAGTGGGATGGCAGTCAGTTCCGTTCGCTGCTTGAGGGGGAGTTATGGGCTGAGGCCTTTGGACAGGCGTATTTCGAGGATAGGGATGGCGACTACCTGAAAGAACTGGTGAACATCACCGGTCTCCCATCACCGGGAACGGAGGTGGGTAGAAGCGGCCTGCCATGGCGCAGCGATACCGAAATCTATCGTTGGGATGGCACCCATTACCGCCTGGAGCGCTCCGACCCCGAGCCGCCCACGTACCGCTTCCAGGCACTGCAAGATGCGGATTACTACGCCAGCCTGGGGGAGTACGAGCATGCTCAGGCGCTTTACCAGGCGGTCATCTTTGACCCGCTTCTGGGCGACTGGTCGCTAGCGCAAGGCGATTATTTGCGGGCGGTCTTGAACAGCCAGAGGTGGGGCGGGCCCATGCCCACCGCCACCCCCGCCCCCGATCCCAACGAATACGGCCACCTGGCCGCCTACGCCCGCTTCCGCCTGATGCTGCTGCACCTGCTGCGCGGCATGGATGTCTCAGCCCAAACCGTCTATGATGGCCTGCAAGAGGCCTTCCCCGAGGGTACGCCGGGATCTACCTTTGCCGAAATGGCGGCAGAGTTCTGGTCTGCCTACCAGGCCGAGCAGGGCATGGGGGCAGTCTGCCAGGCGGCGGTGTCCTATGCCAGCTTTCACCCGGAGGGACTGGTTTACCTGGGCGATTGGTATCACGGCTTTGACTCTGTCAGTTACAAACCCGCAATGGTTTGCCCGTTCAAGTAAGGATGTCTCGCAAATTCAACGCGGTTTTAAAAATCGGAGTTGATCTCCGAGTTTTTTCTGTTATAATCATAGTAAGAAAGTACGAAAGTAAGATATTCACACGGAGGTACTTGTGTCCGACCAAACTTATTACAAATCTCGCATCCGCTCCAAGGGCCAGATCACGGTGCCAGCCGAAGTGCGGGATCTGCTCCATGCCAACGAAGGGGACGACCTGGCTTTTTGTATGGATGAGAAGGGACAGGTTGTGATCACACGCTTGCAGACGATCCCGCCTGAACAGGCCTGGTTCTGGGCAGAGCGCTGGCAGAAGATGGAGCGCGAAGCCCAGGCTGACCTGGATGCCGGTCGCATGGCTGCCTTCGACAATGTGGAGGATGCCATCCAGTACTTGCATACCGCGGCTGAAGCCGAGAGCCACGATGCCGAAGATCACGCTTAGTCTCCGCTTTATCAAGGCCTACGCCCGGCTGCCGGTTGACATTCGCTCAAAAGTGGATAAGGCGCTTCGCCTTCTGGCCGAAAACCCGCGCCACCCCTCCCTGCAAACCAAGCCCATCCAGGGAGCGACAGGCATCTATGAAGCCCGGGTAGATCAGAGTTACCGCATGACGTATGAGCGCCTGAGCGGTGACGTGCTGCAAATGCGCGTGGTTGCTCATCACGATGAGGCGTTGAAGAACCCGTGACGATCGGTGAATTTTTGCGCTCCTACCCGCCCGCTCTTTGCTTTGCCCATTTCATGGTATGATTCCCCCCATGGACGCCGACGACAAGATCACCATCATCGAAGGGCCGCCGCCCGTCTTCGAGAGCATTCACGAAGGCTGGCCGCTGGGGCTGCACGACACCACCTTCCTGAGCAAGATCGTCATGACGCGCCTGCGCACCTTCAACGGCGCCTCGCTGGTAGAGCGCTGCCACCGCGCCTGGCGCAACCTGGGCAGCATGCACCTGCACTACCGCCAATCCGACGGCCTGGAGCACCAGGTGCCCATCGTGGCGGCGCGCCACGTGGAGATGCCCGAGGG
>DIXA01000012.1:0-119056 GCA_002428565.1 Anaerolineales bacterium UBA6092 | reverse complement strand
CCCCGCCCCTCAAGGGGCGGGGAAACCTGTCAAAACGGGTCATTTGCGGGCAAAAAGCGCCCGCAAATGACCCGTTTTGACAAAATACCCTCGCTACATCACGAACAAGACCACCATAGTGAGAAAAGAGAACAGGGCCGCCACGCTCAACCCGGCCACGATCACCTCGCGCGGCTCGCGCCGGTCGATCAGGCGCAATTCAGGGGGGATGCCGCTCACTTGCAGCAGCGGCCCGGCGAACCAGGCGAACAGCGTACCCCCCAGCAGGCCGCCGATATGCCCCCAGTTATCGATCCCCGGCGAGAGGCCAATGATCAGGTTGACCACCGCCATGCTGACCACCTGCATCAGGGCGCGCTGGGCCACCCCGCCAAACAACTGGCGGTTCTGGTAGAGGAAGACCGCCTCGGCCCCCAGCAGGCCAAAGATCGCCGTCGAAGAGCCCACCGCCCGATCGGGCGTGAACATGAACGAGATCACATTGCCGGCAAAGCCGCCCAGCAAGAACAAAACCAGGAAGCGCTTCCGTCCGTAGTGGCGCTCCAGGCCAGGGCCGAAGTTGTACAGGGCATACATGTTGAAGCCAATGTGCACAATGGAGGCGTGCAAGAACATGGGCGTGATCAGGCGCCACAACTGCCCGAGGCGGATGAACTCGTTGATCTTGGCCCCATAGTACCAAACGATATCCTCCTGGAGCAGGAACTGAGAGAGCATCTGCAGCAGGAAAACAAACCCGCAGATGCCCATCAGCGTGTAGGTGACCCAGGGACGCATGGCTGGTTGGCGGATCGCCACCATGCCGGGCTGGCCCATTGCAGGAGGGGGCGGCTGGTTCATAGGCTGACCTTGCGCGGGTGCACGCGGTGATGCTCGGCCCGGATGATCGCCAGGATCGTGTCCACCGTCTCATCCAACTTCGAATCGCGGTTGACCACCACATAATCAAAGGTGTCGATGCGGTTCAATTCCTTGCGGGCCGTGGCAATGCGCAGCTTCAAGCCCTCGGGAGTGTCGGTCTTGCGCTGGTGCAGGCGGTTGATCATTTCCTCCTCGTCTTGCGTGGTGAGGAAGATCAGCAGCGCCTCGGGGCACAGGCCGCGGATGGTATCGGCACCCTGCACATCCAGGCGCATGACCACATCCTTGCCGCTGGCCAAAGCCTGGCGCACCTGCGACTTGGGGATGCCCTTGTAATCGTTGTAGACGATGGCATATTCCAGCAGCTCGCCCTGCTCGATCATCTCGGCAAATTCATCGTGCGAGACGAAGAAGTAATCCACGCCGTGCACCTCGTTGGGGCGCGGGGGGCGCGTGGCTGCCGTAACCACAAAATGGAAGGTCAGGTTGCGCTCTTTCATCGCCTGGATGACCGTATCTTTGCCGACCCCCGAGGGACCCGAAATGACGATCAGCAGCGGTTCTGTATGGTGAGGATAGAATTCTGATTCGCTCATCGATTCTCCGTGCCCGATTATGGTACATCTTCCTATCTGGGGGAGCACTTTTCCCAAAAGAAGTTACCCGATTATAATATACCTGTGTTCAGGATAGAGGTTTTTGGCTTCCCCAAAAGAGCCGTCTCTCCCATAATCCCTTTGACCGGAAGGTTGACTGATGCCTTTTTATCCCTATCGCTGTCTGAGCTGCCGCAAGCGCTTTGAGATCTTCATGTCTTACCAGGAATACGGCAGCAAGCCCGTGCACTGCCCGCACTGCGCCAGCGACCAGGTGCAGCGGCGCATCAACCGGGTGCGCGTGGCCCGTTCCGAAGGAAGCCGCCTGGACGATTTCTCCGACCCCTCTGGCCTGGAGGGCATGGAAGATGATCCGCGCGCCATGGGCAAGATGCTGCGCAAGATGAGCCGCGAGGCCGGCGAAGACATGGGGCCAGAGTTCGACGAGGTGATCGGTCGCCTGGAAAGCGGGCAAAGCCCCGAAGAGATCGAGCAGGCCATCCCCGACCTGGGAGATTCCGGCGGCATGGGTGACCTGGTTTAATGTGGTGATGATTTTGCGGGCGAGGCCCGCAAAATCATCACCACAAAATTCTTAAAGCCGCGCCAGCGCGGCGGCGCGCAAATCTGCCTGCACCGCCTCGGGCGATTGGGCGGCATCGATGATCACCCAGCGCGGCGGCTCGGCCTGGGCCAGGGCATGGTATCCCTGGCGCACACGCTGGTGAAAAGCCAGTTCCAGCGCGTCCAGGCGGTTCCACTCGCCCCCGCATTGCGAGCGGCGGCGCAGGCCCACTTCCACATCCAAATCCAACAGCAAGGTCAGGTCGGGCTTCAGCCCGCCGGTGGCAAATTCGATCAGCCCGCGCAGGGGGGCCAGTTCTTGCTGGTGCCCGTAGCCCTGGTAGGCCAGGGTGGAGTCGGCGAAGCGGTCACACAGCACCACGCCGCCGCTTGCCAGGTGCGGGCGGATGATCTGCTCCACGTGCTGGGCGCGCGCCGCCTGGAAGAGCAGCGTCTCGGTGCGGGGGTGCATCTCGGTGTTGCGCAGGCTGTGCAGCACGTCGCGGATCTGCTCGCTGATAGGCGTACCGCCCGGCTCGCGCGTGGTCAGCACCGAGAAACCCTGCTGGCGCAGATATTCCGCCAGGAGGGGTACCTGGGAGGTCTTGCCGCTGCCTTCGGGACCTTCAAGCGTAATGAACATATCAATCGCGGAAGATGCGCACGCGGCGGTAGGGTTCCTTGCCGTAAGATTGCGAGGCCAGGCTGGCATCGCGCGCCATCTCGTGCTGCACGCGGCGGATATAGGCAGAGGCCGGGGGCAGTTCCACCCAGCGCTCGCCGCCCAGCACGGCTTCGATGGCCGCCTGGGTGTTCTTCAGGGCCGGGTCATTGCTGTGATCCTCCGATTGGTCCAGCGCCAGGCTGAACATATCGCTGAGGAACTGCTGCATCTGGGCCACGGTGTTGGCGCGCAGCACATAGATGGGCATGCCGCGGTTCTCGGCATCCACCACCGGGCGCTGGCGGTTGCGGTAGTACGAGCGCAGCGTCACCAGGGCATCGGCCTCGGTCACATCATTCACCACCAGGGCCGGCACGCCCAGGCGCTTGGCTGCCTGCACCAGGCGGTTGCGCGCCACGCCGTAAGGGTAGATGCGCACCGGCTTGATGGCGGTGCGCCCGCCCTCGGCAACCTCGACAGAACGAGCAGGCGCCTGCTCCATCGAGCGGGAACGCCCTTCAGATGGCGGGCGGGCAGGCGCACCAGCTTCCATGCCGTTCCCATTGCCGGTGCGGCGGAAGCCCTGGGTTGTCCCCGTGCGCGAGGCCGCCGGCGGGGCGGCGCGCTCGATGCGGATCTCACCGCGCTCGTCGCGGTAGCGCAGCTCGGGCGGCTGAGGGTAGCCGCGCAGCAACGAATCGACCGCCGCGGCCACATCCAGGTGTACCGCCAGGCGGTCACGCGTCTGGATCTCGATCAGCACGTCAAAGGTCGGCGGCGAGCGGCGCTCCAGCACCGTCTTCTGCGTGCCGCGGCGGCGCGCTTCCTCGTCGGAAAGCGTCACCGACTCGATCCCGCCCACCAGGTCGGAGAGGGTGGGGTTGATCAGCAGGTTCTCCAGCGTGTTGCCGTGCGCCGTGCCGATGAGCTGCACGCCGCGCTCGGCAATGGTGCGCGCCGCCTCGGCCTCCAGTTCGCGGCCGATCTCGTCAATGACGATGGCCTCGGGGTTGTGGTTCTCCACCGCCTCGATCATCACCTCGTGCTGCAAGGAGGGGGTGGAAACCTGCATGCGGCGGGCGCGTCCCACGGCGGGGTGGGGCACATCGCCGTCGCCGCCGATCTCGTTGGAGGTATCCACGATGACCACGCGCTTCTTCTCCGCCAGCAGGCGGGCAGCCTCGCGCAGCATGGTGGTCTTGCCCACGCCCGGGCGGCCCAGCAGCAGCAGGCTCTTGCCGCTTTCGATCAAATCCTGCAAGATATCGGTGGTGCCATACACAGCGCGCCCCACCCGGCAGGTGAGGCCCACGATATGGCCGCGGCGGTTGCGGATGGCAGAGATGCGGTGCAGGGTACGCTCCATACCGGCGCGGTTGTCGGTATCGAACTCGCCAATGTGCTCCACCACGTACTGGATATCGGCGGGGGTGATCTCTGCCTGGTTGAGCATCTGCTCCCCATCCACGTAACGCGCCGTGGGGATGCGGCCCAAATCCAGGATCACCTCCAGCAGATCGTCGGGGCGGTTGATGGCCTCCAATTGGCGGGTGATCTCTGCCGGTAAGACGCTCAGCATGGCATCCAGGTTATCAGTTATTCGGTGTCCGGTCATAAAACCTTCAATCAGTCTATTGTTATGATTACTGCTTGGCGCCCCGGTCAGCAGGCGGGTGGCTGGCAGTGGTCAGATTCCTGCCATCCACCATGTGGGCAATCGGCTCGGCGCGGGTGCCGTTCATCGCTGGCACCGCATACGGCTCCAGCGAGCGCACCAGGCGCGCCAGGTGGCGCACCATCACCGCCTGCGAGTCTCCCGCGGCGGCCCCGGCCTCTTCGATGGCAGGTTCCAGCCAGCATTGGTACGAGCGCACGCACAGGTACACCGGGCGCCCGCGGCGGTTGGGCAGGCCCAGCAGCAGGCTGACGACATCCCCGGCGAGATCTACGGCATCGGGGTGAATGAACGGCTGCGCCCAGATGCCCACCGGCCCAAAGCGCAGGTCCACGTAGGCCAGCAGGTCGCCATTCCGGTAGCACACCAGGCCTTTGGCATGCTCCTTGGGCAGCGGTTCCACCTGCTGCACCAGCCCCGGCACCAGGTTATTGTATAACGTGCGCACGCCGATCTGGTCGCGCGGCACGCTGGGCCGCCAGTACGGCAGGCTGCCAGCGTCTTTGGCGCTGCCCTTGATCTTCCAGATACGCTGGCGGGCATAGATGGCGAAACTGGCCTCGTGCAGGGCTTGGAACGCCGAGATGCACTCATCCACCTCTGCCAGCAGGTGAAAAGCCCCGACTTTGCCGATCTCTTTGCACAGGTGATCGAGCAGGGCCGGCCAATTGCCCGTTTCCATGGCGCTTTCGGGGGCCAGGAAGGTCAGCCGGGCCAGCGAGGCGCCCGCGGTGTGCATCGCCTGGGCAAACAGCGGCCCGACGCCGGAACCTTTCTCCGCGCCAACGTAGGTATACAGACCCGTGGTGGAGACCATGGAAGCCAGTAAGGCCCCGGTGGGCACCAGGCTCTGCCCGCGGGTCAGCGCCTGGGCGCTATCCAGGAACAGGCCGCGCTGCCGGTAGCGGTGCAGTGCCGGAAGGTCTCGCCACGAAAAAGGCCGGATCATGCGATCAGCCGTAAGAAGTAGCGGTGAAAACGGTCATCGCTGGTCAGCTCAGGGTGGAAGGAGGTTGCCAGCAGGCGGCCTTGCTGGGCCGCCACGATGCGCCCATCGTCCAGTTGGGCCAGCACCTGGGCCTCACCTTGCACCGCTTCGATCAGCGGGGCGCGGATAAAGATGGCCGGGAAAGGCGCTCCGCTGGGGTCCACCTGACGCAGCGCGGGCACATCCAGGTCCGTCTCAAAGGAGGCCACCTGGCGGCCAAAGGCATTGCGCTCCACCACGATATCCATCAAACCCAGCAGGGGCTGGCTGCGCCGGACATCCTTCGAGAGAAAGATCGCCCCGGCGCAGGTGCCCCAGATGGCATGCTCCTGCCCAAACTGGCGCAGCGGCTCCATCAGCCCATAATGCTGGGCCAGGTTGCCAAACGTGGTTGACTCGCCGCCCGGGATGATCAGCCCGTCCAGACCGTGCAACTGTTCCGGCAGGCGCACCTCGGCTGTCTCCACGCCGATGCGGCGCAGTACATCAAGGTGCTCCAGGAAATCGCCCTGAAGGGCTAAAACGCCGATCTTCAATGTTTGCTCCTAGGCTTACCAGCCGCGCCCAGCCAGCTTTTCCTCATCGGAGAGGCTGGAAATCTGCCGCCCGACCATGGGCTCGCCCAGGTTGCGGCTGACCTCTGCCAGGATGTAGGGATCGCTGAAATGCGTGACCGCTTTGACGATGGCGGCGGCGCGCTTGGCGGGATCGCCCGATTTGAAGATGCCCGAGCCGACGAAAACGCCGTCTACGCCCAACTGCATCATCAGCGCCGCATCGGCAGGGGTGGCAATACCGCCCGCGGCAAAGTTCACCACCGGCAGGCGTCCCAGCTTGCGCACTTCCATCACCAGCTCGTAGGGAGCGCCGAGTTCCTTGGCATAGGCCATGCACTCTTCCGCGGGCAGGCTCTGCAAGCGGCGGATCTCACCCAGCACAGAGCGGGCGTGGCGCACAGCTTCCACCACGTCGCCGGTCCCGGCCTCGCCTTTGGTGCGGATCATGGCCGCGCCCTCGCCGATGCGCCGCAGCGCCTCGCCCAGGTTACGGCAGCCGCACACAAACGGCACCTTGAAATCGTGCTTGTAGATGTGATGCGCCTCATCTGCCGGGGTCAGCACCTCGGACTCATCAATGTAATCCACACCGATGGCTTCCAGGATCTGCGCTTCGACAAAATGCCCAATGCGGCACTTGGCCATCACCGGGATCGACACCGCGTCCATGATCTCCAAGATCATCCCCGGGTCGCTCATGCGGGCTACGCCGCCATCCGCGCGGATATCTGCGGGGACGCGCTCCAGCGCCATCACAGCCACAGCGCCAGCCTCTTCGGCAATGCGGGCATGCTCTGGGGTGACCACATCCATGATCACGCCGCCCTTCAACATCTGGGCCAGGCCCTTCTTCTCGGTGTACGTGCTTACTTTTTTGTCCATTTCAACTACCTCCTGATCTTCATTACATAACACAACACTTGCAAGAGCATTCTACCACGCCCCAGAGGCGGCGTGGTAGGATGATTCTCCCAAACTTTTGGGACAAGAGGCATTGCCCCCCCCCCCGTAGCCCCCTTCTCGCCGGGAAAGGGGGCTTTTTTGTCAAAAACGGGTTCGTTTTGGGCNNGCCCAAAACGAACCCGTTTTTGACATTTTTCCCCGCCCCTTGAGGGGCGGGGCGTAAGGTGGGCAGTAAGGTGACCACACTTGTCACCGTCGCCCACCGGCGGGGTGGGGTGAAAGGGGAGGCCTGGCCCTTGAAAGCATCCCGAAATTCTGATACAGTTATAGCAAGCCCACCTCAAAGGAGTGATGCCATGCACCTGCTCACCGTACCGATCGAAAAGCCCGAAGAGATCAACTTCATCCTCGGCCAGTCTCACTTCATTAAAACAGTAGAAGATCTGCACGAGGCGCTGGTTGGCAGCGTGCCGGGGATCCAGTTTGGCCTGGCTTTCTGCGAGGCCTCTGGCGACTGCCTGGTGCGCTGGAGCGGCACCCACGAGGAGATGATCACCCTGGCGAAGAAAAATGCCCAGGCGCTGGGCGCCGGGCACTCGTTCATCATCTTCCTGGGAGCCGGTTTCTACCCGATCAACGTGCTCAACGCGGTCAAGGCCGTGCCGGAGGTGTGCCGCATCTTTTGCGCCACGGCTAACCCGGTGCAGGTGATCCTTGCGGAGAGCGAACAGGGCCGCGGCATTTTGGGCGTGATCGATGGGGCTGCGCCCAAGGGCGTAGAAGACGAGGCCGGCACTGCCTGGCGCAAGGGCTTCTTGCGCATGATCGGCTACAAGGCCAAGTAAGGGGCATGAGGGCGTAGTCACACGCCGTGTCAACAAAAAGAGTGTGCTGCCGNNCGGCAGCACACTCTTTTTGTTGACAAAATTGTATATTATGCTATAATACCAGTAAACTAGTACAATATACACAGAGAGAACAATCATGAATGTTGCGATCGACAAATCCAGCCGCATCCCCATCTACGACCAGATTAAAGAACAGGTCAAGGGCAATATCCATGCCGGGCGGCTGCATACGGGAGATCAACTGCCCACCATCCGCGAGCTGGCGGTGGAACTCTCGGTGAACTTCAACACCGTGGCCCTGGCCTACCGCGACCTGGCCAACGAAGGCGTGATCATCACCGAGCGCGGCAAGGGCACCTTTGTTGCCAGCACCCCCGGCGAAGAGCAGATGCACGAGATCCGCCGCGAGATGCTCAACGGCCTGGTCAACAACCTGCTGCACGAAAGCGAGCGCCTGGGCTACGCCCCTGAAGAAGTATGGAAAACCCTGGCAGAGCAAATGAAGAAACGGTACGGAAAGACAGAGAAACCGAGCAACGAGCACCCGTAGAACTGAGCGGGAAGAAAGATAGAAAAGAGAGGAATAAAATGACACAGCAACTCAACGTCAACGAACAATCGTCCACCAAGGGTCCGCGCGTGAATGGCGTCTCCGCCTTCATCGCCACGGTGCTCATCATCATCGGCATCCTGGGCAGCATCGGTCTGGATTCTCTCGGTGTTCAGACCTGGATCATCATTGCGGCAGCCACAGCGCTGTTCACCCTGGCGCTGTACGTACTGATCGCTCTACAAGTGGCCTCGCAGTGGGAGAAGGCAGTGGTGCTGCGCCTGGGCAAGTTCCGCGGCATGTACGGACCGGGTGTTTTCTGGATCGTGCCGGTGGTGGATACCGTCAGCAGCTGGATCGATCACCGCGTGATGGTGACACCCTTCTCTGCCGAGAAGACACTGACCAAAGATACCGTGCCGGTGGATGTGGATGCGGTGCTGTTCTGGGTGGTGTGGGATGCGCAGAAAGCCGCCCTGGAAGTAGAGAAGTACACCGTCGCCATCGCCTGGGCAGCCCAGACCGCCCTGCGTGAGGTGATTGGGCAGATGAGCCTGGCGGATATCCTGGTGGGACGCGCCAAGATGGACGCCGACTTGCAGCGGATCATCGACGAGCGCACCACACCCTGGGGCGTCACGGTGCAGTCGGTGGAGATCCGCGACGTGGTCATCCCGCAGGACCTGGAAGACGCCATGTCTCGCCAGGCGCAGGCCGAGCGCGAGCGCCAGGCGCGCGTGATCCTGGGCGAGTCGGAGAAGCAGATCGCCCACTCGTTTGCCGAGGCATCACTGTCGTACCACAATAACCCCACCGCCCTGCACCTGCGGGCGATGAACATGCTCTTCGAAGGCCTGAAGGAAAAGGGCGCCCTGGTGATCGTCCCCAGCAGCGCGGTGGACACGATGAACCTGGGCGGGATCAGCGGCATCACCGCCATGGGGCAGATTGCCCAACAGCAGCAAGAGAAAGACAAGTAGCGAGGCCGCCATGGAAGAATCCCCGAAGTGGGAATATCGCGTGCAAACCTTTGGCGGGGTGCTGCGCGACGTGAAAGACCAGAAGCTGCAAGACATGCTGAACGAGTGGGGCGTGGAGGGGTGGGAGGTGATCAGCGCCATCGCCCCAGATAACAGTTCCGCGGTGCGAGTGATCGCCAGGCGGGTGCTGACCTCACGGGCGCTGCGAGAGCGCAGCCGTCCCATCTGAGATCTACCTCCAATCTATAAAAAGAACTGTGCGGGCGCAGAGCGCCTGCACAGTTCTTTTTATATTGCCACTGTTTCACGTGAAACATGCACCCGGCGACGCCCGTAAAAGAGGTTGGCTTTTTTGTAAAATAATATACATAAACAGGTTATTAACGCTATTAATTTTAGTACCGGTTGACAAAACCCCCTTTTCGGGCTAAACTTTTTTTATGACCTCTCCCGCAAACCCCATCCCCGATACTGAACTGGAGCTCTCTGCCACCCAGTTAGCCCAACTGGTGCAGATCAGCGTGACGCTCAACTCCACGCTGAACCCGCGCGAACTGCTGCGCTACATCATCGAGACCGCCGCCCGCCTGCTCAACTGCGAAGCCGCCTCGATTCTGCTCTACGATGAAAAGCGCGGCGAGCTGCACTTCACCACCGCCACCGGCACCGACCCCAACCAGTTGGCGCAGATCCCCGTGCCGCTGGAAGGCAGCATCGCGGGTACGGTCTTCCGCGAGAACCGCCCCCTGGTGATCAACGATGTATCCAAAGACCCGCGCCACTTCGGGCAGGTGGGCGAACAGATCCAGTTCCTGCCGCGCATGCTGCTGGCAGTGCCCATGCGCATCCACAGCCAGGTCACCGGTGTGCTGGAGGCGCTCAACAAACACCAGGGCCAATTCACCGACAGCGATGTGCATTTACTGACCGTGATCGCCTCGCAGGCGGCAGTAGCCATCAACAACGCCCGCATGGTGCAGGCGCTGCAAAAAGCCTACGATGAGGTCAGCCGGGTGGATAAGCTCAAGAGCGATTTTATGTCCATCGCCTCTCACGAGCTGCGCACACCGCTGGGAGTGATCCTGGGGTATGCCACTTTCCTGAAAGAAGATTCCGCCGGGGAGATGTCGGAGCATGCCAATATGGTGCTCACCTCCGCCCTGCGCCTGCGCGCCCTGGTGGAAGATATGACCAACATGAACTTGCTGCAGGTGGGTGAGGCCAAGCTGGATCTGCACGCCCTGCCCATCCAGCAGCCGATCAACGCCGCTTACGCAGAGATTGCCCCCACGGCAGAGATCAAGGGCCAAAAACTGACCCTCGACATCTCCAAAGAGCCGCTCTTTGTCATGGGCGATGCCGAAAAACTGGAGCTGCTCTTTGCCAACCTGCTCAACAACGCCATCCGCTTTACCCCCGAAAACGGCGAGATTTCCATCCGGGTGCGCACCACGCCCAAAGAGCTGCAGGTGGAGGTCAAAGATACCGGTATTGGTATCCCGCCGGATGAATTGGAAAACGTGTTCAAAGAGTTCTACCAGGTGGAAGACCACATGCGCCGGCGCCACGGCGGCCTGGGCCTGGGGTTAGCCATTGCGCGCGGGCTGGTGCAGGTGCACCAGGGGCGCATCTGGGCTGAGAGCAACGGCGAAAACCAGGGCACCACGATGATCGTGGTGCTGCCGCGCCTGCAAGACCTGGGGTAACGCGATCTGCAAGCGTAAATATTTACGGGTTGTTTTGGGCGGCTTCGCCGCCCAAAACAACCCGTAAAATTTAAACCAGCCTGGCGCCGAGGCGGTTGCTCAGGCCCCCTTTTCGCGCCCCCAAACTTCCAGCGTTTCCTCTACCGTATCCAGATAAGCATCCAGCGCAGCCAGGCGCTCGCCAAAGGCCGCCCCCAGCAGGCCCAGGCGCTCCCCGGCAGCGCGCCAGGCATCGAACGGCGCGGCATCGGGCGGCAGGGAGCAGGCTGCCAGGGTCCAGGTGTGCCACAGCGGCCAAAGAGCATTGTGCGGGCGCTCGCCTTCCAGCAGGGTTTGCAGGCCGCGCTGATAGTAGTGCAAGCGGTGGGGATGCAGCCGCGCCGGGGGATTCTCCAGCGCGGTGTAGGCAGCCTGCCAATCGGGCAGCCAGGCCAGCAGCGCCGCGGCATCCACCGCTGAGGCGCCGAGCAAGCCTAGCATCCCCGCATACAACCCAGAGCGGCTCACAGCCTCGGCCCGGGCCGGGAACTGCATCAAGAAGCGCCGCTCGGTGAGCGGCGGCCCGTTCAGCCCGGCGATGGCATTGGCGGCATGCTCCACGGCGCGCAGGTATTTCTCCACATCGCAGGGAGCCGGCTCCACCGGAGATAGATCGTAAGACACCCAGATCTGGCGTGCCCTCTCCAAAAGGCGGCGGGAGCGGCCCAGCACCTGGTCGGGGCGGTGAAACTGCCCGCGCACGCTGGCCTGGGCAAAATCCATGAAATGCTGCGGGTCGTACAGGATCTTGCAGCCGTACACCGTCGGCCCCAGCCAGGGATCCAGGCGCAGATCGCGCGGCTGGCGGTACTGCTTATTCTCGTGGTGGGCAATATCCAGGTGCACGTCGTCAGACAGGCGCACGATCTCCCGCTCGACGGGCGTTTCGCCGCTGTGCACGCAGACCAGGTCGATATCAGCGGTGTTGCCCAGCAGCGGCTCATCCGTCAGCAATGAGCCCAGCAGGTAGATGCTCACGATACTGCGGTCGGCGTTGGCGCGCTGCGCGGCGGTATCGCGAGCAAGTTTATTCAAAACATCAGGATTGATGCGCATGGCTTTGATCCAGGGTGAATTGAGTTTGGAAAGGCGCCAGGCACAGGGCCTGGCGGATGCGCTCCTCCACCGTCTTGAGATGGTCGGGGCAGCGCACATAATCCAGGTCGTTGGTATCCATGACCAGGATGGGGGTCTGGCGGCCGTCCACAGACAGGTACGGCCCGTGGAAAGAGGCCTCGTAGGTGCGGTTGAGCAGGTCGATATAGTCGCGCGCCATGTTGCGCTCGTAAGAACGGTCGCGCAGGGCAATGCGCTGCATCAGCACGTCGGTATCGGCGCGCAGGTAGACCACCAGGTCGGGCAGGGGGATCTTTTCGGCCAGGGCGGCGTGCACGCGGTAGTACATTTCCAGCTCGTCTCCGGTCAGGTTGATACAGGCGAACAGGCCGTCTTTGGCAAAGGTGTAATCGGCGATCAGGTTGCCGTGGTTGGCCAGCAGATCGGGCACAGAGCGGCGCTGCTGGTGATAGCGGCTGAGCAAGAAGAAGATCTGGGTTTGAAAGGCATAACGGGCGCGGTCGCCGTAGAAGTCGGACAGGAAGGGGTTCTCCTCAAACACTTCCAGCACCAACTGGGCATCAAAGGCTGGCTGCAGCAAGCGCGCCAGGGTGGTCTTGCCCACACCGATCACTCCCTCAATGGCGATGTACATGCAAAGTCACCTCCCCAGGGTTAAAGGGTATCTCTCGTAAAAAACCGATCAGGGCACGCGCCACCACTTCGGGCTGCTCCAGCATCACCATGTGCCCAGCCTGCGGGATGAGCGCCAGGCGAGCCTGGGGCAGAGCCCCCGCCATGAACTGCGACCAGCGCGGCGGGGTGAGGCGGTCATCCTGCCCGCAGACGATCAGCGCCGGGCAGACCGCCTGGGCCAAATGTGCGCTGGCATCGAACTTGCTGCTGGCGAGCAGGTCGCCGTGCAAAACGCTGGGGCGAGTCTCTGCCAGCCGCTGCATAGCCAGTTCCACCAGGCGCGGCGCGGCGCTGGGGCTGTAAGCTGAGGCCTGGAAGGCCTCCACCGCCTTGAAAAAGGTGGTTGGGCTGGCGGCATATTCCAGCAGCCGCGGGTCCACTGGCAAAGTCGGCCCGCTGCCCACCAGGCCAATGCCCAGGGTTTGCTGCGAGTGGTGGATCGCCATGGTCAGGGCAATTGCCCCGCCCATGGAATGGCCCACAAAGACGGCCCGCGGCAGTTGAACAGCATCCATCCAGCTCAACAGCAGGCGGGCGTAGCCTGCGATGGACTGCTGCCCTCCCGCCACTGCTGATTTGCCGTGGCCGGGCAGGTCTACGGCAAAGATACGCCCGCCCGACAGCCGCCGCACTTCTGGCGGCCAGGCCAACTGCGTGCCGCCTGCGCCATGGATCAACACCACTGGCAAACCCTGGTTCGCTGCCCCCTCATGAACAGAATAGTAGATACCGGAAGCAACGGGCACAGCTTTTCTCCTGGAACGCGCCGGGCAGCCGGCGCACTGCGAGATTACTTGCCGCGGCGCAAGCGGTCAGCGCCTTCTTCGGTGATGGGAATGAGCACCTGGATGCGCGTGCCCTTGCCGAGAGCCGAGTCGATACGCAGCGCCCCGTTGACCAACTCTGTGCGCTCGCGCATGTTCACCATCCCCAGGCTGCCGCGCTGGTCGTAAGAGGCATCCACCGCGCTGACATCGAAACCCACGCCGTCATCCTGGATCTCCAACAACCCCAGATCTTTATCGAAGGGTTTGATGCGCACCCAGATATGGTCGGCCTTGGCATGCTTGCGTGCGTTGTTGACCGCCTCTTCGGCGATGTAAAAGACCACCGTCTGCTTGCCCATCTCCAACTGGTCGATCAACTGGGCGTTGGTCTCGATGAGCACATTTTGGCCGTAGGTTTCGCGCATCTTCTCCGCCATGGCCTCCATGGCCGCCACCAGCCCCTGCGATTCCAGCACCAGCGGGCGCAGGGTGAAGAGCATGTGGCGGATCTCTTTGGTGGTGCGGCGGGCCAGGTCTTCGATCTTGGCTAATTCCTCGCCGGTGGCCTTAACATCTTTTTCCATCAGGCGGCGGGCAAAGTTCAGGCGCATGGCAATCGCCGAAACCGATTGGGTGGGGCCATCGTGCAGGTCACGCGCCAGTTTCTTGCGCGATTCTTCCTGAATTTCTAGCATGCGCTCTTTTTCTTTTTCCAGATCGCTGTACAGGCGGGCGTTTTGGATGGCGATAACGGCCTGATGGGAGATGATATCCAGCAGGTCACGGTCCGATTGGGTGAAGTAATTGACGTCGGGATGGGCAAAGAGCAGCACGCCGTACGTATCCAGCCCGGCGCGCAGCGGCAGACAGTAGGCGGCGGTGCAGGCACGCAAGGCCACCAGGCGGCTTAATTCCGGGTCTTGGGCCACATTCTTGCTCAGCATGGCATGGCCATTCTCGATCACATCGGCGATCAAACCCGCCGCCCCCGGCAGTACAGCGCGCGAATCGGCAGGGGTAAAGCGCCGCGCCGTGCCCACCGCCAGCTCAGGGCGCTTGCCTTCGCCCTGGGCAAACAGCAGCACCGCGCTGACCAGGCGGTCTGAGGGGGCATTGGGAGAAGCCATCACCTCTGCGCTCAGATCCAGGGCCATTTCAAGCACACGCTGGTACTTCAACGTGGCAGTGATGGACGAGATCAAATTGTACACCTCGCGCAGGCGCTGCCGTTCGGCGACGCTGGTGCGCTCGGCATCGCGCTTGGTTTTCTCCGCCTGGCTGGTGCGCTGGGAGGCCTTGCCCACGCGCAAGACAATGAAGCCCAGCAGCAGCCCTGCCGCCAGGCCTGCCAGCGCCGCCACGCCGATGCTGATCAAAGATGGATCCATTACCCTGTATGATAATCCAAAATGGGCCGCTTGCAAAGCATAATATGTTTGCAAAAATAGATGTTCTGCGTGGCGAAGCCATGCAGAACATCTATTTTTGCAAGTTTATTCGATATCAGAATCGGGCCAGCAGCCCGGCCAGGATAGGCCGGACAGCCAGCACAGCCCGGGCCCGGTGGCTGAGGCGGTTCTTCTCCTCCATGCTGAGCTGGGCCATGGTGCGGCCCAACTCTGGCAGCAGGAAGATCGGGTCATAGCCAAAGCCATGGTCGCCGCGCTCTTCGGGGATGATCTCGCCGGGGCAGCGGCCCTCGGCAAAGTGCAGCGCACCCGCGGGGGTGGCCAGGGCCACGGTGCAGTGGAAGCAGGCCGTCCAGGGGCGCGGTGCGTCGCCCAGGCGCTGCAGCAGGTAGGCACGGCGGTCCGCGTCTGTGGCGCCGGGCTGAGGGGCGAAGCGCGCCGAGCGCAGGCCGGGCAGCCCGCCCAGGGCCTGCACCTCCAGGCCCGAATCATCTGCCAGCGCCAGCAGGCCCGAGGCGTGCGCAAAGGCCTGCGCCTTGAGAGCGGCGTTCTCGGCGTAGGTCGCGCCCACCTCAGCCACCTCCAGGTGCAGGCCCAGGTCGGCGGGGGTCAGCAGGAGCAGAGCGGGGTCGTCCAACAGAGCGCGAATTTCAAGCACTTTTCCGGGATTGCCGGTGGCAATGAGCAGTTTCGTCATGTTATTCTCCCAAAACGCGTCGTTTTCGGCCAGATTTTACTATCCGCATAGTACCAGAATCCCATATATGGGGGTTAAAGATTAAAAATACCCTAGTCATGTCAGCAAGATATGTTATAATATTGACGAAATCAGATAAATTACTTTGCTATTTGACTAATCTTGTGTCAGATACCCTTTCTCCTCTTCGGCTGAATGTCGGTTTTATCGTCGCCCAGACGGCCGGCTACAGTCGGGATTTCCCCCTCGACATCCCGCAAATTCACCTGCCTCCAGACTTGAGCCTCGTTCATTTGACGGGGACATGCCGGCTGACGCGCACGCCCCAGGGTCTGCTCTTGCAGGTCGGCGCCCGCGCCGAGACTGATGCCGAATGTGTGCGCTGCCTGACTGCGTTCTTCCAGCCGCTTTCCACCGAATTCACCGAATTATACGCCTTTTCCAAACGCCACGTCACCGATTCCGGCCTGCTCGTGCCAGATGATTTTCACATCGACCTGGGCCCCCTGATGCGCGAGTTTATGCTCCTGGCCGTGCCGATCAGCCCGCTGTGCAGTCCAGATTGCAAGGGCCTGTGCCCGGTTTGCGGGGAGAACCGCAACCTGGTCACTTGCCAGCATGATACTGCCCCCGGGGATGAGCGGCTTTCTGTATTAAAGGATCTCTTAGACAAACCATCCACATAAGCACCTGCTTCGCGGCTGGTCATTCAGGAGGGAACTATGGTTTACGCAACGCAAACCGATCACAACACCGCCGTTTTGGGCAATTTGCTCGAAAAGGCAGACCTGCAGGGGTATCTGACCACCGAAGATATCCTGGAAGCCGCGCCGTGGGAAGACGAGGAAGACGACCGCCTGGTAGAGCTGGTGGCTGCACTGCGCCATCAGGGGGTCGAGATTCTGGATGACGCCGACACCCCGGCAGAGCAGGCCCCTCTGGAGCCGGAAAACGGCCTGCTGGAGCCCAATCTGTTCACCAGCCTGGAACACATCTCTGCCGATGACAGCATCGGCCTGTACCTGAAGGAAATGTCACGTGTGCCGCTGCTCTCGCTGGAGGAGGAGATCTCGCTTGCCCAGCGCATCGAGAAGGGGCGCCGCTCGCAGTTTGAATTAAAGAACCTCAACGGCCGCGCCGGCGCCAACCAGCGCAAAGAGCTGGAGGAACGCGTGCAAGACGGCGTGCTGGCCCGCGAGCACCTGATCAAGGCCAATACCCGCCTGGTGGTCAGCATCGCCAAGAAGTACATCGGGCGCGGCGTGCCCTTTCTGGATCTGATCCAGGAAGGCAACATGGGCCTGATGAAAGCCGTCAACAAGTTCGAGTACCAGCGCGGCTTCCGCTTCTCCACCTATGCCACCTGGTGGATCCGCCAAACCATCACCCGGTCCATTGCCGACCAGGGCCGCACCATCCGCATCCCGGTCCACATGACTGACCGCCTGCGCACCATGTACAAGACCGCCCACCGGCTGGAGCAGCTCTTGGGCCGCCCAGCCACCGCCGATGAGCTTTCGAAGGAAATGGGCGTGGAGATGGACAAACTGCAGTGGATGATCGAGGTGGCGCGTGTGCCCATCTCGCTGGAAAGCCCGGTGGGCGACGACGAAGAGGCTGAATATGGCATGTTCGTCGAAGATACCTTCACCCCCTCGCCCGCCCAAACCGCCTACGAGAATATGCTGCGCGAGCGCGTGGAGCAGGTGTTGGCGACTCTCTCGCCGCGCGAGGCGCGCATCCTGCGCCTGCGCTTTGGCCTGGAGAACGGGCACCCCTACACCCTGGAAGAAGTGGGGCGCAAGTTTGGCCTGACGCGTGAGCGCATCCGCCAGATCGAGGGCAAGGCGCTGCGCCGCCTGCGCCATCCCTGCCGCTCGCGGCTGCTGCGCGAGTATCTCTAAACTCCGCAAAAAAGGTTCGCGGCGGGCTTTGCCCGCTGCGAACCTTTTTTTTGCGGTGGCCTGGCGATGGTTCTTGACAAATTCGCCCGGCACATTTAGACTCAATATAACTAAGCACCCGGAAGGCTGTCATGTTCACTTTCATTACCATGCCCCTGATGCCTATGGAAATGCCTGCGCCACCCCAGGCAGCCACCCGCCGCGGCTAATCTTGAACGTTTGAGAGAATCCTCATGGGGCTGTCCAAATGGGCAGCCCTTTTTTATCCTTTGCAACCCGCCCCAACCACCGGAGGCTCCTATGACCGAACACATCCTGATCGCCATTGCCTGGCCCTACGCCAACGCTTCCATCCACGTGGGCAATATCACCGGCTCGCACTTGCCCGGCGATATCGTCGCCCGCTACCACCGCCTCAAAGGCCATCACGTGCTGATGGTCTCTGGCACTGATTCGCACGGCACGCCGGTAACGCTGCGCGCCGACGCCGAGGGCAAGCCGGTGGAAGAGGTGTACAAGCGTTTTCACAACGAGTTCATTGACCTGTTCCAGCAGGCTGGCATTTCCTTCGACCTGTTCACCACCACCCACACCGAGAACCATTTTAAGGTGGCGCAGAGCGTGTTCCTGGCCCTGCTCAAAAACGGCTACCTGTACACCAAGACCACCCCGCAGTGGTACTCTCCCGCGGCCAAGCGCTTCCTGCCCGACCGCTACGTGGAAGGCACCTGCTATCTGTGCGGCTACGAGGGCGCCCGCTCTGACCAGTGCGACCGCTGCGGCAATGTGCTGGAGCCGGAGAAACTGCTCGAGCCGCGCTCCAAAGCCGATGGCTCTCGCCCGGAACTGCGCGAGACCGAGCATTACTACCTCGACCTCTCCAAGCTGGAGCCCGATGTGGCTGAGTTCCTGCGCGCCCGCCAATCCTACTGGCGCGAGACCGTCATCAGCCAATCGCTGGGGCAGATCGAGAGCGAGGGCCTGCAGCCCCGCCCGATCACGCGTGACCTGGACTGGGGCATCCCCGTGCCGGTGGAAGGTTGGAGCGGCAAGTGCCTGTACGTGTGGTTCGAGGCCGTCATCGGCTACCTCTCGGCAGCCATCGAGTGGGCCAAGATCAACGGCAGCCCCGAGACCTGGAAAAACTGGTGGACCGAGCCCGAGGCGCGTGCCTATTACTTCATCGGCAAAGATAATATCTTCTTCCATGCCGCCATGTGGCCGGCGCAGTTAAAAGGCGCCGGGGCGCAGTTCTTGGAATTCTTCGCCGGGCAGCCGGGCAAGCCGCTCAACCTGCCCTACGACGTGCCCGCCAACCAGTTCATGAACCTGGAAAACAAGAAGATCTCTGGCAGCCGCAATTGGGCTGTGTGGGGGTTGGATTTTCTCACTCGCTACGATCCCGACGCCCTGCGCTACTACCTGACCATCAACATGCCCGAGACGCGCGACACCGACTGGGATTGGGCGGAATTTGTGGCCCGCAATAACAATGAATTGGTGGCTACCTGGGGCAACCTGGCCAACCGCGTGCTCTCCTTTGCTTACAAGCATTGGGAGGGCGTGGTGCCCGACCCCGGCGAGCTGCGCCCTGCCGATCGGGAGATCCTGGCAACGGTGGAAAGCGGCTTCCAGAGCGTGGGCAACCACCTGGAAAGCGTGAACCTGCGCGCTGCCCTAGGCGAGGCCATCCGCCTGGCCTCAGAGGTGAACAAGTACCTGGACACCAGCGCCCCCTGGTTCGAGATCAAGACCGACAAAACCGCCGCGGCCAAAACCATCTACACCGCCCTGCGCTGCATCGATTCGCTCAAAGTGCTCTTGGCCCCTGTGTTGCCTTTCACCTGCCAGCGCCTGCACGATTATCTGGGCTATGACCAACCCCTGTTTGGCGAGCAGTACGTGGAAGAGCAGACCGATTCCCTGGGCAGCCATACCACCCTGCGCTACCGCCCCATCCCGGCAGGCCCGCTCTGGCAGCCCAGCCAGTTAGCGCCGGGGAAAGCCCTGCGACCGCCCGGCCCCTTGTTCAAGAAGCTGGAGGAAAGTGTGGCGGAGGAAGAACGCTCCCGCCTGGGCTGAGATCAAGCCCGGCACACACGAACCAATCATGGATGAAAAAACCCTTCATACCCTGGAATTTCCCAAAGTATTAGCCCAATTGGCCAGCCACTGCGCCTTCCCCGTCTCCATCGAGAAGGCGCAGAACCTGACCCCCACGGATGATATCGAAGAGGCGCGCTGCCGCCAGGCCGAGACCAGCGAGGCGGTGCAGATGCTGATCACCCGCCCCGACCTGACCATCGGCGGGGCGCGCGACATCCGCCCGGCAGTAGACCTGGCGGCCCACGGCGGCGTGCTCACCCCTCCCGAACTGCTGGAGATCAAATACACCCTGGTAGCGGCCCGCAACCTGGCCCGCTCTTTCGAGCGCCTGGAAGCTCAATTCCCGCACCTGTTCGCCCTGGCGGCGCAGATTCCGCCGCCCGTGGGCCTGGTGGATGCAGTGACACGGGCCATCTCGGACCGCGGCGATCTCCTCGATACCGCCTCCGACCGCCTGGGCACCATCCGCCGCGAATTGCGCATCGTGCGCGAGCGCCTGCTCACCAAGCTGCAGCGCATCGTCAGCGACCCGAAGAACGCCCCCATGCTGCAAGAAGCCCTCTTCACCCAGCGGGACAACCGCTACGTGGTGCCGCTGCGCGCCGAGTTCAAAGGACGCATGAAATCCATCGTCCACGACCAATCTGCCTCCGGCGCCACCCTGTTCGTCGAGCCGATCTCCATCGTGGAGCATAACAACTCCTTCCGCGAGTTACAGCTGGCAGAGCGCGACGAGGAGCGGCGCATCCTCACCGACCTCTCGCAGCAGGTGGGCATGTCTGCCGGCAGCATCCTCAAATCGGTGGAGACCGTCGCCGACCTGGACCTGATCTTTGCCCGGGCCAAGTACTCCGACCGCATCCGCGGCACCGAGCCGCTGCTGCACCCCATCCCCAAGAACACCGGGAAACCGCACCCTGGCACCCTCATCCACCTGTACCAGGCCCGCCACCCGCTGATCGACCCGCAGAGCGTGGTGCCGATCGACGTGGAATTAGACCCGCAGACCTATGCCCTGGTGGTCACCGGCCCCAACACCGGCGGCAAGACCGTCACCCTGAAAACCATCGGCCTGCTGGCGTTGATGGCGCAATCGGGGCTGCACATCCCGGCTCACTCCGGCTCGGAGATCAGCCTCTTCCGCCAGATCTACGCCGATATCGGCGATGAGCAGTCCATCGAGCAGTCGCTCTCCACCTTCTCGGGGCACATCACCAACATCGTGCGCATCCTGGAGCAGGCCACCCGCCATTCGCTGGTCATTTTGGATGAGCTGGGCGCCGGCACCGACCCGCAGGAAGGCGCAGCCCTGGCGCGGGCGCTGCTCAACCACCTGCTGGAGCGCAGCATCACCACCCTGGTGACCACCCATCACCCTGAGCTGAAGGCTTACGCCCACGCCACCCCCGGGGTGGTCAACGCCAGCGTGGAATTCAACCTGGATACGCTGCAGCCCACCTACCACCTGACCATCGGCCTGCCGGGGCGCTCCAATGCCCTGGCGATTGCCCAGCGCCTGGGCATGCCCGAGCCGATCATCGCCGCCGCCCGCGCTGAGATCAGCCCCACCGACCTGCGCGCCGAGGATCTGCTGGATGAGATCCACCGCCAGCGTGACCAGGCGCGCCGGGCGCGCGGTGCGGCCGAGAACGCCCGCCACGAAGCCGAAAGCCTGCGCGCCGAGCTGGCCCGCCGCCTGGATAAGATCGAAGATGAGCGCCTGGCGGTGCTGGAAAAGGCCCGCCAGGATGCCGAAGCGCAGACCGCCGAACTGCAAGACGAGCTGCGCCAGGCGCGCCGCCTGCTGACGCGTGCCCGCCAGCCGCTGGATGCGCTGGAAGAGGCCGAGGACAAGGCCGCCGAGATCGAAGAGAACATCGAAGAGCCCATCGACCGCCGCCCGGTGGAGATCGCCGGAGATGCAGTGCGCCGCCCCATCCGCGTGGGCGACCAGGTGTACCTGCGCACGCTCCACATGCAGGGCGTGGTCACCACCCTGGGCGAAGAAGATGCCGAAGTGCAGTTAGGCGCGCTGCGCGTGCGGGCGCGCCTGGCAGAGATGCAGCTGCCCGGCACGCTGCCCCCCGCCCCCGAGCCCGTCAAAGAACCTGCCCCCAAAGCACCCGCACAGCCCCGCCGCAGCTCCACGCTCAGCCTGCCCGAATCGCCGGGCCTGGAGCTAGACTTGCGCGGCCAGCGCGCCGATGAAGCCCTGACCGCCCTGGAACGCTACCTGGATTCGGCCTACCTGGCCGGGCTGCCCTGGGTGCGCATCATCCACGGCAAAGGCACCGGCAAGCTGCGCCTGGCAGTGCGCGAGGCGCTCAGCAGCCATCCCCATGTGGGCTCTTACGAGTCGGGTGGGGAAAAAGAAGGCGGCGATGGCGTCACCGTGGCAAAGATGAAGTCTTAAAAAGTGGTTCGTAGTGACGACTTTAGTCGTCAAAGGTCTGGCAATTTCGAGCAGAAACGACTGAAGTCGTTACTACAAGGAAAACCCATTTTCAGAGGAGAATCCATGAAACAACGCATTTTTTCCTTCATCCTCCTGGCAGCCATGCTGGTCTCACTCACCAGCCAGGCCCAGGCGCAAAAAAACGCTCCCGTTGCCACCCCGCAGGCGTTGATCTCCGTGGCCCTGCCCAACGAACAGGCCCTGGTCCACTTCGATGCCACCGGCCTGCCCGTTTACACCTGGCTGTATCGCCAAGACGGCCGGGCTCTGCTCACCGGTGCAGACGCCCTGGGGCAGCAAGCCCTGGCAGATGCCCGGCTGACCTACCGCATCCTGGATGCAGACATGCGCGGAGCAACCTACTACCTGGCTTCCCTCAAGCCAGGGCAGGCCGCGCTGGCCTGGGAAACCTTTGGCACGCGGCTGCTGGATTACGGTGCGGAAGTGCTCCTGCGCATGGATGCCCGCTCTGCCGAGGCTCTGGCGCTCGCTGGCGGCAACCTGCGGGCAGTCACCCTGACCCCCAAGCCGCTCTACCCCAACCAGACCGAGAGCATCTTCCCCCAGGTCATCACCCCCGACCCGGTGATCGCATCCATCCTCAGCCAGGCCACCCAGGCGATGGTGTACAGCGATACGGCTGACATCAGCGGTGAGAACCCGGTGGATATTGGCGGCGTGCCCTACACCATCCTCACCCGCCACACCAACAGCGGCGAGTCGATCCAAAAAGCCACCCAGTTTGTCGGCCAGGAAATGGCCGCCCTGGGGCTGGATGTGGAGTATCACACCTGGGGCGGGTCGACCTACCCCAACGTGATCGGCGAGATCCCCGGCCTGCTCAACCCAGACGATATCTACATCATCGGCGCCCACCTGGACGATATGCCATCCTCCGGGCGCGCCCCCGGCGCAGACGATAACGCCAGCGGCTCCGTGGCCACGCTGATCGCCGCCCGCCTCTTCTCGCAGTACCAGTGGGGCTGCACCCTGCGCTTTGCCTTTTGGACCGGCGAGGAGCAGGGCCTGAATGGCTCTGCCGCCTACGCCCTACGCGCCGACAACCTGAACGAGAACATCCTCGGCTACCTGAACCTGGATATGATCGCCTGGAACACCGGCGGCACGTCTCCCGACATTGATCTGCTCTACAACAGCAGCATGCCCACCACCCTGGCCCTGGCCCAGCTCTTCAGTGACGTGGTGACTGCCTATGACCTCAACCTGATCCCCCAACTGGTCACCAGCCTGGGCGGCGGCAGCGACCATAGTTCTTTCTGGGATCACGGTTTCACCTCCATCCTGGCCATCGAAGACCAGAGCAATTTCAACCCGTACTACCATACCATCAACGATGACCTGGATAATTTCCAGGATTGGCCCTATTACACCGCCTTTGTGCAGGCTTCGCTGGGCACCTTTGCCCACATGAGCAACTGCCTGATCGCCGACGGCATCGGCCAACTGGATGGCACCGTCAGTGACGGTGGCACCGCTGCCCCCATCGCCGGCGCCACGGTGCAGATCGAATCCCCCACAGGCCCCACCTTCGAGATGACCACCGACGCCAGCGGTTACTACACCCAGACCCTGTTAACCGGCGCTTACACCGTCACCGCCTCGGCTTACGGCTACCAGCCCGTGGTGACCACCACGCTCATCATCACCGACCAGGTCACCACACTGGATTTCTCCCTGCAAAGCGCCCCGGCTTACACCATCACCGGCGTGGTGCTGGAAGCGGGCAGCGCCCTGCCGCTGACGGCGCAGGTGGAGGTGCTGGATGCCCCCGTACCACCGGCTGCCACCGACCCGTTCACCGGCGCATATACGTTCAGCCTGGCAGCGGGCAGCTACACGCTGCGCGTCAGTGCCCCTGGGCACCAGCCCGAAGAGCGCATCGTGGTCGTAGATCAGGATCAGATCCAAAACTTTTACCTGTTCGGCCTGTCCTGCATTTTGCTGGTGGATGATGACAACAACGCCCCCGATACCCGTCTCTACTACACCGCCGCCCTGGACAACCTGGGCTATGAGTATACTGTGTTCGATACCGGCGGCGGCAGCGGCAATGGCCCCGACCTGCAAACCCTGCAGGAGTACACCATCGTGTTATGGTTCTCTGGCGATAAAAACGGCAGCGACTCGGCTGGGCCCAACCCCACCGATGAGATCAACCTGACCGCCTACCTGGAGGGCGGCGGCCGGCTCTTCCTCGACAGCCAGGAATACTTGTACGATATGGGCATCACCGCCTTTGCCCAGAACTACCTGGGGGTCGGCTCTTTCACCGAAGACGGTGGCAATGCCTCCGTGAAGTACGGCGTGGCTGGCAACCCCCTGGGCGACGGCCTGGGGCCGTTCACCCTGTCCTACCCGGCTGGCTTCTCCGACTATGCCGATCTCGTCAACCCGGGTGCGGGGGCCTCCACGGCTTTCCGCAGCGCGGCATCCGGCGGCGGCAACAGCCTGGACCTGACCAAAGCCAGCGGCAGTTGGAAAACGGTCTTCTTTGGCACCTCCTGGGTGCCCATCTATAACAACAACAATGCCAATGGACGCGTGGTGCTGGATCGCGTCCTCCAGTGGTTTGGCGGATGCACCGCCTGCACCCCGGTCAGCATAGACTCCCTGACCAGCAGCAGCCCGGTAACGCTGGGCGAAACCATGCACTTTACCGCCACCGTCAGCGGCGATGAGCCGCTGATGTACCTGTGGGATTTCCTCAGCGGCGGTGTGCCGGGCCTCGGCGCGGCCCTGGCAGACTACACCTACGCACTGCCCGGCGTCTACCTGGTGCAGTTGCGCGCCCTGAACATCTGCAGCGTGGATACCACCGCTTTCTCGGTCAACGTGGCGCCCCTGCCCATCGAGATCGATCTGATCGCGGGTGAGGTCACCACCCAAACCCTGACCATCTTGCAAGCCGGCGAGACCCCACTGGGATGGAGCCTGGCAGAGGTGCCTCCGGTGGACTGGCTGAGCGCCGCCCCCACAAGCGGCACCGCCCAGCCTGGCGAGAGCGTGGTCATCACCCTGACCATCGACTCCAGCGGCCTGCCCAACGGCATCCACACAACCCTGCTGGAAGTGCGCGACGCGGCGGGCACGAGCGAGCTGATGCAGATCCCCATCACCCTGAACATCACCATCCCCTGCGCCGGGGTGAGCGAGGTTGGTTTCACCTGGCTGCCTGCTGCCCCGCTGATGGGCACGGAGTTGGTCTTCACTGCCACAGCCACCGGCACATTGCCCATCTCCTACACCTGGGATTTTGGCGACGACAGCGCCCTGGCCAGCGGCATCACGGCCACGCATACCTTCACCGCCGGCGGCACCTACACTATCACACTCACGGCCATCAATACCTGCGGCATGCAGGTGATCCAGCAAGCGGTCACCATCACTCCGCTCAAGCCGCTGTTGCAGTTCTACCTGCCCTGGGTGAAGAAGTGATCCATCTCTGCGGTTTCTTAGAGAGTGGAACCCGTTAGAGGAGTCTCTCTCTCATAGGATAGTATCTATATTCGTAGTATGTAGTAGTACCTGTGGATATGTGGAGAGCAGGCCATGTGGCTTGCTCTCCACCGTGTATATGGGGGTGGGGGCCAGGGCGGGGGCCAGGATATAGGGAGTGGGCCAACCCACTTTATCCCCATGCCGCCTGGGATGAAAAGCCGACAAAAGGGGCGTTTATACCCATCCCACATCTCAAATCCACTATTGGCGGCTGGTGAAAACTACCCCCCACAGGTAGGGGTCGTCAGAATCGCACATTTCTGCAATTCTGACCGTTTCTCCCCAGATTGACTCGGTTATCCACAGTTTTGAACAGGTTATCCACAGCCTGGGGCATTCCGGGGATGTCTGACATCTCTGGCGCACCTCAAGAGATACCCTATATGTGGGGGTGCCTGGAGCGCCGGAGAGGGATTGACAAGATGCCCCAATTAGACTATCATCTAATTAGATATACATCTAACTCGCGAGCAAAAAAATGATGGCACCGCATACCCCTCAACTGACCTGGGACCTGGGCACGGCTTACGATCTGTTTGCCAGCCTGCATGTTTTGCACCACCCCGACCGCTTTGGCCTGCGCGGCTCTTGGGCGGCAGGGGTGCGCTCGCGCCTATCGGCGGCGCACCGCCAGGTGTTAGAAGAATCTCAGGTGATGTTTGCCTCCCCGCTGACATGGATCTACAACCTGCCTGCACCCAAAGACGCCGCCGCGGCCCTGTATGCCCTGGGGCAGATGCCCCCCGCCGAGCGCCTGCCGGCGCTGTCTTTGCAGGTAGATTATCCCCAAGCCGCCGCTGAGATGCTGCGCCAGGTGGCAGCCCGCCGTATATGGGGCGACCATGACCTGGAGATCCTGCGCGCGGCGTACCAGTCGCGCGGCTGGAATGCCCGCCCACGCGACCTGGTTGCCGCCATGGAGTGGTGGTCGCGGCCAGATGAATTTGGCGAGCGCTACCTGGCGGCTTTGCAAGCCTATCAGGCGGTGTTCTTCGCCGAAGAAGAGCGCCGCATCCGCCCCTGGCTGGAGGCCGCCCTGGAGCATTCTCAGGAATTGGCCACCCGGCTGGATTTTGACCGCCTGGAAGAAGAATTGACCCAGGGCGTGCACATTGCCGCCTTGGCTGAGGCGCAGGAAGTGGTGCTGGCGCCTTCTTTTTGGACCACGCCGCTGGTTTTTTATACCCATACTGCCCCGGAGCGCATGCTGCTGCTGTTCGGCGCCCGCCCGCCCGAGCTGGCGCTGGTGCCCGGTGAGCAGGTGCCCGATGGGGTGCTGCGCTCGCTCAAGGCGGTGGCTGACCCCACCCGCCTGCGCGTGCTGCGCTACCTCAGCCATCAGCCGCTCACCCCCTCGCAGCTCTCTCGCCGCCTGCGCCTGCGCCCGCCCACGGTGATCCACCACCTCAATGCCTTGCGCCTGGCAGGGCTGGTGTTGATCTTCCTGGATGATGCCGGGGAGAAACGCTATACCATCCGCAGCGGCGCGGTGGCGGGCATCTGGGAAGCCTTGCAAAGATTTTTACAAATGGATGACCATGAAGAATCCACTGACTAGTTTCTTGAATGTATTGCGTGTGTATGGCCAGCGCCTGAAGGCGTTCCAGCCCAACGCCCGCCTGTACCTGATCAATGTGATCATTGTCGGCGCGGTGATGGGCATTTACCGCTTGCTGTTCAATTTTTACGTGCTCAGCCTGGGCTTTGACGAAGCCCTGCTGGGCAACCTGGTGGCAGTGAGCAGTATGGCCGGCTTGATCACAGTTTTGCCGATGGGTTACTTGGCCGATCTGCTGGGGCGCAAGGCCTCCTTGCTGATCGCCGGCTTTGGCACCGTGGTGACCATTGCCGCCCTGGTGCTGTGGCCCTCGCAGTGGATGTTGGTGGCCATGACGGCGCTTTCGGGTGTCGCCGGCGCCCTGGCCGGGGTGACGATGAGCCCCTTCCTGATGGAAAACAGCGGTGAGCAAGAGCGCACCTACCTCTTCTCCTTTGGCAACGGCCTGCAGATGGTTTCCTCCTCGGTAGGCAACTGGATCGGCGGTTACCTGCCCACCTGGGTGGCGATGACGTTGGGTGCGAGCGTCAGTGCGGTGAGTGCGGAGGCTTACGGCGGGGCGCTGGTGGTGGTTTCGGGCGCTGCGGCGATTGGCCTGTTTCCGCTGCTGCTCCTGCGTACGCCCAAACTGGGGCGTGCCCAGCGCACCGTGTTTGCCCCCATCACCTATGCGATGAAGAACCCCGCCCTGCTGGCCAAGCTGATCTCGCCCATGCTGATCACCTCCATCGGCGCGGGGCTGACCATGCCCTTCATGAACGTCTTTTTCCGCCAGCAGTATGGCCAGCCCGATAACGTGATTGGCACCTTGTTTGCCTGGGGCTCGCTGGCGATGGGCGTTGGCCTGCTGCTTGCCCCGCCGCTGGCTGACCGCATAGGGAAGATCCGCCTGGTGGTGATCACGCAGGGATTGTCCATCCCCTTCCTGATCTTGCTGGGGTTTGCGCCCTGGTTCTGGCTCAGCACGGCGGCTTATTTCATCCGCGTGGCGCTGATGAACATGAGCGGCCCGGTCTACCAGACCTACGTGATGGAGCATGTCGAGCCCTCCGCGCGTGCTACCGTAGCCAGCCTAGTGAGCATGTCATGGAACGTGGGTTGGTTCATCAGCCCCATGGTCAGCGGCTGGCTGCAGGTGCGCTACGGCTTTGCCCCGCCCTTCATCGGCACCATTATTCTCTACACCATCTCGGTGTTCTTGTACTGGTCATTCTTCTGGCGTGCAACGCAGGCCAAGGCCGAGCCCGTACCGGCGCCCCTCTCTGGCGATTAGGAAAAATAAAACATCTGCGGCGCTGAAAGCGCCGCAGATGTTTTATTTTTCCAGACTCCGGCTCCACAGGCCCACGATCAGCGCCGTCGCCACCAGGATCACCGTCAGGGCGGGGGCATTGAAGGTCAGGTGGTCGATCGGCGCGGGCGGGCTGACCCAACCGCCGGAGGTGCTGCCCCAGGCCACCAGCCAGATCACCGCACAGCCCACCAGGCTCACCCCCAGCCCGGCCCACAATCCCAGCGCACAGGCTGCCAGCACCACCGGCAGGACGAACCCGGCCGCGCTGGGCGTGCCGACCCCGTAATACTGGATGTCCACGGTGATGAGCAGGGTCAGCAATCCCGCCAGAAACCAAGCCGCCAGCCGCTCCCGGCCGCGCTGCGCCAGCCAGGCGATCCCACCGAGGATCAGCAGGAAGGCCCCCCCGGCGAAAACCGTCTCGATATCTTCCAGCGTGCCGCTGAACACCCAGAACAGGATGATGAAAAGCACGGCTCCGGCCACGCTGGCGCAGGCCGCCTGCACCAGCCTGCGCCGGGCCAGTTTCACACGGTCATCTTTTTGATCTGGCATATCACACGTATCCTCCCATCGAAATCTTTGCAGTGATGATTTTGCGGGCTCTGCCCGAAAAATCATCACTGCAAAATAAACCCCCGCCCCTTGAGGGGCGGGGGTAGGGGGTGGGGTGGTTCTTCTGGTGCCGAAGGTGGGAATCGAACCCACACTCCTTACGGAACACGATTTTGAGTCGTGCGCGTCTGCCAATTCCGCCACTCCGGCTTGAGTGAAGCAAATTATACCCGATTTTTTGAGATATAATCAGCCCAGAAGGGAATCAACCTCATGCGACTGGGAATTATCGGATTGCCCCAATCGGGCAAGACCACCATCTTTAACGCACTGACGCGCGGCAACCAGCCGCTGACCACCAGCGGCGGGCGCATTGACATCCACACCGGCGTGGTGGATGTGCCCGACCCGCGCGTCGACCGCCTCTCGGAAATGTTCAAGCCCAAGAAGACCATCCGCGCCAAGGTCACCTATGCCGACATCGCCGGGTTGGAAGGCAGCAAAGCAGCTATTTCCGGCCAATTGCTGAACCAGCTGACGCAAATGGACGGCCTGCTGCACGTGGTGCGCTGCTTTGAAGATGCCAGCGTGCCGCACCCCTCCGGTACCATAAACCCTGCCCGCGACATTGCCAGCATGGATGCCGAGCTGTTGATCAACGACCTGATCACCGTGGAGCGCAAACTGGAACGCCTGGCTGAAGAGCGCAAGAAAGGCAATGGGCGCGAGCGCGGCTTGATCGAGCGCGAGACCGTCCTGTTCGAGCGCTTCAAAGAAGCCCTGAGCGCAGAAAAGCCCCTGCGCGAAGTGGAGATCTCCGCGGAAGAGGAGAAGGTGCTGGCGGGCTTTGGCTTCCTCACCCGCAAGCCCATGCTGGTGCTGCTGAACCTGGCAGAGGGCCAGCCAGCCCCCGACTTGCAGTACGGCGGTGCAGGCTGCGGCCTGGCTGCCCTGCAAGGCAAGCTGGAGATGGATCTGGCCCAACTGCCGCCGGAAGAAGTGGAGACCTTCATGCAAGAATACGGCATCCAGGAACTGGGCCTGAACCGGGTCATCAGCCTGTCCTACGACCTGCTGGGGCTGATGTCTTTCTTCACCGTGGGTGCCGACGAGGTGCGCGCCTGGACGCTGCGCCGCGACGCTACGGCGTTTGAGGCTGCCGGGGCGATCCATACCGACCTGCAGAAGGGCTTTATCCGCGCCGAGGTAGTGCGCTATGACGAGCTGCTGGCTCTGGGCGGGCTGAATGAGGCCAAAGCCAAGGGCCGCCTGCGCCTGGAGGGCAAAGAGTACGTGGTGCAGGACGGCGAGATCGTGCATATCCGCTTTAATATATAGCGGTATAATGGGCTGGCAGTATTGCCATCCATACCGCCTGCCGCGGCAGGCTCACTCTAAAAAAAGGAATGACCCCATGACCCTTTACCACCAAAAACCCTGGTCCCTGGCTGACCTGTTCCCCGCTCACGACAGCCCCGAGATGAAGGCTGCCTTTGATGAACTGGAAACGAAGATCACCGCTTTTGAGGGGCTGCGCCCCACGCTGACCCCCCAGATCAGCGAAAAGGCTTTTTTGGAACTCCTGCACCATCAGGAGGCGATTGAAGATCAGGGCAACCGCGTGCAGAGTTTTGCCGGGCTGGCCTTTTCGGGCAACACGCAAGACCAGGGCATCCAGGCCTTTCAGGGCATGGTCAACCAGCGCATGGCTGACCTGGGCAACCGCATGCTCTTCTTTGAGCTGTGGTGGAAGGACCTGGACGATGCCAACGCCCAACGGCTGCTGGCGGTCTCAGGCGATTACCGTTACTGGCTGGAGCAGATGCGCGCCTACAAGCCGCACACCCTCAGCGAGCCAGAAGAGAAAGTGATCAACATCAAGAACGTCACCGGCATCAGCGCTCTGCGCGACCTGTACAGCACGATCACCAATCGTTACACCTTCCGCCTGGAAGTGGATGGCGAGATGAAGGAGCTGACCCGCGGCGAGCTGATGATGTACGCGCGCATGAACGACGCGGACCTGCGCGCCAGGGCTTACCAGGAGCTGTACAAAGTGTATGGCGATGACGGCGACATCCTGGGGCAGATGTACCAGACGGTGGCGCGCGACTGGCGCAGCGAGCAGGTCAACCTGCGTCATTTTGCCACCCCCATCTCGGTGCGCAACCTGCGCAACGACATCCCCGACGATGTGGTGGATACGCTCCTGGGCGTGATTGAGCGCAACGCCCCGGTGTTCCAGCGCTTCTTTGCCCTCAAAGCGCGCTGGCTGGGCATGCCGCGCCTGCGCCGCTATGATCTGTACGCGCCGGTGGTCAAGGCCGATAAAACCTACTCCTTCGAGGAAGCGGCGCAGATGGTGCTGGATGCCTTCAACGATTTCAACCCCCGCATCGGCGAATTGGCCCAGCGCGTGTTTGAAAAAAATCACCTGGACAGCGAAGTACGCAAGGGCAAACGCGGCGGAGCCTTCTGCTCCTCGGTGTCGCCCCGCCTGTCGCCCTGGGTGTTGGTGAACTACCAGGGCCGCCCCGATGACGCCGCCACGCTGGCGCACGAACTGGGGCATGCCATCCACTCCATGCTGGCCTCGGACCATACCCTGTACACCTTCCATTCCTGCCTGCCGCTGGCTGAAACCGCCTCCACCTTCGGCGAGATGCTGCTGATCGACCGCATTTTAGCCACCGAGACGGACGAGAACGTGCGCCGTGACCTGCTCTTCCGCCAGGTGGACGATGCCTACGCCACCATCCAGCGCCAGGGTAACTTTGCCCTCTTCGAGCGCCAGGCGCATGAAATGGTTGCGCAGGGCGCCACGGTGGGCGATCTGTGCGATGCCTACATCAAGAACCTGCGCGGCCAGTTTGGCGATGTTATGGAAGTGGGCGACGAGTTCCGCTGGGAGTGGGTGTCCATCCCGCACATTTACGATTACCCCTTCTACGTGTACGCCTATTCCTTCGGGCAGTTGTTGGTGCTCTCGCTGTACCAGCAGTACAAGGCCGAGGGCGAAGCCTTCAAGCCGCGCTACCTCAAGATCCTATCTTCGGGCGGGTCGGATGCCCCCGAGCGCATCCTGGCCGCGGCCGGTATCGACATCCACAGCGAGGCCTTCTGGCAGGGCGGCTACGATGTGCTCAACGATCTGGTGAAGCAGCTCGAAGCCTTGCCGGTGGGCAAGTAGGCTTTCTTATCCGCAAAAAGAGAACAGCGGCGCCTGCGGCGCCGCTGTTCTCTTTTTGCGGATCAATATTAGTAGCTGATCGTGCGGGGCAGTTTCTTGGCCTGTTCGATCCAATCTGCCACCTGCGATTTCAGCGGCAGCCGGCGAACCAGCTTCTTCTGCTCGTTGACCGCGATCATCTTCTCGAACAGGTTCTCGGCTTTGCGCTGCGCCAGTTCGGGCACGGTGTCTACGCCCGCCGCCTCGAGCAGATCGGCATATTCCGAGCCGACGCCCTTGATGCGGAACAGGTCCACGTGGTTGACCCACTGCAGGATCAACGAATCGCTGATCTTGCTGGCTTCAGCGATCTCTTTGCGGCCCTTGGGCGTGGCGCCTTTTTCCAACAGCGCAACCGTGGTGCCGATCCCGGCGGCTTTCAGTTTTGCGGCGTATGCCGGCCCAATGCCTTCGATCTCTAAAAGTTTTGCCATGTGAATATCCTCCTGATTTGAAATCGTTTATTTTTTCTTGCCAAGCAGACTCCCTACCCCTTGCATGAGATCGGTGGGCAGGGAACCTCCGGCTAAAACAGTATCGATCTGGCTGCCAATGGGTTGGGGCAGTTTTTTCTTCAGAAAATCCAGCACAACTTTGACAGCGGCTTTTGCCTGGGCTTCGGAAAGTCCAGTTTTCTTCACCACCAGTTTGACCAGTTCTTCCACTGCTTTCTTATCTCCTTTCCCACTTACAGAGCTGCTGATTTCGAACTGTTCTGTCCCTAATTATAACGTATATTTGAATAGGCATGTTTTTTTACGCCTCTCACTCTTGAATACTGTCAAAAAAGAACTGTGCGAGCGCAATGCGCCCGCACAGTTCTTTTTTGACAGTATTTGTGGATTACAACGGGTCCGGCAGGTTTTCCAGCACCACGGGAGCGGGCGCATTGCCCGTCAGGCGCAGGTAGGTCAGCGTCCAGCCGGCGCCGGTGTAAGCGCGCACCCCGCCCAGCAAGACGATCAGCACGGGCAGCAAGCCGCACATGCACACGCCAGCGAAGATCAACCCGCCTTCGATGGCTTGCCCGCCCGCCAGCAGCACGCCGAAAATGAACGGCGCCGCCAGCAGGAGCACCGGCACAGCCACCACGATGGCGCTGGCCAGCCCGATGCCGATGTTCAGGATCAGCCCCATGATGATCATCGTCACCAGGTTGGCGCGGAAGAGCTCCCAGCCGCGCCGCAGGCCGCCCATCACGCCCAGGTTTTCAACCACGATGGCGATAATGGATATCTCTACGATGATGGGGATGGCGAGGAGTGCCAGGAACAGGGCGATCCCGCCCAGGCCGAGGGTGCAGACCGTCAGCGGGATGCCCACGAACAGCACGCCAAAAAAGGTGGTAATACCAACCAGCACCACCAAGCCCACCACCCGCCAGAAGAAGGGCAGGGTGGCGCTGAACAATTCGCTGAAGATGAGCTTCTCTTTGCCCTCGTCGGCCTGCTTGGTGCCGATCACCAGCCCCGCCCGCCCGATGGTGCCCAGGACGAGCGAAAGCACAATCAGGATTGCCACCAAGACGAACATCCCGATGACGATGAGTGGGATGTAAGGCTCGATCGTGTCGAGGAACTGCTGCAGGTTGGGAGCCAGGCTGCCGCTGCTGCCACCGCTGCCCGCCGAAGCGCCGCCCCCGCCGCCCCCGCTGCTGGAACCGGAGGTGTTTCCGCTGCACCCGGCCAAAATGCCAAAGATCCACAGCACTTTGTGCTTCCAGATGATGGTCCAGGCCTTCTTGAGAACTTCACTCACGTCCATTGAATTGCTCCTTTCCATATTCTCGTTCCTGTCTACGCACAACCCGAATTATGGTTGTGAGGATTTGCTCACAACCATAAAAATCACTCCCATTCGATGGTGGCGGGCGGCTTGCTGGTGATATCGTACACCACGCGGTTGACGCCCGGCACCTCGTTGACAATGCGGTTGGCCACCCGCCCCAGCAGGTCGTCTGGCAGGCGCGCCCAATCGGCGGTCATAAAATCTTGCGTGGTCACGGCGCGCAGCGCGATCACCTCCTGGTAGGTGCGGCTGTCGCCCATCACGCCCACCGAGCGCACCGGCAGCAGCACGGCAAAGGCCTGGGCGGTGCCGCGGATGGCGGCCTCGGTCTCTGGGCCCATGTGCAGCAGGCCCGCCGCGGCCAACTCGCCGGTGAAGATGGCGTCCGCGGCGCGCAGGCTCTCCAGCCGTTCTGCGGTGATCTCGCCCAGACAGCGCACCGCCAGCCCCGGCCCGGGGAAAGGCTGCCGCCAGACCAGCTCGTGGGGCAGTCCCAGGGCTTCGCCCACCAGGCGCACCTCGTCTTTGAACAGGTAGCGCAGCGGCTCGACCAGGGCGAAGTGCATCTGCTCGGGCAGCCCGCCCACGTTGTGATGCGTCTTGATGCGGGCGGCCTGGGCGCGGTCCGGTGCGCTGGATTCGACCACATCTGGGTAGATGGTGCCCTGCACCAGGAAGGGCGGCTTGCCCAGCGAGAGCGCCTGCGCCTCAAAGGTGCGGATGAACTTCTCACCGATGATGCGCCGTTTTTGTTCCGGCTCGCTCACCCCGCGCAGGGCGCTGAGGAAATCGTCGGCCGCGTCCACCGTCACCAGCTCCACGCCCAGGGTCTGGCGGAACAGGCTGGCGACCTGGGCGGCCTCGCCCTGGCGCAGCATGCCGGTATCCACAAAGACCGCCGCCAGTTGGTCACCGATGGCGCGGTGCACCAGCGCCGTGGCCACGCTCGAATCGACCCCGCCGCTGACTGCCGAAAGCACGCGCGCCGTGCCCACCTGCTGGCGGATGCGCTCCACACTTTGGGCGATGATCGAGTCGGGCGTCCAGTGGGGCTGCGCCCCGCACACTTCCACGGCAAAGCGGCGCAGAATCTCTGCCCCGCCGGGGGTATGGCGCACCTCAGGGTGGAACTGCACGCCATAGTAGCCGCGCGACACGTCGCCCATGGCGGCGATGGGCGAGTGGGCCGAGTATGCCAGCGGGGCGAAGCCCGCCGGGGGCTGCTCGATGCGGTCGCCGTGCGACATCCACACCGGCTGCTGCCCCGCACAGAAGAGCGGGTTATCGGCGCTGGTTTCCACGGTAGCCGGGCCGTACTCACGGCGCTCGGAGGGAGACACCTTGCCGCCCAGGGCGTGCGTCAGCGCCTGCATGCCGTAGCAGATGCCCAGCACCGGCAGGCCGCTTTCCAGCACGTAGGCGGGCACCTGCGGTGCCGCGGGCGCATACACCGAGGCCGGCCCGCCAGATAAGATGAAGCCTTTGGGCTGCAGCGACCGCACTTTTTCTGCCGGGGCGTTCCAGGGGAACAACTCGCAGTAGATGTGCGCCTCGCGCACCCGCCGGGCGATCAGCTGGGCGTACTGCGAGCCAAAATCGAGGATGGCGATGGAATCGGTCATGGGGATGGCTTATACCTGCTTGGTGGCGAACACGATCTGCCCGCCATCCATGGAGATGATCTGCGCCAGTGATTCGACCGGCACGCCCAGGTGTGCCAGCGCCTGCCGCCCGCCCTCGAAGGTCTTTTCCACCAGTGTGCCCACACCGGCGATGCTCGCCCCGGCGGTCTGCGCCAGGCGCACCAGCCCCAGGATGGTGGCCCCGGTGGCCAGGAAATCGTCAATGATCAGCACGCGCTCGCCATTGGCCAGATACTCCGGCGAGATGATCAGCTCCACCATGCGCCCCTTGGTGTGCGAGGGGCTGAGCGTCAGGAACACCTGGTCGGGCATGGTGATGGGCTTGTGCTTGCGAGCGTACACCACCGGCAGCCCCATGTGCAGTGCGGTGGTCAGTGCGGGGGCAATGCCGGAAATCTCTGCGGTGAGGATCTTGGTAGCGCCCACATCTTTGAAGAGGAGCGCCAGTTCCTTGCCACAGGCGTCCATCAATGCCGGGTCGACCTGGTGGTTAATGAAGCCGTCCACCTTCAAGATGCCGTTGCCCAGGTTCTTGCCTTCCCGCCGGATGCGGTCAATCAATGTGTCCATAAATCAGTTCTCCTTCCCGTATGCATTGTACCCGAAATTTGATGCGTGCATAGCGGCGCAGCCGCGCTGCACGCATCAAATTTCGGTACTTTTGTGTGTTAGAATCCGCCCCATGAGCATCTTCGTATTAGCCTCCAACTCGCCGCGGCGCCGGGAACTGCTGGCGCTGACCGGCTGGGAATTTGAGATCGCCCCGGCGGATGTGGACGAGACCCCCTTGCCCGCCGAGCCCGCCGCCGAATACGTGCTGCGCCTGGCACAGAGCAAGGCCCGGGCCGCCGCAGCGCTGCGCGCGGACACCTCTGCCCCTGATACGCTGATCCTGGCCGCGGATACCACCGTGGTTGACGATGGGCTGATCCTGGGCAAGCCGCGCCACGCCGCCGAGGCGCGCCAGATGCTGAAGCGCCTGCGCGGGCGCACCCATCAGGTGTACACAGCCATCGCCGTCTTGCGCCTGGGAGATTTGGCCCTGCTCACCGACCTGTGCTGCACGGATGTGCCCATGCGCTCTTACAGCGAGGCCGAGATGGATATCTACATCGCCAGCGGCGACCCACTGGATAAGGCCGGCGCCTACGCCATCCAGCACCCCGGTTTTCGCCCCGTCGAGCGCTTGGAGGGCTGCTACGCCAATGTGGTCGGCCTGCCGCTGTGCCATTTACAGCGCACCCTGCGCAAAATGGGTCTGGCTCCCCAAACCGATCTGCCCCAGGCCTGCCAAAAATCCTTACAATATACCTGCCCGGTCTTCCGGAACATTCTGGACGGGGCTGGCGTTCTATGAGTAGAAAGAAGAATGCGATGAAGCGTAAAATCCTGGCCGTGATTTTTCTGGCAATCTTGCTGGTGGGCTGCACCTCCGATACCCCCGCCGCCACCGAGACCCCCACCGCACCCCCGCCTACCGCCACCCTGCCCGAACCGCAGGTGCAGACCACCAGCGTCCCCGATATTGAGCCGGTTGCCCAATCCTACCTGGATGCCTGGGTGGTTGAAGATTACCCCACCATGTACAGCCTGTTGACGGCGGTCAGCCGGGATGCCATCAGCGTGGAAGATTTCACCGCCCGTTACGCCGAGGTGCCTAACGCCGCTGCCCTGCGCAGTTGGGAATACCAGATCCTTTCGGCGCTGGTCAACAACCCGCGCAGCGCCCAGGTGGGCTACCGCGTCACCTATCACAGCGTGCTGGTGGGTGATTTCCAAAGCGAGACCACCATGTTCCTCGCGCTGGAAGAAGGCCAGTGGCGGGTGGAGTGGGATGATGCCCTGATCATGGCGGAACTGAAAGGCGGCAACTACCTGAGCATGGAGTACCGCATCCCGGCCCGCTCCAACATCTACGCCAGCGATGGCAGCGCCCTGGTAGCCCAGACGGACGCCGTGGCCATTGGCCTGGACAGCGCCGCCGTAGATCCCGAGCGGCAGACCTCTCTGTTGAACCGCATCGCGGATATCACCAGCGCCGACATTGCCAGCCTGGCAGTGCAGATCGATGCCTACCGCGCCTTGGGCTCGTATTACATCCCCGTCGCCGATATGTCGGTAGACGAGCTGGAGCCTCACCGCGCCTCGCTGTCCGCCTATTCGGGGGTGATCTTCTCACCTTTCCGCACGCGCTATTACTTTGGCGAGGGGCTGGCTTCGCACGTGGTGGGCTATATGTCTTACATCCAGGTGGATGAAGTGGATACCTACCGCCGCCTGGGCTACCGTGTGGATGAGCGCGTGGGGCGGGATGGCCTGGAGTATTATTATGAATCGGCCCTGGCGGGCAAGCGCGGCGGCGTGCTCTACCTGGTGGGACCCGACGGCAAGGTGCTGACCATCCTGGCAGAGACCAACCCCGAGCCGGCTCAGGCAGTCTACACCACCATTGACTATCAATTGCAGCGCGGCCTGCAAGATACCAACGCCTTCAGCCCGGGCATGCTGGGCGCCCTGGTGGTGATGGAAGTGGATACCGGGCGGGTGCTGGCGATGGTCTCCTCGCCGGGTTATAACCCCAACCTGTTCGAGCCGTCCAACTACAACTACTCGTACCTGATCAACGATCTGTACGCCTCAGACCGGCCGCTCTACAACCGCGCCACCCAGGGCCAGTACCCGCTGGGCTCGGTGTACAAGATCATCACCATGGCAGCCGGCCTGGAAAGCGGCCTGTTCACCGCCCAATCGGAATACCAGTGCGGCTATTTCTTTGAAGACCTGCCCGGTCACAAACCCAACGACTGGACCTACGATCACTTTCTGGAAGATGGCAAGACCCCGCCCAGCGGCCTGCTGACCCTGCCCGAGGGCCTGATGCGCTCGTGCAACCCCTGGTTCTGGCACATTGGCCTGAACCTGTACGACCGCGGCATGCCCACCCTCCTGGCAGATATGGCACGCGCCTTTGGCCTGGGCAGCAACACCAATATCGAGATCGGCGAACAGCCGGGCAATATCCCCAACCCCACCGACCAGGTGGATGCCATCAACCTGGCCATCGGGCAGGGCAATACCCTGGTCACTCCCTTGCAGGTGGCGGCCTTCGTGGCCGCGGTGGCCAACGGCGGCACGCTCTACCAGCCCTCCGTGATCGACCAGGTCGTGCCGCCCGGTGGCGCACCCAGCTACATCTTTGCCCCCACTGTGCGCAACCCCCTGCCGGTGACCCTCGAGAACTTGCAGATCATCCGAGATGCCATGGTCAGCGTGGTGATGAACCCGCGCGGCACTGCCTACCAGACGGGGCAATTTGGCCTGAATACGTTCGTCAATAATTCGGGCGTCAGCGTGGCTGGCAAGACCGGCACCGCCGAATCGGGCGGCGCCACGCCGCACGCCTGGTTTGCCGGCTATTCCTTTGAAGGCCGTGAGGGCCGCCCCGATATTGCCGTGGCGGTGCTGGTGGAGTATGGCGGCGAAGGCTCGCAGGTGGCTCTGCCCATTTTCCGCCGCGTGATGGAGATCTACTTCCAGGGGCGGGCCATCACCCGCTATCCCTGGGAGGCCAGCGTGGGCGTGATGCCCACCCCCACCTCTGCGGTGACAGACACCCCCGTCCCCACCGTGGATCCCAACGCTACGCCTACGGCGACCCCTTAAGATGCGCGGCCTGGTGATCTCCTCACAATCTGGTTTCTACACCGTGCAAACGGAGGCTGGCGCGTTGGTGTGCCAGCTGCGCGGGCGGATGAAGCAAGGCCGCCGCCGGGGTGACATGATCGCCGTGGGCGATTGGGTGCAGGTATCGCCCTTGCCTGATGGCGAAGGCGCCATCGATGAGGTGGAGCCGCGCCAGCGCGAGCTGGTGCGCCTGGCCCCCACGCCGCGCGGCGAGTACCGCCAGGTGATCATCGCCAACCCCGATCAGGCTGTGTTTGTGTTTGCCTGCGCCCACCCCAGCCCGCACCTGGGCATGCTCGACCGCTTTTTGGTGGTGGCCGAGCGCCAGGGCATTCCTGCCCTCATCGTTGCCAATAAGTTTGACCTGGTTGAGGCAGACGTGGCCCAGGCCCTCTTCGGCCGCTACGTTCCCCTGGGCTACCCGGTGATCTACGCCTCGGCGCTGCGCGGAGATGGGGTGGAGGAACTGCGCAGCTGCCTGACGGGCAAGATCTCTGCCCTGGCGGGGCCTTCGGGCGTGGGCAAATCCAGCCTGCTCAACGCCGTCCAACCGAAGCTGGGGCTGAGCGTGAACGAGGTCAGCCGGGTAACGGAGAAAGGCCGCCATACCACCGTGGCGCGGCAGATGTTCCCCCTGCAGGGCGGCGGCTACGTGGCCGATACCCCCGGCATGCGCGCCCTGGCGCTGTGGGATATCCACGCGGAAGAGTTAGATGCCTATTTTCCTGAGCTGCGCGACCTGGTATCGCAGTGCCAGTTCAGCGACTGCACCCACGTGCACGAGCCGGGCTGTGTGGTGCGCCAGGCCGTGGAGCAGGGGCGCATCCACCCGAAGCGTTACACCTCTTACGTGCGTATGCGCCTGGGGCAGGAAGAAGATTGATGTGTGTGAGTGTGCGACTTCGCCGTACACTCACACACACGTTATTAAAAGTGTTACAATTAAAGACGAATCACCTGCCGGGTTGAACCAAACCGCCGGGCACGTAGTAGTATTCATAGGACAAAAACGATGAGAGCAGGATTTGAGGCCGCACTGGAACCCTCCGATAAGGAACTGGTGTTAAGCCTGCAAGCGGGCAAGTTGGATTCGCTTGGGGTGCTGTACGACCGTCACCGCAACCTGGTGTATCGTACGGCCCTCGGCATCACCGCCGACCCCGAAGCCGCCGCTGATCTGCTGCAAGATGTTTTCCTGCGCCTGCACCGTTTTGTAGACCGGGTGGACCCGGACCGTCCTCTGGAGCCCTGGCTGTACCGCATGGTGGCCAACCTTTCCTACACCTGGGTTAAGCGCCGCCAGCGTTGGTTCCGTCCGTTAGAAGACATTGCCGAATGGTTGGCTGGCAGCCGTAGAGAATCGCCCATGCAGCAATTGGAAGTGGATGAGGATAACCGCCATGTGCAGCAGGCGGTGGCCTCCTTGCCCCTGTCCCAGCGGGTGGTGGTGGTACTCTACTACGTCAACGAGCTGCCCCTGCAAGAGATCGCAGAGATCCTCAACGTCCCCGTCGGCACGGTCAAATCTCGTTTGCACTATGGCCGCCAGGCACTTAAAGACTCGCTGGACGAAAAGCAAAACTTTTTGGCCGAATTGCAATATGAGTTTACCTAGCAGGTGATGAAATGGACAAAAAACTGGACGCTTTCCTGGAACGGACCCTGAAAAATTGGCTTTCACAGCAGCAGCCTCCGGCCGATGGCCGGAAACGGCTGATGCAGCAGGCCGAGCGCGTACGACCCCGGCGGCTGGCCCGTATCTTCGTCCCAGAAGAAGCGCTCCCCTTCCACCCCTCGGCGTCACCCCTCTCCGCACAATGGCCGCAGCGCGATTTCAACTGGACCGCGGCTTTTTGGTTTGGCAACGACGTCGTAGACCCCGGAAAGTTTTGGTCCGAATCCCTGCAATTGCGAGCATCTTAATTTGCCAGGCAAAATCCGTTCGATTTGTCTGATAGGGTTGATGGTGATGCATCTCCTGGTTGCCTGTACCCCTCCCAGTTTGACGCCGGCTCCCCCCACCGCACCCGCGGCCACGGGGCAGCCCACCGCGCCGGCTGCCAGCCAGGTGCCTGCCGACACCCAATCTCCCCCCGCAACCGACCAGCCCGCAGCCGCGCGCTTGCTGACCATCTGCATGACCGGCGAGCCGGATACGCTCTTCCTTTACTATGCCTCCAGCGCGGCCAAAAGCATCTTGCAGGCCGTCTACGATGGCCCGTTTGACGTGCAGGGCGGCCAGGCCCAGGCAGTGATCCTCACCGGTGTGCCCACCCAGGCCAATGGCAGCGCTCTTTTGCAGGCGGTGCAGGTGCAGCCCGGCGAGCTGATCGTGGATGCCGCTGGCAACCTGACCGCCCTGGGCGAGGGCGTGCGTTACCATCCCAGCGGGTGCAGCGCAGAAGACTGCGCCCTGGTCTATTCTGGCACCCAACCGGTGAGCATGGATCAACGCCTGCTGCGCTTCAGCCTGCTGCCGGGTCTCACCTGGTCAGACGGAGCGCCCCTCACCGCCGATGACTCGGTCTACTCGTACGAGCTGGCCCGCAGCCTGCTGCCCGGCCTGCTGGAACGGGTGGAGCGCACCGCCGCTTACACCGCCCTGGATGCAACCACGGTCGAATGGCGCGGCGTGCCGGGCTTCCAGGGCGCCTGGGCTGCCCAGTACTTCTTCTCGCCCCTGCCCCGCCATGCCTGGGGCAGTATGACCGCCGCCGAACTGCTCAGCGCCAACGCCGCCACCCAGACCCCCCTGGGCTGGGGCCCCTATGTGATCCAGGAGTGGGTGCGCGGCGACCATATCACCCTGGCGCGCAACGAGAATTACTTCCGCGCCGCCGAGGGCCTGCCTAACTTCGATCACCTGGTTTACCGCTTCGTCTCTGGCAGCCAGGAAGCCCTGGATGCCCTGCTGGTGGGCGAATGTGACCTGGTGGATACCACCGCCACTTATGATGCTGACCTGCCTGCGCTGGTGAACATGCAGACGCAGGGCCGGCTGGCGCTGGCCATCCAGCCGGATACCGCCCTGGAACTGCTCATGTTCGGGGTCGACTCGTACGATGAGGCTCGCCCCAACCTGTTTGCCCTGCGCGAAGTGCGCCAGGCCGTGGCCCAGTGCATTGACCGGCAGGCCCTGGTGGATGACCTCTTGTTGGGCCTGGGCAGCGTGGCGCAGTCCTACCTGCCTGCCCGCCATCCCCTCTTCGCCGCGGATGCGCCGCAATACGCCTACGACCCCCAGGCCGCCGCCGACTTGCTGCAATCTGCTGGCTGGCTGGATGTGGATGGCGACCCCGCCACGGCGCGCCTGTCCCAGGGCGTGGCGGGCATCCCTGACGGCACCGCCTTTGAATTCACCTACCTGGTCTCGTCCGATGCCGAGCGGACTGCGGCTGCCCAGCGCATCCAGGCCGACCTGGCTGCCTGCGGCCTGGATGCCAATTTGCTCTTTGCCGAGCCCGCCGATTACCTGGCTGCTGGCCCGGCTGGAGAAGTGTTTGGGCGCAGTTTCGACGCCGCCCAGTTTGCCCTACAGACTGCCAGCGAGCCGCCCTGCGCCTTGTTCCTCACCCGTGAAATCCCCGGCCCCTACCCGGAATTCGCCCTGGGTTGGGGCGGGGCCAACGCCGCCGGTTACAGCAGCCCGGAATATGACCAGGCCTGCTGGTCGGCGCTGACTGCCCTGCCTGAAACGCCCGCGTACGCCTCGGCGCATCAGCAGGCGCAGACCATCTTCGCCGAGGATCTGCCCGCCCTGCCGCTGTACTGGCGCTACCGGGCAGCCGTCACTCGGCCCGATCTTTGCGGCCTCTCCCTCAGTGGAGCGCCGCAAAGCATGCTCTGGAACCTGGAAGGGTTCCAGGTTGGAGAAGCGTGCCGTACTCCGTAGCGCAATACTATGCGCAACGACCGAGAATAGGGATTGACCATTCGCTGGTTTTCGGGTATATTGTAATTTGCGTTTCGGGGTGTGGCAACATCAGCCCGTATCTATTCGCTTGAGAGGAGGTGGTTAGAGCCCAAAGTAACCCAAAAATTCGCCCCTACACTGTAAGTTCCATATCCAACATATCAAATCAATTTCTGGAGGAGAAAATGTTTCAAAAAAGATTAATGGCAGTCCTGAGCCTGTTGATCGTGCTGAGCATGGTCCTGGCCGCCTGCACCGAAACTGTCGAAGTGACCAAAGAGGTCGACGTCATTCAGACCGAGATCGTTGAGGTCGTTGAGACCTCGATCGTCGAGGTTCAGACAACCGAGCTCGTCGAGGTTATTAAAGAGGTCACCCCGACCCCCGTGCCCTCGACCCGCACCGGCGCCTGGGTTGACCAACTCGTCTTCGTCGAGGAGAACAACGCTCAGGCCGCAGTGACCCAACTGCAGGCTGGCGAGATTGACATCTACGCCTACACCGTGAGCGATGCCGAACTGTACCGCACGGTTCAGGAAGACTCGAACCTGACCTACATCAACTCGGTTGGCTCCTACAATGAATTCAGCTTCAATCCGGCTGTCTTCACCGACGAGACCAAGCTGAACCCCTTCTCGAACCCCAAAATCCGCGAGGCCATGAACTGGATCATCGACCGCAATTACATGGTCCAGGAAATCGTCGGCGGCTTGGGCAACACCAAGCTGTTCTGCCTCAACTCGAGCTTCCCTGACTATGCTCTCTACGCAGATGTCGCCCGCGCTCTGGAAAACCAGTACGCCTACAATCCTGACAAGGGCAACGAGATCATCGCAGCCGAGATGGAAGCCATGGGCGCCACGCTGGAGAACGGCGTTTGGACCTACAGCGGCTCTCCGATCGTGATCATCATCATCATCCGCACTGAGGATGAGCGCATGCAGTTGGGTGACTACCTGGGCACTCGTCTGGAAGCAGCCGGCTTCACGGTTGACCGCCAGTACAAGACCCGCACCGAGGCTTCCCCCATCTGGGTGCAGTCCAACCCCACCGATGGCCTGTGGAATGTCTACACCGGCGGCTGGATCACCACCGCGATCTCTCGCGATGATGGCTCCAACTTCTCGTTCTTCTACGGCCCCTACGACTACCCCATCCCCCTGCACCAGGCCTACACCAATACCCCTGAATTCGAAGCAGCCTACTTGGCTCTGCGCAACAACGAATTCACCACCCTGGAAGAACGCCGCGAACTGTTCGCCACCGCCATGACCCTCTCCCTGCAGGACTCGGCTCGTGTGTGGCTGTACGACGCACTCTCGTTCTCCCCGATGCGCTCCAATGTCTCCGTAGCCTATGACCTGGCTGGCGCCATCGCTGGCTCGCGCCTCTTCGGCTATACTGTCCGCTTCAACGGGCAGGAAGGCGGCGTTATGCGCGTGGCTCAGCCCGGCGTGCTGGTGGAGCCCTGGAACCCCATCGCTGGCTCGAACTGGATCTATGACATGATGCCCATCCGCGCCACTGGCGACGTGGGTGTGATGCCCGATCCTTACACCGGCCTGCAGTGGCCGCAGCGCATCGAGAGCGCCTCTGTGGTGGTCAAAGAAGGCCTGCCCGTTGGTGTGACTCTGGACTGGGTTGACCTGTCCTTCGAAACCGAGATCGTCGTCCCCGACGATGCCTGGGTGGACTGGGATCCCGTCAACCAGGTCTTCATCACCGCTGGCGAGAAGTACACCCAGACCATGACCGCCAACGTGAAGTCGACCGTGGTTTACCCGGCTGACCTGTTCGAGACCATCACCTGGCATGACGGCAGCCCGCTGACCGCAGCCGACTTCGTCTATGGCATGATCATTGGCCTGGATATCGGCAAGCTGGACAGCCCCATCTACGATGAGGCGCAGGCTGGCTCTGTGGAGCAGTACCTGGGCTACACCAAGGGCTTCAAGATCGTCTCCCTCGACCCGCTGACCATCGAGCACTACACCGACCTGTGGTTCCTGGATGCCGAGCTGAACGTGACCACCTGGTGGCCCACCTACGCTTACGGGCAAGGCGCCTGGCACAACCTCACCGTGGGTGCCCTGGCCGATGCTGCTGGCGAACTGGCCTTCTCGGCTGACAAGGCAGATGCTGCCGCGGTTGAGTGGATGTCCTTCATCAGCGGCCCCAGCCTCGATATCCTGAAGACCTACCTGGATCAGGCTGCCGCCGAGACCTACATCCCCTACGCCCCCACCCTGGGCGCCTACATCACCGCTGACGAGGCTGCTGCTCGTTACGCCAACCTTGCGGCGTGGTACGAAGCCCGCAATAACTTCTGGCTGGGCACTGGCCCGTTCTACCTCTACCAGGTCTACCCGGTGGAAGGTACCCTCACCCTGCAGCGCAACCCGAACTACCCCGACATGGCTGACAAGTGGTCCGTCTTTGGCGAGCCCAAGCTGTCTGTCGTGGAGATCGATGGCGCTGGCCAGATCACCAAGGGTGCTGAGGCAGCCTTTGATGTCTACGTGACCTTCAAAGACGAGGCCTATCCTGCAGCTGAGATCTTCAGCGTGTCTTACCTGGTCTTCGACGCTGCCGGCACCCTGATCACTCAGGGCGCGGCCGAGTTGGTTGCTGATGGCCAGTACGCTGTCAAGCTGAGCGCGGATGTGACGAATGGCATGGCTTCTGGCGCTTACAAGCTGGAAGTGACCGCAGTTTCCCTGCTGGTTGCCATCCCGACCTTCACCGCCTTTGAGTTCATCGTGCCGTAATAAGCCTTAGGGCTTAGTTCGACACACTATCTGGCCCGATAGGGGCGGGACGTCAGTTTCGTCCCTATCGGGCCAACCCTTTAATAAGTAACGTAGTAGAAGAAAGAGGCCATATGAGCGCAGAGACTCAGCTTGCCCCCCCCGGCGCCGAAGCCGCCCCGCAGAAGAAATCTGCTTCTTCAAATGCGTTAACCCGCGTGGCCAAGTACACTGCGGTACGCGTTTTTACTCTCTTTATCACCATTGTGGTTGGCGTTTATCTCACCGTTCTGATCGCCAACATGGGCGGCTTCGTGGATACCATCCGCAAAGGCGAGATCCGCGAATCCGTGTCCGCGCGCACCATGTCTGACCCGGTGCTCAGAGCGCTGCCGCCCGATGTGCGCGCTGCCCGCCTGGAGGAGATGGTCCGGCTGGAAGAGGAGCGTCTGGGCCTGAACCAACCCTTCATGCTGCGCAGTTTCCGCTACCTGGCCAACGCCCTGACCCTGAACCTGGGGCGCGCCCAGAATATGACCAGCGACAGCGGCTCGCGCCAGGTGCGCCTGATCATCCTGGAGCGTCTGCCGGCCACGCTGGTGCTGTTTGCCACGGCAGATTTGATCCTGTTCTTTTCGAGCATTTTTATTGCTCTTTACCTGTCGCGGCGCTATGGCAGTTTTTTGGACAAGGTCATCATTGCTCTTGCTCCCACCTCGGCTGCGCCCGGCTGGTTCTATGGCATCTTCCTCATTGTGATCTTTGCCGCATTGCTCAAGGTGCTGCCCTTTGGCGGCATGGTGGGCACGCCGGTACCAGAGACCACCGTGGGCTACATCCTCAGCCTGCTGGAGCATATGATCCTGCCGGTGACCGCCATCCTGGTCAGTGCCATTTTTATTAGTGCCTATTCCTGGCGCACCTTCTTCCTGATCTATTCCAGCGAAGACTACGTGGAAATGGCCAAGGCCAAGGGTTTGACCGACCGCGATATCGAGCGCCGCTACGTGCTGCGCCCCACCCTGCCCACCATTATCACCAGTTTTACCCTGCTGCTGATCGGCCTGTGGACGGGCGCCCCCATCTTCGAGACCGTTTTCAACTGGCCGGGTTTGGGGCAAGCTTTGTTCAAGGCGGTGGGCCTGTATGATACCCCCGTGATCGTTGGCTCCACAGTGATCTTCGCCTACTTACTGGCGATCTCTGTGTTTTTACTGGACTTCATCTACGCTCTGGTTGACCCCAGAGTCAAAATTGGCGGTAGTCAAGGCAGGCCAGCATGAAATCTCTGCAACGCTCCTTCAAAGAACTTTTGCGCTATCCCTCCGCCGTTGCCAGCTTGGCGATCATCCTGGTATTGTTGATCGTTTCGGCTTACACGCTCATCGCCATTCCTTATGGTGAGGCGATCGTGCTGTGGCGCGGCGGCGAGAACATCTGGTATCAATCGCCCAAGAATGCTCCGCCAGCCTGGACCAACTTCTTCACCAGTAAGAAGCTGGTGGAGACGATGATCTTCAACACCGATGATGAGGATATCAACAAGACCTATGAGGTGTCTGAAGCGGGCAACCAGACGGTTACGTTCGAATTCCCGATCGATTATCAATTCGATACCTTCCCGCAGGAACTCACCCTGTTCACCAAGGGCACCTTCGTAGAGAAAGCGCCTTTCATTTCGATCGTTCTGGTCACACCAGATGGGCGCGAGATCCGCATCACCGATTTCGCCGTGCAGAAGACCGGCACCTACCGCTTCTCTCAGGATGATCGACTGGCGCGCCGTGTGGGCAACCAATTTCCCCATGAAGCCATCTTTGCCCAGCCTGGCTCAGACCCCCTGGTGCCGCTCAAAGGCGAATACGTGATGAAATTGAGCCTGGTGACCTTTGAGGCTGATTCGGACGTGGATGCTGAGTTGGTAGTCTACGGGCAGGTGTATGGCATTGCCGGAACTGACCACCTGCGCCGCGACCTGAAGGTGGCCTTGCTGTGGGGCATCCCGGTGGCGCTGGCCTTTGGCCTGCTGGCCGCCCTGGGCACCACCATCACCACCATGTCTATCTCGGCCATCGGCACCTGGTATGGCGGCTGGGTGGATGAACTGATCCAGCGCATCACCGAGGTGAACCTGGTGCTGCCGCTGCTGCCCATCCTGATCATGGTGGGCACATTCTACGACAGGTCTATCTGGACCATCCTGGGCGTAACCATCTTGTTCAGCATCTTTGGCGGCGGCATCAAAACCTACCGCGCCATCTTCATGCAGGTGAAAGAATCGCCCTACATCGAGGCGGCGCGGGCATACGGCGCGGGCAGCGGGCGCATCATCTTCCAGTACCTGGTGCCCCGCATCATCCCCATGCTCATCCCGCAGTTGGTCACGCTGATCCCCTCCTACGTCTTCCTGGAGGCCTCCCTGGCCGTTCTGGGTCTGGGCGACCCCGTGCTGCCCACCTGGGGCAAGGTCATTCAGGATGCCCAATCCAATGGCGCTCTGTACCAGGGCCTGTACTACTGGGTGCTGGAGCCGGCTGTCTTGCTGATGTTGACCGGTTTGGCCTTCGCCATGCTGGGCTTCTCGCTGGACCGCGTCTTCAACCCCCGCTTGCGCGGTATCTAACCCGTAACCCACGATGAGAGGTTTGTAATGTCGAAGACAGACTCCAAATTACTACGCATTGAAGATCTGCGGTTGTGGTTCCGCACCTCCAAAGGACCCGTCAAAGCCGTTGACGATGTGTCTTTCGAGCTTGGCTACAAAGAAGCGGTCGTGGTCCTGGGTGAGTCGGGCTGCGGGAAGAGCTCGCTGGCCAAGGCCATCTTACGTTTACTGCCGCGCAACATCGATTCCTACTCTGGTAAGGTGTACCTGGCCGATCAGGAGTTGATGGGCCTGGGCGAAGAAGAGTTCCGCCAGAATGTGCGCTGGGTGAAGATGTCGCTGGTGCCGCAGGCGGCGATGAACTCGCTCAACCCGGTGCTCAAGGTGGGCGATCAGGTGGCCGAGCCGATGATGGTGCACATGGGCGCAGACAAGGCCTCTGCATTAGAGGCCGCCAAGAAGATGTTTGCCCATGTGGGCGTGCCGCAAGATTTCGTCAATCGCTACGCTTTTGAACTCAGCGGCGGCATGCGCCAGCGCGTGGCCATCGCCATGTCTCTGGTCACCACGCCCCTGCTGGTAGTGCTGGATGAGCCCACCTCTGCCCTGGACGTGCTGACCCAGGCCAACATCATGAACGTGCTCAAGCGCATCAAGAAAGAGTTCGAGGTCAGCTTTATCCTCATCACCCACGACATCTCCACCTCCAGCGAGCTGGCTGACCGGGTGGCGGTGATGTATGCCGGACAGATCGTGGAAACCAGCGATGCAGATCGCTTCTTCAAAGCCCCCCTGCACCCTTATTCGCAAAAGCTGATGGCCAGTGTGCCCCGCCTGCACGGCGACCAGGAGCCCGAATTTATCGTCGGGCAGCCGCCCAGCCTTCTGGCACTGCCCACTGGCTGCCGTTTTGCTGAGCGCTGCCCATATCGCTTTGAGCGGTGCGTTGAAGACCCGCCTGTGATCAAGAAAGATGATCGGCAGGTCAGGTGCTGGTTACACGTTTAGAGGCAGGAGACCTGGTATGACAGAGAACAATGTGGTTGTTGATACACGCACTGAACATAAAGAAGGCAAGCTGCTGACCATCGAAAATTTGCAGGTTTGGTTTGAGTTGCGCCGTTTTGGCTTTGGGAACGCTGGTTACGTCAAGGCTGTGGACGGGGTGAACTTTGACCTGCACTACGGCGAGGCGATTGCGGTGGTGGGCGAGAGCGGCTGCGGCAAGTCTAGCCTGATGAAGACCATCCTGGGCCTGAACATCCCCACCCGGGGTGAAGTTACTTTTGACGGCACGAAAATCAGCGGCATGGGTACAAAGGGGCTGAAATGGTACCGCTCGCAGGTGGGCTATGTGCAGCAAGACCCCTTTGGGGCGCTGGCGCCCTTCATGACCGTGGAACGCATTTTGGAAGAACCCCTGATCATCAATGGCGTCAAGAGCAAGACAGAGCGCCTGCGCCGCATCCACAAGACCATGGAAGAAGTCAAGATGTTCCCCGTGGACGACTTCTTGAACAAATTCCCCCACATGCTCAGCGGCGGCCAACAGCAGCGCGTGGTCATTGCCCGCGCCATGATCATGGAGCCGAAGATCATCGTGGCCGATGAGCCGGTCTCTATGTTGGATGCCTCTGTGCGTGTGGAAATCCTCAAGCTGATGCGTGGCTTGCAGGAAACCCATAACCTGGCGATGATCTTCATCACCCATGACCTTTCCACCGTGCGTTTCTTCTCCGAGCGCATCTTCGTGATGTATGCAGGCAAGATGGTGGAGAAATCTCCGGTGGATGAGCTGCTGGACGACCCGCGCCACCCGTACACGCTGGCCCTTTTGGCCGCCAGCCCCGAGCCGGATGCCGCCAACGCCCACACTTACAAAGAGGTGCCGCCGGGCGAACCGCCCAGCCTGGTCACCCCGCCGCCGGGATGCCGCTTCCATCCGCGCTGCCCGCACGTGATCAAGGGTCTGTGCGATGAGAAAGAACCGCCTGAATTTTTGACCGGCCCCGAACACTACACGGCTTGCTGGTTGTTCCAGTCTGAGCAGGCGTGATGAGATCTGTTCTGACGCCCCTGAGAATCATCGGCCTGGGCTTCCTGCTCGTTGTGACGGGCTTTGTCCTGGCGATGCTGATGGTTTTGCGGACGGTTGAGGCGACTTTCCTGCTCAGTTTTATCTCTTACACTGCCTCCACTATGGGCCTTTTCATGGGTCTGATTGGGGCAGCCTGGTACGTCAAACTGCGCTGAAGGCGCGTTGAGGCATCCATCATGCCCGGTCAGCCTGACCGGGCATGATGTTGTCTATAACTTAATGATCGATCCATCTACTTCTGACAATGCCCGAAAGCCTCTGGTAGAGGTGCGCGACCTGGTGAAATTCTTCCCGGTGCAGCGCGGGCTGCTGCCGCGCCTGGTGGGCTGGGTGCAGGCGGTGGACCAGGTCAGCTTTTCTGTCCTGCGCGGGGAAACGCTGGGCCTGGTGGGTGAAAGCGGCTGCGGCAAAACCACCCTCGCCCGCACCATGCTGCGCCTGATCGAACCGACCAGCGGGGCGGTATTCTACGAGGGCGCCAACCTGTTCGAGCAGAGCGGCAGCGAGCTGAGAGCCACGCGCCGCAAGATGCAGATCGTTGACCAGGGTATGCAGGCCGTGTTCGACCCGCGCCTGCCGGTCGACAGGGCGCTCGCTGCCTTTTTGGTACCGCACCCCGAATTCATTATTGCCGACGAGCCCGGCTCCCGGACCGATGCCGAGACGGTGCAGATCTTCACCCGGCTCAAAAACATGCAGAGCGAGCATGGCCTGACCTGCCTGTTCATGGCGCGAAGCCTGAGCCTGCTGGAACCGTTTGCCGACCGCTTGGGGGTGATGTACCTGGGCAAGCTGGTGGAACTGGTCCGCCGCAGCGAACTCTTCGGCAGCCCCATGCACCCCTACACCCAGACGTTACTCTCTGCCATGCCTGGCCCGGCAGGGGCGCACCCGCACATCAGCTTGCCGGGCGAGACGCCCAGCCCGCTGCACCCGCCGGGGGGCTGCCGCTTCCACACGCGCTGCCCGGTGGCGATGGATATTTGCAGCATGGAAGAACCCGCCTTCCGCGAGCTTAGCCCGGCGCATTGGGTGGCTTGCTGGCGAGTCTAGTCAGACGTTCTGTGATAAAATCAGGTTGATATGGCGCGCTTTCGCATCCTGGTTGTAGACGATAACCGTGAAGTCCGGCACATGTTGGCCGAAGGCGTGAAAACGCTGGGCACCAATTTTGATGTGCTGGAAGTGCCTTCTGGGGAAGAGGCCCTGCTGATCAGTTCCAGCCTGTCGTTGGACCTGGTGGTGACGGATGTGTGGCTGCCGGGGATGTCGGGCCTGGATTTGATGACCCGCCTGCGCAAGCGCACGCCCGATCTAAAGACCATCCTGGTCACCGGTGTGGAGGAGCCTCGCTTGCGCCGCCAGGTGGCCGAAGCGGGCGCAACGGCTTTCTTTTACAAGCCGCTAGACCTGGCGGATTTCCTCGACGCCGTGGAGCGCTGCCTGGGGTTGGTGAAAGACGCCTTCCCCATGCCCAAGGTGGAAGATGCTCCCGTGGTCACGGTGCTCAAGCCGGGCCAGGCTGCCCGGCCTCCCCAGCCCATCATCGAGGAGGTCAAGCCGCCCCTCACCCTGGCAGACCGTCTCTCGGCGCTGCGCCAGGAACTTCAACTCATTTCGGCTATTTTGATCGACGATGCAGGGCAGGTGCTGGCTGAGGCCGGCAACCTGCCTGAAGTGCATGCCGATGGGGTGCTGCATTCTGCCCTGATGGTGGCCCTCAGCGCCAACCTGAAAGTGGCGCACGCCCTGGGGCGCACTCCCCCCGACGATCTGCTGTGCTTTCAGGGGATCGCTCACAGCCTGTGCCTGGCCCATGCCGGGGAGGCTTATGCCCTGGTCTTGTTCACCAAGGCATTGCTCAGCCCCGACCAGGTGGCACTGATGCGCAAGGCCATCCCCCCCGCGCTGAGCGATCTGCACAGCATTCTGGAAGCCAGCGGCGCCTCGGCGCTGCCCGCCCCGCTCCAGGAACCGCCTGCCGAGCTGGTGGAGGTGATCCCTGAGGTGGTGGACCCCAGCGTGCTGGCTGAGGTGGATGCCCTGTTTGGCAAGGCGGCCGCGGCGACGGCGGGGGCGAGTGATTTTTGGGATACCGCCATCGAGCAGGCCGAGTTGGATGGGGTCAGCAATGCAGATGCGTTGTCTTACGAGCAGGCGCGGCAATTGGGGCTGGCGCCCGAGGATGAGTGAGGCCGGTTTCGTTTTTTTATGATAAAATACGAGACGCCCGGTTGACCGGGCGTCGAACATCATTGGGGCGTTGTGCAATGGCAGCACGGCAGACTTTGGATCTGCTTATTCTGGTTCGATTCCGGACGCCCCAGCTGAAGTTTTTCACGGGCAGAGCCTGGCGATGCTGAAAGAAAATGGCTTCGCCCGCTGCCCGTCTTCATTTAACAGGATAGCATCGGAGTGAAGCGACACAGCCTATGAGCCTTCAACTTAACCCAAGCATGTTCCGCGGCTTCAGCATTCGCGGCGTGGTGGGCACTGACCTGGATGCCGAGGTCATGACCGCCATCGGGCGCGGGGTGGGCACCTTCTTTGCCCGCCGCGGTGGCGTCTCACTGGTGGCGGGTTACGATGTGCGCCAGAGCTCGCCCGCTTTACACGCTGCCCTGGTGCAGGGTATCCTTGCAGCAGGGATCGACGTGGTAGATGTGGGCCGCGTGCCCACCCCGCTGCTGAATTTTGCCACTGATCACTACCAGACTTCCGGCGGGGTGATGGTCACTGCCAGCCACAACCCCAGCCAGTACAACGGGCTGAAGATCCGCGCCGCCTATACCGTGCACGGCGAGGATCTGCAAGAGATCTGCGGACTGGTGGCCCGGGCAGATTTTGCCTCTGGCCAGGGCGCCTACCGCCAGGAAGACCCCCTGCCCGCCTACACCCAGGCATTGCACGCCCGCGTGCAGTTGGCCCGCCCGCTGCACATTGCCGTGGATGGCGGCAGCGGCATGAACGGGCAGGTGGTGCCGGGGCTGCTGCGCGCCCTGGGCTGCCAGGTGACGGAGATCTACTGCGAGCTGGACGGCAACTTCGCCGGCCGCACGCCCGACCCCAGCGCCCATGGCGCTACCGCTGACCTGGCTGCCCTGGTGCTGCGCACCCACGCTGACCTGGGCCTGGCCTTTGACGGCGACGGCGACCGGGTGATCCTGGTGGATGAGCAAGGCCGCACCGCCCTGGGCGACCAGGCGCTGATGCTGCTGGCGCGCCAGCACTTGCAACAGCAGCCCGGCGCCAAGGTGGTGGGCGAGGTGATGTGCAGCCAGGCGGTGGCAGATGATATCGCCGCACATGGCGGCCAGCCCCTCATCGCACCCTCTGGCTATGCCTTCGTCCACAACCTGATGCTGCAATCGGGCGCCCGCTTGGGCGGCGAGATGTCGGGACATTTCTTCCTCCTTGACGACACCTTCAAATTCGATGACGCCATCCTGGCCGCGCTGAGCTGTGTTGCGCTGGTGGCGGGCCAGCCTGAGCCGCTTTCGGCCCTGCTGGACGGCCTGCCGCATTACATTTCTTCGCACGAGTTGCGCCCGGCCTGCCCCGATGCGCACAAAACGCAGGTGGTAGAGGCCATGGGGGCGCACTACGCCGCCCGCTACCCGGTGGAACGCCTGGATGGGGTGCGCGTGGTGTTTGGCGATGGCTGGGCGCTGGTGCGCCAGTCGAACACGCAGCCGGTCATCGCTCTGCGCTTCGAGACGCCCCATTCGCGCCAGCGCTTGCTGGAGATCGCCCAGGATGTGCTGCAAACGCTGGCCCAAGAATATGCTCGCCGGGGGCTGACTTTGCCCCTTGATCTTACAAAAATTGGAGATGTGCTCTAATGACGATTCAGGCTGTGATCCTGGCTGGAGGAATTGGAAAACGCATTGCGCCCCTGGGCATCAACAAACCCAAGGCCATGTTCAAGATCATGGGCAAGCCGCTCATCCAGCATGTGCTGGAGGCGGTGCAGTCTTCGGGGATGGTGGAGCGGGTGGTGGTGGTGGTCGGCCCCGAAGACCAGCAGATCCACGAGTTCCTGGCGCAAAACCCGCCCGCCGGCCTGGAGCTGCACTTCACCGTGCAGGAACAGCCGCTGGGGCAGGCCAACGCCCTGGAAACCGCCCGCGGCCTGCTTTCGGGGGCGTTCCTGGCGCTGAATGCCAACGATATCTACGACCCGGCCCTGCTCACCGAATTGGCCCGCAAGGGCAGCCAGGAAAACCTGGATGTGTGCCTGGTGGGGCGCGCCGTAGACGAACCCAGTAAGTTTGGCGTGATGTCGTTTGATAAGCAGGGCTGCCTGACCGGCGTGGTGGAAAAGCCGCAGAAGGATCCCCCCAGCAAGATCGCCGTCATCGGGCTGTACTACTTCTCGGCCAATTTCTGGGCCGCGCTGGATGCCACCCCACGCGGCAACACAGATGACCAGTTGGAGCGCGCCTATACCCGCCTGATCGAGCAGGGCGGCGGCGGGCATATCGATTATGACGGCCCCTTCGCCTCCTACAAATTCCCCTGGGACCTGCTGACCATCAATGATCTGATGCTGCGCCGCCTCAGCGCACCATGCCTGGCGGCTACCGCCAAGGTCTCGCCGCTGGCGGTGCTGGATGGCAACGTGGTGCTGGAGCAGGGGGTGCGCGTCTTTGAAAACGCCATCATTCGCGGCCCGGCCTACATTGGCTCCGATTCGATCATCGGCAACCAGACCCTCATCCGCGGCGGCACCTCCACCGGCAGTTACTGCGTGGTGGGCTTTGGCACCGAGATCAGCCATACCATCTTTGGCGATCACGTCTGGACGCACAAGAACTTCGTTGGCGATTCAATTATCTCGGATAACTGCTCCTTTGGGGCGGGCACCATCACGGCCAACTTGCGCTTTGACGAAGGCCCGGTGAAGGTGCAAGTGGGCGATAAGCGCATCTCCAGCGGCATGCCCCATTTTGGCGTGATCATGGCGGAAGACTGCCGCACCGGCTGTAACGCGGTGCTGCTGCCCGGCACCAAGATCGGCCCCAACAGCGCCGTCGGTCCGGGTGTGGTGCTGGATGATGACCTGCTGCCCGGCAAGATGGCCCTGCTGCAGGCCAATGCCTACCACATCAAAGATAACCCGCTGGATATTCACAAGCTCTCGCGCGCCGAGCGCATGAAAATGTTGAAGGGCTGAAGAAGGATCGATGGATTCATCTTATCCCGAAATATTTGGCCTGGCTTTGCTGATTTTGTTCGATCTCTTCACGGTGATGGTGCGCGCCAGCATCCTGAATGCCAGCGTCTCGCGCTTGCTTTCGCTGCGAGAGGAAATGCCCGAGAAGGCCGGCCGCGCCCTGGACCTGACGCAAAACTCGCGCCAGTTACAGGCTGCCCTGTACCTGGCGCGTCTGCTGGTGCACATGCTCATTGCCGGGGCGGTGCTGGCGCTGCTGGCTCAACGCTGGGCCGATCTAACCTTTCTTGCGGCGGCGGGTGCGCTGCTGCTGGCGGTGCTGCTGCTCTTCTTGCTGGAATGGCTGGTCGATTCGCTCATCTCACGCCGCGCCGAGGCCTGGGCGCTGCGCCTGGCCCCCTACACCCGCTTTCTGGTGACGGTGCTTTCGCCGCTGCTGGTGCTGCCCCTGGCTTTCGATGCCCGGCAGCGCGTGGGCCAGGAGATGGTCGGCGCGGTGACCGAGGATGAGTTGAAGAGCATGGTGGATGCCGGGCACGAGGGCGGCGTGCTGGAGCAGGAAGAGCGCCAGATGATCTACTCCATCTTTGACCTGGGCGACACCCTGGCGCGCGAGATCATGGTGCCGCGCATCTACATCACTGCCCTGGATGTCTCCATCCCCATCTCGCAGGCGGTGGATGCCCTGCTGAAATCGGGCTACTCGCGCGCCCCTGTGTACGAGGATACCGTGGACAATATCCTGGGTCTGCTCTACGCTCGCGACCTGCTGCGCGTCTGGCGCGAGGGCGGGCAGATCGACTCGCTGCGCGAGCTGCTGCGTCCGGCCTGTTTTGTGCCCGAAGCCAAAAAGGTGGATGAGCTGCTCACCGAGATGCAGAGCGACCGCATCCATATGGCCATTGTGGTGGATGAGTATGGCGGCGTGGCGGGGCTGGTGACCCTGGAGGATATCGTGGAAGAGATTGTGGGCGAGATCCAGGATGAGTTTGATCAGAGCGAAGAACTGCCCTATGTGCCGGTGGGCGAAAACGAGTACATTTTTTTGGGGCGCATTGACCTGGACGATTTCAATGAACTGCTGGGCAGTCACCTGCCCATCGACGAAGCCGATACGCTGGGAGGCTTCATTTACAATCAGCTGGGGCGCGCACCCACCACCGGCGAGAAGCTGACCGTGGACGATATCCTGCTGACGGTGGAGCAGGTCACCGGGCGGCGCATCCGCAAGGTGCGCGCCACCAAAGTGATGCCAAAGGAAGCGTTTTATGACGACACAGAAGATTCTGACGACTGAACAGCGCCAGGAATTGCTGCGGCTGGCCCAGGCGGCCCGCCAGAGCGCCTACGCGCCGTATTCGAATTACTGGGTTGGGGCGGCGCTGTTGACCGCCTCGGGCAAGGTTTTCAGCGGCTGCAATGTGGAAAACGCCGCTTACCCCACCTGCATGTGCGCCGAGCGTGTGGCGATCTATAAGGCGATTTCGGAGGGGGAACGCGTGTTCGTGGGGATTGCTGTGGTGACGAGCAATGGCGGTACGCCTTGCGGCTCGTGCCGCCAGGTGATGGCGGAATTTGGGCCGCACGCCCTGGTGCTGATCGCCAATGCCGATGGGCAGGTGCTGCAGGAGATGACCGTGGCCGAGCTGCTGCCGGGCGCCTTTGGCCCCTCCGACCTGTTAACAAAGGCCGAATAGCCATTTTAGGCACCTGACTTCCCCATATTGTCGAAAAAGAGTGTGTGCGGGCGTTTTATGCCCGCACACACTCTTTTTCGACTTCTTCTCCCCTCCCCGCTTGCGGGTAGGGGTAGGGGGTGGGGTTTATGCCCGGCTCGAGCCCGCCATCAGCAGGCCCAGTTCCTCTTTGGTAGCCTGGGTGGCTTCCATCGTCGCCACGATCTGACCGTGATACATCACCGCGATGCGGTCGGCCAGCGACATGATCTCGTCCAACTCTGCCGAAACCAGTAGCACCGCCATTCCTTTGTCGCGCATTTCAATGATCTCGCGGTGGATGTATTCGATGGAGCCCACATCCAGGCCGCGGGTGGGCTGGTTGGCCACCAGGAAGCACACCGGGCGGCTGAGTTCGCGCGCCACAATCACCTTTTGCTGGTTGCCGCCCGAGAGCGTGCTTGCCGAAACCATGGGCCCCGGGGCGCGCACATCAAAGCGTGTGAGCAGTTCCTGGGCATTCTCCAGGATAGCTTTGGGGTTGCGCTGCACGCCCGTGGCAAAGGGCGGCTGGTAATAGGTGCACAGCACGGCGTTATCTGCCAGCGAATACGCCAGCACCAGCCCGTGCTTATGCCGGTCTTCGGGGATGTGCGCCATGCCCGCTTCCACCAGGTGACGCGGGTTGGTCGGCGGCATCTCTTTCCCCTCCAGGATCAGGCGTCCATACTTGTACGAGCGCAGGCCGGTAATGGCTTCCACCAGTTCGGTTTGGCCGTTGCCCTGCACCCCGGCAATGCCCAGCACCTCTCCGGCGCGCACTTGGAAGGAGACATTGTTGACCACATCGATCTTGCGTTCATCAACCACCGTCAGCCCTTGCACATCCATGATCACTTTGCCAGGGGCCGCTGGGCCTTTTTCTACCTGCAGCAGCACCTCGCGCCCCACCATCATGGAGGCCAGGCCGCTCTCGCTCGTTTCGGCGGGGGTGGTGGTGCCCACCACCTGGCCGCGGCGCATCACGGTGATGCGGTCGGCAATGGCTAACACTTCCTTTAATTTGTGGGTGATGAAGATGATCGAGACGCCGCGCTCGGTGAGCTGGTGCATCACCCGGAACAGGTCTTCGGCCTCTTGCGGGGTCAGCACCGCGGTAGGCTCATCCAATACCAGGATGCGCGCCCGGCGGTAGAGCGCCTTGATGATCTCCACGCGCTGCTGCACGCCCACGGGCAGATCTTCCACAATGGCGTGCGGGTCGGCCTCCATGTTGTATTCTTGGGTCAGCTCGCGGATCTTTTTCTCGGCGGTGCGCTGATCCAACGAAAGGCCGCGGGTGATCTCGCTGCCGAGCATGATGTTCTCGGCCACGGTGAAGACCGGCACGAGCATGAAGTGCTGGTGCACCATGCCAACGCCCATTTGGATGGCATCCAGGGGGCTTTCAATTTCCACTTTCTGCAGCCCGCTGCCCGAATCGTTATCAATGTAAAATTCGCCTTCGTCGGGGCTGTACAGGCCGTAGATGATGTTCATCAACGTCGATTTCCCCGCGCCGTTCTCGCCTAGCAGGGCGTGGATCTCGCCTTTGCGCAGGTTGAAGTTGACGTGATCGTTGGCCAGTACGCCGGGGAAGCGTTTGGTGATATTGCGAACGTCAAGTGCAAGCGCTTCACTCATGGCTGCTACTCCTTCTCATAGGGCGTGCCTTCGGCCGCAGGCGGGCGTGAGCGCCCCACAAAACCGGCCAGCACTACGATGGTCACCAGGTAGGGCAGCATGCCGATGAACTGGTGGGGAATGTTGACTGTGCCGCCAAACTGAAGCTGAGTCTGGACGGCCGAGGCCAGGCCGAAGAGCAAGGCTGCGCCCCAGGAGCCCAGAGGCGTCCACTTGCCAAAGATCATCACTGCCAGGGCCACAAAGCCGCGCCCGTTGGTCATGGAGCGCTCAAACGAGCCTACCGCCTCCAGGGTCAGGAAGGCGCCTGCCAGCCCGGCAATGCCGCCGGCGAGGATGGTGTTGACGTAGCGGATCATGTAGACGTTGATGCCCACGGTGTCGGCGGCGCGGGGATGCTCGCCTACGGCACGCGTGCGCAGGCCCCATTTGGTGTAGAAGAGCACGTAATGCACCACAAAGACCAGCACGATAGTGGCATAGGTGATGGGCGGGTTCTTGAACAGCACTGGGCCGATCAGGGGAATATCGGCCAGCGGGCCGAGAGCGATGGGTAAAAGTTTGCCCTTGGTGGTCAGGCCAGAGGTGTAGAAGTAACCCGTCAGGCCCACCGCCAGGATGTTGATCACGGTGCCGCCGATGATCTGATCCACCTTGAGCGTAACAGACATGAAGGCCAGCAGCAAGCCCATCACCATGCCGGTGACAATGCCCGCCAGCACGGCAATGAACAAGTTGCCGGTGTACACATTGGCCAGGAAGCCGACGAAGGCGCCCAGCAGCATCTGGCCTTCGATGCCGATGTTGATGATGCCAGAGCGCTCACCCACCAGGCCGCACAATGCACCCAGCACCAGCGGCGTGGCCTGGCGTACGGTCGAAGCCAGGATGGCGGTGGTGACATTGGGATCTGTGGAATAGCCCCAGAAGATAATGGCGATGACGAGTGCGCCAAACGCCAGGGTGCCCCAATAGCGGCGCAGGAAGCGTTCCCAAGAATTGGAAGGGAGAGACATGGTTGCATTCATGGTGTGTTCCTCACTGCTTGCCCCAGCCGGTGCTGAGTTTGACATCTGCCTCGTCGCCCTTGCGCATGCGCAGGATGCCGCGCACGATCACATCTGCAGCCACGAAGAACAGGATCAGGGCCTGGATCACATCGGTGATCTCTTTGGCTACGCCAGCGCTGAACTGCATCTGGCTGGCGCCGGCTTTCATTGCCCCCACCAGGATGGCTGCAGGCAGCACGCCAAAGGGGTGGGTCTTGCCCAGCAGGGCGATGGTGATACCGTCAAAGCCCAGGCCCACGTTGAAGCCGGGCTGGAAGCGCCCCACCACGCCCTGGGTTTCGATGGCACCACCCATGCCCGCCAGCACACCGCTGAGCACCAACGTCAGGATGGCGATGCGCGCCACCTTGATGCCGGCGTAGCGGGCAGCATGCGGGTTGAGGCCCACGGTGCGGATCTCAAAGCCGATGGTCGTCTTCCACAGCAGCCACCACACAATGATGGCCACCGCCACGGCAATAAAGAAGCCCAGGGGAATACCGCCAATGATCGGTATTTTCGCCGAAGCCTCAATCGCCGGGGTGCGGGCCACAATATTGCCCGGCGAGGGGTCTTTCCACGGCCCGTTGGACAGGTAGTCGGTGATGTTGATGGCAATGTAGTTGAGCATGATGGTGGTGATCACCTCATGCGCGCCGCTGTACACTTTCAACGCGCCGGGGATGGCCGCAAACAGGCCTCCGGCCAGCGCGCCGCACAGTAAGGCCAGCGGGGCATGGATCAAAGGCGGCAGGCCTTTGACGCCAAAACCCACCGCCGCAGCCACGATGGCGCCAAAAAGTAACTGCCCCTGCGCACCGATGTTGAACATGCCGGCTTTGAAGGCAAAGGCCACCGCCAGCCCGCCAAAGACCAGCGGGGTGGCTTTTTCGAGCGTGCGGCCTAAGGCCGTGACAGAGCCGAAGGAGCCTTCGAGCAGGGCGCCGTACGCCTTGATGGGGTTTGCGCCAGAGATGAGCAAGATCACCGCGCCGATCACAACTGCCAGCAGCACCGCAGCGACTTGGATCACCAGGGTGCGCCACAGGCTTTCAGTCAGGATCGTGCTCAGGAATGCACGCAGTTTCCCCGCTGCAGGGGGTGGGGAGGGTGGAGAGGTTTGCTCAGGTTTCATAAAATCATCTTCCTAAACAAAATGATAGGCAACCTCTCGTTCCTTTAGGGGCGAGAGGTTACGCTGGATGTGACCATAACAGTATGATTGTACAGCGGATTAGCCCTGACGTAAAGGAAATTGGCGACAAAAACACTTCGGCGGTTTGCAGCACCGCCGCAAACCGCCGAAGAGGGATTGAAAAGATGTTGAGATTTACTGGCCGTAGCCGGTGGAGATGGTGCCGTCTTTCAGGCCGGCATCAATGGCGGTCAGTTGATCCTTGACAGTCTGGGGAATGGCGCTGTCAAAATCATGGAAGGAGGCCAGGCCAACCGGGCCAAGATAGTTACCGGCGGGGAAGGAGCCATCGGCCTCGAAGCCGCTGATGATGGCGAACACCGAGGGGGTGATGAGCTTCATTGCGCTGGAGATCAAGCAGGAATGCGCCTCGGGGACGGTTTCCCACTGATCCGAGTCAACGCCGATGCAGTACAGGCCAGCATTGCCGGCAACTTCGATCAGGGCACCGTTACCGGTCTTGCCGCCCGCACCGAAGACCACGTCCGCGCCATTGTCAATGGCCTGCTTGGCGGTCGTCGCGCCCCATTCGGGGTCGGTGAAGGCCACATCCAGGCCACCGGGGTGGAAGGTGGAGATGATGTTGATGTCGGGGTTAATGTACAGCGCGCCAGCCTCATAGCCTTCCTTGAAGGCCACCACAGGCGGGACCAGGTCGGTGCCGAAGACGCCGGCGATGGTGCCGGTCTTGGTCATCATGGCAGCCAAAGCGCCAGCCATAAAGCCAGCCTTGTCTTCAGCGAAGAGCACGCCGGCCAGGTTGGGAATCGCCGTACCCTGGTACTGATCGATGCCGATGAATTTGATATCGGGGTACATGCCGGCAGCTTCGATGGTGGCGTCGGTCATAGCAAAACCAACGGTGATGATGATGTCGTACTTCTTGTCAGCGAAGAGGGCGATGTTGGCCAGGTAATCCTTGGCATCCTTGGTCTCCACGTAGTTGACCAGGGCGCCTAGTTCGGTCTCGGCCTGCTTCACGCCTTCCCAGGCAGACTGGTTGAAGGACTTGTCATCGATTTCGCCCACGTCGGTAACCAGGCCAACGCACAGAACGTCTGCATCGGCGCAGTCAGCTTCGGTGGGGGCGGCCTTCTTGCAGGCGCCCAAGAGCATGGACGCTACCATAAGAAGAACCAAAATTGCAGATAGTTTTTTAAACATAAGTTTTCTCCTCCTGAGAGAAATGGGGTGAAAGGTTTGCCCAGTCGGGCACTCCATAGTATAGCAAGAAGTGTCTATCTTGGCAATGCCTGAAAATGTTTACTAAGGTTCCGGGAATCTTTGGGTTGTTGTTTTGCGGCGCTCTGCGCCGCAAAACAACAACCCAAAGATTTTTCCCCGCCCCTTGAGGGGCGGGGGCAGGGGGTGGGGTGAGATGCCCCGGCTCAGGGAGCGCGGTTTTCGCCAGTGGCCAGGTCGACGCCGGTATCGATATAGCCTGCCAGTAGTTCTGCCAGCACCTCTTGGATGCTGGCTTGCTTGCCAGGGCTGAACAAGCTCGGGTTCACCTGGGTGAGTTGCAGCGGCAGGGGCAGGTCTTGCCCGCCTTCGCCGTTCAGCACCTGGGGCAGCACTTCTTGCAGTGCGGCGATCGAATCGGTGCCCAGCGAGGCCACCCAGCGATCTTGCAGCGTCTGGCTGGGGGTGCCGCCGCTGATAATGTTCACGCCAGAGCTCGCCAGCAGTTCCAGCATGGCGGCGTCGCCGGCGCCCGGGTAGACGTAGATGGTCTTGACCATGTGGTCGATCATGTAATTGGCGGCTGCCTGCCATTCTGCTGAAACGGCGCTGCTGTTTAGCTCAAAATACAGCGGATAGCCGTAGTACGGCGGCGAGAAGCGCGGGTCGGTGCACAGCCCGCAGAAGAAGGTCACCCCGTTCAGGAAGCCCGTGCGCGCCGAGCGGCCTTCCACGGTATCGGCAATGCTGATCACACCCACGCGGTATTCGGGGGTGATCATGGCAGCCATCACCCCGGCGATGAAGCCTTGCTGGTCCATGCGCTCGCCCTGGGCGCCCAGGATGGTCAGGTTGGGCGCCGGCGCCAGCCCGGTGATGCCGACGGCGAGGAACTGCGTCTGCGGCGCGGCGGCTGCCAGGGTTGCCAGGCCGGGGTCGGGCGGCAGGGCCACCACCAGGCGCAGGCTGGAGTCCAGGTCTTGGGCTTCCAGCCGTTGGCGCACCTGCCAGCGCATGCCGGCTTCGGTGATGGGCGCGTACAGCACCCCTTGCAGCGTGCTGACCAGCGCCTGGTCCGATTCGGGCCCAGCCAGCAGCACTCCCAGCGGCGGCAGGGGCGTGGTGGTGGCGGTAGGCAGCGGCGTGAGCGTAGCGCTGGGTGCGGGGGGGGCGGTGGGGGGCAGGGTGGGCGTGGGGGCGCTCGGGAGCACTGTGCCGCAGGCGGCCAGCAGCAGGCTGAGCAAAACAAGAAGCGGGATAGAGATCGGTTTCATGGTCTTCTCCTGGCACGTCTATTGCAACCGCTAGTATACCTTAAACGAAAGGCAGTATAATAGTATCGTGATCGAGATCCGCATCCCCGGGCACGGCAGCCTGTCCCTTCAGCACCTGGTGTGCGATGTGAACGGCACCCTGGCAGTCGATGGTGAACTGCCCGATGGGCTGGCGCATGCCCTCACCGCCCTGCGCGACCGCCTGGCGATCCACCTGCTGACCGCCGATACCCACGGGCGACAGTACCTCATCGATCAGCAGTTGGGCCTGCAAGCCGTGCGCATCCAGGGCGGGCAAGAGGCTGAGCAAAAGGCCGCCTACGTGCACCAACTGGGCGCCGAGACGGTGGTGGCGATAGGCCAGGGCGCCAACGATGCCGCCATGCTGGGCGAGGCCGCCCTGGGCATTTGTGTGCTTTCCACCGAGGGCGCTGCCGTGGAGACGCTGCTGGCCGCGGACCTGGTGGTGAGAGATATCTTCGATGCGTTCGAATTATTGGAAAAACCATTACGGATTGTGGCCAGTTTACGAAAATGAACCTACCTCGCAACGAGTATGTGCCCAATGACCCAGACCTGCTGCCGCCAGCGCGGCGGCGGCGGGCGCGCCGCTTGCTGGCTCCACTGGAGGCCGACGAGCGGGCGGTGACTTTGGACCGGCTGGTGCATCGCACCTCACCGACCTTTGACTTTTTCCTGTTCTCCTTGCTGGCGGGGGTGCTGTTTGGGCTGGGGCTGCTGCTCGATTCGCCGGTGCTGCTGGTTTTGGCCGCGGTCTGCGCCCCGCTGATGGGCCCGGCGGTGGGCATGGCTTTTGGTACGGTGATCGGCTCGGGGCGGTATTTTGTTCGCAGCCTGGGCGGCCTGCTGGTGGGCAGCCTGCTGGTCTTCGTCACCGGGGCCGGGTTTGGCTTTTTGGGGCGCTTGCTGGATGTGCGCTCGCTGGAAATGGCCTACCTGCACGCCCGCCTCTCCTGGCCGCTCTTTGTCCTGCTGGCAGTGGGGGCTATCCTCACCGCGGCGAAGATGGCGCACGCCGACCATCACCCGGCGCAGACCAGCGTGGCGCTGGCATACACCCTGTACCTGCCGCTTTCGGTGGCGGGCTTTGGCCTGGTGCGCGGCTTGCCGCACCTGTGGCCCGACGGCCTGGTGCTTTTTTGCGTTCACCTGGCCTGGGCGGTATTCCTCGGCGCGGTGGCGTTTGCCATCCTGGGCTTCCGCCCCATGACCTTATTTGGCTATACCCTGGGCGGCGCGGTGGCTCTGATCGGCGTGATCTTGCTGATCGGCTTTGGGGCCTTCAGCGCGACGCTGGGAGCCTTCGGTGATCCGCTGGCGGTGCCCACGTACACCCCCACGCTGACCGCCACCCTCACCCCCGTCCCGCCTACCGCCACGCAGACGCTGACCCCGGTGCCGCCCACCGAGACTCCAACCCCCACGCTGCCCCCCACACTGACGCCCTCACCTACCGCCACGGTCTCGCCCACGCCGCTGCCGGTATATGCCCTGGTGTCTGCGGAATGGGGCGGCGGCGCCAACCTGCGCGCCGAGCCCAGCAGTGATGCTGCCATCGTCATTCCGTTGGAGAACGGCACCCTCTTGCAGATCCGCCCCGAGTCGCTGACCTCGGTGAATGGGCAGAACTGGATCTACGTGACCCGCGTATTCGATGGCATTTCCGGCTGGATGCAGGAGTCGGTGCTCACCATCGCTACCCCCGCGCCGCAGTGGTAATTTGATTTTCACCCCACCCCCTGCCCCCGCNNGCCTGCTGCGAACCTTTATTTTCGGCTGATGCGAACGCGAACGCCAGTTACTTGACGTCGCTGCCTTTTAAGGGCCCGCCGAAGAGCGGCGCAAACAGGCATACGTTGAAGATGCCTACCAGCATGAGCAGCGCGCCAACCGCTGCCAGGATGATGCCGCCCGTACCCTGTACCACCAGCAAACCAATCAGAACCAGGGCAATGCCTGCCACAATGCGCAGCAGCCGTCCGGTCATCGATGACATAAATTTTGCGAATTTCATAGCAGCCTCCAAACTTGAGTGAACTAGTCTTATTTCACTACATCAGATGCAGTGATTGCCAAAAGGTTACACCTTTGCAAAAACGAGTCTGCAAAAGGGCGAAACCCCGTTGCAGACTCGTTTTTGCATTACAATTACGCTATGGCGCTGGAGAACCTGGTCATCCGTTCCCAATTGATCCCGCCGCGCAGCCGCAAAGGCGTGCTGCAGCGGACCCGGCTGGATGCCTGCCTGCAGGCCGTGCTGGATGTCCCATTGACCATCGTCCAGGCGGGCACCGGCTACGGCAAGAGTACCGCCCTGGCCTCCTTCAGCGAGCGCCTGCCCCACCTGTTCTGGTACACCATCACCGAGACCGAGCGCGACCCGCTGCTCTTCCTGGTGCACCTGCTTTCGGCCTTCAATCAATCTGGGCAGGCCTGGGGCGATGCCGCCCTGGCTGCCCTGGAAGAAGGCGGCAGCCGCGTTGCGCCGGCCGCACTGACCCCTCTGCTGAACAACCTGACCCGCGGCCTGACCGCCGATGCTGTGCTGGTGCTGGACGATTACCACCTGGTGCACCAGGTGCCTGAGATCGCTGCCCTGGTGCGGCAGATGGTCAACCACTGCCCGCCTTACCTGCATCTGGTCTTAGCCACCCGCCACCCGCCGCGGCTGGATGACCTGCCGCGCTGGCGGGCCAAGGGGCAGGTGCTGTCCATTGGCCGGGCCGAGTTGGCCTTTACCGCCGAGGAGATCGAGCATCTCTTCCAACAGCAGTACGGCCGGGCATTATCTCCAGAGCAGGCCCGCAGCCTGGCAGCCGAAACCGAGGGCTGGATCATTGCCCTGCAAATGGTGTGGCAAAGCCTGCAAAGCGGCGCAGCCCCCAACCTGGAGGCGGTGCTGGCGCACCTGCCCGGCACCCTGGAAGCCCTGTTCGATTACCTGGCCCCCGAAGTGTTGGCGCGCCAGCCCGCCGACGTGCAGTGTTTCCTGCTGACCACCTCCGTGCTGCGCAGCATGGACGGCCCCGCCTGTGATGCCCTGTTCGCACAGTGCTCGCCGGCACTGGTCAACAGCGCCGAGATGCTGCGCCGCCTGCACGAGAACGGCCTGTTCCTGGATGCCGTGGGCGAGGGCGCATACCGCTACCAGAAACTGTTCCAGGATTTCCTGCAGGCGCAGTTGACGCAAGAGGCCGATAAGAAGCACACCCTGCACCGCCAGGCCGCCGCCCATTTCCAGCGCACCGGCCAGCTTGAGGAGACCATCTATCACCTGCTGCAAGCCGAGGACTACGAACCGGCTGCCCGGCTCATCGTGCAGATCGGCCCGGGGTTGGTGGAGATTGGCCGCCTGGGCAGCCTGGTGGGCTGGATCGAGCGCTTGCCGCAGAATGTGTACGCCGCCCTGCCCGAACTGAACCTGCTGCTGGGCGATGTGCTGCGCCTGCGCGCCGATTTCGACGCTGCCCTGCAGCATTACACCGCCGCCGAGGAGCAATACAGCACCCTGGCAGATCAGTTGGGGCGCAGCCGCTCGCTGCGCGGCCAGGCGCAGGTCTACCTGGATACGGTGCGCCCGCTCAAAGCCGATGCCCTGCTGGGCGAGGCCCTGCGCCTGCTGGAGCCGCAGGAGCACCGTGAAGAGGCCGCCGCGCTGTACGATCAAATGGCGGAGAATAAGCTCAACCTGGGCTACCCCGAGCAGGCGCAGATGTTGCATGCCGAAGCGCAGATGTTGCGCGCCGAGGTGGACCCCGGCGATGTGTACCTGGAAGCGCGCGCCATGCTGCGCACCGGCCGGTTGGTCGAAGCGCGCCGCCTGCTGGCCCCGCGCGAGCACGAAGAAAGCCAGTTGGAGCCTTCGCGCCCGCAGCGCTTCCACCGCGAGACCGCCCTGCTGCTCTCGCTCATCTGCGCCATGCAGGGCGACCAGCCCGCCACCGAGCGCTATGCCCGTGCCGGGATCGCCATCGGCCAGGCGCTGAACGCCGATTTTGTGGAAGCGGTGGGCATTATGCGCCTGGGGCATGCGCTTCAGTTGAGCCCGGCCCAACCCTGGGGAGAGAACGTCCATTCCCAGGCGGCCGAGTGTTACCTGCAAACCATCGAAAAGGTGCGCCCCTTCAAGGTGATGCGCGTGTGGGTCGAGCCGCTGTGGGGGCTGGTGCGGGTGTACGGCTATGCCGGCGACCTGGCACAGGCTGAACACAGCGCCGAGCGCGCCCTGCAAATTGCCGACCAGTCTGGCGATGAGTGGATTGGCGACCTGGTGCGCGTTTCTATGGGGGCCAGTTATGTGCTGGCAGGCCAGAATGAGGCCGCAGACGCATGGCTGAGCCGGGCGTTCTCTGGCTTTGAGCGGGTGGGCGACCCCTTTGGGCAAGCGGCTGCCCTGCTCTGGCAGGCGCTGGGCGCCTGGTGGCAGGGAGATACCCACGGCGCAGCTCGGTGGCTCAAAGTGCTGCTGCCCCTGGCGCATACCCATCGCTTGGATGCCCTGCTCACCCGCCGCACCTTGCTGGGCCTCAAAGATGACCAATCCTTCCTGCCCCTCTTGCTGGAAGCCCGGCGGCAGGGGATCGAGGCGGAGTATGCCGGGCAGTTGTTGCACGAGCTGGGCCTGGACGAGCTGGACGATCATCCCGGCTATACCTTGTGGGTGCGCGTGCTGGGCAGCTTCTCTGTCTGGCGCGGCGATACCCCCGTGGCGGCCCCCGAATGGCAGCGCGATAAGGCGCGCCAGTTGTTCCAGCTCCTGGTCACTTCATCTCTATCCAACAGCCGCCGCGGCGCCGGGGGCGAGGCGACCTACCGCCCCCAGTTCTTGCAGCGCGAGCAGATCGTGGACCTGTTGTGGCCCAACCTGCCCGCCGATGCGGCCATCCGCGATTTCAAGGTGGCGCTCAATGCCCTCAACCGCGCCCTGGAGCCGGCCCGGCGCCGCGACGAGCAGCCCTTCTTTGTCATCCGCCGCGGCAATGCCTACGGCCTCAACCCGGCGGCGCGCCTGGAAGTGGACGCGGCTCTTTTTGCACACCTGGTCGATTCTGCCCAGGCGGAGGAACTGCAGCAGGCCCTGGCGCTGTACGAGGGCGAATACCTGCCCGACTGCCGCTATGAGGATTGGGCCGCCGCCCAGCGCGAGCACCTGCGCCAGGCTTACCTGACGGCAGCCGAGCGCCTGGCAGAGAGCCTGAGCCAGGCAGCCAACTGGGATGAGGTCATCCGCCTGAGCGAGATGATCCTGGCGCAGGATGCCTGCTGGGAGGCGGCTTACCGCCTGCTGCTGCGCGCCTATGCCGCCCGCGGCAACCGTTCGCAATTGCATCACGTTTACCAGCGCTGCGCCAAGGCTCTGGATGAGAACCTGGGCCTGCCCCCCTCGCCCCAAACCCGCACCTTGTTTGAGCAATTGAGCGGGTAACTCCCCCCCCCGACGGTTTTTTCTGGTGTTGAAATTTCGGGCTTTGCCCGAAATTTCAACACCAGTTTTATTTTGTACCTTATTTGTAACTCTCCTGTAACCCCCATTTGCTAAGATGGGCACAGTGGGCGGCGATGCGCGCCCCTATTGCCTGTCTTATTCACCAAATCACGCAAGAAGGAGAAATCAAGATGCGCCTGAAAGATAAAGTCACCCTGATCACCGGCGGCGCTGCCGGAATTGGCAAGGCCACTGCCCTGCGTTTCGCAGAGGAAGGGGCCAAAGTCGTTATCTGTGATGTCAACCAGGAATCCGGCGATGCCCTGGTCAAAGAGCTTGGCCCCGAGGCGCGCTTCTACAAGGTCAACGTTGCCGACCGCCAGGAAGTGCAGACCTGGGTGGATGATGTGGTTGCCCATTACGGGCGGGTGGATGTGCTGATCAATAATGCCGGCATCACCCGCGATGGCCTGTTCGTCAAGGTGAAAGACGGCGCCCTGGTCAAGCAGATGGAAGAATCTGCCTGGGACGCCGTGATCAATGTCAACCTCAAGGGCGTGTTCAACTGCACGCAGGCTGTCACCCCCACCATGATCAAGCAGGGCGGCGGCGTGATCGTCAATGCCTCCTCTGTGGTTGGGCTGTATGGCAACTTTGGCCAAACCAACTACGTTGCCACCAAGGCCGGCGTGATCGGCATGACCAAGGTTTGGGCGCGCGAACTGGGCCGTTTTGGCATCCGCGTCAACGCCGTGGCGCCTGGTTTCATTATGACCGAGATGGTCGCCAAGATGCCCGAAAACATCCTGGCGGATATGAAGTCGCACACCCCGCTGGGCCGCCTGGGCGAGCCGGTGGATATTGCCAACGCCTATGTCTGGCTTTCCAGCGACGAGTCTGCTTACGTTCACGGCACCACCCTCAGCGTGGATGGCGGCATCGTCATCGGCACCTAATGGCCTTGTAGTAACGACTTCAGTCGTTACCCTGAGCGGCTTTGCCGCTAAGCAACTAAAGTCGCTACTACGAGGAGTGACCGTTTATTTTCAAGGGAGAAGATTATGTCACGTTATGCAACCATCATTGGCACTGGTCGTTACATCCCGCCGATCGAGCGCCCCAACTCAGAGATGCTGCCCAAATTCGGCGAGGTGATTAGCAAGTTTGAAGCCTCCACCGGCATCAAAACCCGCTGGTTTGCCCCTGAAGATTGGGCCACCTCAGACCTGGCTGTGGAAGCCGCCCGCGACGCCCTGGCGAAAACCGGGCTGAAGCCTGAAGACCTGGATATGATCATCCTGGGCACTGATAGCCCCGATTACATCACCCCCGCCACCTCGGTGGTGGTGCAGCACAAGCTGGGCGCCACCAAGGCCGGCACCTTTGATGTGGGCTGCGCCTGTGCCTCTTTTCCCACCGGCCTCAACATTGCCGCCGGGCTGATCGCCACCAACCCCAGCATGAAGTACGTCATGGTCATCGGCGCGTACATGATGCACAAGCTCTCCGATTGGAACAATGACCTGATGTCGTTCTTCTACGGCGATGGGGCGGGCGCGGCCATCCTCACTGCCAGCGATAAACCCGGCTTTGTCGCCTCCACCTTCTTCGCCGATGGCTCATACCACAAGCACTGGGGCATTTACTCCGGCGGCACCTACGAGCCCGCCACCCCTGAGAGCGTGGCAGCCGGACGTGCGCAGGTGCGCTTCGTTACTCCCTTCCCTGCCACGGTCAACAATGAGGGCTGGGTACTGCGCATGCGCGAACTGGCTGAGAAGGGCAAGTTCGACCTGAATGACATCGACATGACCATTTTTACCCAGGTGCGCCTGAATACCATCCAGCTCGTCATGGAAACCCTGGGCCTGCCCATCGAGAAGGCTCACTGGGTCATGGACAAATGGGGCTACACTGGCTCGGCCTGCCTGCCGATGTGCTTCGATGATGCCCGCGAGCAGGGCCGGATAAAATCCGGCGACCTGGTGGCCTTCGTCGGTTCGGGTGTGGGCTATAACCAGGCAGGTTCAGCCTTCATCATGCCGTAAGCGGCGCAAGCCAAAGGACACTCTCCCATGCAACCTCACGACATCTACCAACAAAAGCTCCTCTCCATCCCCGATGCCGTTGCGCTGCTGCAGTCGCACCAGACGCTCGGCGTGGCCATGGCTGCCTCAGAGCCGGTGGGACTGCTCACCGAGCTGGGCAACCACAAAGACCGGCTGGAAGACGTGAATGTGTGGGTGTGCCTGCCGCTGCGCGCCTATGATTTCATCACCAGGCCCGAAATGGCCGGGCATTTCTTTGTAGAAAACTGGTTCTACGGCGCCACGGACCGCAAAGTGCACCCCGAAGGGCGCGTCTCCTACATCCCCAATAACCTGCACCAGGCCGTCACCGTGCGCCTGGGTGCGGCCCAGGGCAAGGTGAACGTGTTTTGGGGCACTGCCACCCCGCCCGACCAGCGCGGCTATATGTCCCTCTCGCTGGGGCTGGTGGTGGAAAAGCAGCTCATGGCTGCCGCCGACCTGGTGATCCTGGAGATCAACGAGAACCTGCCCTGGACCCTGGGCGATACCCAGGTGCATATCTCTGAAGTGCACCATGTGGTCGAGAATCACGTGCCGCTGTTCCAGTTCCCGCCGGCCCCCTCCAGCGAGGCCGAGCAGGCCATTGGCGGCTATATTGCCTCGTTGATCGAGGACGGCTCCACGCTGCAGCTGGGCATCGGCGGCATCCCCAACGCCATCACCGCCTTCCTAAACGACCGCCGCGACCTGGGCATTCACACCGAGATGTTCACCGACGGCATGGTCGACCTGTACGAGGCGGGCATCGTTACCAACCGCCGCAAGACGCTCTGGAACGGCAAGATGGTGGGCGCCTTTGCCCTGGGCACGCAGAAACTGTACGATTTCGTCAATGACAACATCGGCGTCGAGTTCCAGCAGGGCCGGGTGACCAACGACCCCTATGTTATCGGCCAAAACTACAAGATGGTCAGCGTCAACACCGCCCTGCAGGTAGATATCTTTGGGCAGGTGTGCTCGCAGAGCATCGGCTACCGCCACTTCAGCGGCACCGGCGGGCAGCTCGATACGCACCGCGGCGCGCAGCGCTCGCCCGGCGGGCGCGGCATCATTGCCCTGCGCTCCACCGCCAAGGATGGCGCTATCTCCACCATCACCCCCATCCTCTCGGAGGGGGCGGAGGTGACCGTGCCGAGCCAGGAGGTGGATACCATCGTCACCGAGTACGGCGTGGCAGAACTGCGCGGGCGCTGCGTGCGTGACCGCATGGAAGCCCTGATCCGCATTGCCCACCCCAACTTCCGCGATTGGCTGCGTGAAGAAGCCCACCGCCTGGGCATTGTGCCCCGCCTGGTGGTGCCGGGTAAGTAACGAAAGGAGTGAACGATATGAGCGAACTCTTGGGTAAATGGCAGCAGCCTGCCGGGCAGCCCTTCCCCGGCCTGTATTTTGAATTCCGCGCCGATGGCACCTTCCAGGCAGTGCTGGAAGAAATGGGCATCACCTCCGGCGGCACCTACACCGCCGTGGACGGTGAGATCGATATGGATCAGACCCAGCACACCCTGGGGCTGCTGGGTAAGTTCTTTGGCCGCTACGCCGTCGAAGGCGATACCCTCACCATGGCCCTGGGCGATCCCGGCGCGCCCCGCCCGGAAAGCCTGGAAGGGCGCAACAAGCGCCTGTATAAGAAGATTGCCTGACATCGTAGTAACGACTTCAGTCGTTACCGCAAAGGAGTTTTCCATGAACGCACCTGCTTCCCTGAAAGGTATCACCACCCAGATCGTCCCCACCCCGCGCCTGAAGCAGCACGTTTACTTCTCCGGCCCGGCAGATGGCATCCCGGTGGTTTTCCTGCACGGCAACTTTTCCGCCGCCCTGTACTGGGAAGAAACCATGCTGGCCCTGCCGCCGGCTTACCGCGGCATTGCCCCCGACCTGCGCGGCTACGGCTGGAGCGAAGACCTGCTGATCGACGGGCGCCGCGGCATGCGCGATTGGAGCGACGACCTGGCCTCCCTGCTGGATACGCTCAAGATCACGCAGACCCATTTTGTTGGCTGGTCGATGGGTGCGGGCATCCTGTACCGCTTCATCACCGATCACCCCGGCAAAGCCCTCAGCCTCACCCTGATCTGCCCGGTTTCGCCCTACGGTTTTGGCGGCACGAAGGGTGTGGATGGGAAGCCCTGCTACACCGATTTTGCCGGGTCGGGCGGCGGCGTGGTCAACCCCACCTTCGTCAAGCTCATCCAGGCGGGCGACCGCGGCACCGAAGACCCCAACTCGCCGCGCAACGTGATCAACGCCTTTTACTACAAGCCGCCCTTCCGCGCCGCCCGTGAGGAAGATTTCCTCACCGCCGCGCTGATGCAAAAGACCGGCTCTGACCGCTACCCCGGCGATTTTGTGCCCTCCGCCAACTGGCCCAACGTGGCCCCTGGCGTCAACGGCCCGGTCAACTGCTGGTCGCCTAAGTACACCCCGCACGATGTGGCCGAGCTTTTGGCCGCCACGCCCAAGCCGCCCATCCTGTGGCTGCGCGGGGACTCTGATAGCATCGTCTCTGATAACTCCATGTTCGACTTTGGCGCATTGGGCAAGCTGGGCTTTATTCCCGGCTGGCCGGGAGACGAGATCTACCCGCCGCAGCCCATGGTCAGCCAGGTGCGGGCAGTCTTTGAGCAGTATGCCGCTCATGGTGGCAGCTATAAGGAAGAAGTCATTGCCGATGCTGCCCATGGCCCGCACATTGAGAAACCAGCCGAGTTCAACCGCCTGTTCCATGCCTTTTTGCAGGCGCAAAAAGTATCCTCTCAATAATTCGGGGTGCGGGGTGTTTTGTGCGTGCGCAGCACGCACAAAACACCCCACTTCCTCCCTCTTTTTGAGAAGATACCGCAAAAAAAACGATTAACATAAAGGAGTATCCATTATGACCACTCGCAAGTTAGGCCGCGGTGTTGCCCTGGTTGGGGCCGGTATGAGCAAATTTGGCTCATTCCCCGGCAAGAACAGCCGCGACCTGTTCGTTGAAGCCTTCCAGGAGATGCGCGCCTCGGTCGATAAAGGCCTGGACCCGCGCGACATCGAAGCCCTCTTTATTGGCAATTACAGCAGCGACCTGTTCGAGAACCAGGGCCACACCGCCCCCATCATGGCCGATTGGGTCGGGCTGACCCCGCGCCCCGCAGTGCGCATCGAAGATGCCTGCGCCTCTGGCGGGGCCGCCCTGCGCCAGGGCCTGCTGGCAGTTGCCTCGGGCATGTATGATATGGTGCTGGTGGGCGGCATTGAGAAAATGACCGACCTGCCCACCGAGCGCGTCACCGATACGCTGGCGACCGCCGCGGACATGGTCTATGAGATCCCCGCAGGCTTTACCTTCCCTGGCTTTTATGCCGCCATGGCCACCGCTTACATGGCCCAGTACGGCGCTCCGCTGGATGTTTTCCTGAAGGTGGGCCTGAAGAACCACGATAACGGCGCCCTGAATGACAAAGCCCAGTTTGGCCAGCGCATTTCCAGCATCATGGAAGCGCGCAAGGCCAGCGCCGCCAAGAAGGGCAACCCCATCCCCACCTGGGAGACCGAGATGGACTTCCTGCGGGATCCGCGCGCCAATATCACCATCGCCTGGCCCATGCGCCTGTACGACTGCTCGCCCATCTCGGATGGCGCCGCGGCCGTGCTGCTGGTGAGCGAGGAGATCGCCCGGAAGTTCACCGATGCCCCCTTGTATTACATCGGCTCGGGGCAGGCCAGCGATGCCGCCCTGCACGACCGCCCCACACTCACCTCGCTGCCCTCCGCCAAACTGGCGGCCCAGTCGGCCTATGAGATGGCTGGCGTCAAACCGGCAGATATCGACGTGGTGGAAGTGCACGACTGCTTCACCATTGCCGAGATTATCGCCAGCGAAGACCTGGGCTTCTTCAAGTCGGGTGAGGGCTGGAAAGCCGTGGAAGAGGGCGTCACCGCCCGCAGCGGCAAGCGCCCCATCAACACCTCCGGCGGCCTCAAATCCAAGGGCCACCCGGTGGGCGCCTCGGGCGTTGGCCAAGTTTTGGAGATCTGGAAGCAGTTGCGCGGCCAGGCTGGCGAGCGCCAACTGCCGGGTGCGCCGCGGCTGGGTCTCACGCACAATGTTGGCGGCACAGGACAGACCACCGTTGTGAACATCTTTGAGCGGAGATAAGCCATGATCGACAATCAATTTACCAGCACTGCTTATTATCAATCCGTGGCGGAGGAAAAGATCTCCGGCACACACTGCAAGGCCTGCGGCGCGCTGCACCTGCCCCCGCGCCCCATTTGCCCCCGCTGCCTGAGCGACGACGTGGAATGGGTCGAGTTTGGCGGCAAGGGTGTGCTCAAAGCCTTTACCGTGGTCTACATTGCCCCCACGGTGATGATCGCCGCCGGGTATGGCCGCAATAATCCCTACGTGGCCGGTATCGTTCAATTGGATGAAGGCCCCTGCATCAGCGCCCAGATCCTGGGCCTGGACATGGCCCACCCCGAGACGATCGCCATCGGCGCGCCGCTGAGCGCCACTTTTGTGGAACGCGGCGAGGGCGAGGCGAAGAAGAAGTTCCTGGCTTTTCAGGCTTAGGTGAAATTGCCCCATGGCTGAGATCACTGCCAACGGTGTCAGACTTTACTACGAACTGCACGGCCCCGAAGAGGCCGAGGTGTTGGTGCTCTCCAACGGCGTGTTGATGAGCACCGCCTCCTGGGCTTACCAGGTGCCGGCGCTCTCGCGCCACTACCGCGTCTTGCTGTATGATTGCCGCGGCATGTGGAAGTCTGAGCACCCGGCGGGGCCGTACACTATGGAGCTGCACGCCGATGACCTGGCTGCCCTGCTGGACGGCCTGGGCATCCAGCGTGCGCACATCGCGGGCATCTCCTACGGCGCGGAGGTGAGCATGGCCTTTGCCCTGCGCCACCCCCAGCGGGTGCGCAGCCTGGTGCTGTCCTCAGGCGTCAGCCATTCGGACCCGGTGCTGGAAGGGCTGGTGGGCGGCTGGATTGCTGCGGCGCGTGCCAAAGATCCCCAACTGCTCTACCAGGTCAGTTATCCGCTGAACTTCTCGGACGGTTATATCGCCGCCAACCGCGCCGTTCTGGAGGCTGCCGCCAGCCGCTACGATGCGCTGGATATGGAGGCCGTGCTGGAGCTGCTGTTGTGCTTTGCCCGCCTGAATATCACCGCCGAGCTGCACCGCATCCAGGCCCCAACCCTGGTGATGGTGGGCGAGCAGGATATCATCAAGCCGCGTAAGTACAGCGAGATCATTGCCAGCCACATCCCCGGTGCGGAGCTGGTGGTGGTACCCAACTCTGGGCATGCCCTGTGTATGGAACAGCCCGGCATTTTCAACGCTCTGGTGTTGGGCTTTTTGGCACGCCAGGCAGGTATATGATGAACTTTTTGGATCCACAGCCAGGTTTTGAGCTCGGCCAAAGCGCCAGCTTCAGCAAGACGCTGACCGAATCGGATGTGAGCACCTTTGCCGGGCTGGTTGGCGATTTCAACCCCCTGCACGTGGACGCGGAATATGCCCGCAAGAGCAAGTTTGGCCGCCGCACCGTCCACGAGATGCTCTTGGGCGGGCTGATCTCAGCCGTGTTGAGCAATAAGCTGCCCGGCCCCGGCTCGGTGGGCCTCAGCCAGCAAATGGAATTCCTGGCCCCGGTCTACATCGGTGATACCATCACCGCCATTGTGGAAGTGACTGCCTGGCAGGAAGATAAGCGCCTGCTGACCTTGCGTACCGATTGTTACAACCAGGAAGGCCGCCAGGTGGTCACAGGCCAGTTTGTTTTGATCTCTCAGCCGTTGACGACGGAAGTCGGCGCAACCACGCTTAAGTAAAAAGGAGGTGAAGCCTAAACCCTGTAGCTGCTGCGCAATCCACATGTTCATCTTTGGATGAAAGATAACCATTCGAAACTAAAATAACCGAAGGAGAAAGAAGAAAATGAAAAAGCTATTCAATCTTGTGAGTGTTTTGATCGTGGTCGCTATGCTGATGGCTGCCTGCAAGACCGCCACCACCGAGCCGACCGAAGTTGTCGTCCCCACTGACGTGCCGGTGGTTGTGCCGACCGACAAGCCGGTGGTTGCCCCCACCGACGTGCCGCCGACCGAAGTGGTCGTCCCCACCGACGTGCCTGCCCCCGCTGGCCTGACCTGTGCCGAGCCGATCAAGATCGGCCTGATCACCGACGCCTCGGGCGCACTGGCCATCTACGGCGCGCACATCCTGCGCTCCTTCATGCTGGGGATGGAATATGCCACCGGCTCTGAGGGCAGTGTTGGCCCCGTCTTTACCATCGCCGATGGACAGAACAACTTCAAGCTCGACAACTGCGAGTTCCAGGTCTTTGTTGTGGATGATCAGAGCAACCCCGAAACCACCGCCACCCTGGCCCGCGAACTGATCGAGGTCAAGGGCGTGGATATCCTGGTGGGCACTGTTTCTTCGGGCGCCACCGCCACCCTGCAGGGCATCGCCCTCGAAAACAAGATCCCCCTCATCGTCGCCCCGGCCGCGGCCAATGACATCACCGGTGTGAACTTTAACGAGTACACCTTCCGCACCAGCCGCACCAACTACCAGGACGCCATGAACCTGTGCGAGTACCTGCCCACGCAGTACGAGAACTTCATCCAGATCGCCCCCGATTATGCTTTCGGGTATGGTTCTGCGGCAGCCTTCCGTGACTCCTGCAGCCTGAACGGCGGCAACTTTGTCGGCGATGATATCTTCGCCCCCGCCACCACCACCGACTTCACCCCCTACATGGAACAGATTGCCGATTCCGGCGCCGACTCCTACATCGTCACCTGGGCTGGTTCTGGCTTCGTTGCCATGATGCAATCTGCCTCTGACCTGGGCGTGAACGAGACCATGGACCTGGGCTCTACCTTCATCGACAATGCCCTGATGGCCATCTTCTTTGGCAATGCCATCGGCACCACCAGCGGCATCCTGTACCACTACTCTGCCCCCACCAATCCGATCAACGATTGGCTGGTTGCTGAAGATACCGCCCGCTACGGCGTGCCGCCTGATCTGTTCGACGCAGACGGCATGAACGCTGCCATCATGGTCGTCGAGGCCATCAAGGCCGCCGGCGGCGATGCCAGCGCTGAGGTTCTGCTGCCCATCATGGAAGGCATGACCTTCGAAGGCCCCAAGGGCACCATCTACATCCGCCCCGAGGACCACGTGGCCATCCAGGACATGTACATCCTCACCCTCAACAACGTCACCGATCCCCAGTTCAATTTCTACGACTATGTAGCGACGACTCGCCCCGAGCCGCCCTGCCTGCTCCCCGAAACCCTGAAGGATCGCTGCGGTGATCTGCCCTACGGCAGCCTCACTGGCGAGTAAATCATCTTAATAACCGTACGGAGTTCCAGCGCCTCTGGCGCTGGAACTCCGGCGGCTTTTCACCAGGCCCGCCTGGACTGGAAATGCCATGGAAGAACCGGCCATTATTCTGGAAACCCTCAACCTGCGCAAAGAGTTTGGCGCTCTGGTGGCTGTTGCCGATGTCAGCATCCGCTTCCAGGCCAAGACGCTGCACTCCATCATCGGCCCCAACGGTGCGGGCAAAACCACCTACTTCAACTTGCTCAGCGGCAACCTGGAACCCACCAGTGGCAAGGTGCTCTTCAAAGGGCGGGATATCACCCATCAACCCGTCCACCGCACCATCCACATGGGCATTGGTCGTTCATTCCAGATCACCAATATCTTCCCCAACCTGAGCGTGCTGGAGAACGTGCGCCTGGCATGCCAGGCCCTGGGGCGGGATAACTTCCGCTTTCTGCGCACGGCAAGCTCTTTCCGGCGATACGAAGAACGCGCCTGGGATGTGATCGAAAAAGTGGGCCTCAAGACCCGCGCCCTCACCCCCGCCCGCAACCTGCCCCACGGTGACCAGCGCAAGCTGGAACTGGGCATGATCCTGGCTCCCGACCCGGAAGTGCTGCTGCTCGACGAGCCCACCGCAGGCATGGCCTCTGAGCAGGTGCCGGAATTGATTGCCCTCATCCAGGAGATCCAGCGCGGCGGCAATAAGACTGTCTTGCTGGTGGAGCACAACATGAACGTGGTGATGAGCGTCTCAGACCGCATCACCGTGATGCACCAGGGCCAGGTCTTGGCTGAGGGTGCCCCCGCCGAGATCGCCGCTAACGAGCAGGTGCAGACGGCTTACCTCGGCGGCCTGTACCAACTCTCTCCGCAGAAGGGGCAGTGAGCATGAGCAACCTGCTGGAAATTCAAGATATTCACACCTTCATCGGCCAGTATCATATTTTGCAAGGGGTTTCGGTGGAGGTGCCTGCTGGCACCATCACTGCCCTGCTGGGCCGCAACGGCGCTGGCAAGACCACCACGCTCAAATCGGTGCTGGGGCTGACCCCGCCCCGCCAGGGCCGGGTGGTGTTTAACGGGCGCGACCTGCGCGGCCTGCGCTCTTACGAGATCGCCGCCCTGGGCATTGGCTTTGTGCCCGAGCACCGCGCCATCTTCCGCGCCCTGAGCGTGGAAGAGAACCTCAAGATCGCCGAGCGGCGCAAAGGTGACCTGCAAAAACGGCAGGAGATGATCTTCAGCCTGTTCCCCGACCTGGAACGGCTGATCCGCCTTTCGGGTGGCAACCTTTCCGGCGGACAGCAGCAGATGCTGGCGGTGGCTCGCGCCCTGGTGCCCGAGAACCACCTGCTGTTGATTGACGAGCCTACCGAAGGCCTGGCTCCGGTCATCATCGAATCGATGATGAAAGCCATCCTCCATCTCTCCGCCGATACCACCGTGGTGCTGGTGGAGCAGAATTTCCTGGTTGCCAGCCAATTGGCCGAACATTACGTGATCATCGAAGAAGGCATGTCGGTGAAACAGGGCAAGATGGCCGACCTGGTGAATGACCCGGATACCATCCGGCGCTACCTGGGTGCGGCATAGAGGTGCAGAGATGAATGGTTTGCTGGTTTCATTGCGAAAAAATTTGGCTCTGTGGATCATCATGGGCGTGCTGCTGGCGCTGCTCATCATGGCGATTCGCGGCATGCCCACCAAAGATTGGGTCATTACCCTGCTGCGCAGTTTTTCGGCGGGTGCGGTGATTTTCCTGGTGGCTTCGGGCTTCTCGCTGATCTTTGGCCTGCTGGATGTGCTCAACCTGGCGCACGGCACGCTGTTCATGATCGGCGCGTACCTGGGTTGGACGGTCTTCGTGCGCCCAGATACATTTGTCGATCTGCTGCCGCTGGGCGCGCTGCTGGGCAGCGGATTCATGCTGGGGCCGGTGTGGGAGTCGCTCTCACTGGCATCTCGCCTGCCCGAGCGCCTGCGCCGCATTCTGCCCTGGATGGGGCTGGCAGCTGCCGTGGCCATCCTGCTCTATGTGCTGCCACACTACCCCATCACCGCCTGGGACCTGGATCGATACGATGCCAGCCCGGTGACCTATGCCTACCTGGCTGACCAGGGGCTGTTCGTGCCGCCGGAGCCGGAAAAGTTTGAGGGCATGGCCCCCGCGCTGGGACTGGCAACAGTGGTGTTTGCCAGCCTGCTGGCCACCCTCAGCCTCACCAGCCTCACCCAGCCCATCCTGGCGGCGGAGGTCCGCCCGAAAATGCGCTGGCAGCCGCTGGCAGCTTTTGCCGCCATCGTGGCCGTGGGGCTGTTGATCTTTGCCTTCAACGACGCGCTGACAAACTTCCTGCTGGGTCTGAATACCACCTGGCTGTTCTTCATTGCCATGCTGGTCGCCTCGCTGACCGGTTTTGGGCTGGGCGCGCTGATGGAAAGCACCCTCATCCGCCCCTTGTATTCCCGCCCCATCTACCAACTGATGCTGACCCTGGGCCTGAGCGCCATGGGCATCGAGCTGGTGCGGGCGGTGTGGGGGCGGCCTGAATTCACCATGCCCAAGCCGGCGCTGTTCAGCGGCTCTGGCGATGGCTGCCCTGCCACCACCCTGGCGGGCTGGCTGGAGCACCAATGCTCCACCTTGTTGATCCTAGATGGGCGGGTGCGCGTCTACAACGAGATCTTTATCCCGCTGGTGGGCATCCTGGTGTTGTTGGCGGTCTGGATCTTGCTGAAGCGCTCCCGGCTGGGCATGATCATCCGGGCGGGCGTGCAAGACCGCCAGATGGTGGAGGCGCTGGGCATCAACGTCAAGCGCGTCTTCACCCTGGTATTCGGCCTGGGTGTGGGCCTGGCGGCGCTGGGCGGCGTTTTGGCCGGCCCCTCCACCGGGCTGGGCAGCGCCATGGGCGACACGGTGCTGCTCAATGCGCTCATTGCCCTGGCCATTGGCGGGCTGACCAGTTACCCCGGCGCGGCCATCGGCTCGCTGATGGTGGGCCTGTTGCAGCAATTCATCATCAAGTATGGCGCCATCGGCATCCCGATCCCCTTTACCGATATCGTTTTCAAGCCCACGCCGCCGTTGGTGCCCGCCTCTACGGTGCTGCTGATGGTGATCATTCTCTTGGTGATGCCCAACGGTCTCTTGGGTAAAAAGGAGTAAGGCATGGCTGAAATATCTTCATCGCGCAGTTTGTGGGAGCGCCTGCCCCAGCCCTTGCGCTCAAATTCGGGGGTGTTGACCACCTTCGTGCTGCTGGCGCTGCTGCCCTTTGTCATCGCTCTGTTCGAAGGCAAACCGCCCTCGGCAGTATGGGCCAACCAGGCCGGCACCTCGAAGTTTGTGCAGGGCCTGGCCATCGAGATCTTCATCCTGGCGGTGTACGCCATCAGTTACGATCTGATCTTTGGCATTACCGGCCTGCTTTCCTTTGGCCATGCCATGTTCTTCGGCGCCAGCGCCTATCTTACCGGTGTGATGCTGAAATCCTTTGGTTGGAACCTGTGGACCACGCTGGGCCTGGTGATCGTGCTGGGGGGGGTGAATGCGCTCTTGTTTGCCATCGTGCTGCCGCGCGTCAAGGGCATTACCTTTGCCCTGGTGACGCTTGGCATGGCTGCCGTCTTTCACATCGTGGTGCAGTCGCGCGAGCTGGGCGCTTACACCGGCTCGGATGTGGGCCTGCAAGGGGTGATCGTGCCCGATTTCATCAGCCCGGCCTCCCAGCGCCTGCGCTTCTACTTTGTGGCGCTGCTGCTGATGTACCTGGTGTACCTGCTCTACCGGCGCTTTGTTAGTTCGCCCACCGGGCGGGTGTGCATTGCCATCCGCGAGAATGAGGGCCGCGCCCTGATGCTGGGCTATAACACCTTCTACTTCAAGCTGGCTGCGCTGACCATCTCCTCCATCACCGCCGCGCTGGCTGGCTTTTTACACACGTTGTACCAGCCCATCGTCACGCCCAACGTGGCTGGCCTGGGCTATACCATCTCTGCCCTGCTGATCGTGCTGATCGGCGGGGTGGGCACGCTGAACGGTGCCCTGATCGGCGCGGCGGTTTTCCGCCTGCTCGATTTTGGCCTGCGGCGTTACCTGGGTGAAAGCGCCTCTTTCGTCAGCGGCGTGGTCTACGTGGCCATTGTGCTTTTTGTGCCTTACGGCATTGTGGGCACCTGGTACCTGAAACGGCTGCAGATCCGTCAGGGCTGGACGCGGCTGGTCGAGCGCTTCCGGCACTCATCCGAGGCGTGAAGAGTACCTGATTTACTTTTCTCCACACGATCAAACAGTGTGATGCGGCGTTTTTGCCGCATCACACTGTTTTCGATCTCTCAGGCTTGACTTTATCCCATCGATTCGATAGACTTCAGGTGTGGATACCCCCCTGGAAAACCCTGATTTGATCGTCGTTGGCGGCGGGCCGGCCGGCTTTTTCGCCGCCATCACCTGTGCCCAGCAGGCAGCCCGACCGCCGCGCATCTTGATCGTAGAGCAGGCCAGCCAGGTATTGGGCAAAGTGCTGCTCTCTGGCGGCGGGCGCTGCAATGTGACCCATGCCTGCTACGACCCGGCGCAACTGGTGACCTATTATCCGCGCGGCGCGCAGGCGCTGCGCGGCGCTTTTTCCCGCTTCCAGCCGCAGCATACCTGCGATTGGTTTGAGCAGCAGGGCGTTGCACTCAAGACCGAGCCCGATGGGCGCATCTTCCCCGCCTCTAATACGGCACAGACGATTGCCGATTGCCTCACTGCCGCTGCCCGGCAGGCGGGCGTTGTGGTGCAGACACAGACGCAGGTGGAGGCTATCGATGCAACCGGCGCGCCCGAGGCGCGTTTCAACGTGCGGCTGCGCTCGGGCACGCTGAGCCTGCCGCCCCTGGCGGCGGGCTCGCTGCTCCTGGCTACGGGGGGGAATGCCCAGGGCCTGCGCTTGGCAGCCAGCCTGGGGCATACCGTTCAGCCGACAGTGCCCTCCCTGTTCACTTTCTCTATCTCCGATCCCCGGCTGGAGGGCCTGGCTGGTATTGAGGTGAAACCGGCGGGGCTGCGCCTGCTGGATGAGAACGGCGCTGTGCCCCGGCAGCCGGGCATGGCGCAGGCGGGCGCCATGATCATCACCCATTGGGGTCTGAGCGGCCCGGTGGTGCTGCGGCTTTCGGCCTGGGGGGCGCGCTGGCTGCACGAGCGTTCCTACCAGGTGGATCTTTCGGTGAACTTCCTGCACCCGCGCAGTCTCGAGCAGGCCCTGGATGTTTTGCTGGCAACCCCGCGCGTTGCCGCCCAGGCGGCGCAAAAGACCCTCGCCAAAAGCGCCTTCCCCGAGCTGCCCCACCGCCTGTGGCGGCGCCTGACCCTGGCTGCGGGCATCGATGAGCGGCATCATTGGGGCGATCTCTCCAAAGCCACGCTGCGCCGCCTGGCAGAGGAGCTGACCCAGGGCCGCTACCGGATTTCGGGCAAGGGGCAGTTCAAAGACGAGTTTGTCACCTGCGGCGGGGTAGACCTGGACGAGGTGGATTTCAAAACCATGCAGAGCCGGCGCCTGCCCGGCCTCTATTTTGCGGGCGAGGTGCTGGATGTGGACGGGCTGACCGGCGGCTTCAACTTTCAGAATGCCTGGACCACCGGCTGGCTGGCCGGGCAGGCCATTGCCCAAGCGTTAAATAGCGACTGAAGTCGCTACTACGAGGCAGGAAAGTTTATTTTCAGAGGAGAGTACCATGACACCGTTTGTGTATATCTTGATCGCAGTCATCGTTGCCCTGCTGGCCTGGTTCGTTATCAGCCTGATCTGGGGCAAACCCTGGAGCGTCAACCTGCTCTACATGCGCACCTTCTTGCGCTTTGCCCTGGGCAGCCCTGAGCTGCTGACCATGCTGGGGATGCTGGAGAAATTCGGCATCCACGGCCACAACGCCAAACTGGCCGACGCCTCGGTGGCGCATGAAACGAAAGTGTACCAGCGCCTGAAGCGTGATCTGCGCATCCTGCGCAGTTACGACCGCCGCCGCCAGAGCAAGGCGCAGCTGCTCTCCACCGATGTGATGGATTGGTTCCTGGATGACCAGGCCCGCGCCGAGCGTTTCCGCTTCCACGATTATCCCCTCAACCAGATGTTCGGCCTGCAGTCGGAGCTGCCCAACTTCATGCTGACCCTGCACCCGGTGATCAGCAAGCTGGAGGGGCGCAACTACGTCCGCCGCCTGGGGCGCTTTGGGGTCAAGTTTGACCAGGTGTTGGAAGGGCTGCGCATCCGCACAGAGAAGGGCATCATCCCGCCCAAGTTCGTCATCCGCCGCGTGCTGGATGAGATGACTGCTTTCATCGGGCAGCCTGCCAACCAGAACCCGCTCTACACCGTCTTCCAGGAAAAACTGGCCAAGCTAAAGATCAGCCCGGCCGACCAGCAGGCTCTGCTGGCCGCGGCCGAAGCCGCCATCCAGGCCACGGTCTACCCGGCTTACCAGAAGATGATCGCCTATTTCACCGAACTGGAGGGTAAAGCCACCACCGATGATGGGGTGTGGAAATTGCCTGAGGGCGACGCCTATTACACTCACTGCCTGCGCAGCAACACCACCACCGAGATGACCCCGCAGCAGGTGCACGAGATCGGCCTGAGCGAAGTGGCGCGCATCGAGGCTGCCATGGCGGATATTTTGAAAGGGTTAGGATACGAAGATGTGTCCAGCCCGGCCAAAAAGCTGCAAGAGTTTGCCCTGGAGGAGCGCTTCCTCTTCCCCAACACCGACGAGGGCCGCGCCGCAGCCCTGGTGGAATACCAGCGCATCCTCGACCACGTCAATGCCAACCTGGACCCATTGTTTGAGATCCGCCCCAAGGCGGCGCTCAAGGTGGAGCGCGTGCCCGAGTTCCGCGAGAAGACCGCGCCGGGGGCCTATTACCAGCCTGGCGATATGAGCGGAGGCCGCCCGGGTGTGTTTTCTGCCAACCTGCGCGACATGAAGGAGGTGCCCAAGTTTGGCATGAAGACCCTTGCTTATCACGAGGGCATCCCCGGCCATCACTTCCAGATCGCCATTGCCCAAGAGCTGAAGGGCCTGCCCTTCTTCCGCCGCATGCTGCCCTTCACCTCCTATGCCGAGGGCTGGGCGATGTACGCCGAGCAGTTGATGCGCGAGCAGGGCATGTACCAGGATGATCCGTACAGCGAATTGGGCTGCCTGGATGCGGAGTTGTTCCGCGCTGTGCGCCTGGTGGTCGATACCGGCATCCACTACAAGCGTTGGACGCGTGAGCAGGCCATTGAGTACATGCAGGCGCACTCCGGTTCAGCGCTGGAGAGCATCGTCAGCGAGATCGAGCGCTACATCGTCATGCCGGGGCAGGCCTGCGCTTACAAGGTTGGCATGCTCAAGATGCTGGCGCTGCGCCAGAAGGCGCGCCAGGCCCTGGGCGATAAGTTCGACCTGCGATCGTTCCACAATGTGGTGCTCAAAGATGGTTCTCTGCCGCTGGCGCTGCTGGAGCAGATCGTGGACGATTACATTAAGCAAAATTGAAGATGCGCAGCGGGCGAAGCCCGCTGCGCATCTTCAATTTTGGATTTTATATTTGTTGGCCTTTAAACTGGCTGACATACAGGTTATAGTAGAAACCGCGCTTGTCGAGCAGGGCCTGATGGTTGCCCTGCTCGACGATTTCTCCATCGTTGATCACGATCACCTGGTCGGCATCGCGGATGGTGCTGAGGCGGTGGGCGATGACGAAACTGGTGCGCCCCTGCATCAGGCGCAGCAGCGCCTTCTGGATGCGCGCCTCGGTGCGCGTATCAACGCTGGAGGTGGCCTCGTCGAGGATCAGGATGCCCGGGTCTGCCAGGATGGCGCGGGCGATGGAGAGCAGTTGGCGCTGCCCCTGGCTGATATTGCCTGCCCGCTCCGAAAGGTCCGTCTGGTAGCCCTGGGGTAACTGCCGGATGAAGGCATCGGCTTCGGCGGTCTGCGCCGCGGCAATGCACTCCTCGTCGCTGGCCTCCAGGCGCCCGTAGCGGATGTTCTCCATCACCGTGCCCGAAAACAGGAAGGTGTCTTGCAGCACCAGCCCCAACTGGCGGCGCAGGTCGGCCTTGCGCAGGTGGCGGATATCCTGCCCGTCAATGCTGATGCGCCCGCTGTCGATATCGTAGAAGCGCGTCAGTAGGTTGATGATGGTGGTCTTGCCGGCGCCGGTCGGCCCCACCAGCGCCACGGTCTCGCCGGCTTTGGCTTCCAGGCTCATGTTCTTGATCACCGGCTTGTCCGGCGTGTAGCGGAAGCTCACATCCTCAAAGCGCACATGCCCCTGCACCGCTTCCAGCGGCAGCGCCTGGGGGTCATCCACGATCTCCACCGGGGTATCGATGATCTCGAACACCCGCTCTGCCCCGGCCAGGGCGGCCTGGATGGCGTTGTACATATTGGCCAGGGAGCGCAGCGGCTGGATGAAACTGCGCCCATAGGCGATGAAGGTGGCGATCATGCCCACGCTCACCAGGTCTCGCAGCGCCAGCCAGCCGCCCAGCCCCGCTAGCACGATGACGAAGAAGTTGCCCAGCACGTTGGTCAGGGGCATTAAGAGCAGAGCGTACGTGTTGGCGTAGACCCCGGCTTTGTAGACGGCCTGGTTGTGCTCGCGGAAGGCGGCGATGGCCGAGTCGCTGCGGCGAAAGGCCTTGACCACTCTCTGCCCGCTGATGGCCTCTTCCATCACCCCGTTCAATTGGCCCAACTCCTTTTGCAGGTCGCGGTAGCCTCGGCGGGTGTAGCGGGCCACAAAGTTGGTGAAGCCAAACATGATCGGCACCACGACCAGCGATGCCAGCGCCAGCCAGCCGTTCAACAGGAACATGGCGATGAGGATGCCTCCCAGCGAAAGCACGCTGGCTAGCAGCGAGACCACGTTCTGCGAGACGGCCTGGTTGATGGCCTCGATATCGTTGGTCAGGCGGCTCATCAGCTCACCGGCGGTGTGGCGGTCGAAGAAGCGCAGCGAAAGGCTGCGCAGGTGGCCGAACAGGTCGCCGCGTAGCGTTTTGAGCGCCCTCTGCGAGACGCGCGCCATGATCCAGGCAGACACGGCCTGGAAGCCGTTCTCCAGGGCGTACACCGCCAGCAAGAGCAGGGCAATGCGCGCCAGGCCGTTGGGGTCTTTGAGGGCGATGAAGCGGTCGATGGCTACGCCCATCAGGTACGGGCCCAGCAGTCCCAGCAGGGTGTACACCAGCACCAGCCCCAGCACCAAGCCCAACACTGGGGCGTAAGGGCGCAGGTAGCCTGCCAGGCGGGCCAGGGCTTTGCGCGAGTTTTGCGCTTTTTCGATCTTGCCGGGGTGCGCCGGACCGGGGCGCAGCATGCGTGTGCGATAATCTTGGGCGCGGGGAGGTTGCGAGGGTACGCTCATCTCAGTTCGCCTCCGCTGCTGATCTCGTCAATTTGCAGGCCCTCGCCCAACTGCGAGGCGAAGATCTCCTGGTAGATGGGGCTGGACTGGATCAGCTCGGCGTGTGTGCCCTGCGCGGCAATGTGCCCCTGCTCGATCACCACGATCTTGTCGGCGTTCAACACGGTGCTGATGCGCTGCGCCACCACAAAGGTGGTGCTGCCGCGCCGCCAATCTGCCAGGGCGTGCTGGATCTTGGTCTCGGTCTCCACGTCCACCGAGCTGGTGCTGTCATCCAGGATCAGGATCGCCGGGCGGGTGAGCAGGGCGCGCGCAATGCCGATGCGCTGTTTTTGCCCGCCCGAAAGGTTCACGCCGCGCTCTTCCACGTGCGTATCGTAGCCCTGGGGCAGGCTGGTGATGAAATCGTGCGCCTGGGCGGCCTGCGCCGCGGCGATCACCTCTTGCTCCTCGGCCTGCGGGCGGCCGTAGCGGATATTATCGCGCACCGTGCCCGAGAACAGCACTGTCTCCTGGGGCACAATGCCCACGTGCGCCAGCAGGCTGTCCTGCGTCACCTGGCGGATGTCCGTCCCGTTCACCAGCACCCGCCCCGAGGTGACATCGTAGAAGCGCGGGATCAGGTTGACCAGAGTGGATTTGCCCGAGCCGGTAGCCCCCAGGATCGCCACCGTCTGCCCGGGCTCGGCGGTCAGTTGGATGCCGTCCAGCACGGCCCCATCTTGGGTGCCATTATAATGAAAGGTGACCTGCTCAAACTGCACCTGCGCCTGCTCCAATGGGGGCAGGGGGATGGCCTCGGGCAGATCTTGCACATCGGGGGTGGTATCCAGCACTTCGTTGACGCGCTCTGCCGAGGCCATCCCCGCGGCCAGCACGTTGGAGAGCATCACCATGATCATCAGCGGCCCCATGGTGGTTTGCAGGTAGTTGACGAAGGCCACGATCTGCCCCAGCGAGAGCCGCCCCTGGATGGCCTGCATGCCTCCCGCCCAGATGACCAGCACAATGCCGATGTTCACGCACAGGCTGAGCGCCGGCGAGAGCGTGGACATGAACTGCATCACCTGGATGGTGTGTCCGGTGAAGGCGTTGTTGGCCTCCGCAAAGCGCTGATCCTCGCGGTCGGCGCGCACAAAGGCTTTGACCACGCGCACCCCGGCAATGTTCTCTTGCAGCACCGTGTTCAGCCAATCCAGCTTCTGCTGCACGCTGCGGTAGAGCGGCCCCATCTTCGAGACGAAGAAAGCGATCAGCCCGCTGGTCACCAGCAGCAGGGGCAGCATGGTCAGCGCCAGGCTGCGGTCGGTGTTGAACATCAGTACCAGGCTGCCCAGCATCATCAGCGGGGCGCGCGTGCCAATGCGCAGGGAAACCTGCACCAGGCGCTGGAAAACGCTCGAGTCGCTGCTCAGGCGCACCATCAACTGCCCGGTTTTCAGATGGTCCAGGTTGCTGAAGGAGAAGGATTGGATGCGCAGGAAGAGCGCCTCGCGCAGGTCGCGCGCCACCCCTTCGCCTACCTGGATGGAGAGGTTGTTATTGCCGATGGCAAACACGGTGCTGAGCAGCGAAATGCCCAGCATCACCAGCGTGGTTTGCAGCACCACCTGCATATCTTTTTGGGCAATGCCCTGGTCAATGATGCGCTGCACCAGGCGCGGGATGGCCAAATCCATAGCCACTACCGCCACCAGCAGCACCAGCGAGACAGTAGCCCGCCGCCAATACGGTCGTACAAACGGTAAAAGCCTGCGAATATGATTCATCTTTGAGACAGCCTACGTTTGCGGTGGGGGTGGAGGTTTAGCCGCTCTTATCGTCGAGCGTCTGCTTGACGGCATCCATCGCCTGGAGAATGCCCTGCAGGTCCTGGGGGTCTATCTGGCTCAGTTTGGCGCGCATCCACTGGCGGTTATCCTGAAAGATGCCGTCCAGCAGGGCATTGCCCGCATCGGTCAGCGCCAGCTGCACATAGCGGCGGTCGGAGGTGTTGGGCGTGCGGGTGACCAGCCCCTTGTGCACCAGCAGATCTACGCTCTTGCTGATGGATGGGCGGCTGATCTGCTTGGCGGCTGCCAGCCCGCTGACGGAGCCCTCGCCCCGGCGGATGTGGCGCAGCACGTGGAACTGTTCCACGGTGATCTCGTAGTTCTGCGTAGCCACCTGGCGCAGGTGGGCGCGCACCTGGTGCCACAGCGGCGGCACGGTCTCCCAAAACCGGTCAATGATCTGGTCGGATGTATCTTTGGGTGGGGTTGGTTTGTTCATGGCGGCCTCCTGGAAACGAATAGACGATTATCAAGATTAACAGTTAACAAGATGACGTATTTTAGCGCGACAGGCTTGCCCCGTCAAGGTGAACAGGCTGGGATTGTGAATTTTAAAAACTATGTTAAAATTTATCCACGATAAAAGGGTTTTTCTCATCTCATCCCGCTCTTCGGTGCAACCGGCTCTATCCAATCGTCCTTTGCCCAACCGTAGACGGCACCCAATCTTGTCCGTGGCCCTTGTGGCCTAGCTAGAAGGAGGTGACGCAGAGCAACCCAAACCATGATTGCATCGTCTAGATCATTTACGGGTCGGCCCATTAAATCTACCCATTCCCAATCAGTCAAATTCATGTAGGAGGGATTCGTCCGATGAAAAGCAATCGCTTTCGATTCTTGAGCATACTTGTGATCGTTTTTATGCTGGCGTCTCCGCTGAGTGCGCTGGCAGCCCCAGCCCAGAACGCAGCCACACCCGCCGGGTCTGGTGTGTATATCATTTTGCTTGAAGGCGCTCCGCTCGCCAGCTATCGCGGCGGCGTGCCCGGCCTGGAGGCCACCAACCCGGCGGCGCGCGGCGAAAACAAGCTTGACGCCAAGAGCCCGGCCAGCCTGGCCTACCTCGACTACCTGGCCCAACAACAGGCCGTGTTCATCAGCATGATGGAGCTACTCCTGGACCGGCCGGTGGAAGTGATCTACCAATATGATGCCGCCCTGAACGGCATGGCCGTGCGCATCACCAGCCAGGAAGCCGCCCGGGTGGCGGCCTGGCCTGGCGTGATCAACGTGCAGGCAGAAACCATCGATTATCCCGATACCGACACCGGCCCCACCTGGATCGGCGCAGACACCATCTGGGATGGCAGCGCAGTTCCGGGCGGCGTTGGCTCGTATGGTGAGGGCGTGATTGTTGGTATCCTGGATACCGGCATCAACTCAGACCATCCTTCTTTCGCCGACATTGGCGGTGATGGTTACAACCACACCAATCCCTGGGGCGCGGGCAACTACGTGGGTTACTGCGTAAGTACCCCGAGCTTCTGCAACGACAAATTGATCGGCGCCTGGAGCTATGTCAGCGAGACCGTTACCCCTGAAGACTCGAATGGTCACGGTAGCCACACCTCCAGCACCGCAGCGGGCAACTTTGTGGATGTTTCATATCCCTTCCCGAGCGGTTACGTTCTCAACACCACCATCTCGGGCGTTGCGCCGCATGCCAACATCATCATGTACGATGTCTGCACTGCCAGTGGCTGCGGCTCTGCGGGTTCGACCTCTGCGGTCAACCAGGCCGTATTAGACGGAGTCGACGTGATCAACTTCTCGATCTCGGGCGGCGAGAATCCGTACTATTCTTCCGTCGAGCTGGCCTTCCTGGGCGCCACCGATGCCGGGGTCTTCGTTTCGACCTCAGCCGGCAACAACGGGCCTACCGCGGCCACGGTTGCGCACCGCTCGCCGTGGGTGGCCACGGTTGCCGCCAGCACCCATAACAAGCTCTACGCCAACTCGCTGGTCAGCATGAGCGGTGGCGGCACGCCGCCCGCCAACATGAACGGGCAGAGCATCTCCACGGGCGTTGGCCCGAGGCCCATTGTCTATGCTGGCAACTATGGCGATGCTCTATGCTTAAACCCATTCCCGGCTGGCACCTGGACCAACGAGATCGTCGTCTGTGACCGGGGCACCAACGCCCGCGTGGACAAGGGAGCCAATGTTTTAGCCGGCGGCGCAGATGGGTTTGTGCTTGCCAATGATATCCTCAGCGGCGATTCTTTGGTCGCCGACCCTCACTACCTGCCCGCCATCCATATCACCTACGATGACGGCGTTATCCTCAAAGCCTGGCTGGCCTCCGGTTCTGGACACACGGCCACCATCACCCCCACCACCTCAGATCTGACCCCGGCCAACGGCGACATCATGGCCAGCTTCAGCTCGCGCGGGCCCAACACCACCTTTGACGTGTTGAAGCCCGACGTCACCGCCCCGGGTGTGGCTATCTTCGCTGCCTCCCTGAACGGCCAAGAATACACCTTCATGGGCGGCACATCCATGTCCAGCCCGCACAATGCCGGGGCAGGCGCTCTGCTCAGCGCCGTGCATCCCGAATGGACGCCCAGCATGATCAAATCGGCGCTCATGACTACCGCTAATATCGACAACCTGCGTAAGGAAGACGGCACCACCCCGGCTGACCCGTTCGACGTGGGCGCGGGGCGCGACGACCTGACCAACGCTGCCCTGGCGGGCTTCGTCCTCGATGAGACCACCGCCAATTACCAGGCTGCCAACCCCAGCACCGGCGGTGATGTCAGAACACTGAACCTGCCCAGCATGTACAACAGCTTCTGCGAGGGCACCTGCACCTGGACGCGTGTGGTTTCCAGCACGCAAGATGCCACCGTCACCTGGACGGCTGGCTTCGATGCGCCCGCTGGCATGACCATCTCCGTCGAGCCGGCCTCCTTCGACCTGGCCGCCTACGCCACACAGCAGATCACGATTACGGTGGATGTAAGCGCCCTGACCATCGGCGACTGGGCCTTCGGCACACTCACCCTCACCCCCTCCGATACGGACATCCCCACCGCGCACATGCCGGTGGCCGTGGTGGTGCAAGAAGAACCCAACCCCCCCGTCATCTCGGTCAACCCGACCAGCTTCGACACCATCCAGGCGGTCGATTTCATCCAGGATTACCCGCTGACGGTGGGTAACACGGGCGAAAGCGACCTGGAATGGGACATCTATGAAGAAAACACCGCCGCAGGCCTGGTGATGGTGGACTGGGCCGATGACTTCGACTCGTACGCTACCGACCTCTCGCTGCACGGCGTAGGCGGTTGGAAGGGCTGGGGCAACAGTGCCGTCGGTACGGCCTACACCCGTGACGAGCAAGCCCGCAGCACGCCCAACTCGGTCGAGATCGTTGGAGCGAGCGACCTGGTGCACGAGTACTCGGGCTACACCAGCGGTCAGTGGATCTACACCGCCTGGCAGTACATCCCCACCGCTTTCAGCGGCGAGAGCTACTTTATCCTGCTGAACCAATACACCGATGCCGGCGGCGGGGACGGCAACTGGTCTACGCAGGTGTCCTTCGACAGCGCCACCAACACGGTGGTCAACGATGGCCCGGCCGCAGGCTCTTTGCCCCTGATCAAAGGTCAGTGGGTGGAGATCCGCGTGGAGATCGATCTGGATGCCGATACGCAGTCCTTCTACTACGGCGATGTCCTGCTCTTCACGGGTTCTTGGACTGGTGGCATGAGCGGCGGCGGCATTGCCAACATCGGAGCGGTTGACCTGTTTGCCAACAGCGCCTCAGCCGTGTACTACGATGATATCTCCCTGGCTGCACCCCCGCCTCCCATCTGCAGTCTGCCCTCCGATATCCCCTGGGCCAGCGCTGCGCCCACCAGCGGCACCGTCACTGCGGGCAGCAACGCCACGGTGGATGTCACTTTTGACACCAACGGCCTGACCATCGGGCAAGTCTACTCTGGCACCCTGTGCGTCACCAGCAACGACCCGGTCACCCCCCTGGTCGCAGTACCGCTGAGGCTGGAAATCTCCAGCGGGCCGCCCGTTATCACCGTTGACCCAACCAGCATCGAGGCCACCCAGGCGGTCGATACCTCCCTGGCTTACCCGCTGGCTGTGGGCAATGCCGGTGAAGCCCCACTGTATTGGGACATCTCCGAAGATAATGGCGGGGCCGGCCTGGCGATGGCGAACTGGTACGATAACTTCGACTCGTACGCCACCGACCTCTCGCTGCACGGTGTGGGCGGCTGGAAGGGCTGGGGCAACAGCGCCGCCGCCACGGCCTACACCCGCAATACGTATGCCCGCAGCGCGCCCAACTCGGTCGAGGTCATCGGCACGAGCGACCTGGTGCACGAGTACTCGGGCTACACCACTGGTCAGTGGATCTACACCGCCTGGCAGTACATCCCTGTGGGCGCTACCGGTGAGAGCTACTTCATCCTGCTGAACCAATATGATGACGCCGGCGCCACCAACAACTGGTCTGTCCAGCTCAACTTCAACAGCAACACCAACACGCTTGTTAATGTAGGCAGTTCTGCAGGCACTTTGCCCCTGGTCAAGGGCCAGTGGATGGAGATCCGCCTGGAGATCGACCTGGATGCCAACACCCAGGATGTCTACTACGGCGGTGATCTGCTCTACTCTGGCACGTGGACGGAGGAAAATAGCGGCGGCGGCATTGCCAACATCGGAGCGGTTGACCTGTTTGGCAACAATGCCTCGCCGGTGTACTACGATGATATCACCCTGTCCGAGCCCTTGCCTCCCCTCTGCAGCCTGCCCTCTGACATCCCCTGGGTTAGCCTCGCCCCGACCAGCGGCACGATCCCCGTGGGTGGAGCCGCGGCCACGGTTGACGTCACCGTTGACACCACCGGCGTTCCCGCCGGGACAACCCTTAACGGCACCCTGTGCCTCACCAGCAACGACCCGGTGACCCCCCTGGTCACGGTGCCCCTCACCGTGACCGTGGTAGAGTGGAGTGTTGAGCTTTCACCGGCCTCCCAGACGCTCACCGGCGCCCCGGGCGATACGGTGACGCACACCTTCACCCTGACCAACACGGGCAGCGAGATAGATAGCTTTGGCCTATCGCTTGATGGCAACCTCTGGCCCACCACAGTGCTGACGGAAACCGGCCCACTGAACCCGGGTGAAGTCATTGCGGTAGACGTGGTTGTGACCATCCCTGTCGCGACGGGCCGGGTACCGGTCGGCAGCGATACCTTCACCCTCACGGCAACCTCACAGTCTGACCAGGCCGCCACCGCCGAAGTGGAAGGCACAACCGTATCGGATGCCACCCCGGCAGTGAGCGTGGGCGCTGACCAATCTGCCTCCGGCGCACCCGGAGAACAGGTGGTCTACGTCTTCACGGTGACGAACCTGGGTGATTACGCTGATACCTTCGAGCTGACTCTCTCGGGCGCCACCTGGGCCTCTGGCCTGTCAATCGCCACCACCGGCGAGATCCTGCCTGGTGCCATGGTCACGGTCACCGTGACGGTGGACATCCCGGCAGGCGCTGTGGATGGCGCCACCGATGTGGTGACCCTCACGGCTACCTCGACGCTCGACCCGACCGTGAGCGACACTGCCACAGCCACCACCATCGCGACGGTGGGCCTCTTCAGGGTCTTCCTGCCGCTCATCCAAAAGGCTTTAGCGCCTTAGAATCGATCCGGTATGACTGAACTTCACCTACCCACTGAGATAGAACTACCCGCCTTCATCTCCCAAGAGGCGCACGATCTGAAGTCTCCCTTCAACCGCGCCCTGGGCTTCATCAAACTGGTGATGAAGGGCATGGATGGGCCGATCTCTGATCAGGCCAAGGAAGACCTGACCGTCTCATACCAGAACATCCAGTATGCTCTGGTGCTGATGAACGGGTTGATCCAGGTTGCCCGCCTGAGCCGCGGCGAGCGCGAAATCTCGCTGGTGGATTGTCCCGTGGAGAGCACACTGCAGCAGTTGATCGTTGACTGGAAGCGGCAGTACCCCAAAGAGAAGCCGGTGGAGGTCAACTTTACCACCCCGGCGGTGGGCGTGGAGGCAGACGATGCCGCCCTGCGCCAGTGCCTTTCGAACTGGGTCTCTTATGTGGCAGAGTTCGCTCCCGATAACGGTGTGGTGGATATCAAAGTGGAAGAGCAGCCAGAAGCCTGCCTGTTCACCCTGCGCAGCACGGGCACCAAGTCTGCCCCACCGCCCGAATGTGACCTGACCCTGTACGGGTACGTGGCCCTGCGCCTGCTGGAGTTGAACAGAGGCGTTCTCCTCCGCGCCGAGCAAGACGAAAGCGGCGCGTTGGTGCAGTTCACCTTGCCGAAGGCATAACAATAACCAAAAATGAAACGATGCGGGCAGCGTAGCTGCCCGCATCGTTTCATTTTTGGATTAACTCAGCCCGGCCCCTAATTTTAGCTGGTGCTCTTCGGGCGGCAGGGCGGCGGGCTCTTGCCGGTGATCCTCGCGGAAGTGGCAGCCCAGGCTGCTGCGGTTGCGATGCGCCGCCTGCGCCACGATCAGCGCTGCCTGCACGCTGTTGCGCAGGCCGATCAGCCCATCGGAGAGGCGCGTTTTGCGGTAGAAATCCTCGATATCCAGCCACAGATGGCGCAGCTCGCGGATGGCGCGGTTCAGGCGGTAATCTTTGCGCACCAGGCCCACGTAATGCCACATCAGGTTGCGGATGGTCTGCAGGTCGCCCTGGATCAGGGTTGGGTCAGCCTCGTAGAGCAAGCCGCTGTCATCCCAGGGCCGGACGGAGCCCTCGGGTGAGGGGGCCACAACGCCCTGCTGGCGGATATCCTGGGCGGCGCGCTCGCCCCACACCAGCCCCTCCAGCAGCGAGGTGGATGCCAACCGGTTGCCGCCGTGCACGCCGCTGCAGGATACCTCGCCCACGGCGTATAATCCCGGCAGGCTGCTGCGCCCCCACAGGTCTACCGCCACACCCCCGCAGAAGTAGTGCGCCGCAGGCACCACCGGAATGGGCTGGCGGGTGAGATCAATACTGTGCTCCAGGCAGCGGGCATAGATCTGCGGGAAACGCTGGCGCAGGTAGGCCGCCGGGCGGCGCGAGGCGATATCCAGCAGCACATGCGGGTAATCATTGTTCAGCATTTCCCAATAGATGGCGCGTGCCACCACATCGCGCGGAGCCAGGTCTTTCCATTCTGGGGCGTAGCGCTGCATGAATGGCTCGCCCTGCGGGGTCAGCAGCACACCGCCCTCGCCGCGCACCGCCTCGCTGATCAGGAATTTGGTCACCCCCGCCAGGTGCAGGGCGGTGGGATGGAACTGCACATATTCGGTGTTGATCACGCGCCCCCCGGCGCGGTAAGCCATGGCCAGCCCGTCGCCGCGCGCTCCAGCCGGGTTGGTGGTGTTCAGGTAGATCTGCCCCAGCCCGCCGGTGGCCAGCACAGTGTGAGCAGCCAAAATGGCCTGCACCTTGCCGCTGGCCTGGTCGAACACATACGCCCCGTGGCAGGTGATGGGTTGGTATACCGCCAGCGGGTCGAGGGCATGGTGTGGAAAAGTGATCAGGTCGACCACGGTCTGGCCGGTGAGCAGGGTGATGTTGGGCTGTTGGGCAATGGCGCGCAGCAGCGCCTCCATGATCGCCTGGCCGGTGGCATCGCCCACGTGCAGAACGCGCCGCTGCGAGTGGGCCGCCTCCAGCCCGAAGACGGTTTTGCCCTGGCTGTCGCGGTCAAAGGCCAGCCCGGCCTGCCCGCTGAGGATCTCCTGCACCAGGCGCGGGCCTTCTTCGGCCAGCAGGCGCACCGCCGGGGGATAGGACAGGCCCGCCCCGGCGTTGAGCACATCTTCCACCAGGCTTTCCACGGTGTCTGCCTCGCCGCGCCCGACGATACCGCCCTGCGCCCAACGTGAGCTGGAGTCGATCGGCGCTTCAGCGCGCGTCACCAGCAGGATGTTTCGCTGACGGTCGGCTGCCAGGCGCAGCGCGGTGGTGGCCCCGGCGATGCCGCAGCCCAGGATGAGGGTGTCGGTTTGCATAGGAGGCTCCTCTGATCTACGAGAAATCTCGAAAAATGGGTGATGTAGGCGGCGAAGCCGCCTACATCACCCATTTTTCGGATAAAAAAACTAGCCGATGGCGATCATGCGCTCCACCGAGCGGGCCGCCCGCACCCGGATCGCTTCGGGCACTTCAACCACGTGTTGGTTGTACTGCAGGGATTTCAGCGTGTCTTCCAGGGTGATGCGGTTCATGTGCGGGCAGCGTACGCTGCACAGGCGCAACATCTCTTTATCTGGATTGGCCGCGGCGATGTTGTCGCCCATGGCGCACTCGGTCAGGATCAGGTACTGCGGCGCATCCGTCTGCTCCACGTAGCGCATCATGGCGTTGGTGCTGCCGGCGAAATCGCAGGCCTCCACCACCTCTGGGCTGCACTCCGGGTGGGCCAGGATCACCACCTGCGGGAACTGGGCGCGCACATTGCGGATATCTTGCAGGGTGAACTTCTCGTGCACCTCGCAGCGCCCGCGCCAGCCGATCATGCGCCCTTTGCCCAGCGGCTGCCGGTCGATCTCTGGTTCCGCCTCGCCTTCCAGGCTGGGGAAGAGGATGTGCCGCCCGGTCTGGCGCGCCACGTTGCGGGCCAGGTATTCGTCTGGCAGGAAGATGATCGTCTCGGCGTGCAGCGATTCCACCACCGCCACGGCATTGCCTGAGGTGCAGCAGATATCCACCTCCGCCTTGACGTCGGCGTAGGTATTGACATACGCTACCACCGGCACACCCGGATAGCGCTGGCGCAGCAGGCGCACGTCTGCCGCAGTGATGCTTTCGGCCAGCGAGCAGCCCGCCTCCAGCGAGGGCAGCAGCACCGTGCGGGAGGGGTTGAGGATCTTGGCTGTCTCAGCCATGAAGCGCACGCCGCAGAAGACGATGATGTCGGCCTCGGTTTGGGCGGCCTTGCGGCTCAGGTCCAGCGAATCGCCTTTGAAATCGGGGATGGAGTGGAACAGCGCCGGTTCCATGTAGTTGTGCCCCAGGATGACGGCGTTCTTTTCGGCTTTCAACTGATTGATCTGCCAGGCCAGCTCGGCCTTGTAGCGCAGTTCCACATCCGGAACCACGCCGGAGAGTTTTTGCTTCAGTTCTCGGTAGGTTTGCTCGATGCTCGGGTTGCTCATACGGCCTCCAATTTCAGGCTAATAATTGTAGTTTCTACACTAATATTATCCCAAAGTCATGCTGATGTCAAGCACCGGGGCAGAGTGGGTCAGGGCACCGCAGGAGATGTAATCCACGCCGGTCTCGGCGATAGCCCGCACCGTGCGCAATGAGACGTTGCCCGAGGCCTCCAGCGGGATACGCCCGGCAGTCATCTCCACCGCCTGGCGCATCATTTCCAGGCTCATGTTATCAAGCATGATGCGCTGCACTGGCAGGCTCAGCGCCACCTGCAGTTCCTCCAGGTTTTTCACCTCCACCTCGATGGGCAAGCGCTCACCGTACTGCTGGCGCACCCGTTCCACCGCCGGGCGCACGCCGCCCGCCCCGTCGATGTGATTGTCTTTCACCAGCGCCATATCGTACAGCCCGAGGCGGTGGTTCTGCCCGCCGCCCAGGCGCACAGCGTACTTGTCCAGGTGGCGCAGGCCGGGGGCAGTCTTGCGCGTGTCCAGCAGCACCGCCGGCGTGCCTGCCAGCGCGTCGACGAACTGGCGCGTCAGGCTGGCAATGCCCGACATGCGCCCAAGGAAGTTCAGCGCGCTGCGCTCCGCCGCCAACAGGCCGCGGCCGGGGCCGCTGGCCTCTGCCAGCAGCGTGCCCGGCTCGACGCGCTGGCCTTCGGCGCAGTGGGCGGTGAAGGTGATGGATGGGTCCACCAGGTGAAAGACCGCCTGGGCCAGCGGCAGCCCAGCCACTACCCCGGCGGCCTTGGCGGTGAGGCGGGCATGCAGGGCCAGCCCGGGCGGCAGCGTGGCCTGGCTGGTCACATCGCCGCGGGCGGGGTCTGCCGCCAGGCCGGGCCAATCGGCCTCGGCAGAGAGGTCTTCCGCCAGGGCCATCTGCAAGATCGCCCGCACGGCCGGGTGGTGCAGTTCTGGCGGGAGGAGGTCAAAGATGGGATTTTTAGGGGTCATGGGTTGCTCCGCAGGGTGAGAAAGGGTTGTTTTGCCCACTATACCCCAGTTTGCCTGCCCGGGCAAGCCGGAGGAAAAACCCATTTTTGGGAATCTACGTGATATAATCGCCTCAATGCCTCAGTAGCTCAATGGACAGAGCAAGGCTCTCCTAAGGCCGAGGTTGTGGGTTCAACTCCCGCCTGGGGCACTGCCTAATTCTAATAAATATTTTACTTAATACCCTTGCAAAAATCCGCAAATTCATGTAGAATACAGCCAATGAACGTCTGGGTGCCCCCCTCACCCAGGCGTTCATTACTTTAACCGGAAAGTACAAAATAGGGTGTTGCTTGCCGCACGGCAAACGACACCCTATTTTGTTACCCTGATGTATAATGAGATAACGCCCCCATCCGGGGCGCCGGAAGGTTGGCAGTGAAACCTGGATTTCTAACGTTCGACCTCCGTTTTGAGCGTACCGGCACTGGCTGCCGGGCGCAGGTCATCCAGTCTCCCTTTGGGCAAGCGGCGGCGGAATTTCCGTTGCCCCTCACCCCGCCGGGAGACCCCTCCCAGGGCTGGCCCCAGCCACACAATGAGGCCGTTGCCAGCCAGCAGGGGCGGCGGCTGTTCGAGGCCGTCTTCCAGGGCGAAAACCTGGCCTTGCTGCGCCGCTCGCTGGACGAGGCTGTCCGCAAGGATATGGGCCTGCGCTTGCTGCTGCGCTTTGGCAGCCTGCCCGAACTGGCCTCTCTGCCCTGGGAGTATCTCTATGATCCGGCCGCGGGCGGCTTTTTGGCCTTGCTGGGGGATGTCTCTATTGCCCGCTACCTCGAAGTGCCCCAGCCGCACCGGCCCATTGTTGCCGCCCGTCCGCTCAATATCCTGGCAGTCATCGCCAGCCCCGCCGGTTACGCCCCTCTGGATGTGGAAGCCGAGTGGCAGGGCCTGAAGCGCGCCCTGGGCGGCCTGGAAAGCAAAGGCCTGGTGCGCCTGGATCGCCTGCAGCCCGCCACGCCGCTGTCTTTGCAGCGCAGCCTGCGCCAGAACGAGGTTCACGTGCTGCATTTCATTGGTCACGGCGCATTCGATGAGCAAAGCGGCGAAGGCTCGCTGCTGCTGGAAGGCGAGGACGGCAAGGGGCAGATGGTCTCCGGGCAGCACCTGACCATGCTGCTGGGCAGCGAGCGCCGCAGCCTGGGGCTGGCGATGTTGAATGCCTGTAATACCGCCCAGGCCGGCGCGCAGGCGCCCTTTGCCGGTATGGCGCAGAGCCTGGTGCGCCTGGGCCTGCCCGCGGTCATCGCCCAATCTGCGCCCATCCAGGATCGCGCCGCGGCGGCGCTTTCGGCAGAGTTTTACCTGGCCCTGGCGGAGGGCAATGCCCTGGATGTGGCCCTGACCGAGGGCCGCAAGGCCATTTATAACCAGGGCTTCGCCGTGGAATGGGGTATCCCCGTGCTCTTCTTGCGCGCCGCCTCCGAAGGCTATGTCTTCGATGTGGAAATGCTGGATCTGCCCAAGGTGATGGATACGCTCAAAACTGCCCTGCCCCAGGGCGACCTCACCGCCGCCCACCTGATGGAGACCCTGCAGCGCTTTGAGCATTTTCACGCCCTGCTGAGCGAATGGAAAGAGCTGCACAATTACATCAACGATGTCACCCACGCCGCGGGGCAGTTCACCCGCGAAGTGGAGCGCCTGGATTCGGGCAGCGAGACGCCCAACCTGCGCTCGCTGGGCCGCCTGTGGCGCCCGGTGGCGCAGAAGGTTGCCATCCTCACCGAATGGGCAACCGGCGCGCGCAAGATCACCGAGACGCCTTTCAAAAGCAGTCCCCAGGGGCTGCAGGGGCCGCCCTGGGCTGTGGAGCTGCATGTGGCCGGCGGCCGCCTGGAAGCTCTGCTGGGCCAGCCCAACGCCGATATGGCCGAGCTGTATGACGCCACCTTTGATTTTGTGGATCTGGCCGAAAAACATATGTTCCTGGCCGATAAACAACTGCGCGAGGCAGCCGGGGAACTCTCCAACCTATCGCGCATTGTTTTGGGGAGGTTGTGAGCGATGAGCGAATACGAGAATCTGCAGGCTGAACACCAGAGCCTGCTGGAACGCAAAGACACCGAAGCCAACACGCCGGCCTTCTTGCAGGCTGTGCAGGATTACATCCAGTATGTCAAGACCTCGAGCGCCTGGGTGGATGATGCGCGCGACCGCAGCCAGCTGCGCGCCAACCTGCGCTATTGGGCTTCTTACGTTTTCGAGAACACCGGCACCTACCCCGATACGACCCTCTTCCCGGCCGGGTCGGTGCTAATGGCAGAAGGCCCGGGCGGCGAAGAGACGCCGGGCGGCGAAGAGAGCGGTGAGGTGGTGAAGGGCTTAGACGACATCCCGCCGCCCCCCGCCAACCCGCCTTTCTACAGCCGCAAGATCTTCTGGATCCTGGTGGCAGGCGCGGCCGCCTTGCTGCTCTTGTGCTACGGCGGCTTGCAGATCCTGCCGAAGATATTGCCGGGCACACCACCACCCCCTACCATGACGCCCAAGCCTTATGAGACCTCCACGCCCACCAAATATGTCGAGGTGCTCCCCACCACCCAAACGCCCACGCCCGGAACCCCGCCCAAGACCCCCGAGCCTCCTTCTGGTGAGATCGAGGCGCTGCTCTCCACGCAGATCGTGCTGCTCAACCAGGTTCTGCCTGCCATGGAAACGCCCATGCCCACGCCTACCGAGTATTCGGTCAGCAGTGGCGAGACCGAGGGCCAGTATGTGTGGATGCAGGCTGAGGCCGCGGCGGAGCCGCACCCCAACGGCTGCGGGGCGCGCACGCTGCGCATGTTCATCACCCCCGCTGAGGGTATGGAGAAATTCTCTGGCGGTGCAGCCCTGGTGACGGTCAGCAGCGCCGGCAAGGGCGAAGTGCTCTTCAGCGGCTCGCTGGGTCTGAACGGCAAGGAGTTGAGCATCCGCTTGCCCATCGAGGGCGCTGACCTGCTGTTGGTGCAGGTAGATGCAACGGGCTTCTTGTTCGATACCGTCATCTTGCAGTTTGCCGCCGATTGCAGCCAAAACCTGACCAGCCTCACCTACCAGACCCAGGCCGACGCCAAGCAGATCGATCAGGTTTTCTCTGCCCTGGTGTTTGATCAACCCAGCCTGGCCCTGGATTGGCGCTTGGAGACCTGGGGCCCCTCGGCGCTGTGGGATGGCTGGGCGGCCTCGCTGTACCTGACCGCCAGCGGCGGTGACGGCAGCTACATCTATTGGGGCGAGGGCAGCCTGGATGCCAACGCCAATGCGCCTTTACCGGGGGCGCGCCTGGTGGTGACGCAAAGAGGCTGCGAGCGGGCCTTCCTGCGGGTGGGCGTTACTTCGGCCGGGAGGCAGCTGATGCGCCCCATCAGCCTGCTTTCGCCCTACTGCCTGGAAGCCTCCGCCACGGCTACGCTTGAGCCGTGAGAACAACCCCAGTCGTTCTAACCACTTCAGTCGTTACACATAGCGGTTGAAGTTGCTACTGCGAGGGAAGAAGACCTATTTTTAGAGGAGATTGCGATGTGGAAGATGATACCGTTCTTACTTACATTTCTGGCGGCTGATGCCGAGCGTAAACCGCTGCCCTGGTGGCTGCTCTTGCTCATCCTGGCCCTGATCGTGGTCATCGTGATCTGGGCGCTGAACCGCAATGCCAGAGCTTCTGATGCGCCGCATGTGGAGCATGACGAACCGGCTGAGCCGATTGCCGAACCTGTCCGCGCCGCCGAGCCGGTGGCCCTGGCAGCCGAGATGCCTGACCTGCCCGACGACTTGAAGATCATCGAGGGTATCGGCCCCAAGATCGCCAGCCTGCTCAACGAAGCCGGGATCAGCACCTTTGCGCAACTGGCTGCCGCCAATGTGGCCGACCTGCGCCTCCTGCTGGAGAAGGCCGGGCTGCAGCACATTGCCGATCCCGGCACCTGGCCGGAGCAGGCTGCCCTGGCTGCCCGCGGCGATGTGCAGGGGCTGGCTGCGCTGCAGGATTCGCTCAAGGGCGGCCGCAAGGCCAATTAAGTTGACCCCCACCCCTTCCCCCGATTTCAGTGATGAAAATTAACCGAAAAAACAGTGTGATGCGGCGTTTTTTGCCGCATCACACTGTTTTTTCGTGATTTTCCCCCTTCCCAGCGGGAAGGGGGGCAGGGGGGATGGGGCGTAAAATGCAAAAACCCTGCCAGGGTTAATACATGGCAGGGTTTTTGAACGGCAGCAGGGCCAGGATCACGGCCTGCTCGTAGAGCGCTTCCCGGTCGATCACATTCCCGGTCAGCAGGCCGATGGCGCCGTTCTTTTGCTTGGAGTTGGATTGGCCAAAAACGATATCGTCGGCCTCGCCCAGTTCTTTACCCTGGCGGATGAGCGCAGCCACGGAGGGCGGCAGGAAGAAGGTGCCTGTGCGCCCGTTGCCGGTGCGCTGCCCGTCCAGCACGGTGATCCAGGCGAAGGCCGCCACATGCTCTCCCTGGGACTCCACTCCGCCCTCAATGCCCACCCAATAATCCGCCTCCGGGCAGGCCTGCGCCGCGGCCTGTGCCCGGTTGCCGGCGCCTTGCCGCGTCTCCGCATCCGAGCAAGGCTGGGCGCTGACGCCCGAGGGGGCCGAGACGGTTTGCAGGGTAAACTTCTCAGCGGGGAACATGCGTTGGAAGCCGTTCAGCGCCGCCCGCGCTTTGACCGGGTTTTGTGAAGCAACCACGATCACCTTCATGGCAGGGCGGCGTAGTATACCTGGCCGTTCACTGCCAGAAAAACCAGCCGGGTGGGGCTGACGGCAAATGCCGAGGCCTGCCCCATGCCCAGGGCTTGCAGAGGACGGTACTGGCGCTGTAAGTTCAACTGCACGCTGGAGAAATACACCGCCTGGTTGCTGGGGTCGAGCAGGTACAGCGAAGGCCCCGGCGAAGGCCAGAAATAGATCTGGCTGAACAGCGCATCGGGGATGATGGCGCCGCTCTGCCGCCCGGGGCGCGGGTCGGTGAAGGGATAGGGTTCCTCGCAGCGGGTGGGCGACTCGGCCATGCTGCTGTAGGTGCATTTGGTAATGTGCCCATCGGTGTGCAGCAAGAACAGGTCGCCGTTGTACACTGCCAGGTCGAACACATCCTGCAGCGGGGGCACCGTGTCGCCAAAGAAGAAGCGCGGCGGCTGGGCGGTGTTCAGGTTCTCGTAGATCCACACCGCGTTGGTATCAGGGTCCAGAATGTACAGGTTGCCCAGATTGATGGTGAAAGCCCTGGGTTGGCCAAAGTTCATGCTGGGCGGGGCCATGGGGGCGGTGAGCGGCTGTTTCCCGCCGGGGGTGCAGTACAGCAGGTTACCGGCGGCATCCATCCCCAACAGGGTGGCGTTTTGCACCTGCCCGGCAGGGAGCGCCTCGATATCTACCAGCGGCCCCACAATGGTGGGGCCCAGGATGGGGCCGCAAATGAAAGCGGTATCCAGCTCGAAGCCGCGGTTGGTCAGGATGGCATGCAGCACATTGCCCTCGGCGGCATTCAGCAGGTACAGGTCGGTTTCCGTGGCGACGATGCGCGAGATCTGCAGCGAGCCACTCAGCCCGCCGACGATGGCAGGCTGGAAGTCCAGCCGTTCCACCCAATCGATCTGGTCCAGGGCGTCTTGCAGTTGGGCGCGCAGTCCCTGCGATTCGCTGGTGACGGCGAACGCGTCAGCCTTGTCCAGCAGGGTCAGCGCCTCGCTCCAGGCGGCACGCTGGTCTGCCGGTTCGGTCAGCGCGGTGGAGGCTTGCGCCTTCTCCAGCGCCAGGGTGTAATATTCCTGGGCCTGCTGGGTGCGCCCGCGCTGCACGTACACCGCCGCGCCGGCCGCGGTCAAGATCAGCGGCACTGCCACCGCCAGGAAGATCATCAGCGAAGGCGGCAGGCGCAGCACGCTTTCATCGGGCAGCACATTGCGCAGCAGGCGGCCCAGGCCGCTGCCCAGAGCGCCCAGCGCTTTGGCGATGGCTTTGCCCATGCTTCCCAGCACCGCCAGGAACGGCGCCAATACCTGGCGCATAGAGCGCCGTGGTTTGGTGGGTGCAGGTGGGCGGGCGGGCTCGGCTTTGGGCGGCGGGGCCGCACTGAGGCTGCGGATGGGGATGGGCTGCGGGGCGGCCTCCGGCTCTCTAGCCGCCGGCTCTTTAGCCGCCGGCTCTTCAACCTCTGGTACGGACGCGGCGACCGGCATCGGCGCAGGCTGCGCGGAGAGTGCCGCAGGCAGAGCAATCGGTGCGGCGGCGCTCTCTGCAGCGGGCAGGCTGCGCGCCATATCCGCTTGCGCCTTGCGGCGCAGCAGGCGGATCTGTCCGCTGCCCGGCTGCACCTGCGCCACCACCGCCTGCACGTTCTGCCCGGCGGCGTATTCAATCATCTGGCGGCGCACGCCTTCCATGCCCTGGCGGGCCGGATGGCGCAGCGTGCTCTCCGTCCAACCTGCGGCGGCCTGGGCAGCCAGCACCAGGAAATCGCCTGCGCCCAGGTGGGGCTGTAAGAACCGGATGGGCGTGGTACGGCTGACGCCCAATCCCTGCCCGCTGGTCTGCGGGTCGTGGTGCTGCTGCGTTTCCTGCACGGTGATGGCAAAGGCATGCACCGGCCCGCACTGCGCCAGGTACACGGCCTCGCCGCGCAGCACAGCCAGGGTCAGCAGGCCAATGCCCTGCTTGCCAGAGCTGCTGCTGCGCAGGTTGCGGTCGAGCAGGTAAGCGTTGACCCCCTCCGCCAGGGTGCGCAGCGCGGCAGTCACGCTGCCGGCTGTTTTGTAATATTTCTGCGCCATGAGCGGCAGAAGCTGCTGGTACTGCTCCGCGCTGAGCGGCAAGTTGCCCGCCATGCCCAGGTAGATCACCAGGCTGTCGGCCTCGCGGCCGCGCGCCGGGTGTTTGGGCGGCATAACGGCGTACAGTCCGGGCAGCTCGGCTTGCTCCTGCCCATCTTGTTGTGCCAAAGAGAGAATAGTGAGGTCTAGTGTGGTAGCCATGCTTTAATAATTGTCATTATACTGGTAAAATCAAAGTTGCGCATTCAACAGCAGAACATTTTTGGGAGCCGGTATGCAATTTTCGATCCTTCGAACTTTGCCCGAAGTTGAAGCACTTGCGGGCGAGTGGAACACACTATTAGAACAGGGTGCAAGTGCCGTGCCATTCTTGCGCCATGAGTATCTCACTGCCTGGTGGCAAACCCTGGGCGGCGGTGAGTGGCCCGCCGGCGAGCTGTTCGTGGTCACTGCCCGCCGCACCGATGGCGCCCTGGCGGGGGTTGCTCCGCTCTTCTTCGCCGACAATCGCGATGGCCTCCCGGCGCTGCTGTTCTTGGGCAGCGTGGAGATTTCCGATTACCTGGATTTCATTGTTTTGCCGCAGGATCTGCCCGCCTTTGTGGAGGGCCTGTTCGAACTGCTGGCGGGCCCGCAGGCGCCCGCCTGGCAGGTGCTGGACCTGTACAACCTGCTGGACACCTCGCCCACCCTGGCCGCGCTGCAAGCCGCCGCCGAGGGGCGCGGCTGGCGCACCGCCGAGGAGCACCTGCAGCACTGCCCGTATATCCCGCTCCCCGGCGATTTCGATCAGTACCTGGCCGGGCAGGTGGATAAGAAACAGCGCCACGAGATCCGCCGCAAGATGCGCCGCGCCGAAGAGTCCGAGCAGCCCGTGCGCTGGTACATCGTCACCCAGCCCGCAGACCTGGAGGCGGAGATCGAGGCTTTCCTGGCGCTGATGGCGCAAGACCCGGAGAAAGAGCGCTTCCTCACCCCCGCCATGCGCCAGCAGATGCACCTCTCTCTGCGCCAGGCACAGCGCTTCGGCTATTTGCAGCTGGCCTTCCTGGAAGTGGGCGGCAAGAAAGCCGCCGCCTACCTGAACTTTGACTACAACAACACCCTCTGGGTGTACAACTCGGGCCTGGATTTCTCGTACCGCGAGCTGTCTCCCGGCTGGGTGCTGCTGGGTTACCTGCTGCAGTGGGCCAACCAGAACGGCCGCGCCGTCTTCGATTTCATGCGCGGCGACGAGGAGTACAAGTACCGCTTTGGCGCCATCGACCGGCGCGTGGTGCGCCTGCAGATTGCCCGCCCAGATTGATGTGGGGCAGAAAGCCTCAAGGCAGGTCGCGCGCTCAATGATTTGGTATGCGGGTCAGCTGTAAAATGACCACTGCCGGCCCCCACAGGAGCATATAAGAAACCACGTTGGCTACGACCAGGCCCATGAAAACCTGCCACGAGGTCACGCCCTTGCCTTCGGGGTGTTCCCTGATGTTCTGCCACCAAAAAAACATAAAAAAACCCTCGATCAGTAAGGATAAGATCAGGCTGCCAATGAAGGCAACCAGAAGGAATTGGGCAGGTATCTTTTCCCAGTACCCAAGCATCGAATATTGTCGGGTGTCGATGATGATGGGAAAGAATATCTCCATAAACGCCCAAAAATACTTGGCAAGAAAAGCAGAAGCCGCATTCATGACGAAAGAATAGGCGAGAGCGCTTTGCCATCGGCGAGCCACCAGCCAGTAGAGCAGCAGCGCTTCCAGTAGGATGGTCAGGCCTGTCAGGAGCACTTTTTGTGGATCGCTTAATCCAAGTAGGTCAGCAAAATGAATGATACTATCTGCCAGAAGTTTGAACATGTTATTTCCCCTCCTCTTCGGCCTGCTCAGGCCCAGATGCCAGCGATCTGCGTGCCGCACTGCGGGCAGGCGCCCTGTGCGCTGATGCGATTGGCGCGGATGCTGTAGCCCATGCGCTCCACCAGCAGCGCTCGGCAGTGCGGGCAGTAGGTGTTCTCGTAGCCTTTGGTGCGCCCGGGGATATTGCCCGCGTAGACGTAGCGCAGCCCGGCCTCCTCGCCGATCTCGGCCGCGCGCACCAGCGTACTCACCGGGGTGGGGTCGGGGTCGGTCATCTTGTAATCGGGATGGAAGGCGGTCACATGCCAGGGGATATCTAGTGAGACGGAGGCGATGAAGCGCGCTGCCTCCATCAGCTCCTCGTTGCTGTCGTTGAAGCCTGGCACCACCAGGGTCACGATCTCCACCCACAGCCCCAGCTCGTGCGCCAGGCGAATGCTGTCCAGCACGTTTTGCAGCACACCGCCCAGGTGTTTGCGGTAGTGCTTATCTTGCATGGTCTTCAGGTCGATCTTATAGGCTGCCAGGTAAGGGCGCAGATAGTGCAGCACCTCCGGTGTGGCATTGCCGTTAGAGACGTACACGCACTTGATCCCGGCCTCTTGCGCCTGCTGGAAGATCGCCACCGCCCATTCGGAGGTGATCAGCGGCTCGTTGTAAGAGGAGGCGATCACTTTTGCGCCGCTCCTGCGGCCCGCCGCCACGATCTGCTCTGGCGTCACCTGCCGCACATAGCCCACCGATAGGTCTGCCGCCGGGTCGCGCAGGGTTTGCGAGGTGAGCCAGTTCTGGCAGTATTCGCAGTGGAAGTCACAGCCCAGCATGCCGAAGGTCAGGGCGTCGGCGCCGGGCAGGATGTGGAAGAAGGGCTTCTTCTCGATCGGGTCGGCGTGCAAGCCCGAGACGTAGCCCCAGGGCACGCGCAGCATCCCGCCCCGGTTGAAGCGCACCTTGCAGATGCCGCGCCGCCCGTCGCGGATCAGGCAGCGGTGGGCGCAGGCAGTGCAGCGCACTTCGCCGCCGGGCAGTCTTTCGTATAGATCTCCCTCGGCGGTCAACGTATCCAGCGTATCGATCAGTTTCATCTTTGCCTCACTATCTATTATAATCAGATTATTGGCGATGATTCACATGAATGGTTTTGCAACGATGAGCCACTTTCTTCACCCCACCCCCTACCCCCGCCCCTCAAGGGGCGGGGAAAAAATGGCGAAATTGGATGTTCATGGGCGCCTGGCGCCCATGAACATCCAATTTCGCCAGTATGCCCCCCTTCCCGGAAAGGGAAGGGGGGCGACGATGGGCGAAGCCCATCGTTGGGGGGATGGCTGATGCCCCCGGCCTTCAGCGTGGTGATCCAGGCGGGGGGCGAATCGCGCCGCATGGGCCAGGATAAAGGCCTGATGCCCTTCCTGGGCCGTCCGCTGGTGGAACGCGTGGCGCGCCGCTTGCAGGCGCTGGCGGACGAGATGCTCATCACTACCAACAACCCGGAGGCTTATGCTTTCCTGGGCCTGCCCTGCATCCCCGACCGCCTGCCCGGCCGCGGCGCGCTGGGCGGACTGTACACGGCGCTCAGTGCCGCCTCCGGCGAGACCGTGGCGGTGGTGGCCTGCGATATGCCCTTTGTCAGCGCGGGGCTGCTGGAATACGCCCGCGGCCTGTTGCTTTCAACCCCCGCGGACCTGGTCATCCCGCGCACGGAGGGCGGCATGGAGCCTTTCCATGCCGTCTACCGCCGGGAGGTCTGCCTGCCGCTGATCGAGGCAGCCTTGCAGGCCGGCCTGCGCCGTGCAGATGCCTGGTTTGGCCAGGTGCGCCTGCGTTATCTGACCGCAGAGGAGATCGCCGCCCACGATCCGCATGGGCTGGCCTTTCTGAACGTCAACACGCCTGAGGAGCTGCAACAGGCTGAGCAAACGGCGCTTACAATAACAGAGTGAAGCAGGGTTTTACCCTGCTTTACTCTGTTATTGTGTTAATGCGTTGGGCTGCCAGGGTGCAGTAGGCCTCGTTGACCTCAAAGCCCACGTAATGCCTGCCCAGGCGTTTAGCCGCCGCGCAGGTGGTGCCGCTCCCGGCAAAGGGGTCCAGCACCACATCGCCCAGGTAAGAGTACAGGTGGATCACCCGTTCAGCCAGCGCCAGGGGAAAAGGTGCCGGATGGCCCACTTTGCGGGCCGATTCGGCGGGGATTTGCCACACCGAGAGCGTGGCCTGAGTGAACTCCTCCGCCGAGAGGTCTGACTCGCCCCGGTCGGGGCGGGAGAAGGCGCCCTTGGCCAGCACCAGCAGGTATTCGTGCAGGTCGCGCAGGCGCGGCGCTTTGGCGCTGCGCCAAGAGCCCCAGGCGCACGAGCCGCTGGCACCCTTGCCCTTCTGCCAGATGATCTCACCCATGGGCAGGAAGCCGATCTCCTGGTGGATGCGGTAGAAATGGGCATGCAGGGGGATGTACGGCTTGCGCCCCAGGTTGGCAACATTGATCACGTAGCGCCCGCCCGGCTGCAGCACCCGGTACACTTCTTGCCCCACGCGCTGCATCAGACCCAGGTAATCTTCCAGGGACATGTCCTCATCATACGCTTTGCCCACGTTGTACGGCGGCGAGGTGAAGGCCAGCCCCACGCTGGCATTGGGCAGGGGAATTTGCTCGGACGATTGGCAGTACAGGCGGTCGGTCCAATCGCCGGGCGGCGCGGCGGCCTCCGCCTCGGGCTCGGCGGGCGGCGGGGCATCCTGGTACAGGTTGCGGGCATAGAACGGCGAGGCATCGTGCGCCTCTCGCCGCGATACGCCAAAAGGGGAGGTGGTGGTTTTGCGTGGCATAGCGAATCATAGTATACAGCAGATGCACCCCGGGAACAATCTTTTTCCCCGCTGCGTCTACAGGGTGATACCCTAAGGAGGATCGCCATGTTCAAGAAAATGTACATTCTCATTATTTTGCTGGCGCTGGCTTTTTCCCTGTCTGCCTGTGACAAGGACGACGACGCGGACATCGTCCAGCCAGGGCTGGCCAACCCGGCCTCCGTCTACTGCCAGGGCCTGGGCTACACCGAAGAGACGCGCATGGGCGATGGTGGCGAGTACGGCGTGTGTGTCTTCCCAGATGGCTCTGAGTGCGACTCGTGGGCTTTTCTGGGCGGCGCTTGCGGGCAAGAGTACAGCTACTGCCTGCAGCAGGGCTACACGCTCCAATCGAGCGAAGACAGCAACATCGCCACCTGCGTCTTCAAGGATGGCTCGACCTGCCCGGAGTATGATTACCAGCAGGGGCTGTGCCAGCCGGGCGACAATAAATAATTGACACAAAGAACCGGGAGCGAAGCTCCCGGTTCTTTGTGTCAACGACAAAATCGCGGCTATAATGGGGGCAATGATGCGGGAGAATCGTCCTTACACCATCCTCAACGTGGCCATGAGCCTGGATGGCAAAACCGATACCATCCACCGCCGCGGGGCTTCCATTTCCTCCGCTTTTGACCGCGAGCGGGTAGACTGCCTGCGCGCCGACTGCGACGCGGTGATGGTGGGCGGGCGCACCCTGCTGGATGAAGATCCGCGCCTGACGGTGAAATCGCCCGAATTGCAAGCTCAACGCCTGGCCCGCGGCATGGATGCGCAGCCTGCCAAAGTGGGCATCGTCACCCAGGCTGCCCTGCGCCCCGAGAGCCGCTTTCTCAACGACGGCCCGGCGCAGGTGTTCATCTTCACCACCGGGCAGACGGATGCGACGCAGATCGACTTCCTGCGCCAGCGCGGCGTGCAGGTCTTTGTTCACCCCGGGCCGCGGGTGGATCTGCCCGCCGCACTGCAGCAGCTCCAGCAGGCGGGTGTCCAGCGTTTGCTGGTGGAAGGCGGCGGCACCTTGAACGAGGCCCTGCTGACCCTGGGCCTGGTGGATGAGATCAGCGTGTACGTTGCGCCGCTCATCTTTGGCGGAGCCAGCGCCCCCACCTTTGCCAGCGGCCCCGGCCTGCCCCGGCAGGAGGCCCTGCCCCTGCAGTTAACCCATTTCGAAAGGCACGCCGACGGCGGCCTGGTGTTATACTATATGCCAGCCGGAAAATGACCGGCCCCCATATTAAACCCACATCTCCCTATAAGAGAGGATCGATATGCCCCTGAATCGTTTGCAAATCAAAGAATTGTTAGATGAAAACCGCGCCCACGAGTGCGATGGCTTTGGTAAGGATCACATCTGTATGCAAATCGCCTCCATTGCCGAGCTGCCCACCCGCTTCGGCCAGTTCCAGGCGGTGGCTTTCTACTGTCAGTGTGACGGCAAAGAGCATGCCGCCTTCGTGCATGGCGATGTGACCGGCGCCGAGGATGTGCCCGTGCGCATTCACTCCGAATGCCTGACCGGAGATGCCATCGGCTCGCTGCGCTGTGACTGCCGCGACCAGTTAGAGACCGCCCTCAAGACCATCGGCCAGATGGAAAACGGTATCCTGCTCTACCTGCGCCAGGAAGGGCGCGGCATCGGCCTGGTGAACAAACTGCGCGCTTACGGCCTGCAAGATTACGGCTACGATACCGTAGAAGCCAACCTGGCACTGGGCTTCCGCGACGACGAGCGCGATTACAGCGTGGCGGCGCATATGCTGCACTCGCTCAAGGTCAAGTCCATCCGCCTGTTGACCAATAACCCCCGCAAGCTCAGCGAACTATCTGCCTATGGCATCCAGATCACCGAGCGCATCCCGCTCATTATCCCGTCCAACCCCTACAATGATTTTTACCTCAAAACCAAAGCCGCCAAGTCGGGGCACATGATGAATTTTGGCAAAGAGGTGCGTTTTGCGGAGCAGGCAGACCTGCCCATTGTGGAGGGCATGACGCTGGAACAGATCGGCGCCCTGCACCAGGGCGAGAAATAGAAAGTTTGCAAAAACAGACGTGCCGCGTGGNNCCACGCGGCACGTCTGTTTTTGCAATTACCCCCCTGGGGAGCGCCTACACCTTAGGTGAGGTCAGGCGCTGCCAGGGGATCATCATCAGCAGACCCACGGCGATCACCAGTTCGCCCAACAGCACGCCTGCTAGCTGCCACGTGCCAAAGAAGGGGATTTTGGGGAAGCTCTGGCTGCCAAAGCCGAAGATATCCGCCATGCCCGAGCCCATCGTGATCACGTAGCCGGTGCCCACCAGGCGCAGCCCGATATCCGAGACGATGGATTTGGGGATGCCGATCCACAGCACTGCCAGGCTGATCGCGCCGCCCAGGCAGATGAAGCCAATCCCCAGCAAGAACACCGAAACTTGCACAAAGCCAACCACCGGGCTGCGGTCCAGTCCAAACAGGTCTGGCACTGCGCCGATGAGAAATACCACAAACCCGATGATGGTCATCACCAGGCCAAAGCGGATGCGCGTCCGCCCACTGCCTCTGCCATTGATCTGGTTGGTCATTCGGCCTCCGGTAGGGAACGTTCCAGGTGCGACAGCCAATTTTCCCCCAGGATGCCGGCAATATCGGCTTCTGAGTAACCTTTTTGCGCCAGCCGCGGCGCCAGTTGATGCAGGTCGGCAATGGTGTCGATGCCATCTGGCACCGATTGCACGCCGTACCCGCCGTCGAAATCGCTGCCCAGGCCCACCTGCCGGGCGTTGCCAGCCATCTGGCAGATGTAATCAATCTGCGCCACCAGGTGATCCAGCGTCACACTGGCGCGCCCGCCGCGCTCGCGCCAGCCGGGTAGCAGGGCGTTATTCCACGGCATTACCCCCATCGTGCCGCCGCGTTCCAGCAAACCCTGGATCACCCGGTCGGAGAGATGGCGGTTGCTTTCCAGTCCCTTGAGCAGGGCTTTGGCATTGGCATGGGTGACGATGATCGCGCCGGGGTAGGAATCCAGCGCTTGCAGCGCGGCCTGCTCGTCCATGTGGCTGAGGTCCAGGGTGAAGCCCAACTCCGCCATGCCCTCCAGCAGCGCCTCGCCCTCGCGGGTGAGCGGGCCGGGCTCGCCCGATCCGCCGCAGAAGCGTGTGCCCGCCCAGGCCGGGCCGATGGTGCGCACGCCTTGCTGCCACCATTCGCTCAGCTCGCCGGGATGGCGCACGCCCTCCGCCCCCTCCATCAAGATCACCAGCCCCACCGGATGCGCCTCCGCCTCGGTCTGCCAGTGGTCTAGCAGATTCTCCAGGTCGCCCCGCGTGCGCAGCAGGCGGAACAGGTCGGGGTTCTCATCCACCAGGCGGTGGTAGGTGTCTAATTGGGTTTGGTACAGGGTATGCGCTTCTTCGGTGTTGGCGTAGGCCAGTGTATCCCAGTCGCCGCTTTTGCGGCGGGCAGGGGCGGCAAACAGCGTGGGGAAGATGACCGCCACGCGGCCGCGCTGGTAATCGGGCCAGCCCAGCAGCGTATCGCCGTTGTGCAGCGGGGTGTCTGTGCCCGCCTCACGCTGGCGCGTTTCGGCGGCAGCGCGGCGGTAGTCGCGGCCAAAGGTCAGTATATTGTAGGCCAGGTCTTCGTGCGAATCAATCAGGAGCATGGATTAAGTATACCATCATACATTTTCGGAGTTCACGTTTGTTCTTCGTCCAGCAACACCTGGGCGATCTGGCGGTCGACCTTGCCCATCGGGTACGTGGGCAAATCAGCCGGGCGCACCCAGCGCAGGTCTGCCGCCTGGAGGGGAGTCGGCTCGCCGCTCACCAGACGGCAGCGGAAAGCGTGCAGGGTGATGCGGAAGTGGGTGTAGGCATGGCGGTAGACGCCCAGCGCCTGGCCCACGCTCACCTCGGCGCCCAGCTCTTCGCGGATCTCGCGCCGCAGGCAGGCGGGCAGGTCTTCGCCCTCTTTCACTTTGCCGCCGGGGAACTCCCACAGCCCGCCCAGCAGGTCCTCTTGCCGGCGCTGGGCCAACAGCAGCAGGCCCTCCCGCTCGATCACCGCCGCGGTGACGGTGTAATGCGGCGTGGCTTTTTTGGGGGCCAGCACAGGCCGCTGCTCCTGCACGCCCAGGGCATGCGCCTGGCACAAGGCTTGCAGTGGGCAGTCTGCGCAGGCGGGAGTGCGCGGCGTGCACAGCATGGAGCCCAGGTCCATCAGCGCCTGGTTGAAATCCCCGGCGCTGCCGGGCGGCAGGTGCTCGGCCGCCCAGGCCCACAATTGGGCCTCGCCCTGTGGAGAGCGCGCCGGCAGGGTCAGGTTGAACAGGCGTGCCAGCACCCGGCGGATATTGCCATCCAGGGCGGGGGCATCTTGCCCGAAAGCCATCGAGGCGATGGCCCCGGCGGTGTAGCGCCCAATCCCCGGCAGGCGCTGCAGGGCTGCGGCATCACCAGGGAGCTGCCCGCCGTGCTCGCGCAGTACCACCTGGGCGGCGCGGTGCAGGTTGCGCGCCCGGCTGTAATAGCCCAGGCCCTCCCAGGCTGCCAGCACAGCTTGCTGCGGGGCTGCCGCCAGGTCTGCCAGGGTGGGGAAACGCTCCATCCAGCGGTTGAAGTAGGGGATGACCGCCTCCACGCGGGTCTGCTGGAGCATGATCTCCGAGACCCACACCGCGTAGGGGTCGGCGTGCCCGCGCCAGGGCAGCGCCCGGGCGTGAGCGGCGTACCAGTCTAATAGATGTTCAGCAATGAGAGAGGTCATGGCAATAGTGTCAAAAATGGGTGTGCTGCGGGGCAAAGCCTCGCAGCACACCCATTTTTGACACTTTCCCTTTACATCTGGAAACCCGCCCGGGCCTCGATGATCTTGTAGTCGTAGTGTTCCACGAAATCGAGCAGGCGGTTGACCAGGCTTTGCCACTCTGGCGAGCCCAGCACGCGCTGCATCTCTGCCAGGCTGGGCATTTGCGCAGCCGTAGCGATCTGGGGATGCCTGCCGTACATGGTCAGCCAGGCATCGCTCGTCTCCAATCCCAGCGTCTGCATACCGGGCAGGAACTCGCGCACGATAAACTCGAAGTACTCCTGCTCGCGGCCCGGCAGCATATCCCAGGTCATCATCAGTTTAACGGCCACTGCTTGCCTCCGTTAGTCCATACCACGTATGTTCGGGGAGGGTTCTTTTGGGCGGCACAGCCGCCCAAAAGAACCCTCCCCGAAGACGTTAATGCTGGTATTCCAGCGCCACCACGCGCGTCTCTTCGGGGATCATGCTCTTGGTGACCTTGAGAGAAGGCATGGGCTCGGCTTTGTCCAGGCCCATTTCCTTGAGGAATTTGTTCAGCGTGTCTAGCTTGATGGCGCTGGCGGGCGTGTGGTAGTACATGGGGATGACAAAGCCCGGCTCCAGCAGGCTGACCACCTCAGCGGCCTTGGCGGCGTTCAAACCGTCGCCTCCGCCCACCGGCACCAGCGCCACATGCACGGTGCCCAAGGCTTCCACCTCGGTCTGCGTGGGCACGCGGCTCAGGCTGCCCAGGTGGGCCACGGTCACGCCTTCGTAATCGAAGACGTACAGGGTATTGCGCAGTTCCTCGGGCTTGTTCTTGTCGTGCCCGTTGGTCTGGATGCCCGTGATGAACACACTCCCAATCTCGAACTCGCCCGGGCCGGTGATCAGCCGGGAGTAGCCTTTCACCCCAGCCACGAAGTTATGCCCGGGGGCATCGTGACTGACGGTGACAATATCGGCGCGCAGCTTGAGCGCATCATAGCCGGCAACCTGGCTGTCGTACGGGTCAGTGACCACCGTCGCCAGGCTGCGCTCGGTGAGCCGGAAACAAGAATGCCCATACCAGGTAATTTCCATGCAGCCTCCAATATGCGGGGTGCGGGGTATCTTCCCCCGCCCCCATCTTCTCTTCGAGAAGTTTTCTCGATTATATCATCTCTACCCCCGTCCCCCTCGAGTTTGGCCTTTTGGCTTTGAGAAGCTCACCCATCGGGGGATTTTGTCAAAATTGGGGCCTTTGCGGGNNCCCGCAAAGGCCCCAATTTTGACAATTTTTCCTCCCCCATCCTGGGTTTGGATGGGGGAGGAAAAGGGGGCGTAAAGTGGCTGCTCCCGATTATATTACTTCAACAGCCAAACCCAGGTATTATCAAAGGTGCAAGTAGATTGTCCTGCATCCTGGCCGGCGAAGAAGGCAAAATAGCCTTCATACGCCGATTCGCTGTAGTCATAGAAGTCGCCGACCCGGGTATCGTTGATGTAGATGGTGAATTTACCACCCTCTGCCCACATCACCAGGTGGTTGGTCGCACCGTTGTCCAGGTCAAGGTAATCACTGAACTTGACCGTGGTGACCGATTTCTGGAACTCACCATAGCGGTAGTACTCAATCGCCCAGGCAGGCAGGCCGGAGAAACGCAGGAACAGGAGTTGGTACTGCTTGCCCTGTTCAAAATTCGGTTCCGAGCGGAACATCATGCCGCAGATCACGATATTGGTGGCCTCCCAGGTCACATCCGTGCTGATGACAAAATCAGAGGCTTCCAGATCCTCGGCAAAGGGATCATAAACATAATCACCCGCGCCGCTCACATCGATTGAGAGCGCCCTTTCCTGCAGCCAACCCAGGTAACCCACATCGGTCGGCGCGCCAACGGCTGCCAGTTGCTCGCGGATATCCGCGATCACCACCTCGGCTGTCGCCGTAGATGCTGCGGCCTGGGTAGCCGCCCGGTCAGGGGTGATGGTGGGCGTATTGGTCGGCACAGGCGTATCGGTGGGGATGGGGGTGGGCGTGTCGGTGGGTACGGGCGTATCGGTGGGCAGCGGCGTGGCAGTATCGGTGGGTACAGCAGTATTGCTCGGCAGTGCAGTATTGGTGGGCGTAGGCGCAGGCGCCAGGAACTGGCAGCCTGAGCTTAGCAGCACCGCCGACAATACTACCAACCAGCCCGCCACGCGTAAATAGCGCAATAGAGAGTACTTGGTGACCATGATTTCTCCTCCTGACCGAATATGTTGTGAATAGATTCACTGGCTAGCCAGCTTCCCCAGCCTATGTTTTAGTATAAAGATGCGCGATAGCGAATCACAGTGACAAATATCACCCGCTGCCTGGTCAAATGTCCTTGTCGACAGAGATTCGCGTGCGGCTGAGGTGTCAGCGGGTGAGAAAATCGCCTGCTGGCACCCATATGCGCTGACTTAAGCCAGCGCTTTTACTCGCCCATCTCCCCAACGATGGGCAAATAAAAAGTATCTTTTCAAAAAGAAGGGGAAGTGGGGTGTTTTGTGTGTGCGCAGCACACACAAAACACCCCACTTCCCCTAATTATTGAGATGGTGCAATAAAAAGGCCAAATTCGAGGGGCTGGGGATGGGGGTGATCGTTCCAAAGTTGGTAAAT
>DIXA01000016.1 GCA_002428565.1 Anaerolineales bacterium UBA6092 | reverse complement strand
ATTACTTTTTGGACAGCCCCACATCGATATCGGGGGTAGGGAGATGGGAGAAACTTATTCGTCCACCGGCGGGGCTGTCGGGCCGTAATCCAGGATCTCGAAGCCCATCGGCCCAGGCTCGGTGCCGATGATGCCCTTCTCTTGCATGGTTTCGATCAGGCGGGCGGCGCGCGTGTAGCCAATGCGCAGGCGGCGCTGCAGCATAGAAATGGAGGCGCGCCCCTGCCGCCGCGCCAGATCCACCGATTCCTCCAGCAGGTTGTCCACCTCTTCCATGGGGGGCACATCCTCCCAGAAGGGCATCTGCTTGAGCGGCACACCCGCAGGCGGCCCATCGGGGATGCCCCCCGCGGCAGAGGGTGCCAGCGCCGGCCCGCCAAAGGACTGCCAGTAAGATACCAGGCTCTGGATCTCGGTATCTGAAACGAAAGCGCCCTGCAAGCGGATCGGCGCACCCGCATCGGGAGATTGGAAGAGCATGTCGCCGCGGCCCAGCAGGCGCTCTGCCCCAGGCTGATCGAGGATCACGCGGCTGTCTACGCCCGAGGCCACGGCAAAGGCGATGCGGGCGGGAAAATTGGCCTTGATCAGGCCGGTGACCACGTCCACAGAGGGGCGCTGGGTAGCCAGCACCAGGTGGATGCCCGTGGCGCGGGCCAACTGTGCCAGGCGGGTGATGGAGCGCTCCGTCTCATCGGGAGAGAGCATCATCAGGTCGGCTAACTCGTCCACCAGCACCACCAGGCGGGGCAATTTCCTGCCATTGCGCTCTTCGATGCGGGCGTTATACTCCACAATATTGCGCGCCCCCACTTCGGCCAGTTTGCTGTAGCGCATGTCCATCTCGCGCAGCACCCACTGCAGGGCACTGACCACGCGCTCCAGGTCGACCACCACCGGCGTCATCAGGTGCGGAATGCCGTTGTAGCCGGTCAGTTCGACGCGTTTGGGGTCCACCATCAACAGGCGCAGGTCATCGGGGGTGTTGTGCAGCAGCAGGCAGCAGATCAGGGCGTTGACGCACACCGATTTGCCCGAGCCGGTAGCCCCGGCGATGAGCAAGTGGGGCATGGCGGCCAGGTCGGCGGCAAAGGCGTTCCCGGCCACATCTTGCCCCAGCACAAAGCGCAGCGACGATTTCAAGCGCCGGAAGGCCTCGCTCTCGATCACATCGCGCAGCGCCACCAGGGCAGTCTCATGGTTAGGCACTTCGATGCCCACGTAGCCTTTGCCCGGCACCGGCGCCTCGACGCGGATGGCGCGGGCCGCCAGCGCCAGGGCCAGGTCGTCTGCCAGTGCGGCGATCTTGCCCACGCGCACGCGCGTGCGCGTGCCGCGCGACTCGATGAAATCGGGCTCGACGCCAAACTGGGTGATGGTGGGGCCGCGGTTGATCTCCACCACGTTCACCGGCGCGCCAAAGGAGGCCAGCGTCTCTTCGATCAGCCGGGCGCGCTTGCGGTCCAGCTCGTCATCGTAAGTCACCTCGCTGCCAGGGTCAAGGATCTGATCCAGGGGCGGCAGGGCCCAGGGGCGGTGTGCGGCCATACTCCCGGCAGGGACGGCAGGGGCGGCGGCTGTGGCCGCAGAGGGCTCAAAAGCCGGCGGCGCAGCGGGGAGGGCGGCTGCCCGCGTGGCGGCGGGCGGGGCAGTGTGGCCGTTGCGGCGGTCATCCAGAAAATCTTGGGCGCGGTCTTGAATGTGCACGATCAACGGCGGCAGCCAGCGGAACAGATCGATCACCGAAACATCCAGCACCAGCGTCAGGGCGATGAGCAGCCAGGCCAGCAGGCCCACCGCCGCGCCGCCCCAGCCCAGGTAATCGTACAGCAGCTTGAAGAAGAAGCCGCCGATGTACCCGCCGCCCTCCATCAGGCGGGCCAGGGCATAGGCATCCTCAGGGAAAGAGAAGAAGTGCAGCCAGGTCAGCAGGTTGGTAAACAGCAGGGCCATACCCAGCAATCGTTCCACACCGATCTGGGGGATGCGCTCGAAATTGCGCAGCACCAGCCACAAGCCAATGATGCCCAGAGCGATAGGGAACAGGTATGTGCCCCAGCCAAATAGCTGCCAGAGCAGTTTCAACACACCTTCGCTCAGATTACTGTTATGGTTAGAGAATAGGATCAGCAGCACGGCCAGCGCCACAAACAGCATCACAATGCCAGCCAGGTCGAGCTTGCGGTCCAGCGACATGGGCGGGTTGGCGGGGAGAGCAGTCCTTTGCCGGGCGGCGGGCTGGCGCGTTGCTGGCGGTCGGGCGGGTGCTCGGCTGGTTTGCCGGGCCGGCTGCCGGGAGGTTTGGCGGGCGGGTGGTCGGGAGGGTTGCCGGGAAGCCTGGGGTTGCCCCATTTTGCGCACCATGGCGCGCAGGCGAGAGAGGATGGACGTGCGCCGCCGCCGGCGCGGTTCGGGAGCGTACTGGCGCGTGGAGGTGTAGCGGTCGTCTCCCCGCCGGTAAGAAGAAGTGCCCCTGGTCGAGCGGCTCGTCCGAGGTTTGCTCTTGGGGGTGGAGCGAGAAGCGCTCCGGCTGTTTCGTGAGGTCTTTTGGTTGCGCGGTGGCATAAATGATCCGTTTCGAAGTTCATTATAGCACGTATGGTCTGAATTATTGTCAAAAATGGGGCTTTGCGGGCGCTCTTTGCCCGCAAAGCCCCATTTTTGACCTCTTTAAACAGTCAGGATACGGTACAATACCCTCGGAAAGGAACTTCCCTTGTTTGAAATCGTCTTCCTCGGCACGTCTGCTTCGGCGCCCTCCGTCCACCGCGGCCTTTCGGCTCAGGTGGTATTGCATGATGAATACCGCTTCCTGATCGACTGCGGCGAAGGCACCCAGCGCCAGATCCTGCAATCGGGGCTGGGCTTCAAGCGCCTCAACCGCATCTTGATCACCCACGGTCACCTGGATCATATCCTGGGGCTGGCGGGCATGCTCTCCACTTTCATGCGCTGGGAAACGATCGAGGATCTGGAGATCTTCGGCGGGCAGTGGGCCCTGGCGCGCATCCATGACCTGATCCACGGGGTGGTGCTGCGCGGCGCCAGGCCGCCCATGCAGTTGACCTTCACCGAGATCCAGCCGGGGCTGATCTTCGAAGCGCCCGATTTCACCATCTCGGCTTTTTCGGTCTGGCACCGTGGCCCCGACTGCTTCGGTTACCTGTTCGAGGAGAAAACGCGCCGGCCTTTCCTGCCAGAAAAAGCCGACGAATTGGGCATCCCGCCCGGCCCGCTGCGGCGTGACCTGGTGGAAGGCCGGGCCGTGACCCTGGCGGACGGCCGGCCGATTGACCCGGAGCAGGTGCTTGGCCCGGCGCGCCCCGGCACGCGCCTGGTGCACATCGGCGATCTGGGCCGCACCGACGAACTGGTGGAGATCTGCCGGGATGCCGATGCGCTGGTGATCGAAGCCACCTACCTGGAAGAAGAGGCCGAGCTGGCGGGGCAGTTTGCCCACCTCACCGCCCGCCGCGCCGCCGAGCTGGCCCAGCGCGCCGGGGTGAAGCAGCTCATCCTCACCCACCTCTCGCGGCGCTACCGCGAGCGCGAAGTGCTGGCTGAGGCACAGACGGTGTTCCCCGGCGTGATGGTGGCGCGCGATTTTGATGTTTTCCAGGTGCGGCGTGGTGAGTGCGAGCGTTTGAAGAAAGAACCGCCGCCCAGCGCCTGATCCATAGGTGTCAAAAAAGGCGTGCGGCCGCACGCCTTTTTTGACACCTATTTTGGGATTATTGTTTTTGGGCCTGCGTATCGATATCGCTTAAGATGCGCCCCAGGCGCAAGGTATTGTAGATGAAGACCAGGAAGAAGCCAACTCCCACGATCGTCAAAACGATATCAAACAATGAGAACGGACCCAGCGGTGTCTGTAAGGGGGGACTCCAGAAGAACAACACCGTATTCGCCAGGATCACGATGGCGCGCATCTCGGTGGGGCCAAACTTGCCATACGAGATCTTGAAGATGCCTTGCACGCTCATGCGCGACAGCACCAGGATATCCATCAGGTAATAGACGATCAGCCCCAGCATGGCCACATCGAAGCGCACGTAAATGGACATGGCAAAGCCCAGGAACACCATCAGTTGCGCAACAGCATCCACGATATGGTCAATGAAGAAACCATAGCGCGGCCGCTCGATGTGGCGGTAACGCGCCAGGGTGCCATCCAGGCTATCGCCAAACCAATTGAGAAAAATGCCAAAGCTGGCCAGCCAGAGGAAGCCCGGGTGCACATGGGTCAGGGCATAACCCACCATGGTCACGGCGGCGGCGGCCAGGCCCAGCCCGGTCAGAATATCGGGGGTGACCCAGCCCGGCATGTGCTCGCTGAACCACTTCAGCGCTGGTCGTTCCAGCGGCCCCAGCAGGATATCGTTGACGCGCTGGTGCTTGCTGATATCTTTTGTGCGCATCTTCTTGGTTTTCTTCTCTTTCTTCATAAATTCTCCTCCCAAACCCGGTGGAACATCATCCACTGTTCGGGGTCACGGCGAATAAAGTTTTCTGCCGCGGCCAGCACGGCTTCAGTATTGCGCAGGATATTCTCTGCGGGGCTGCCGAAATCTTGCATCGGCATAGGCATGGTCGACATCATCTGGTAGATGCCGTCTTCCCGGCGCAGGCAGGCCATCACCACCACCGGCACATGGGCTTTGAGCGCCATGCGCACATAACTGGTGGGGAGCAGCGAGGGCTTGCCGCAGAACATGGGACGGAACTTGGCCTCGCCCACGGGCCAATCCAGCCCGGTGAGCACAGACCTGCCGTCCTGCAGGCGCTGGTGCGCCAGGCGCAGCGTCTCAATGGAGATGGGCGCAATCTCGATGCCGGCCTGGATGCGCAGCCGGTTTTGCATCTGGTAATCGTCCCGCTGGGTTGGCTCTGCCAGGACGAGGGCGCTCAAGCCCATCTGCAGCATGCCGCGGGCAGCCAGGTCGAAGTTGCCTAAGTGCGGGCAGACCACCACCACGCCCTGTTGGCTGGCCTGGGTGATTTGCACCAGCTCTTGGACGGAATCATCCAGCGCGATCATGTTGGCTACCTTGGGCAGGTCGCTCAACATGTGGAACAATTCGAACTGGCCGCGGGCTGCGTTACGCAGTACTGCCCGGGTACGTTGTGCCAGTGCCTGCTCAGAGAGCCGCCCGCCCTCCAGCGTCTGCTGGTTGAGGCGCACAGCCTGCACCGTGGGCGAGCTGAACCTGGCGGCCATGCGGTCACCGACAAAATGGGCGATGGGAAAAGCCACCCGCCGCGGCAGCGTGCGCGCCAGCCACAAGATCAGGCGGATGCCATTCTCGCTCCGCAGGAGATCGTTCAGCTTCATAAAAAAGCCATGCCGCGGCAGCCGGAGCCGCCGCGGTGCTCTCCTAGGCGGTGTTGCCGGTGAAATTAAAGTGACCCAGTTTCAGCGCTGGCACGCGCATGCCAAAGCCGCCATACTCGCCCAGCAGCAGGTGCGTGTCGCGGCTCACTGCCTGCACATCGTCCAGTGCCTCCACGTAGGATTGGGTGAAGCGCAGATTCTTCACCGGGTAAGCAATCTCGCCGTTCTCGATCATGAACACGCCGTCGCGGGTCATGCCGGTGATGGTGCAGGCGCTGGGGTGTACCAGGCGGGTGTACCAAAAGCGGTTGATATACAGGCCGCGCTCGGTGGTGCGGATCATCTCTTCCAGGCTGGAGGAGCCCGCAGCCATGAACAGGTGCATGGCCACAGGCCCCATGCCGCGGGCGTTGGGCGGCAGGGCATGGCCGGTGCTGGGCTTGCCCGCTTTGGCCCCGGTGTAACGGTCGTACACCGGGCCGACCGGCACGCCCTGGGTAACGATCTCTACCCGCTGGCGCGGCACGCCCTCGAAGTCGAAGGGCAGCGGCGTCCCCGCCGGGTCCAGGCCGTCATCCCAGATGGTCACCTGGTCGCTCATTACCTTCTTGCCGATGCGCTCATTCATCCACGAGCGGCCTTCCAGCAGCGAGAGGGCGCCCATGCCGTAGAAGTTGAGCATGCTGAGGATATCTTCGGTGACGTAGTGTTCTAAAACCACCGGGTACTCGCCCGGCTCGATCTTACGCGGGTTGCGGCCGCGCTCGGCGGTTTCGATGGCCTGGCGCCCCAGCGTTTCCACGTCGACCCGGCTGGCCTGCCAGTCGGAGCCGTGGGCGCGGCCAGAGGCATCCTCTGCCATCACCACGCTTTGAAAATCGGCGCTGCTAGAAACATGATAGGCAAACACGCCGTTTGAGTTGGCTATGACCAGCTCGCCACAGCCGGTGGAAAACGCCCCGGAGGCGTTGAGCCCTTTTTCGTCTGCCAGGCGGCAAACCGTGCCCACCTGCTGGGCGCGCCCTTCGGGCGTGTACGCTGCGGTGGATGGGTCAAAGCACTGCACCTGGGGATATTGCGCCGGGCTGGGCAGGCCGGGATAATCCGGGTCAGCCGGGCTGGCCTGGGCATTGCGGCGGGCGCGTTCCACCACCAGGTCCAGGCCGGCGGCGTCCAGGCGGTTGGTCGAAGCCGTGCCCATCTGCTTGCCGATGAAAAAGCGCACCGATAGTTCTGCATCGCGCTCGGCCACATTCTGGTGGATGGTGTTGTTGGCAAAACGGGTCAGGGAGCTGTCGGTGAAGTTCAACAGCACTTCGGCCTGGCCGTCTTTACAGCGCGCCAGCACGTTCTCACAAATCTTGCGGGTTTCCTTTTCTCCTAACATAATCTCTCCCGATTATTTCAGAACGCCGACCTTGATGTTGCGGAAGCGAGCCGGGGCTGCGCCGTGGCCTGTGTGGGCAACCTGCCCGGGCTGGCCTTTGCCGCAGTTGGGTGTGCCCCACATCTGCCAATGCTTCTGGTTGCAAACGGCATCGCAATTGTTCCAAAACTCCGGCGTCAGGCCGGTGTAGGTGCAGTTGCGCAGCATGCGCCCCATCTTGCCGTTCTTGATCTCATAGCCGATCTCCGTGCCAAACTGGAAGTTGTAGCGCTTATCATCGATCGACCAGGAGCGGTTCAGTTCCATGTAGATGCCGTCGTCGGTGTCAGCCACCAGATCGTCAAAATCCCAGGTGCCCGGCTCCAGCGAGACGTTGACCATGCGGATGATGGGCATGCGGTTCCAGCCGGAGGCGCGCATGCAGGCGTTGGAGGTTCTGCCCAGGCGAGAGGCCGTCTCGCGCGACATCAAATAGCCCACAAACAGCCCATCCTTAACCAGCGGCGAGGATTGGGCCGGCACGCCCTCGTCATCCCAGCCGAAGGTGCCCAGGCCCAGGGGGCGCAGGCTGTCGGCGGTGAGGTTGACCACCGGCGAGCCGTACTGGAAGGTGTCGAGTTTTTCGGTGGTGAGGAAAGAGGTGCCCGCATAAGCCGCCTCGGTGCCGTAAACACGGTCCAATTCGGTGGGGTGCCCGCAGGATTCATGCACTTGCAGGGCCAACTGCGCCCCGCCCAGGATGATATTGGTGGTGATATTGCGCGGGCAGGGTTCCGCGGTGAGCAGGGCGACCGCCTCGCTGCCAATGCGCTGGGCGTTGCCAGGCAGATCCCAGGAGAGCAGCGCTTCCCAGCCGCCGGTGACCTGCTGGCGGGCAAACGAATTGGGGTAAGAGCGCATCTGCACCTCGCCGTTGCCCACTGCCATCGCCTGGATACCACCGCCCACCTCGTAGAGGTTCTGCTCGGTGAAAGCGCCCTCGGTGTTGGCGAAATATTTGTGCTCATGCTGGAGAGACAGGTTGCTGGCGCGGGTGCGCAGGCCCTGCACTTTGGCCATTTCGGCGTCGGCAGCCAGCAGCACCGCCAGGCGGTCTTCCAGCGAGACGCTGAAGGGGTCGGTCTGGTAGGGGGTGGTGTAGGTGCCCTGGCTGGTCACTGCCGGGCCCAGGTCCACCTTTTGGCGGTTCACCAGCGCTGAGGCGCGGGCAATTTGCAGGGCCTGGTCGGTCACCAGGTCCACCTCTGCGGGGTTGAGCTGCCCGCTAGAAGCGAACCCCCAGGCGCCGTTGGCCAGCACGCGCACGCCAAAGCCTTCTGTTTCCGAGGCGTCCAGCCCGTCTACAACACCATCCCGCACGGAGATATTCTCGGTGCGGTTGTGCACCACGCGGATATCGGCGTACTGCGCCCCACGCAGGCGCGCCAGGTCCAGGGCGCGGCTCATCAATGTTTTCAAAGCAACCTCCTATCCCGATTCTTTGTTTTTTAACGCGAGTTCGGCTCAGCGTAAAAGACGGTCATTTTGGGGTTGTTTTAGGCGGCATTGCCGCCCAAAACAACCCCAAAAAAATTATCCCGAATTCGCGTTTTTTAACAGCTTGGCTACCTGGGCAGTCAGATTGGCTACGCTCATTGGCTTGGTAACGAACGCGTCGCAGCCGGCGTCCAGCGCCCGGCGGCGGTCTTCAATGAGTGAGCGCACCGATACAACCAGGATTTTGATATGGCTGGTGGCAGGATCTTCTTTGATCAGGCGGGAGGCTGTCCAGCCGTCCATCTCTGGCATCGCCAGGTCCATCACGATCAGGTCGGGCAGCTCGCGGCGAGCGATCTCCACGCCCTCCTGCCCATTGTACGCTTCCAGCACCGTATAGCCAGAGCGTTCCAGGATGAAACGAACCAGCCCCATATTGTCGCGGTCATCTTCTACGATCAGGATCTTCGCTTTTTCCATGATCTAGTTCCTCAGTCCAGCGCAGCCGCTTACACTATCCAAAGCGTTCCTCGTTCCAAACATCGGCCTGGTTATGGTAACCGGCCTGTTCCCAGAAGCCCTTGCGGTCTTTGGTCATGAACTCCAGCCCGCGCAGCCACTTGGCGCCTTTCCAAAAATACGGCGTTTTGAGTTGCTCGCGTCCGGGGATGTGCCCCACCACGCCGCGCAGTGGGTAGCCGTGATCGGGAGCCAGCGGCTCGCCGCCATAATGGGTGGCGAGCAGGAAGTTCTCTGCCAGCACGATCTCCAGCGGAAGGTTGGCGGTAAAGCCGTACTCGGCGTGCTGCATAACGAAGCGAGCCGTAGGCAGCGGCTTGATCAGCCCCTGCTCGATCAGAGTGCGCACGCTCACGCCTTCCCAGGCAGTGTCGAACTTGCTCCAGTGTGTCACGCAGTGAATATCCATGAGCAGGCGGGTGCGCGGCAGAAGGTTGAATTCGTCCCAGGTCCAGCGCACCTCTTGCTCCACCTCGCCCCAAACGCGCAGCTCCCAGGTGACCGGGTCAAAGGAGGGCACCGGGCCGTAGTGCAGCACGGGGAATTTCTGCGTCAGCGACTGCCCCGGCGGTAGGCGCTTCTGGCTGTTCATCTCGTTCTCTTGGGCTTTGCGGCGAAACATACTGTCAAACATGGTTACCTTTGGGGTGTGTGTGGTTATTCTCGAAGCTGAATGGGCCGCCGATCTCGTGCAGAAAGGCCATCAGCCGGTCGCTGCGCGTGGGCGCCATAAAGGCGGCTGCCTGGGCGATCGCCCCCACCACCGGGGTGTCAATGCTTTGCAGGAAGTCCAGCGGCGACATCCGCCCGGCAAACATTTCTTGGGCGTTGGCCAGCCCGGCCTGGGATTTTTCGTCCCCCAGGCTCTTATAAATGAAGAGAGTCAGCGGTGAGTTCTTCAGGTCGAAATCAGATTGCCCCGCTCGCCCAGAGTGGAGCAGGCAGTACAGGCGCGAGCTGGGATCAATGGAGGCAGGCGTGCCGATATCGGGCAGGTAATCCTCCAGGCGCTTCTCGGTTTCATCTTCCTTCTGCACATCGCCCATAAAGAGCGAAACCGGGGCGTTGCCGCCAGTGATCTCTGCCAGGGCCTCCAGCACGCCCTGGGTGAGCAGTTTCAGCCCCAGGTACTGGCGGGCGGTCATCACATTCTGGCGGGTGAACTGCAGCCTGCGCTCGTATTCGGCCTTGGGCGGGGTGCCGCGGTAGCGGTGCAAGACCACGCCGGGGTTCAACACCATCAGGAAGGCGTGCATCTTTTGCAGCGCCTGGCGGTACTCTCGGATGGAGTAGAAACCGCCCGGGCGCAGGGCAATGTTGGTCTCTTGCAAGAGCTTCCAGGTGTTATCCAAAAAGGAGGCGGGGTCTTCCTCGGAGAAGTTTTCTACGTCCTTGTTGGCGAACAAGACCGCCCCGCGGATAATATCGTTGATCTCGTGCGAGGACAGGGGGATCTGGTACTCGCGGCACACCTCCACCATGCGGGTGCGCTGGATCTCGAACGGCCCCTGCCCGGCAGCATTTTGCCCCCGGAAGGGGATGGTGCCCTCGATGTAGACAATGATCTTGAGCAGCTCTGCATCGGGCAGCAGCCCGTTCATCTTGTTGTACATCACCAATGTGCTGAGGAATTCGTTCAAGCCGGTGTTGGGTGAAAGCCGCTGCCCCGGGGTAAAGCCGAAGATGCGCAGGGCGATCTGGAAGCAGTGATCGCCCACCGGCGGCGGGTCAATGATGTACAGCTCGCTGTCTTCCTCACGGATGTACGGGGACACGATCCTTTGCACCTCAGGCGAGAAACCCCGGTCTACCTGGTAGTAAACGATATCGTGGAACAGCGCCGCCAGGGATTGGGTGGGGTTGCTGCAGTCGACCAACCCCAGCACGTGATCGGGGGTATGGAAATGGCGCGCCTCAACAGACATGGCCTTGTGGACGGTAATGGCAATGTCCTCCAGCGCGTCATCCGCCACGTTCACATTCAGGCTGGTGAACGCGTCGTTGAGCACGTCAATCAACTGCTGGATGGTACCGGTTCGCACCATAAGATCTCTTTGCAATTGTACCTGAGTCTACCGAAAAATGAGAGAGGTAGACAACCTCGAAAAAAGATGTGCTGCGGGGNNCCCCGCAGCACATCTTTTTTCGAGGCATTTAACCCTTTTCTATAGCCCGTTTTTCGGTTATGCTATAGGGGACACAGCAAGGCCAAACAGTTCCGTTGTGTGGTGGAGGATACAATGCTGAAAGAAACCTATCAAGAAGTGGAAGGACGCATGAAGGGGGCGGTTGAATCTCTGGATGAAGACCTGGGCAGCATCCGCACCGGGCGCGCCAGCCCAACTATCATTGAAAAACTACCCATCGAGTACTACGGCGCGCTGACCCCCTTGCAGCAGTTGGCGAGCATCAGTGTGCCCGAAGCGCGCCAACTGCTCATCCGGCCTTTTGATGTTTCTACCCTCAAAACCATTGAACGCTCTATCCTCGCCTCTGACCTGGGGCTGACCCCCAACAACGACGGCAAATCCATCCGCCTGAACCTGCCCCCCCTCACCGAGGAGCGCCGCCGCGACCTGGTGAAAGTGGTGCACGCCCGCGTGGAGGAAGCGCGCGTGGCCATGCGCAACATCCGCCGCGATGCCATCAAAGACCTGCGCGAGTTTGAAGAAGAGAAGATGATCTCTGAAGATGACCTCAAGCGCGGCGAGGCCGAACTGCAAAAGATCACCGACCGTTTTATTGAAACCGTCAATGAGGTTGGGGAGCATAAAGAAAAGGAAATCATGGAAGTATGACCCCAGACCAGGCAAAGCGCTTGCCCGACAAAATCCCCACCCACATTGGCATCATCATGGATGGCAATGGGCGCTGGGCGCAGTCTCGCGGCCTGCCGCGCATGGCGGGTCACCGGGCCGGCACAGAGAACTTGCGCCGGGTGATCGAAGCCTGTATTGAGTTTGGCGTCCAATATCTCACCATCTATGCCTTCTCCACCGAGAACTGGGGCCGCCCAGCCGAAGAAATCCAGGGCTTGATGAAACTCTTCGAGAATGTGCTGGATAATGAGCTGCAAGAACTGAGCGATCAGGGCGTGCAGCTGCGCCACATCGGCCGTCTGGACCGCCTCAAACCGGCCTTCCGCCAGAAGGTGGTCGAGGCCATTGAGAACACCCGCAACAATCATCGCCTGGTGCTCAGCGTGGCTTTTAACTACGGCGGGCGGGATGAGATCGTCTGCGCCATCCAGGCCATGCTGCGCGACGGCGTTAAGGCTGAGGAGGTTACCGATGAACTGGTCAGCCGCTATCTGTTCACTGCTGGCACGCCCGATCCCGACCTGATCATCCGCACCTCTGGCGAACAGCGCAGCAGCAATTTCTTGGTCTGGCAGGGGGCTTACTCAGAATGGTATTTTCCCTCCGCCTATTGGCCCGATTTTGACCGGGAGGAGCTGCTACTGGCCCTGGAAGAATATGCCCAGCGCGAGCGCCGCTATGGACGCACCCACGAGCAAATAACACAGAAAGCCTGAACGCATGAGCACAATGATCCAGCGTGGATTGGTGATTGTGCTGTTGCTGCCAATTGTCACGCTCATCGCCTGGCAGGGCGGCTGGTGGTATACCGGCATGGTCATCTTGGCCTTGGGCCTGGCCGCGGCCGAATATTGGGCTTTGTTCCGCACGGGTGGGTCCCGCCCGGCTGGCGCGTTGATGGTGAGCGGCGTGGTGCTGTTGGCCCTGGCGCGTGCCATAGACGCCTTTGAGAGCAGCATCTGGCTGCTCACCCTGCTGATCCTGCTCAGCATGATCTATCACCTGATCGCTTACGAGCGCGGCCGAGACCAGGCTGCCACCGATTTTAATATTACCCTGGGGGGTATCCTTTATCTGGGCTGGATTGGCGCCTATTTCATCTCACTGCGCCAACTGCCCGATGGCATGGCCTGGTTGGTGCTGGTGATGGCGGGGGTGTGGAGCGCCGATACTGGCGCTTACCTGATCGGCAGCCGTTTTGGCCGCCATGCCCTTTGCCCGCGCCTCAGCCCCAAAAAGACCTGGGAAGGCTACCTGGCTGGCATTTTCACCGGCATTTTGGGGGCAGCCCTGGTGGCTTATTTTTGGTCACTGCAGGTGGGCGCTGGTGCGGCGGTCACACCGCTGCGCGGGGCGCTGTTGGGATTGATGTTGGGCGTGCTGCCCACCCTGGGAGACCTGGGCGCCAGCATGGTCAAGCGGCAGGTGGGGGTGAAAGATTCGGGCAAGCTGCTGCCCGGGCACGGCGGCATGTTTGACCGGATCGACTCCTGGCTGTGGGCCGTGGTGCTGGGTTATTACCTGATCAACTGGCTGTGGGTCTGAGCGCAGCCGAAACAACCCGCGCGGGCCGGGCTGTGGATCGTCCCGCAGAAAACCGAATAGGAGGATGGAAAGCATGATGACGGAAAAACCAACCCGGAACCTGGCCATGGAACTGGTGCGCGTGACCGAAGCGGCTGCCCTGGCGGCTGGTCGTTTCATGGGCCGCGGCGACAAGATTGCCGCCGATAAGGCCTCCGTCGACGCCATGCGCGTGATGCTGAACACCATCGAAATGGATGCGGTGATCGTCATCGGCGAAGGCGAAAAAGATGAGGCCCCCATGCTGTATAACGGCGAGCAAGTGGGCACGGGCTCTGCACCCAAAATGGATATTGCCGTAGACCCGATCGACGGCACCCGCCCGCTGGCCAACGGCATGCCCAACTCGATTGCCACCGTGGCCATGGCCCCGCGCGGCACCATGTTCAACCCCGGGCCTTTCGTGTACATGAACAAGATCGCCGTGGGGCCAGAGGCCAAGGGCGTGATCGACGTGGAGGCCTCGGTGGAATACAACCTGCGCAAGATCGCCCGCGCCAAGGAGATCGAGCTGGAAGACCTCACCGTGGTGATCCTCGACCGGCCGCGGCATGAGAAACTTGTCGCTGAGGTGCGCCGCCTGGGCTGCCGCATCCGCCTGATCATGGATGGCGATGTTTCGGGCGCATTGATGACCGCCTGGCCCGGCTCGGGCATTGATGTGCTGCTGGGCATTGGCGGCACTCCCGAAGGGGTGCTGGCGGCCTGCGCCCTGCGCGCCATGGGCGGTGAGATCCAGGGCAAGCTCTACCCCCGCAATGAGGAGGAACAGACCCGCGGCCGCGAGATGGGTTATGATTTCGACAAGGTGCTGGTCATGGATGACCTGGTGGCCTCGGAGGATTGTTTTTTTGCCGCCACCGGCATCACCGATGGCGAGCTGCTGGACGGCATCAAGTACTTTAGCCATGGTGCGCGCACCAGCAGCCTGGTGGTGCGCGGCCTGAGCGGCACCGTGCGCCAGATCACCTCCACACACCTGTGGGAGAAGCTGCGCAAGATCAGCGCCATCGAATATTAAAAATCCAAAAAACAGACTGCGGCAGACAGCGAAGCTGCCCGCCGCAGTCTGTTTTTTGGTGCCTGCTTGTTTGACAGCCCCCCGTAAAAGTGGTATGATGCAAGCCAACAATTGAACCGCCCCAAACGGCGCTCTTATCCAGAGAGGTGGAGGGACCGGCCCTGTGAAACCTCGACAACCCCAACCGCTAACCCCGGTGGAAGGTGCCAACTCCGGCAGTGAAAGTTCTGGAAGATGAGAGGGTATGACGATGATGTATTTTGTTGCCCTTTCTGCCAGAAGGGGTAATTTTTTTAACCTTTTGGAGGTATGAGATGAATACAACGTTTATGAATTCCCCGCACCTGCTGTTCACGTCCGAATCGGTTACGGAGGGTCACCCAGATAAGCTCTGTGACCAGATCAGCGACGGCGTGCTGGATGCCTGCCTGGAGCAAGACCCGTTCTCGCGCGTGGCCTGCGAAACTGCCACCAAGACCGGTTTTGTGATCCTGATGGGCGAGATCACCACCCGCGCCAACCTCAATTTCGATGACCTGGCCCGCAAGATCATCCTGGATATCGGTTACGATAACAGCCTGAAGGGCTTCGATGGCAACACCTGCGCCGTGCAGGTTGCCATCTCCAAGCAGTCGGGCGATATTGCCATGGGCGTGGATAAGGCCCTGGAAGCCAAGACCGGCGCTATGTCCGAAGCCGAGGTGGATGCCATTGGCGCAGGCGATCAGGGCATGATGTTCGGTTATGCCTGCAACGAGACTGCCCAACTGATGCCCATGCCCATCTACCTGGCGCACAACCTCAGCCGCCGCCTGGCAGAAGTGCGCAAGAACAGCACCCTGCCCTGGCTGCGCCCCGACGGCAAGAGCCAGGTGACGGTGGAATACCAGTACGGCAAGCCCAAACGCGTGGATACCGTGCTGGTCAGCACACAGCACGCCCCAGAAATCTCGCATGCCGAGATCCGCGAATCCGTCATCGAGCACGTGATCATGCCGGTGCTGCCCGAGGAGATGGTGGATCAGAACTTGAAGATCTACGTCAACCCCACCGGGCGCTTTGTCATCGGCGGCCCCCAGGGCGATTCCGGCCTGACCGGGCGCAAGATCATCGTGGATACCTACGGCGGTATGGGCCGTCACGGCGGCGGCTGCTTCAGCGGCAAGGACCCCACCAAGGTGGACCGCTCCGCAGCCTACGCGGCGCGCTGGGCTGCCAAGAACGTGGTGGCTGCCGGTTTAGCTGAGCGCTGCGAGATCCAGGTGGCTTATGCCATCGGCATGTCGCATCCCCTCAGCGTCAACGTGGAGACCTTCGGCACGGGCATCATCTCAGACGATGAGATCGCCAAGCTGATCCTGGCGCACTTCGACCTGCGCCCCGGCGCCATCATCCGCGACCTGGATTTGCGCCGCCCCATCTACCGCCAGACCGCTGCCTACGGCCACTTTGGCCGCGACGATCTGAGCCTGCCCTGGGAGCAGACTGACAAGGCCGCTTTGCTGCGCAAGGCCGCCGGGCTGTAAGCTTATTTTCCCATCCCCCCATCCCCCCTGCCCCCCTTCCCGCTGGGAAGGGGGGTGTTTTGTCGAAACGCAGTGTTTGTGGTCGCAAAGCGACTGCAAACACTGCGTTTCGACATTTATTTTCGTATATAATCAAGCTATGAACCGATTCCGAATTGCCCTGACTGTGTTGATCCTGCTCTCAGTGGCCTGCGCCAGCCTGCCCCAGGCCGCCCCCACGGCGCTCCCCACCACGGAGGCTCTCGCGCCGCTGCCCACCCTCACGGCACAGCCGCCGGTAGAGAGCACCCCCCTGCCCCCCGAGCCGATTCCTCCCACGGCTACCGCCGCTGCCCCAGCCCTTGGAGAATTGGTCCCCATCCAGCCCTCCAACCTGCCGGGCGAGTGGCTGCTCATCGATTCGCCCAACGCCCTGCGCACCCTGCACTTCGATGGAGTGTTCGTTTGGGCCGGCTCGGAGGCTGGCGGGCTGGTGCAGTGGGAGCCGACGATGCGCTCCCCCCTGCGCCACACCCGCGCCACTGGCTTCCCCCTCACCAGCGTCTACGACCTGGCTTCCGACGCGTCCACCGGCTATGTGTATGCCGTGGGCGACACCGGCTTTGCCATGTGGGACGGCAGCGCCTGGCAGTACTGGTACGCCGAGCAGTTGGGCTTCCCTGCTGACCTGCCCCTCTCGGCGGTGGCGGTGGAACCCGGCACCAGCGTGCTGTGGATCGGCGGGCAGGAAGGCCTGGATTATGCCGATTACTTCAATGAGCCCACCCGCCGCGGCGGCGGCCTGCTGCGCTGGGACTGGCAGACTGGCGAGATGCAGCGCTTCAGCGCCCCCGACCCACTGCTCAGCAACCAGATCAACGATCTGCTGGTTGGCCTGGATGGCACGCTGTGGGTGGCCTCTGGTCTATACGGCAGCGAGCCGACCGATGGCGGTATCTCTTTCCGCAGCCCGGATGGCAATTGGGGTGAATTTGGCCGCCAGCACGGCAGCGACGGCTTCGCCATCGACCGCGGCCTGAACGGCTATGGCTTTGGCAGCCTGGCCCAGGCTGCCGATGGGCGCATCTACGCCGCCAGCCGCCGCGGCGTTTCGTGGCTGGAGCCTGGCGCAGAGAAATGGCAGTTCGTGGAGTTTTGGGACGCCCAGCAAATGGCCCTGGATGACCAGGGCTACCTGTGGGTGGCCGCCCGCGAAGGCCTCTTCCGCCTGGAGAACGACTATCCGGTCAACGTGTTCACCCGCGGTACACAGAGCGTTAACTACCGGGCAGCAGCATTCGACGGGCAGGGCGGCATCTGGTTTGGTGGCGAGCAGGGGCTTTCTGTCTGGCAGGAGGGCACCCTGCAGGAGCTGAGCGTGCCCGGCGCGCTGCCCTCCATGCTGGTGACGGACCTGGCGCTGAACGGCGATGGCTCCTTGTGGCTGCGCTCTGGCGGGGTGGTCTGCCAGATCCTGGAGGATGCTTACATCCAGTGCTACCCCGACGAGACCACCGCCATCGAAGCCGCCTCCCCGTGGACGGGAACGACGGCGCTGTGGCCGCTCTCGCCGGAAGGAAAACTGTGGCTGTTGGAGGAGCGTACTGCCTGGGCTTACGATGGCAGCAGTTGGGCCAGCGTGGCGCTGGACGCCGGCTCAGGCGAATACATCCAGGGCTTTGCGGTGGGCCCCGGCGACCGCCTGGCGCTTTCCAGCGAGGCCGGGCTGGAGCTGTATGACCCGGCGGGGCAGGCGCGCAGTGTGACGTGGGTGGCCTCCACCGATTTCTACACCGTGGTACAGCACCCCTTCTTTGACGCGGCTGGCAGCGCCATCTGGGGCTCCAGTGCCTATTCCAATTTCTTCCCCGGCCCGGCGCTGCGCTACTCGCTGGACAGCCAGACCTGGGAGACCATCGCGGACCCCCTGCTGGCGAATCTCTCACCGCAGGGCCTGAGCCTTTCGCCCTCCGGCGAGATCTGGGCGGCTACCGCCGATGGGCACCTGCTGGTGCTGCGCCAGGATACCTGGCAGGTGCTGCCGATCACCGCCGAGGCGATGGGCAGCGTGGGCTTTGCCTGGGTCAAGTTTGGCCTGGGCGCCGACCTGTGGCTGGCAACCATCGATCCCTGCGGCTTCGAGGCGGTCTGCGTCAGCGGGCTGGTGTATTACGATAGCGCCAACTGGATGCGCTTCACGCCGGAGAACAGCCCCCTGGCCTCTGCCTGGATCTTTGACGTGGTGCACACCCCCGGCGATATGGCCTGGGTAGCCACCACCGCCGGTTTGCAGAAATTCTCCCCGCCGTAGGCGCGGCGGGTTTTCTGCTCACCCCCACCTCTGCCCCTTGAGAGGCGGGGGAAAATAGTCGAAATTGGGGTCTATGTGGGCGCCTTGCGCCCGCATAGACCCCAATTTCGCATTGTGACATTTGTCATTGGTAGACAGGGACAAATGTCACTATATCCGCCCCCACTTATTCCTTACGCTAAAAGTGCATCCAAAAGGAGGAAATGATGAGATACTTTTTGCACTTCCTGTTTGCATTGACCCTGGCACTTGGCTGGCTGCCCGCCGGAGCGGCAGATGCCGCCGCACCAGGTATTTTGCCCGAGGGCCTGCAGCCCTCCCCACCCAACCCGGGCCTGCTGGAACAGATCGAACAGCAGGGCGGCCGCCTGCCCGATTTCTCCGCCGCGGCGGGGCGCGGCGTGGATGGCGGCAGCCCAATGGCCTCGCCGCCCACGGGTAACTTCAACCTGCTGGTGGTGATGGTCGATTTCTCTGACAATGTGGGCTCTCTCCAGGGGCCGCCCGCCATCGACACACTGGTCTTTGGCGCTACCAATTCGGTCAAGCACTATTACAGCCAGATTTCTTACAGCACCCTGACCTTCGTCACCCTGGATATGCCCAGCGCCACTGGCTGGCAGCGCGCCACCCGGCCCTATAATGGCCCGGTGGGCTACGTCAACGCCAATGGCGTTTTAGATCCTCCTGGCAACCTGATCGATGATTATGGCTTCGGCACCTTCCCGCAAAACCTGCAGGGCATTGTGGCCGATGTGGTGCCCTTGCTCGACGCGCTGCAGACCCTCAACCTTACCGATTACGATAATGATGGCGACGGCTTTGTGGATGGCATCCTGTTCGTCTATTCCGGGCCGGGCGCAGAGATCACCGGCAACCCCAGCCATATCTGGTCCAGCGCCTGGAATATGACCGACGGCGCCGGCCCCGGACCGCTGTACACCAATGATGGTGTGTATGTGGATCGCTTCGCCTTTGACGCCGAGTACATGGCTTCCTTCAATCCCAACGATCAGACCATCGGCATCTTCTGCCACGAGATCGGTCACTTGCTCTTCGGCCTGCCCGATCTGTACGATTACGATTACTCCTCCGCGGGGCTTGGGGCGTGGAGCCTGATGGCCGCGGGCAACTGGAACGGCCCGGGCGGCAGCTGGGATGGCAGCAGCCCGGCCTGGCCGGATGCCTGGTCGCGCACTGTCATGGGCTTTGAGACGCCCACCACGCTCTACGGCAACGTGTCTAACAGCCCCGGCTATCCCTTCCAGCCGGTGGAGAACCTGAGCGTGCCAGGCACAGGCCAGGTGCTGCGCCTGGAATCGCCCAACCTGGGGCCAGATGAATACTTTCTGGTGGAGTACCGCGATAATACCACCGCCAGTTACGACAGCGCCCTGCCCGGCTCGGGCCTGCTCATCTACCATGTGGATGAGGAAAAGTGGAATGCCTGGGAGGGCAACGACTTCGAATGCGGATCGGTGCCCTGCTGCGGGTGTCCCGCCTATCACCCGCTGGTGGCGCTGGAGCAGGCCGACGGCTTACGGGATTTGGAGTTTTTCAACAATTACGGCGATGCCACCGATCCATTTAACCTTCTCCCATCCACATCCCCGGCGTTTGCCTTCGGCACCAACCCCGAAAGCGGCTCATACCTCACCTGCGGCGACTCGTGCATTGCCGTGTACGGCCTGGTGGTGCAGCCGTGGTTGATCATGGCGGGCATCAACGTGCTATGTGCCTCCGCCTCACCCTACCTGAGCATGGACATCTCCGAGCCGATCGGCTGGGCGCTGGCTGGGCAGGAGGCCACCTACGAGGTGACGGTGCGCAACCACAGCGCCCTTGACTGGGTAACGCTGACGTCTGTCGGGGGAAATTGGCCGGTGAGTTTCTTTGACCTGAACACCGGCCTGCCCATCGCTTACCCGCCTAGCAGCAACATGTTTCCGGGGGGCGCCTGGCGGCTGGGTATGCGCGTCAGCGTGCCCGCCGGGACGCCGCGCGGCATGGGCGATGCGATTAACTTGCAAGCGAATAGCGCGTATGGCGCCGCGGCGGCTGCCGTCGCTCTCACGCAAGTGCCGGAGTGCATCTTGTTGGTGGATGATGACCGCGGTTTGCCCAACGAGACCCCCTACATGAATGCGCTGCAAGCCAACAAGCTGTATTACGACTACTGGAATGTAGTGACTCAAGGCCCGCCCGACCCGGCGGCGCTGGCTGCCCATGAGATGGTCATCTGGTTCACCGGCACCGGCCCCTCTCCCTTTGCCACGCTCACGCCGCGCGACGAAGCCGCCCTGGCCGGTTACCTGGATGGCAGCGGCAACCTGCTCTTCTCCAGCCAGGATTACCTGTACGACGTGGGGCCGACCTACTTCGGTACGGTTTACCTGCATATCAAGGATTACACCGACGATATCGCCACCACCACCAACATCCAGGGCGTGACCGGTAACCCGGTGGGCGACGGCATCCCGTCCCTACCGCTCGTCCCACCCACCCCCTTCACAGACCAGATCATCCCCCTGCAGCCCGCCATCCCCGCTTTCGAATCCTTGCCTGGGCCGCTGACCAGCGGCATTACCTATGACTCGGGCACCAGCAAGGTGCTCTTCCTGGCCTGGCCCTTTGAGAACCTGCCCCCGCACGGGGCGGAGATGATCATGCTTGCCGCAGCAGATTGGATGGGGGTACCGCCCATCCCGCTGGCGGGCTTTACCGTCAGTCCGGCGCAGGCCTGCTCAGCCAGCCCGCTGACCTTCACCAACACCAGCACCCATGCTACGGATTTCCTGTGGGACTTTGGCGATGGCATCACCAGCACCCTCACCAACCCCACGCATACCTACACCGTAGCCCAGCCGATCACCTACACCGCCATGCTGCGCGGTACGAACTGCTGTGGCGGCCCATCCGTTTTCCATCAATCCATCCCCGTGATTCCCTGGCCCGTGGCGGGCTTTGACGCCAGCCACGCGGCGGCCCTGGTGGGGCAGACGCTGGCTTTCACGGATACCAGCACGTATGCCGATACCTACCTGTGGGACTTTGGCGACGGCGTCACCAGCACCCTGGCCGCGCCGACCCATGCCTACACGGCCCCCGGCACCTACACGGTTACGCTGACGGCTACCAACGCCTGCCAGGCCTCCGTCTTCACCCAGGGCGTCACCGTTTACGGGCAGGCTGTGGCGGGCTTCGATGCCAGCCTCAGCCAGGTGGGCGTGGGGCAGTTGGTCTACTTCACCAATCAGAGCCTGTATGCGGAAGATTACGCATGGAACTTTGGTGATGGCGTGGGTACCTCCACGCTGACCAGCCCCTCCTACGCCTATGCCACCCCCGGCACCTACACGGTCACGTTGAGTGCCTCCAACCTGCTCTCGACGGACGAAGCCTGGGCGGTGATCTTGGTGACGGAGGATGGGCCGGTGCTGCAAAAGATGTACATCCCTACGCTGAACCGGGGGGCCGTGGGCGGCCTGAAGGTGATGAATAAGCCGTAACTGCGCATCATAAAAAATACCGAAAATCAGGGTTGCAGCGGGNNCCCGCTGCAACCCTGATTTTCGGTAAACTCCCCTCCCCCGATTTCGGGGGAGGGGCCGGGGGTGGGGGAAAACCCTAAAGATAGGCGCCGAACTTGGCGACGATCTTCTCTTTGGGTTGGTAGCCGGAGATGCGCTGCACTGCCTCGCCGTTGACGAACAACATCAGCGTGGGCACCCCCATCACGCCGTACTGCACTGCCAGGTTGCTGCTTTCGTCCACGTCCACTTTGAGCACCCTGGCCTTGCCCTGCCATTCCTCAGCCAACTGGTGCACGATCGGCTCTAGCATTTTGCACGGGCCGCACCATACCGCGCTGAAATCGATCATCACCGGCAGGGTGGATTGCAGCACTTGCTGATCGAAGTCTGCTTCGCGTACGTTGTCAATCTCTGTCATTCTGTCCTCCCGAGGTTGTTTCGGTTATTATATCGCAACCCTCTTTTATGGGTGTGATTTTTCGGGCAAAGCCCGAAAAATCACACCTATAAAAAACTTCGGCAATTGACGATCTTCGCCTCTGGTGTTAGAATGCAATCCGCAAACGGGCGTGTAGCTCAATGGCAGAGCAGTGGCCTTTT
>DIXA01000024.1 GCA_002428565.1 Anaerolineales bacterium UBA6092 | reverse complement strand
GGCTTTTTTTGTTGTGGATTAAATAATTTACCAATCCCCGGCGTACTGGGTAGTGTATGGCTGGAGGCTGTGGTTCAGGTAGGCCCAGCGCAGCTCGGCCAGTTGGCGCAGGTGCAGCAGGTCGTGGCCGACCCAGGCCGAGAGCATATCCCCGGCCCTCATCGTGCCAAAGCGGGTCACTGCCTCGGCATCCCAGTTCGGCGAGCCCAGCTTGGCCAGCCAGGCCAGCGATTTCTCGCGCTCGGCCAGGAAATTGGCGGTGGAGGCCTTCAAGCCGCGGTCGGCGTACTGGCGCTGGGCGACCCAATTGCGCGGGTCGATGGGGGGCCATTCTTCGCCGGGGTGGTGCAAGATGTAATCCAGGCGCAGGCGGAAATCTTCGCGCTCCTCGTCTGCCAGGTGGTTGATCACCTCGATGATCGACCAGGAGTCGGGGGTGGGCTTCCAGCACGCCTGCTCTGCGGAAATCCCTTGCACCAGGTCGTGGATCGTTTCGGCCTGATGGGTCATCTGGATCATGATCGCTTCAAGGTTCATGGTTTCCTCCAATTCTGATTATACCTCTGCATTGCTGGGGGGATGGGTGAACAAAAAGGCCAAACTGGAGGGTAAAGATGGCGAAATGGCTGTATATTTCTCCCGATAGTTAATGTACAATCTAATTACACCAAAGGAGGTGGGCATGTCCATTCCACGCGTGTTCTTCCGTCTCGCTGGGGCTTTCGTGGCGCTGGCGATGTTGAGCGCTCCGTTCGCCTCGGCGGTTGGGCCGGCCCGCGCCCAGGCCGATGACCCCACGCCGCCCGCTGAGCCGGTCAAGCTGATCTTCATCCATCACTCTTGTGGGGAAAACTGGCTCACGGATGGCTACGGCAACCTGGGCATTTCGCTGGGCGAGAACAATTACTTCGTGTCCGACACGAACTACGGCTGGGGCCCCGACTCAATCGGCGACCGCACCGATATCCTCAACTGGATGGAATGGTTCCGCAGCGACAGCATGCCCACGTACATGGAGGCGCTGTTCAACGAGAGCGGGCAAAACTCCTGGTACGCGCGCAACCTGGCTGACCCCGGCGGCGAGAACCAGATCATCATGTTCAAGTCCTGCTTCCCCAACTCGAACCTGGAGGGCAGCCCTAACGACCGGCCCACACCCGGTGAGGATCTGACGGTAGGCAATGCCAAGTATATTTACAACAGCCTGCTGGATTATTTCATCACCCGCCCGGATAAGCTCTTCATTGTTATCACGGCCCCGCCCGTGCAAGATCGGGAGTACGCCCAGAACGCACGCGCCTTTAACACATGGCTGGTGCAGGATTGGCTGCGCGAGAATAATTACCCGCTCAACAACGTGGCGGTGTTCGATTTTTACAATATCCTCACCGATCCCGATAACCATCACCGCTATTACAACGGGCAGATCGAGTACATCACCGATAACGGCCGGGATACGCTCTACTACGACTCGAGCGGAGACGATCATCCGAACGAGGCTGGCAGCCAGAAGGCCACCAATGAATTTATTCCCCTGCTGAATATTTATTATCACCGCTGGGCTGCCACCGCGCCGAGTGCGGAGCAAGAAGTAGTTGGCCCCGCACCGCAGGCCACCCAGCCGGGCATCGCCGCCACGCAGCCTGGCATCATGGCGACCCAACCGGGCATTCTGGGCGCGGCAGGGCTGATCGATGGCTTTGATGCGGGTGTGCCAGCCGGCACCAACGGTTGGGAGGCCTTTGCCGATGAGGCAGCGCTCTCTTCGCTGACCTGTGCGCCTGAGCAGGGTGCCCTGCGCATCTGGGCAGATATCGCCCCCGGATCATGGGGTTCCTGCGTGCTGTTCTACGATAGGGTGCAAGATTGGAGCGCCGCACAGGGGCTGGCAATCACCATCCGCACGGATAACCCGGGCATGCTGGTCAACATCGATATCTATGGCGGCAAGCCGGACGCCTATGGCACCTACCTGTTCACCCTCGAGACCACGCCGGAGATGAGCTATAACGCGGTGCGGGTGGAACTGCCCTGGGAGTACTTCCTGCGCGCTGCCTGGGAGGAGAACGCTGGAGCCATTTTGGATTCCTACCAGGTTACCGGCATGGGCTTCGGCTTTTCTCCGCCAGAGGGGGCTGGCCTGGCTGGGGAGGTGTGGGTGGATGAGATCCAGTTGATCGAAAGTCTGACCGACTGGGGCGCGGCGCCGGATGTGGGCAGGGCGCCTGCCCCCGAAGATGAGCCTGCTCCGCCAGACGCCGAGGCCCCCGCCGAGGATGTGGCGGAAGCCGAGCCTGCTGCCGAGGGAGGCAATCGTTTGTGCCCCGGCTCGATGGCGCTGGGCGCCGGTGTGGTGTTGATCGGCCTGCAAGGTTTGCGCCGCCGGCGGTAAATAAATCGTGATAGAATCCAGGCCGCGCAATCTGCGCGGCCTGGATTCTATTATGGAACAACACACACTGCTGGCCGTTTTGGCCCACCCTGATGATGAAACCTTTGGCACCGGCGGCACGCTGGCGTTGTATGCCCGGCGCGGCGTGCAGGTGCACCTGGTGTGCGCCACGCGCGGCGAGGTGGGTGAGATCGACCCTGAGCACCTCAAGGGTTTTGCCTCCATCGCCGAGGCGCGCGAAGGGGAACTGCGCTGCGCAGCCGGTCTGCTGCAGTTGAGCGGGGTGCACTTCCTGGATTACCGCGATTCGGGCATGGCAGGCTCGCCCGATAACCAGCACCCGCAGGCCTTAGCTGCCCAGCCGGTGGAGGCGGTGGCGGAACGGGTGGTGCACTATATCCGCCTGCTGAAGCCGCAGGTGGTGATCACCTTTGACCCGATCGGCGGCTACAAGCACCCCGACCACATCGCCATCCACCAGGCGACCGTGGCGGCCTTCCACATGGCCGGGGATGCCTCCTTTGTCAGTGACTTGCCTCCTTACCAGCCGCAGAAGCTGTACTACTACACCCAATCCAAAGGTTGGCTGCGCTTTTATGTCAGCATCATGCCGCTGATCGGCATGGACCCGCGGCGCATGGGGCGCAATAAGGATATCAACCTGAAGAAGATCGTGGAAGAGGGGAATTTTCCTGAGCATGCCCGCATTGCGGTGCGCTCGGTGGCGAAGATCAAGGAGCAGGCGGCGGCCTGTCATGCCAGCCAGTTAGGCGGGGCCATGCCGCGCAAGGGGCTGCTCTTTTTGCTGCGCGGCATGTTCAGCCAGAGCGAGAATTATATGCGGGCGTTCCCGCCCGCCCCGCCGCGCCTGCGCGAGAGCGATCTATTTAATGATGTTGTGTAGTTTTGCGACGCTCTGCGCCGCAAAACTACACAACATCAAAAATGCTGTTCAGCAGCCCGATGAACTCGTCGGGCTGCTGTGTCGTTAACAGGCGGCGGCGGAAGTCTGCCTCCAGGCCGTAGGGCTTGAGATAGCGGGCGGCGAACTTGCGCATCACCACCAGCCCGTGCGGCTGGCCATACAGCTCCAACGAGCGCTGCAACTGGCGCAGCAGGGTGTGATGGACGGTCTCAGGCGGAACCTGCTCACGATCCAGGCGGGAGAAGATCCAGGGGTTATCCACTGCGGCGCGCCCGATCATCACCGCATGGCAGCCGGTGTGCGCCTTCATGCGCTCGATATCGGCAACCGTGCGCACGTCGCCGTTGCCAATGACGGGCACGGAAACGGCCTGGCGCACCTCGGCGATGGCGTCCCAATCGGCCGCGCCGGTGTAGGCTTGCTGGCGGGTGCGCCCGTGGACGGCGATCAGCGCGCCGCCGTTCTGCTCGATGATGCGGGCCACTTCCAGGTAATTGCGCGTGGAACGATCCCAGCCCAGGCGTATCTTGGCGGTCACCGGCACGCTCAGGGCGCGGGTCAGGCGGCTGAAGATCTCGGCGATCTTCTCCGGGGCGCGCAGCAGCCCGGCCCCCGCTCCCCGCCCCGAGACGCCGCGCGCCGAACAGCCCAGGTTGACGTCGATCACATCGGGGCCGTATTCTTGCAGGCGCAGAGCAGCTTGCAGGATGCGCTCGGGGTTGTTATCAAAAATTTGGAAAATGAGCGGGCGCTCTTGGGGCGAAAAGCGTACCCGCTCGTGCAGGCGCGGGTGGCTGTAAACCACATCGATGGCGTTGATGAACTCGGTGTAACTGGCGGCGGAGCCCAACTCGCGGCAGATGGAACGGAAGGGCAGGTCCGAATACCCGTCCATCGGGGCGAGCACTACATCGCCGTAGATGGGAATTTCACGAATGTGGAAGGTGGGCAGCATCAGGCAGGGTCGGCGGGCTTCTCGCTGCCCACCAGGGCGCTCTCCAGCGCCTGCCGCAGCGAGCGCGCCTCGATCACTGTGATGCCCTTGGGCCAGGGTTCGCCCTGGCGCAGGCGGCGCGGCACAATGGCGGTTTTGAAGCCGAGCTTGGCGGCCTCGTTCAGGCGGGCGGGCATCTGCCCCACCATGCGCAGCTCACCCGAAAGTCCCACCTCGCCGATCAGCACGGTGTCGGCGCGCAGGGGCAGGTCGCGCATCGAAGAGGTGATGGCGGCAGCCATGGCCAAATCGGCGGCAGGCTCATCGATCTGCACACCCCCCACCACGTTGACGAAGATATCCTGCTCGCCCAGGCGCACGCCCACGCGGCGCGTCAGCACCGCCGAAACCAGCAGCAGGCGGTTGAGGTCCACCCCGTTGGGGGTGCGGCGCGGGTTGCCGAAAGCCGTGGGGCTGGTGAGGCCCTGCACTTCCACCAGCAGCGGGCGGGTGCCCTCCATGGTCACGGCGATGGCGGAGCCGGGTGTATTGATCATGCGCTCTGCCAGGAAGGCCTCGGAGGGATTGAGCACCTCCACCATGCCGCGCTCGCGCATCTCGAACACGCCCACCTCAGAAGTAGCGCCAAAGCGGTTCTTGACCGAGCGCAGCAGGCGGTAGGATTGGAAGCGGTCGCCTTCCAGGTAGAGCACAGTATCGACGATATGCTCAAGCACGCGCGGCCCGGCGATGGCGCCTTCTTTGGTGACATGCCCGATGAGGAAGACCGCCATGCCCGAGGCTTTGGCCAGCTCGCGCAGGCGTGAGGCGCACTCGCGCACCTGGGTCACCGAGCCGGCGGAAGACTCCAACTCTGGCATATAGGTGGTCTGGATCGAATCCAGGACCAGCACGCCCGGGTGCAGGGCAGAAATATGCTCCAGGATGGCTGCCAGGCTGGTCTCGGTGACCAAAAGAAGGCCGCCGGGCATTTTGGCCGGGGAATGGTCTTCGCCCGGTTGCAGCAGGCGCAGGGCGCGCATCTTGATCTGCCGCTCGGATTCTTCGCCGGATACGTACAGCACTTCGGTGTTGGTGCTCATCTCCAGGGCCACTTGCAGCAGCAGCGTGCTCTTGCCGATGCCCGGGTCGCCGCTGATCAGCACTACCGAGCCTGGCACCACCCCGCCGCCCAGCACGCGGGCAAACTCACTGATGGAGAGGGGCATGCGCTCGTCTACATCGCCGGTGATCTCGTCCAGGCGGCGCGGTGTGGATGCGCCGGTGAGTAAGCTGCGCCCGGAGACGCTCTTCGATGGTGATGCTACTGCCACCACCTCTTCCACCATGCTGTTCCAGGCGCCGCACTTAGGGCAGCGGCCCATCTCACGGGCGGTGATGCGCCCGCACTGCTGGCATACGTATTGGGTGTGTGTCTTGGCCATGGGTCCTCTACGCATTGACAGTCATTCCTCGTAGTAACGACTTCAGTCGTTCAATAACGGCTAAAGCCGTTACTACAAGGCGCTTCTTTTGGAATAAACTTCCATTTTCCTGGATTTCAGCCGTTGATTGCTAGGCTGGCTGAGGCAGTTCATCCTCTGCCACGCTCTCCACCTGGCGTTTCAGCACCACATCACCTTCGTGGGCATCCACCAGGATCGGCTCGCCATCCACAAATTGGCCGGAGAGCAGTGCATCCGAAAGCACATCCTCCACCTTTTGCTGGATGATGCGCTTGAGCGGGCGCGCCCCCATATCGGGGTCGTAGCCCAGCTCTGCCAGCAGTTCCAGCGCGGCGGGGGTGGCGGTGAGGGCGATCTGGTGCTCTTGCAGGCGCAGGGAGACCTTGGCCAGCTCCAGTTCCACGATCTGCTGGATATCGGCCTTGCTCAGTGAGCGGAAGACGATGACCGAATCCAGGCGGTTGATAAATTCGGGGCGGAAGACGCGCCGCAACGACTCGATCAATTTCTTGCGCATGTCTTCGTAGGCCATTTTTTCTTCGGCCTCTTCGTCGCGCTTGATCTCGAAGCCCAGGGTGGTCTGGCGCTTGATCATCTCGGCGCCGACGTTGGTGGTCATGACCACGATGGCATTGCGGAAATCTACCTTGTGCCCGCGGGCGTCGGAGAGATGCCCTTCTTCCATGATCTGCAAGAGCATGTTGTGCGCCTCAGGGTGGGCCTTTTCCACCTCGTCAAAGACGACAATGGAGTAAGGCCGTCGCCGCAGGGCTTCGGTGAGCTGCCCGGCGTCATCATAACCTACGTAGCCGGGCGGCGCGCCAACCAGGCGGCTGACGCTGTGACGCTCCATGAACTCAGACATATCCAGTTGGATCAGGGCTTCCTCGCTGCCGAACATGAAGCGCGCCAGCGCCTTGGTCAGCTCGGTTTTGCCCACGCCGGTGGGTCCCAGGAACATGAACGAGCCGATCGGGCGGCGCGGGTCCTTCAGCCCGGCGCGGGCGCGCCGCACGGCTTTGGAGATGGCCTGGATGGCCTCGTTCTGCCCGATAATGGCCTTGCTCAGATCGGCTTCCATTTGCAGCAGGCGGCGGGATTCTTCTTGGGCGATCTGCATCACCGGCACACCCGTCCACATGGAGACCACCTCGGCAATATCTTCGGCGGTCACCACCGGGCTGTTGGCCCGGTCCCAGCCGGTGCGCAGGAACTCCAACTGCTGATTGGTCTCGTCGATCTTGTGCTGGAACTCTTCTGCCTCTTCGGCGTGCCCTTCTTCCAGGGCCAGGGTGTGCGATTGGCGCAGCTCGCGCAGGCGGGTGACGACTTCCTTGGCCGATTTGGCCGCGGCAGATTTGTACATGCGCACGCGCGAGGAGGTTTCGTCGATCAGGTCAATGGCCTTGTCGGGCAGGAAGCGCTCGGTGACGTAGCGGGCCGAAAGGTGGGCGGCGGCGTCCAGGGCTTCGTCGGCAATGGTCAGGCGGTGGTGTTCTTCGTAAGCCGTGCGTACGCCGCGCAGGATGGCGATGGTCTCGTCAATGGAAGGCTCTTCCACCATGATGGGCTGGAAGCGCCGCTCCAGGGCGGCGTCGCTTTCGATGTGCTTGCGGTATTCGTCCAGCGTGGTGGCGCCGATGACTTGCAGCTCGCCGCGCGAAAGCGCCGGCTTGAGGATGTTGGCGGCATCTACGGAGGAACCGGCCGCGCCGGCCCCCACCAGCATGTGGACTTCGTCGATGAACAGGATGGCGCCCGAAGACTTGAGCTCGTCGATGACGCGCTTGAGGCGCTCCTCAAACTGGCCGCGGTACATCGTCCCGGCGACCAGCGAGCCTACATCCAACTGCAGCAGGCGCTTGTTCAGCAGCGGCGCGGGGACATCTCCCTCCACCAGGCGCTGCGCCAGGCCCTCGACGATGGCGGTCTTGCCCACGCCGGGCTCGCCGATCAGGGCGGGGTTGTTCTTGGTGCGCCGGGCCAGGATCTGGATGACGCGCTCGATCTCCATCTGCCGCCCGATGACCGGATCCAGCTTGCCTTCTTCGGCTTTGGTGGTCAGGTCGGTAGCCAGTTGGTCTACCAGGGGAGTCTTGCGGCCTTTTTCTTCTTTGCCGGCGGCGGCTTGCTCGCCCATGGGGGTGCGGCGCGGCATGGGCGGCTGGGCTGTGGAGGCTTTGGGCGTGCCCTCTTCCAGCACGCGCCGCGTCTGGCGGCGGATCTGTTCGGGGGTGACGCCCATCTTGCGCAGCACATCGATGGCCACGCCCTCTTCTAACCGCACCAGCCCTAAGAGCAGGTGCTCGGTGCCGACGTAGTGATGGCCCATCTTGCGCGCTTCTTCTACCGCCAGTTCCAGCGCATTCTGCGTCCCCGGCGAAAGGTCGATCTTGGCGGACTGCCCCTGCCCAACGCCAGTGATGCGGGTGATCACTTCCTCTACCCGCGCGGCCTCCAGGCCCAGTTCGCGCAGCACCCGCCCGGCTACGCCGCCCTCCTCCTGGATCAAACCCAGGAGCAGGTGTTCGGTGCCAATATAGCCCTGGCGCATCCGTTCAGCATGCTCATGCGCCAGGCTCAATACTCTGCGTGCTCGCTGTGTAAAAAGCTTCATTCCAGACATCGTGTTACCTCCTGAAGAACTGCTTCCTCGCAAACCCTAACTCATACCAGTAAAATACGGGGGGCTCCCCCGGAGATGAGTGTGAATCATCTAGTTCCCCCGTATGATGACGAGGGCTTTTATCCATTTGAATTCTACCAGAGAAAAGGAGTGGGGATTATATATGTTCTGTTAGAACATGAATTTGCTGAATTACGAAGGCTCGCAGTGGGCATCCGCCCACTGCGAGCCTTTAGTTCTCTAGTAGTATAGGAATTATCCTGCCGGAGTTTCTTCTGCGGGGCTTTCTTCCGCAGGCGGCTCTTCGACGACGGGCTCTTCGACAACAGGCTCTTCAGCAACGGGCTCTTCGGCGACGGGCTCTTCGACAACAGGCTCTTCAGCAACGGGCTCTTGCGGTCCGCCCACTTCGCCAGCCATTTCCATCTTCCAGTCCAGGTCGGCGTAAGCCGGGGAGTCCACTTTGCGCTTGCTCAGGCCAATGCGGCGGCGCTCGGCGTCGATGCGGATCACCCGCAGGGCAACCACATCGCCTTCCTTGACCACCTCTTTGGGGTGGTTGATGCGCGTTTCGCTCAGCTCTGAGATGTGGATCAGGCCTTCCAGGTCATCGCCCAGGCGGGCAAATGCGCCGAATTTTGTCAGGTGGGTGATGGTGCCTTCCACCAATTGGCCTTCTTTCAGGCTTTGCGCCTTCACCAGCCAGGGGTCATCGAGCATCTGGCGGATAGACAGGCCAATGCGCTTGCGCTCCTGGTCCACCGAGATCACTTTGACCTTGACTTCCTGGCCGACCTTGAGCACTTCATTGGGGTGCTCGATGCGCTCCCAACTGATCTCTGAGAGGTGCACCAGGCCATCCGCGCCGTCGATATTGACGAAGGCGCCGAAATCTGCCAGGCTGGTCACCCGACCGGCACGCACGTCACCGGGCTGCAGTTCGTCCAGCAGGCGGTCTTTGATCGTCTCGCGGGTTTCCTGCAGCGCAGAGCGCTCTGAGAGGATCAGGCGATGACGCGCCCGGTCCACTTCGATCACTTGCACCTTGATTGGTTCGCCCACCATCTTGCTCCAGCGGGCTTCGGCGTTTTCCTGGCTCGATTCAGGCCGGCGCATAACGCTGACCTGTGAGGCCGGAACAAAACCACGCAGCGTGCCAATCGGCACGATCAGGCCACCTTTGTTGTAGCCAATGATGGCGCCATCATAGGAACTCCCCGAGCGCATCAATTCCTCGACATCGAGCCAATCCTGCTCTTCACGGGCGCGCAGGTACGAGAGTACCAGCGTGCCGTTCTGATCTTCTGGATTGAGCACGTACACGGGAATTTCCATGCCAATTTGGAAGGTTGCCAGGGTTTCTGCGGGGATCTGGTCTTTCTCCCGCCCACTGATAACGCCTTCCGATTTGGTGCCTACGCTGATCATGATCTCGTTCTCGCCAATGCTGGCGATCACGCCGGGGCGGATCTCGCCTTGCTTGGGGAAGTCTAGAGTCAGGCCTTCCTCCTGCAAGAGTTGTTCCATTGCGCCACCGCTGTTAACCGGGCGATCATCTGATGTGCTTTCGGCAGTTTGGGGGTTTTCGGGCATTGCCTCCTGCCCAGCCAGGGCATTGTTTTGATCCATATTGGTTATTTACTCCGATTCAAAATGAAATACAGACCCCCATTATACCCTAGTTTTGCGATTGTGCAGTTTTCGGGCAAGGGTATTTATGAGAAGATTCTACGTGCTGCATAGAATTAAAAATCTTTCCATGCCTGGAGCACGCGGTGGTAGGTATCTTCCAGCGTCTCGGGCAGGATGCGCGTTTGCCCCAGCACAGAGATGAAGCTGGCGTCGCCGGTCCAGCGCGGCACCACATGCAGATGGATATGCTCGGCGATGCCTGCCCCGGCGGCCTCGCCCATGTTGATGCCGATATTGAAGCCGTGGGGATGGTACAGGCCCTTCAGCACCTCCACGGCGCGGCAGGCCAGCTCCATCATCTCTGTGCGGGTCTCGGCATCCAGGGCCTCTAGCGTGGAGACGTGCTGGTAAGGCACAGCCATCAGGTGCCCGTTTGTGTAGGGGAAGCGGTTCAAAATCACGAATGCCCGCTGGCCGCGGTGGATGATCAGGTTCTCGGCGCAGTCGGGCAGTTGGGCCTGGTTGCAAAAAGCGCAGCCTTCTTCTCTTTCGCCGTTGATGTAGCGCATACGCCAGGGTGTGTATAAGTGATCCATGGGGCTTATTGTAGCAAAGAACGGGCCGATATGGAATAGGTGAACTGGTTGACAGCCTGCCCCATTGCGGGTATCCTTTGCACTTATGAGCCAGATGAGCCTTTTCCAACCCCCTGCCCTCTCGGTGACGGAACTGACCCGCCACCTGCGCGGCTTGCTGGAAGGCGATGCTCTGCTGCAAGATGTGTGGGTGACGGGCGAGGTGTCGAATTTCTCCCGTCCGGCCTCTGGTCACCTGTATTTCACCATCAAAGACAGCGGCGCCTCGCTGCGCTGTGTTATGTGGCGCAATACGGCCATGCGCCAAACCTTTCTGCCCCGCGATGGCGACGGCATCGAAGCCCATGGCGCGGTCAGCGTGTACGAGGCGGGCGGGCAATACCAATTGTATGCAGACTTGCTGCGCCCGGCTGGAGAAGGCGCGCTGTACCGCGAATTTTTGCGCCTCAAGGCGCAGCTCGAGGCGGAGGGCCTGTTTGACCTGCAGCGCAAGCGGCCTATCCCGCCGCTGCCGCAGTGCATTGGCATCGTCACTTCGCCCACGGGGGCGGCGCTGCGCGATATGCTCAACATCTTGCTCCGGCGCTACCCGCTGGCGCGCGTGGTGCTGGCACCGACCCCGGTGCAGGGCGAGGATGCCCCGCCTTCGATCATCGCCGCACTGCAAAACCTGAACCGGGCGGCCCAGCCGGATGTGATCCTGGTGGCGCGCGGCGGCGGGTCGATTGAGGATCTGTGGGCCTTCAACCATGAGGGCGTGGCGCGCGCCATTGCTGCCTCGCCCGCGCCGGTGATCACCGGCATTGGCCATGAGACGGATTTCACCATCGCCGATTTTGTGGCCGACCTGCGCGGTCCCACTCCCACCGCGGCGGCGGAGCTGGCTACGCCCGATGGCAGCGAGCTGCGCGCAGGCGTGCTCGACCTGGCCTTGCGCCTGGCGCGCACGGCTGCGGCGGGCCTCGATCAGCGGCGCTGGGCACTGGCAGATGCGCACAACCGTCTGCAGCTGCACTCGCCGCTGGCCCGCCTGCGCTCTGACCGCCAGCGCATGGATGAGCTGCTGCACCGCCTGGCAACCGCCGCGGGGCACCGCCTGGCTTTGCAGCGCGCCCACCTGGGCGGTACGGGCTTGCGCCTGGAGGCGCTCAACCCCCTGGCGGTGCTGGAGCGCGGCTTTGCCCTGATCACGGCCGCGGATGGGCAGGTCATCTACCGCCGCGGGCAAGCCCTTCCCGGCGAAAAACTTCATGTGCGGGTGAGCGACGGCTCATTTGATGTCAAGGTAGACCCGCCAGCCCGTAAAGATTAAAGTGGTTACTACGACGAAAAATAATCCATATTCAGAGGAGATTCGCATGCCCTCTTCAAACAAACAAGCTGCTGCGATTGAATCGCTGACCTACGAAGAAGCACTGGCTGAGCTGGAAAGTATTGTGGCGGTGTTGGAAGCCGAAAAGCGCTCGCTGGATGAATCGCTGGCCCTGTTCGAGCGCGGCCAGGCGCTGGCGCGCTTCTGCAGTGGGCAGTTGGAGCAAGCCGAGCTCAAGATCCAAACCCTCTCTGGCGACGAACTGGTGGATTTCAATACCCCGGATTGAGGTGTCTGATGCCGATGCTGCATAACTATGTTTTGATCGCAGGTCTGATTGCCTGGAGCCTGGCCCAGATCTTGAAAGTGCCGCTGGAATACATCCGCACGCACCGCTGGAACTGGGCCTTGCTGATTGCCCCAGGCGGCATGCCTTCTTCCCATACGGCGCTGATGGTTGGGGTTTCCCATGCCATCGGCCTGTTCGATGGCTATAACACCAGCCTCTTTGCCCTGAGCGTGGCGTTGAGCATGGTGGTGATCTACGATGCCACCAATATCCGCCGCCAGGCTGGCAAACATGCTGAACTGATCAACGCCATGATCCGCGACCTGGCTGCCGGGCACCCGCTCAAAGAGGAGCAGCTGCGCGAGGTGTTGGGGCATACCCCCCTGGAGGTGCTGGGCGGCTTTTTGATGGGCCTGATCATTGCCCAGATCACCTGGTGGCTGGCCGGTTAAGATAAACCAAAAGATGCGGGGCTGTCCAAAAAGTAATCTTGG
>DIXA01000042.1 GCA_002428565.1 Anaerolineales bacterium UBA6092 | reverse complement strand
CGCAAAACTGCAACCCATATTATTTTTTCCTAACGACAGGGCTCGCCCGTGGCATTGAAGGGGTGCTGCACCACCACCTGGCTCAGGTCGATGGCGGAGAGCACGGCCTCGGCGGCACTCAGGTCGAAATTGGCGCGCTTGGCGAAGATCCACACCGGCGGATGATCGTAGACGCTGAAGGCCTCCTCGGCTGCCAGCTGGCTGTGATTGAAGAGCGGCAGAGCGGGGATCTCGTTCCAGGCCCATGTGCCGCCGATATCAGAGATGGCCAGCGGGCCCAGCCACATGGGGGCGCTGAATTGCGCCCTCAACTCGAAACCCAGCCGCCCGTCGAACAGGGCGCGGTAGTATTCCATCGTCATCGGGTAGGTCAGCGGGATGCGGCAGGAGGCCCACACGGCGCGCTGGCTGGGCATGATGATGTAATCGGCCTCGTTCAGCACGTCGAGCAGCATCTGGCGCTTATTCTCGTCATCGTACCAGCGGATCTCCAGCGAGACGCCGCGGTAGAACTGCCCGAAGGGTTCGTAGCCGTCCAGCGGCATGGGCAGACCCTCATCCCAATGCTCGTTGGCGATGACATTGCGCGAGATGGCGATCATCTCGCCATCTACCGAGGTGGCGACGAGGAAGTACATCTGGTCGGATTGCAAGACGGCGCCATTCGCGAAGGCCACCTCAAAGGCTGCCCCGTTGGGATCGCTGGCATCGTTCTGCACCTGCACCAGGGCCTCATCGATTAGATAGTCGCCTTCTGCGTCCAGGGCGATGACCACGCGCAGAGTGCTGGCTCCATCGGGGTCGAGCGTGCGGGCGTGGGGGATGAGCAGCGATGCGAGTGCGCCGGTGGAGGCAGGTGAGAAGGCCTGCACGAAGGGCACCGGCCCGGCGATGCGCAAATTATCCGGTGCGCCCACGGGCTGCTGGAAGACCGCGCCATCCTCGGCGCCCAGGCTCAGGTGGAAGGGCGCGGGGACGTTCTGGTAGACCCAGCGCGCCGCCTGGATGCGGGTGTGATCGGTGAGGTAGACGGCGTTGACGAAGGACAGCGCCCAGGCCAGTGTGCCGCCCAGCACCACGGCCATCGCCAGGATGGCCCATCCCCTCCTTGCCCCTCCCTCCTGCGCCGGGCGCTGGCTGCGCTGCCATAAGGCATACAGCCCCCAGGCCGCCAGCAGGCACAGGAAGGGATAGATGGGCAGGAAATAGCGGATGGATTTGACCCAGCGCGTGCCCATGAACAGGAAATAGCCGCCCACCCACACCAGGGGCAGCAGGTGAGCGCGCCATTCGCCTTTGAGGCGCAGGCTTTGCCAGGCCGCGCCAAAGAAACCCGCCCAGCCCGCCAGCCCCAGCGGCAGGCCCATGCCCCACAGCAGCATGTTGACCAATGGGAAGATGATCGCCGGGCGGTTGGCCCACTGCTCGGCGGGCGGGCCGCCGCCGATGCCGCCCGATTCGCTCCGGGCCACATCCATGCTGTCGGTCCAATCCTGGTTGAAGTGCAGGGTGAAGAGGCTGGTGTCGCCGGTGGGGGCACGGAAGCTCATCGGCTGGGTAAGGCGGAAAGTGAGCAGCGAGACGATCCCCGCCAGGGTCATCAGCCCTACGGCAATGATGGCGATCTTGGGCAGGTCGCCGCGGCTCTTCAATGACAGGTCAGCCACGCTGATGAAGGCGGCGATGAGCACCATCCCGGCGAGGGGCACCAGGTTGATGCGCGAGGCTACGGTCATGCCCAGCGCCACGCCGAAGAGGATGAACCAGCCCCAGGCCGCCGGGCGGTAGGGCTTGCCCGCTTCTCGCACAGCGCAGGGGCGCGTGGCGATTTGCGCCGCGGCGTACATCGCCAGGGCGGCGAAACACCCGGCAAAGTTGTCCACCGTCATGAAGTGCGACTGCTGGATCTGCATCACCGCCAGGGCGCTCAGCGCTGCTGCCAGCAGGCCCACCTTGCGGTTGTACAGCCGCTCGCCGGTAAGGAAGATCAGGATCAGGGTGATGGTATCCGCCAGGGCCGAAAGGGAGCGCCCCAGCAGGCGGATCTCGTTGTAGCCGGTGTTGCCGGTGACCTGGCCCGCAGCGCGGAGGATAATGATGGGCCATTGACCCCAGCGCATGCGGTTATCCGGCCCGCCCACGGTCACCTGCCCATCGATATCGTACTTCTGATAGGGGCTGAGCGGCGAGATGCGCGTGTTGAAATAATCGGAAACGGTCAAGGGCAGGCTGAGGCGGGTGAGGGTGTTGGTCAGGCCGTATTCGTCGGGGTGCAGGTTGGTGCCCTGGCTCCAGTTGGTCCAGGCAAAGCGCAGCACCACGCCCAGCAAGACCAGGCCGAGCAGCAGTAGTTCAAAAAGAAAAGAAAGGGAGCGTTTTTGGGGCATGGGTGGGATGGTTCTTTCGATGGTTATTGGAGCTGGCCCCTCACCCAGCGCGCCCCCTCCACCTCCGCGGAGATGCCCAGTAAGGTAGGGAGCATTTGACGCAGGGCGGCGGGGTTGCGGGTGGTCTGGAAGCGCAGGGGGGCCGGGGCAGAGTCCGCCTCGGCGGTCTGCAAGCCGTGAACTGCCAGCAGGCGGCCCACCTGGCGGGCAACCGCCGGGGCCGGGTCGATCACCCGCACGGAGGGGCCGGCAATCTCCTGGATGAGCGGGATGACGAAAGGATAGTGCGTACAGCCCAGCACGATGGTATCGATGCCCTGGGCCAGCATGGGCTGCAATGCATCGTTGAGGATGCGCCGCGTGGCGGGGGTGTGCAGCCGCCCGGCCTCGATCTGCCGCACCAGCCCGGGGCAGGTGTTTTGGTGCAGCGTCACCCCGCTGGCAAAGCGCTCCACCACGGAGGCGTACAGCGCCCCCTGGAAGGTGGCCGGGGTGGCCAAAACGCCCACCTGGCCGGTCTGGGTGGTCTCGGCGGCAGGCTTGATGGCCGGCTCCATGCCCACGAAGGGCACGCCGGGAAAGGCCTGGCGCAGGGAGTGCAGGGCTGCCGCCGAGGCGGCATTGCAGGCCACCACGATCATCTTGGCGCCCTGAGCCAGCATGTGGCGGGTGATGGCCTCCGAGAAGGCGCGCACCTGCTCCAACGAGCGCGAGCCGTAGGGCACGTGTGCCTGGTCGGCGAAGTAGTGCAGCGGCTCGGCGGGGAGCAGCTGGCGCACGGCGCGCAACACGGAGAGCCCGCCCACGCCCGAGTCGAAGATGGCAATGGATTGCATGGGGATAATTTTATCACCTGGTGGGAGTTTCTCGAAAAAGGAACTGCGGCGGAGCTTCGCCCCGCCGCAATTCCTTTTTCGAAATTAAACGATTCAGCCCGGGCCGCGGGTGGCGCGCGCCGCCTGGATGAAGGCTCCAAACAAGGCGCGCATGTTGGGGTATTCCTGAAGCCATTCGGGGTGCCACTGCACTGCCAGGCCGAAGGGATGCTTGGTGATCTCCACCGCTTCCACAATGCCATCGGGGGCGTAGGCCGTGGGCGTCAGCGCCGGGTTCACCTGGCGCACGCCCTGGTGGTGCAGGCTGTTCACCTGCACTTCTGAGGCGCCCAAAATGCCCGCCAGGCGCGAGCCCGGCTGTACGGCGATGCTGTGGGCCAGGTGGGTGCGCGGCCAGTCGGGGTAGTAATCGTGCTTCAGCGCCCCGAGGTGCTGGTCGCGGATATCCTCGTACAGGGTGCCGCCCACGGCCACATTGATCACTTGGAAGCCGCGGCAGATGCCCAGGAAGGGCTGCCCGCGGCGGATCAGGGCGCGCGCCAGGTGCAGCTCGATGCGGTCGCGTTCCAGATCCACGCCGTAGACGCACGGGTGGAGCTCGCCGCCGTAGGTTTCGGGCAGAATATCGCCCCCGCCAGAGAGCAGCACGCCATCTACCCGCTCCAACAGGGCATCCAGGGCGCTGGCAGAGAGGTTGATCGGGATCAGCAGCGGGATGCCCCCGGCTTTGGTCACCGACTGGATGTAAGCCTCGGCAAGGGCGTTGATGGGCAATCCGCTCTCGCTCTTGCCGCTGTAGGTGGTGATACCGATAATGGGACTTGTCATACCAGACTCCAGTTTGTTCTAAAGCTGTGGTTGTGGTGCGGATTGTTCGATACCTGGGGGCGAAATGAAGATTTGCACCGGGCCGTGCCAGTTTTCATCATCCAGGAAGATTTCCTGGTAATGGTTGTCGGTATAGCGCCCAATGACCTTGCGCCAAAAGGCGGTGGCGGGCGTGTTTTGGGCAAGCTGCCCCACCTGCCACGGGCCGGGGAACAGGCCGAAGAGGTGGGCTGCCACCTGTGCACCGATGCCGCGGCCGCGGTACTTGCGCAGGACGAAAAACTCGGCAATCACCCAGGCGCTGTTCTCTCCGCCCAGGTAAGAGTGGCGGCAAACCAACGCAAAGCCTGCCAGGCTGCCCTCCAGGCGCACCAGGAAGGGATAGCGGTCTGTTTCGGTCCAATAGTGGTCGATGTAGGGATACTCGTACAGGCCGTGCGGGCCGACATCGGCAGCGTCGAACTCGGTGAAATCGTACAGGTACAATTCCATCAGGTTGCGCAGGATGGACTTCTCCTCCGGAGCAGCGGGGGCGATGGTCAGATCCATAGGGGGTTATCTTCTCAGCAGCATCGGCAGGTACAGGCGCGGCACGAACTCATCCGCGCCGATGTCAAAGCCTGCGCCGATTGGGCGCACCTGCCAGTCGATATCCATTAAAACGCCGGCGTCCACCCCGGCATCCCGCGCGGCCGAGTCGGCGCCAATGTGATAGTTGCCCAGGCTGGGGTAGGCGAAAGCCGGGTTGCCCCACAGGTTGATCGTGCCGGTGAGGATGGAGCCAGCGCCGCCCCAATCCGTATCGTTGGCCCAGTCGCCGCTGCCCCACAGCGTGGCTTCCAGCGTTGCCGTGCTGCCTGCCGTCACCGAGATGCCTACGGTGTGGCTGAGCAGGATGGTGTTCGTCAGCTCCACCGCAGATCCGTTGCTGAGGTACACGCCGTAATCGCTGTCGTTGCCGGCGATGGTGGTATGCGTGAAATCTCCCTGGCTGTAACGCATCATGACAGCCGGGTTGTCCGCCAACCAATTGTACACTGACCGGTTCCCGGCGATGACGCTGTTGAAGATGTTGAAGTCTGCCGAAGACAGGTACAGCCCAGAGGTGCGCGCACATCGGTTGCCGGTGATCGTGCTGCCAGCCATGAAGAATTGGGATGAGAAGACCCCCACCGCGCCATAATCATTCGCCGCAGCGTTGTTGCTGATGGTGTTCCCTTCTAGCCACGCATCGGCATTGGCCACCTCCAGTGCCCCCACATAGCCGCCGGAGGCGCGCCCAGCGCTGTTGCCCAGCCCGTTGCCCACAAACGTGCTGTTGCGCATGTCGAAAGGCAAGCGGTTGCCAGGGGTGCCGCGGAAAAACAGCCCGCTGGCGTCCCAGGCGTCGTTATCGATAAAAAGCGTATTGGTCAGCGCAGCCGAAACATCCCCTGTGATCGCCAGCCCGCCGCCGTAGGATGATATTCGTGCCCAGGCGCTGTTGGCCTGGAAGGTGGAATCTTCCACCACCAGTTTTCCTCCCTCCACCATGGCCCCGCCGCCGTAGGCATATGTGTCTGCCACATCGAATACATCGATCACATTGCTGTAAACCGTCACCGCGCGCAGGGTGAGGTCAGCGCCCTGGGCATACAGCCCGGCGCCCTGGAAATTGTGCATGCCGTTGGTGATCGCCAGCCCTTGCAGGGTGACGGTGATGCCGCTGCCCACGAAGACGCCGCGCCGCGCCGCCTCGCCGTTGATGGTGGTGAGGTAAGCCTGGGGGTCGAGCGCTGGCGGGGTGGCCGCGCTGCCATCCCAGCCGCCGTACAGGCTGAGGCTGCGCGTGAGCGTCACCACGGCCCCGCCGCTGTTGGTGTAAGTGCCCTGTGCCATATAGATGGAATCGCCGTCGGCGGCGGCAACCAGGGCGGTCTGCAGGTCACAGGGGCTGGCCGCGGAGCAATCACCGCTGCCGCCGGGCGTTACGAACAGGTCGCCGGGGTTGGCGCGGGCTATTTTTGCGCTGGCGCCCATGAGCAGGAACAGCCCTGCCAGCAGCAGTCCGCTGGTGGTCAGGCAGGAAACCAGGTGAGAGAATCTTTTTTTGGTCATGGCAGCCTCCTTTTGGCTATCTTTAATTTTACCCTGCCTTGCCCAAAGCGGTTAAAATTGATCTGGACTTTGGCTCTTGAGAGCCCACCCTTGCGCCTCGCCAACCTGTGTGCTAGGATATCGGCAGCAGAGACCGCCAAGGAGGACCGATGACCGAACTGGAACCCATTGTCCGTTTGCAGCCTGCGCAGGTGCGCCAGGCTGCCGAAGCGCTGAACAACGCCTTCGCCGAAGATCCCATTTACACCGAGATCATCCCTGACCGCCAGGAACGCCTGGACTCGATGCGCGGTTTGTGGGCAGCGTTGGTGGATTACAGCCTGCGCTACGGTGAGGTCTACACCACCAATGCGGTGGGCGGCGCGGCCTGCTGGCTGCCGCCCGGCCGAACCGAGATGACCTTCTGGCGCATGCTGCGTGCCGGGATGAAGGTGCCCCGGGCGATGATGCGCTTTAGCCCCCCATCCCGCCAACGCCTTATGCAGGTGTTGGGCACGATGGACCGCGAGCGCTCGCGGCTGATGCGCCGGCCTTATTGGTATTTGCTGGTGGTGGGCGTGGACCCCGCCCATCAGGCGCGGGGGATCGGCGGCAGGCTGATCGCGCCGGTGCTGCGCCGTGCCGATGAGCAGGGTTTGCCGTGCTACCTGGAAACAGAGACGGAGAGCAACGTGGCCTTTTACCAGCGCCGAGGCTTTGTGGTGATGGGAGAAAAGGATATGCCCGGCTGTCACTTTCACATCTGGTTGATGCTGCGAGAAGCAGGCAGGAGAGCATGATGTACGACACCTTCAGCGATGATTACGACCGTTTTGTGCAATGGGAGGGGCGGCTGGCGTATGAGATGCCCTTCATCGAGCAGCAGTTGCAGACCCTGCGTGGCGGCCTGCCGCTGCGGGTGCTGGACAGCGCCTGCGGTACAGGCATGCACGCCATCACCCTGGCGCAGCGCGGCTATGCTGCCGCCGGGGCCGACCTAAGCGCGGGGATGATCGAGAAGGCGCGCCGCAATGCGCAATCTGCCGGGGTAGAGGTGCGCTTTGAGGCGGCTGGCTTTGGTGCGCTGGCTGCCACCTTTGGCCGGGGCGCCTTCGATGCGCTGTTGTGCCTGGGCAATTCACTGCCGCACCTGCTCACCGAAGAGGCGCTGGGCGAGGCCCTGGCAGATTTCGCCGCCTGCTTGCGCTCGGGCGGGCTGCTGCTGGTGCAAAGCCGCAACTTCGACGCGGTGATGACGGCCCGCGAGCGCTGGATGGAGCCGCAGAGTCACCGCGAGGGGGCAGAAGAGTGGGTCTTCCTGCGCCAATACGATTTTGACCCCGACGGGCTGCTGACCTTCAACATCCTTACCTTGCGGCGCAAGAAGGGGCAAAATTGGCAGCAGGGAGTCACCACCACGCGCCTGCGCCCGCTGCGCCAGGCCCAGGTGGCCGCGGCGCTGGCCGCGGCAGGCTTCAGCCGGGTGGACTGGTATGGCGATATGACCGGCGCGCCCTTCGAGGCGCAGTCTAGCGGCAACCTGGTGTTTTGCGCCTGGAAGCCCGGCTGATGGGCCGCGGCCCTGCGGCGTTACCGCATCTACGAAGCCAGTCTTTAGTTAGGGTGTGAATTTTACGGGCTGCGCCCGCAAAATTCACACCCTAACATTAATTGGCCCAGGCGGGGCGGGCGGGGGTCAGCTCGCCGCGCAGGTTGATCTGCATCTGCGCCCGCACCTCATCCGGGGTGAGGCCCAGCCCAAAGAGGTAGAACAGCTTGGTCAGGGCGGCCTCGGTGGTCATATCCTGCCCACCGATCACCCCGGCACGCGCCAGGTTCGAACCGGTGGAGTAGGAGGTCATGTTGACCATGCCCTGGCGGCACTGGGTCACGCTGACCACCACCAGGCCCTGGTCGCTGGCCTCTTTGAAGGCGCGGATGAGCGCCGGGTCTTTATCGGGGGCGGAGCCCACGCCGTAAGCCTCCAGCACGGCTCCCTGCATGGGCGGGCGCAGGAAACTGCTCACCATGCCGGGGGTGATGCCGGGGAACACCTTCAGCACGCCCACCAGCGGGCAGGATTGGTTCTTCACCTGCAGCGGGGTGGTATCTGGCGGCGGGGGCGTGATGGCGCTCCAGTTCATCACCAGGTCGATCCCGGCAATGCCCAGCGGCGGGTAATCGGGTGAGTCGAAGGCGTTCAGGCCGCTGGCGTTGACCTTGGTGGTGCGGCAGCCGCGCAGCAGTTTGCCGCCGAAGTACAGCCCCACCTCGGGCACGGGATAATTCCCGGCGATGAGCAGGGCGGTGATCAGGTTCTCCACGGCGTCGGTGCGCACCTCGCACAGCGGGATCTGCGAGCCGGTCAACACCACCGGCTTGCGCAGACCCTCCAGCAAAAAGGCCAGTGCCGAGGCGGTGTAGGCCATGGTATCGGTGCCGTGGATAACCACAAAGCCGCTGTAATCCTGGTTGTGCGCGGCGATGGCCTGAGCAATGCTCAGCCAATCGGCGGGGGTCATGTTGGAAGAATCGAGCAGGGCGGGGAATTCGAGGATATCGTAAGCGGGCAGGGCCGGGCTGGCAAATTCCTTGATGGCAGCCATCTGCTGGGCCAGGTAGCCGGTGGCAGGGGCGTAGCCATCGGGGGTTTTGCGCATGCCGATGGTGCCGCCGGTGTAGAGGATGCAGACGCGGGCGCTAGCCATGCTTCTCCGGCTTGACATGGAAGCCGCATTCCTCCAGCGGCTTGATCAGCTCGTTCATGTCTCCCAGCCACTGCCCGGCCTTGCGCGAGATGTGCTCCGTCCAGGAATAGTTCTCCATAGTGAAGGTTTCGGGGCGGCCATCTTCCAAGGGGATGATGTAGTTGGCGCGGCGGTAGTAATCCTGCGCCAAATAGCCCTCATCCATCACCTGCATGGCCTGCTGGACGGTTTCCTCGTCAAATTCGGGGTAGGTATCTTCAAACAGGAAGAAGTTGAGCGGGTAGCGCGGGCGCGGCGGTGGGTTTTCGGCGGGGAAGCCCATCACCAATTGCACCAGGGGGAAGACGCGCTGGGGCAGTTTGTACTGGCGGATGATCTGTTTGGCGTGGTAGGGCGTGGCTCCCAGGAAGCAGGAGCCCATCCCCAGGCTCTCCGCGGCGATGACCATGTTCTCTGCCATGTAGGCGGCGTCTTGAATGCCGAAGAGCAGCAGCGAGAGGTCATTGGTGACCATCTTCCAACCGCGGCGGGCCATCATCGTCTCCATGCGGTGGGCGTCCACGCAGATGGTGAACAGCAGCGGCGCGCTGAAGGGGTGCCGCTTGCCGCGCGAAAGCAGCAGGCTGCCCAACTGGTAAGCAAAGGGTGCCTGCTGCCCGGCGCGCACCACGGCCTCGATCTCTTCGTCGCTGGGCATTTGTTTCTTGTACTTGCGGATGGATTTGCGATTCATCATCGCGTCGATGATTGGGTTTTGGATCATGCCAGGTTCCTCTTTAGATAAAATGCAAAAACGGGAATTGTGCGGGCTATGCCCGCACAATTCCCGTTTTTGCGTTCACCCCCCTTCCCAGCGGGAAGGGGGGCAGGGGGGATGGGGTAACAAGCGATAAGTGAGCGCTCATTGGCTCACTTGTCGCGCAGTTCCAGGTTGCCGGCGCCCATCTTGATCGTGATGGTAATGGTGTAGCCTTCGCCGGCGTGGGTGTAGGTGCTGCCAGATTTCTCCCAACTGCCATCCAGGCTGACGTTGGACATGCCGCCTTCGTAAGTCACCTCTGCGCTGACGCCCTCCGGCACGATCACGGCGATGCTGCTGATGCCCGACTCGATGCTGACCTGCATATCCTGCTGCAGCTCGCCGCTGAAATCGAGCGTGTAGCTGCCTGCGCCGCAGCGGAAGATCAGCTCGGGGGTGTTGGCGTTGGCGATCCCGGTCATGGTGACATTCGAGGCGCCGGTGTTGTAGTTCAGGCTCTCCATCTCTGTCAGGTTGGGCTCGGAGAAGTTGACCTTGATATCTGCGGCGCCATCCGAGATGGTCAGTTTGTTCAGTGCCAGGCCGCCAAGCTCGTAATCGCCGACATAGGCGCCGGCGTTGATGGTGAGGTTGATAGGGGTGCTGCCCAGCTGGAGGTCCCACTCGTTTTCCAGGTTACTCTCAAAGTTGGGGATGCCGTTTACGGTCAGGTTGCCTTGCTCCAGACGGATGGCGTTCTCATCGGTGGTGACCACCGGGGCAAAATCTGCCACGTTGTAGGTCGCCACGCCCGTGATCAGGGCTTCTTCTGCGCCCGGGGCAATGTTCAGGTTGCCCGCGCCAAAGGCCAGGGTGATCTCGGCAATGGTTTCGGGGTCATCCAGCAGCGGGACGGAGATATCGGTGGTTTGGGTGGGGCCGGTTTCAATCTCGGTGACAGGGAACTCAAAATTTCCAGCACAAGCAAGCGTCGTCAGAGCCAGGAGGATGACGGCTGTAAGAATTGGTTTCTTGAACATATACTTCTCCTAACGCGATCAGTGTGTGGTTATATCCATCTACGTTCAAACAGCCGCCAGGTTGCGCTATTGCCCCTCAACGCCGAAAGGACAGGCTCAGGCGGGCCGCCAGGCCAAAGAAGCCATAGGCGATGCCGATGATCAGCAGGGTGAACTTGATCAGCGCGCAGATGGCGGCGATCTGTGGCCAGGGTGCCGCCACCGGCCCGAAGATCAGCACCACCAGGCTGATGTTCTCGATGTAGTCGAATAGGGCGGCGGCCCACTGCGCCCAGGCCAGGGCTGTTCCCAGGCGGGCCAGCGGCCAAGCGGCGCGCCCCAGGGTGCTGGAGGCCATCAGGCAGGCCAGGGTCAGCATGGTGGAATAGACCGCCGGGAAGAGGAAATCCAAGCCCTGGATGAAGGCGGCGGCCACCCGGCCCTGGCTGCCCCAGGAATCGAGCATGGCCTGGGCATTCTCTACGCTGCCGGCCACCTCAAATGAAACAATGCCCGAGGGGGCTGCCGAGGTGTTCAAGGGCAGGCCGATGAAGTTCATCGCCAGCATGATCAGCAGGCTGAGCGCCAGCAGCGCCCAAAACCAGCGCCTGCGGTGGGTTAGATTTTCGAGGGGGTGGGGATTCGCCATGGCCTTAATTCTATCATGCCTGAGACAAAGCCGCCTGGCGGGATATTCCTAAATCTTCGCCAGAGCCTGTTCGATATCTTTCACCCGGTGGTAGGCGATGTGACCGGCAAGGTCATTGGGCCATTCGAGGCGGCGGTCTTTGCCGGTGAACCAGTCATCTGGGGCGGCGCGCAGGGCGGTGAGCACATCCGCGTGTACCTGGCGGTGCCAGGCGAGAACCTCCTGGGGGGAGCGGTCGCGCCAGCGCAAGTAGATGAGGCGGTTGCCGTCGGTCCAATTGAGACCACGCTCTTCGGGCGGGCGCCGCCCGCCGCGGATGGCGCGGATCACATCGGCTTTCCAGTGGGTGACGTGGGCCAGGGCGTCCTTCACTGTCCAGGGGTCCTTGGTCTCTGGGCGGGGGAGGGGGCGCTGCCACTCAGCCTCGCTGAGGTTGGCGACGAGTTGGTCCAGTAGATCGAACTCCTGGATGGTACGCTGGATAACTTCTTCACGGGTGTGGCGCATGGGGTTGGTTACCTCCGGGTAGGTGGGCCGGTTTTGCCCACCGGTGGTGTGGGCGCTTATCGCCCCAGGGCGGCGCGCAGCACGGCCTGGCCGATCTCCAGCGCCAGGGCGGGGTTGTCCGTTTCGAGCAGCACAGCCACCGCCAGTGGAGCGGCCTGCCAGTTGGGCAGAGTGCCGCTCAGGTACCAGGTATAGGCGCTCTGTGTACCGCGCACCACGGAAAGCGACTGCCACACCGGCAGGCCGCCCGCCTCGAGCACGCCCGCCTCGGCCAGGGCGTTGGCGGTGGCCTGGGCAGCCTGCGCCGAGAAGACCGTCACCGGCTGGCTCTGCGCAGGCAAGATCACCCAGCCCGATTCGGGCGTATTCACTGCCATAGCCAGGCGCGGGGCAGGCAGCACGCCGTCGCTGCTCAGCGCGGCGGCGGCCAAAGCGGCCTGCAGCGGGCTGATGGTCAGGATCGCCCCGTTCCGCGGGTCGGCCAGGCCCAGGGCCGCCAGGGCAGCATCGCTGTAGGCATCCGGGCGCGGCGAGGTGATCGTTGTCAGCGGCAGGGCGGGGGCGGTGTACAGGCCCAGGCCAGAGTACAGGGATAACAGGCTTTGCTCGCCCAGCGTCTTGCCCAGGGCAGAGGCGGCCCCCTGGCAGCCGGCGGCGGCTGCAGCGCTCCAACGGACGGAGCCGGTGGGCATAGCCCAGGCGCAGCCCCAGGCCTGGGATGCAAGGTAGGTGGGGTTCACCTGGCTGTTGGCCGCGGCCAGCAGCAGCGGCCCCAGCGCTGCGCCGGGCGGGTACAGGCCCATCACGGCGCGGTTGAGCAGCGGCGCGCTGGGATCATCCAGCAGATCGGCCCAGTTTTCGTCCAGCGTGTTGGCGTCAAAGGTGGGGCTGGAGGCCATGGCCAGGATCTCGCCCGTCTCGGCGTTGAGCAGCACCACTGCCCCGACCTGACCTTGCAGGGCGAGGTCGGCGGCGTTCTGCATCTCGATATCCAGGCTCAGGCGCACATCCAGCCCGGCGGGGGGCTGTCCGTAGAGCAGGTGGTTCCACCAGGTGAGCAGCTCGGGGTTGCCCTGCAGGCCGCGCAGATAGGGGTCCAGGCTGGCTTCCAGGCTGGATTGGCCGTAAAAATCATTCGTATAGCCGATAACGGGGCTGAGGGCGGGCAGGTTATAGCGGCGGGAATAGGCCCCCGGCGCGCCGAGCGTTTCGACCAGGGGGGTGTTGTTGCGGTCGAGCAGACTGCCGCGCGGCACAGAGAGATCGGCAATGGCGCGGCGGGCGTTATCGGTGCGCGTCAGCAGGCTGGGGCCGCGGTAATAGCCCCACCAGCCTGCCATCAGCCCGGCGGCGGCTAATCCCAGCAGCAGCCCACCGCTTAGTTGACGATATGGTAAGAGCGCCGGTGCTGGCGCAGCCTGGCCGGATGCGCCGATGCGCAGCAGCAACAGCAGGGCCATGAAGGAGATCACCAGGGACGAGCCGCCATAGGAGACGAAGGGCAGCGTCACCCCGGTGAGGGGCAGCAGGCGCAGGTTGCCGCCGATGATGAGGATAGACTGCGCCGCCAGGTGGGCGGTCAGCCCGGCTGCCAGGTAGCGGCGGAAGGGGTCACCGGCGTTCAGGGCGGCGTTCAGGCCGCGGCTGACCAGCAGGCCGATGACCACCAGCAGCGCCAGCGCGCCCAGCAGGCCATATTCCTCGGCGATGGCGGCAAAGATGAAGTCAGACTGCGAGACCGGCACCAGGGTGGGCGAGCCCATGCCGGGGCCGCGCCCAAAAAGGCCGCCGTTGGCTACCGCCAGCAGCGACTGCACGATCTGGTACGAGCGCCCGCTGGGGTCCAGCCAGGGGTTGATCCAGGCATCCACGCGCACGCGCACCACATCGAAGAGCAGGTAGCCCGCCAGCCCGGCAAGGGCCACGGCTGCCACGCTGAGCAGGGCGATCAGCCGCTGGCGCGTGGCGGCGTAGATCACCGCGGCATACAGGAACATAAAGATCGAGGCGGTGCCTAGGTCGCGCTGCACCACCAGCAAGACCAGCGCCAGGCCGGTCATGATCAGGGTGGGGGCCAGCAGGGGCAGCAGTTGCTTCGAGTGGGAGAGCAGCGTCAGGTGCGCCTGGCGGTCAGCCAGGTAGGCCGCCAGGTAGATCACCAGCAGCAGTTTGAGCGGCTCGGAGGGCTGCAAGTACAGGCCCGCCACGCTCAGCCAAAGGCGCGGCCCTGCACCCATGGGGTTGGTGCCCATCACCAGGGTGGCGGCGGTGAGCAGCAGGCCGCCGCTCAGCCAGACGTATTTATAGCGGCGCAAAAAGCCCAGGTCAGCGGGCAGGCGCAGCCCCAGGCTGACCACAGCCCCGCCCACCAGCAGCCAGGCCATCTGGCGCAGGCCAAATTCGGGCGTCAGCCGCCAGATGGTCAGCAGGCCCCAGCCGCTGAGCAGCGCCGCGGCAGGCAGCAGGTAGGGATCGCGTTCGGGCAGGCGGCGGTTCAACTGCGTGTGGATCAGCGCAACCGTGACCACCCAGGCCAGCCAGGCCAGCCAATGCTCCCACGGGTAGACCGCCTCCCACGCGCGCGCCCGGGCCGCCGGCGCCAGCGTGAGCGCCACGGCGTTGAGGAACAGGAAAGCACCGCTCAAGATGAGCAGGGTGCGTTCCGTCTTGGGAGCGGGTATATCCATGTTTATAATGAAAGGCAGCCGGGTCGCCGCCGGGGCTAAGGCAGGTACTTGCGCACCAACAGGTCGAGCTTCTGGCGCGTGGCGGGGGGGATGGCGCTGGGATTGGTGATCAGGGCGGTCTTGAGCGCCTGGTTGCATTCGCAGGTGTACTCCTCGGGCAGGTCACGCGCCAGCAGGGTGACTGCCTGGCGGGCGATGCGGGTGTTCTTGTTCAGCACGGCGATGACCGCATCCACGCTGACAGGCTCTTCTTCCATGTGCCAGACATCGTAATCGGTGATGTGCGCCATCACCGCATAGCACATTTCGGCTTCGCGGGCCAAAAAGGCTTCGGGCGAGGTGGTCATGCCGATCAGCGACATGCCCCAGGAACGGTAGGTGTTGGATTCGGCGCGCGTGGAGAAGCGCGGCCCTTCTATCGTGATAAAGGCTCCGCCGCGGTGGATATTGGCTCCAGCGGCTTTGCAGGCGCGCAGCAGCATCTCCGAAAGGTGCGGGCAGAAGGGGTCTGCCGTGCCCACGTGCGCCACCAGCCCCTCGCCAAAGAAGGAGCGCTCGCGCAGGCGGGTGAGGTCCATGAGTTGGTCGGGGATGACCAGGTCGCCGGGGGCGTAATCTTCGCGCAGCGAGCCGCAAGCGCTGATGCTGATCACCCGCGTGGCGCCGATGGCCTTGAGGGCGTAGATGTTGGCGCGGTAGTTCACCTCTGACGGGTTGATGGTGTGCCCGATGCCGTGCCGGGCCAGGAAAGCCACGCGCTG
>DIXA01000036.1 GCA_002428565.1 Anaerolineales bacterium UBA6092 | reverse complement strand
AGGGAGCGTTGGCAGCGTACAGCGCATACGGCGCAGCCGTAAGCGCCTGGCGCGGCGTGAGCGTGGTGTAGGCCCCGGTCTCTGCGCCCGGACGCACGCCGATCTCCAGCCAGCGCACCTGGCCGTTGAAGGCGCTCGCACCGAAATCGAGCAGCACGGTGAAATAGCCGTTTGTCACGGTCACATCCCCCAGAGTCTCCCTGCCCAAATCGAGGCCGCCCGTCTCCACGCTGTACAGGCTGAACTCGAAGTCATAGATGCCTTCAGCAGGCGCGCCGCCGTCGGTCAGGTAGCCCTGGTAGGTGAAGCCCGTTCCCAGGTCAGCCTGAGGTTGGTCAGGCAGAGGCAGGCTGTTGGCCTGCACCAGCCCCGGCGCGGCCAATACCAGCACAGCCAGCACCAATACAGTTGCTACGATCCGCCAATGATTCATTTGAGAGTCTCCTTTGGTTTTTGGTTTGGGTTGGGGAAGTTCCCCGCGGATAACAACACACAAATCTTATCATTAAATGCCTGCTATTGCAGGAAGGGGACCTCTTTATGGTGGTGATTACGGGCGAAGCCCACAATATCACCACCATAAAGTGCTATAATCCCATTTGCGCGTTTAACACAGGAGGAACGGAACATGAATACAAACATTGATGAAATCATCAAATACCTGCCTCTGATCATCCCCCTGGTGGTCATCCAGCTGGGGCTGATGATCTTCGCACTGGTGGATCTGCTGCGCCGCGAGCAGACCCGCGGCCCCAAGTGGGTCTGGGCGCTGGTGATCCTTTTTGTCAACATGATCGGGCCAATCATCTATTTCGTGGCCGGCCGTGAAGACGAATAACGCCATGAGCGCAACACCGCCCACCGCCCCAGCCGACCCGCAGGCCGCAGCTATTGCCTGCCAGGGGCTGAGCAAAACCTACCGCGAGGTGCAGGCGCTAACCGGCCTGGACCTGGCCGTGCCGTACGGCTCCATCTTCGGCTTTGTGGGCCGCAACGGCGCCGGCAAAACCACCACCATGCGCATCCTGGCCGGGCTGGCGCGGCCCAGCGCCGGGCGGGCCTGGGTGGCGGGCATGGAAGTGACCGGCGCAGACCGCCAGGCCCGGCGCAGCTTTGGCTACCTGCCCCAGGCCCCCGCCTTTTACAGTTGGATGTCGGCGCGCGAATACCTGGATTACGTCGGCGAGGTGCAGGGGCTGGCCCCCGCCGAGCGCAAGCGCCAGGCCGCCGAGCTGCTGGAACTCTCTGGGCTGCAAGAGGCCGCCAAGCGGCGCATCGGCGGCTACTCGGGCGGCATGCTGCAGCGTTTGGGCATCGCCCAGGCGCTGGTGGGCAGCCCGCCGGTGCTGCTGCTGGATGAGCCCACCAGCGCCCTCGACCCGGCCGGGCGCTACGAGGTGCTGGAGATGATCGCCCAATTGCGCGGTAAAGTGACGGTCTTCCTCTCCAGCCACATCCTGGCAGATATCGAGCGCGTCTGCGACACCCTGGCCATCTTGCACCGCGGCCAATTGGTGCTGGTTTCGGGACGCGAGGCGCTGCTGGAGCAGTACGCCGTCAACGCTGCGGAGATGGAATTCGAGAGCACCAATGGCGGCGAGGCACTGGAGCGCTTTTTGCAGGCGCTGCGCACCCAGGCCTGGGTGAGCGGCCTCAAGCAGGAGGGCGCCGTGGTGCGCGTGCTGGTGCAGAACGTGGCCCAGGGCAAGCAGGCACTGCTGCCGCTGGTGATCGAGCATGGGCTGACCCTCAACCGTTACGAGTGGGTGCGGCCCTCGCTGGAGGAGATCTTCCTCCAGCTCAGCGCATAGAGGCCAAGATGATATTCGCTTACATTCTCTCCGTGGTCTTGATGATCTTGCTGCCGGTGGGGCTGGCAGCCTGGCTGCGGCGCGCCGCCACGCCCGCCTGGCTGTTGTTTGGCCTGGGCGCGCTGGCATTTGCCCTGACGCAGGCCGTGCACCTGCCGCTGAACGACGGGCTAGAAAAACTCGGCTGGCTGCCCGCCGAGAGCCTGGACGAGCTGCCGCTTTGGCGCACCGCCCTGACCCTGGGCCTGACCGCCGGGCTGTGCGAGAGCCTGGCGCGTGCCGGGGCCTACCTCTTCCTGCGCAAGGTGCGCCCGGCCTGGCTGCGCCTGCCCGATGCGGTCATGCTGGGGCTGGGGCACGGCGGCTTCGAGGCGATGATCTTTGGCGGCGTGCTCACGGCTGCCACGGTCAGCGCGCTGCTGCCGCTGGTCGGCGTGGATCTATCTGGGCTGGGCCTGCCCGCCGAGCAAATGGATGTTTTGCAGGCGCAGTTGCAAGCCCTCACCGGCTCACCGTTCAGCGCGGCAGCCCCCCTGCTGGAACGCCTGCTGGCGATGAGTGCGCACGTATTCCTCTCGCTGATGGTCTGGAAGGCTTTTGCCCGCGGCCAGTTCCGCCGCGATTGGCCCTATCTGCTGCTGGCGATGCTCTACCACACCGCCATCGACGCCGTCGCCGTGTGGGCAGGGCAGACCTTTACCGGGCAAACCGGGCTGACGCTGTTGGTCTTTGCCGCGGCGCTGCTGCCGGGCTGGGCCTGGGCGCTGCGGTTGGTGCAGCAGGAGAGAGCCGCGGTGGCCCGCCCTGTCCTCACCTCCATGCGGGCAGAGATGGGCGTATTCTGGGCCGCCACGCGTAAAGAGCTGCGCCAGGCATGGCGCACCAAGCGCATCCTGGTGGTGGGGGCAGTCTTCCTCATCTTCGGCATGGGCTCGCCGCTGCTGGCCAAGTTCACCCCCGAGATCCTCAAATCTGTGGAGGGCGCGGAGATGTTCGCCAACCTGATCCCCGAGCCCACCGCCGCGGATGCCATGCTGCAGTACATCGAGAACATCTCGCAGTTCGGCTTCATCCTGGCGGTGGTGCTGGGCATGGGTGCGGTGGTAGGCGAGAAGGAGCGCGGCGTAGCGCCGATGATCCTCAGCAAGCCCATGCCGCGCTGGGCCTTCATTACCAGCAAGTTTGCCGCGCAGACCGTTGTCTACCTGCTCGGCTTTGGGCTGGCCTGGATCGGCGCCTATTACTACACCATCATTTTGTTCGGCGGGCTGGATTTTGGCGGCTTTGCCCTGCTGAACGGGCTGCTGCTGCTGTGGCTGCTGACCTTTGTGGGACTGAGCCTGGTGGGCAGCACCCTGGGCGCCTCCACCGCGGCCGCCGGCGGGATTGGCCTGCTGCTCTCGGTGGCGCTGATGCTGGCAGGCAGCCTGCCGCGCTACGGGGCGCTGTTCCCCGGTGCGCTGCTAAAATGGGCTACCCTGGTCGGTCAGGCTGCCTCCGGTCTCGCTACGTCCAACCCGCTCATGGCGCTGGCAGGCGGCACGGCAGCCGCTCAGGGCGGGGCCGCCGCCTCGGCGCTGGTGGTGGTGGTGCTGTCGCTGGTGCTGGCGGTGGGCATTTTCGAACAACAAGAGTTGTAAAATGGCTGCCGGGGCAGTTCACCCGGCGGCGTGGAGGATTTGATGCGAACCAAGCGATTATCTTCCCTTCGTCAGTGGGCCTGGGTAGCCGGGCTGCTCGTGCTGGTGGGCCTGATGCTGGCTTGCGCCGCCAGCCCCCAGGAGATAGCAGCAACTGCCGCACCCACTCTCGACCTGACCGTGGAGGCGCTCAACCTGCCTCCCCTGGAATTCCCCACCGCCACGCCGCTGCCGCAAGTGGCGGAAAACGTACCGCCCGAAAACCTCCCCCCACCGGCAACCGAAGCCCCCGTCGAAGCCGGCACCCAGCAGGTGAACATCTACTTGATCGCCCTGGAAGATGGCGGCATCTCTGGCCCGGCCATCGGCTGCGGCGACAGCGTGGTGCCAGTGACGATCGAAATCCCTGCCACGGAGGGCATTCTGCGCGCCGCATTGGAAAACCTGCTGGCCATGAAAGACCAGTATTACGGCGAGTCGGGGCTGTACAATGCCCTGTACCAATCAGACTTACAGGTGAGTGACGTGACCATCGTGGCCGGGCAGGCGCAAGTCTACCTGACCGGCTCGCTGATGCTGGGCGGCGAATGTGACAGCCCGCGCCTGCAAGCCCAACTGGAGCAGACCGCCCTGCAGTTCGCCACCGTGCAGGCCGTTTCTATTTTTATCAATGGAGAGCCCCTGGCCGAAGCCCTGTCGCTCGACGGCGATTAAATAAAAACAGGGTTTGCAATGGGCTTTGCCCGCTGCAAACCCTGTTTTTATTTATATTGGTCTTTTTGGACCTTCAGCACCAGGCGCAGGAACACCACAATCAGCGCACCCAGCAAAAGCGCCCATTCCAGGGAAAATTCAATCGTTACGCCCAGGCCCAACAGCCCTGCGGCCAGGCCCAGCCCCAGCACAACCCCCAGCCGCCGCAGGTGTTTCTTCTTCAGCCGCGGCAGGGCTTCATCCAATGCAAAGGGCAGCAGCCGCACATAAAAGGCGTCCAGATCCCAATAGGCCAGCACGGCCACAAAGCCAATCAGCATGGCCACGTGCTGCGCTCGCGCAAATGCCCCCGCGGCAGCCCCCAACCCCATGAGCAGGAATACCGGTGTGCCCAGTTGGAGCGAGTAGCGGCGCAACGCCAGCATGGCGCCCATGCCCAAAATGAAGACCAGCACCGCCCCTTCCCACAGTTCGGCCATGGCGTAACCCAGCACCAGGCTGGTGGTGGCCAGGGCCAGGCTGACCAGGCGCAGACGGGCAATGCTAATCATGGCTGCTCCCCCTCAGGTTGCGGCGGAACTGCCTCTGCCGTCCCAACATGCTGTACATGGCCTGCTCAAAGGGCTGGCTCACATTCCAATCCACCACCACCACACCCAGGCGGGTCAGTTTGCGCAGCAGCAGCGAGCGCTCCAAGCGCGCCAGGCTGTGCGCCTGCTGGGTCAGCTGGCCTTCCTGGGCAAACATCTGCAGTTCATACACCACCGGGTTGGGGCTGATCAGCAGCACCTCATAGCCATCCTGGCACAGGCGGGCAAAAGCCGAGTAATCCTTCATGCCCAGCGGGGTGATCATCACCAGCTGCGAGCGCGCCGGGAAGAGGCGCGTGGGCAGGTAATGCAGGCTTTCCAGGGCAAAGTTGCTGCCCACCTCGGCTTGCGTCAGCGAGCGCAGGATGAGCTGGCGCTGGATCTTACCGTAACCAGGGAAGACGCGCTGCATGCCAAACCCATAGGTCAGCAGCGAAACGCGATGCCCATCGGCCAGGAACGAATCGGCCAGGGCCGCCGCAGCCTGCACCGAATACTCGAACAGGTTGCGCCCGTTCACTTCCAGGTTGGTCTGCGTGCGGGCATCCAGGATCAAGCCCACATCGGCAATGCGCTCTTGCTCAAATTGATTGGTGAACAGGTCCTGCTCATTACGCGCCGAGACCTTCCAGTTCACCCGCCGCAGTGAGTCGCCCATCTGATACTCACGCACGCCGAAAAAGCTCATGCCCACGCCGCTATGGCGGGCGGGGATCGGCCCGGTAAAGCCGCGCGTCTGCCGCGGACGGATCTCGATATGCCCCAGGTGGGGCACATCAGGCACCGATTGGAATTCTCCGGCTGCCTCCAATTCCACCTGGCGGTGGAACAGGCCAAAATGCTCGCTGATCAGCAGGCCCATGCGTTTGAAGTTGTGCTTGCCGCGCGTGCAGCGCACGGTGTACTCGTATTCCACCGTCTCGCCGGGGTCGCAGGCCACCAGCCAGCGCGACTTGCCCTCATCCACCGAGATATCCGCTGGCAGGATGTCCTCCAGCAAAGCCTCTTCAGCAGTGCGACCTTCGTTGGTCACCGATACCTTCACCTGCACCGGCGCACCCTGCTCCACCACCAGGCTGCTCACCTGGCGAGAGATTTTCCACTGCGCTTCATCGGGCGCGTAGAAGATCGCCGCTCCCAGGTAGATCAGCAGGGGCAGCGCCAATACCAGCACGCGGCCATCCAGGAACATGAGCCCGAAAAGCACAATCCCGTAGATGCTGACCACCAGGTTCCAAAAGCGGCTGCTCATTGATCCTCTAAATCGGGCTGACCACCGGCACCGACACGGAATTGACGATATCCTTGATCACATCATCGGCGGCCTTGCGCACCGCCCACAGGTCAGGCTCCAAGATCAGGCGGTGGATCAACACCGGCTGCACAAAACGCTTGACATCATCGGGGATGACGTAGCTGCGGCCCTGCATGGCGGCCCAGGCACGCGTCAGCTTAAGCAGCGCCAGCGTGCCGCGCGGGCTGGCGCCCACCGCCACCGAGCGGTTCTGGCGCGTCTTGGCCACCAGGTTGACGATGTAGCGTTCCACGTCCTCCGCAATGTGCACCTCTTCAACCGCCTGGCGCATGGCCAGCAGCCCGGGGGCATCCGTCACCGCGTTCAGATCAAAGGCATCGCTCTTGCGCGCCCGCCTGCGCCGCAGAATCTCATGCTCGTCCTCTGGGCTGGGATACCCGATGGAGAGCTTCATGATGAAGCGGTCGAGCTGCGCCTCGGGCAGGGGGAAAGTGCCCTCATACTCAATCGGGTTCTGCGTGGCGATGACAATGAAGGGCTCATCCAGGGGCATGGTCTCGCCCTCGATCGTCACCTGGTATTCCTGCATGGCTTCCAGCAGGGCCGATTGGGTGCGCGGCGAGGAGCGGTTGATCTCATCGGCCAGGATCATATTGGCAAAGATGGGCCCTTTACGCAGCGAGAAGAGGTTGTGCTCGCGGTCGTACACGTACCCGCCGGTGATATCACCGGGCAGCAGGTCGGGGGTAAATTGGATGCGCTTGAACGACATGCCCAGGGCGATGGCAAAACTGTTGGCGATGAGCGTTTTGGCCAGGCCGGGGTAATCTTCCAGCAGCACGTGCCCGCCGGGGGTGAGCAGCGCGGCCATGATCTGCTCGAGCTGTTCGCGCTTGCCCACGATGGCCTTTTCCACCTCGGTGACAACTGCATTGGCCAGTCCTGCGACTTCAGATATTGCGACGGTCATGTTCGACCTCCTTAAGTTGTTCCAGATATTTGAGGATTATAGCAATTTTTTGCGAGGGCGCTATTTCCACGGGCGCCTCAGCTTCGCGCTGCCCAATCTGCAGGCGCATCCACAGCTGGGCCAGTGGGTTGCAGCCTTTTTCCTGGCGCACCAGCCGCCTGACGTGCAGCAAGCCCATCACCTCGGGCGGCACGCCGCGCTTGTTCTCTTCCAGCCAGGCTTCGGCTTCGTGCATGCTGCTAAAGCTTTCGCGATGGGCAATCGTCTCTAACACCAGGCGCTTCAGTTCCAGCACCGAAAGGCGCGTCTGCATGCGGTCACGATACAGGCGCCCCACCTCTTGCACCCAAAACGAGAGCCGCCCATCGGGCTCCTGGTCTGGCTTGACCTCGGCAAAGAGGACGTGATTGATCTTCTCCCTGGAGGCAAACAGGGCAGTGATGGCGCTCTGCTGGCGGGGCATGGTCAGAATGGTGAAGAAGTAGGCCACGGCCATAAAAGCCGCCCAGATGATCTCAGGGCTCATCTTGCGGTAAGAGTTGCGCAAGTTGTTCCAGGCTTCCACCAGCGGCTGCACCACGCGCTCTTGCAGCGCCTCGCGAAACACGATGGTGAGCGCCACGACCGCGGCGATGAAGACCACTGCCAGGAGAATGGCTGCCCAACGTTTGCTCATGCTGCATCCTTCGGCGCGGGTTTGAGCGCCTCGCAGTGCGCCACAATGGCCCGCAGGCTGGCCAGGGCCTGCTCCGCCCGGTCTTCGTCCGGCGAGATCTCGCCATAGCGCGCCTCTTCAAACAGGCGGGTGAGGTTGCTGACCGCCTCGGCGGGGAATTTCACCCGCGTGAGCACCTGCTCAAACTCGCGCGGCGTCATGGCCGACGGGCGCACCATGCCTTGCGCTTCCATAACCACCTTGCTCATGCGGGCATAGCAGTGGATGATGGCATTTCTCAGGTCGCCGCCGGCCTCCAGTTCGTCCAAGGTGGCCTGGGCTTCTTCGGCCAACGCCTCAGGAAAGGAGTAAGACGGGCTGCGGCGCAAGATGAGCCACAGCAGGCCCAGCACCGCCCCTGCCAGGATGGCTGCCAGAGCCACGCCCACCACGGTCACCAGCCAGGAGGGCGTTTTGGGCAGGGGCAGATCATCCACCGGAACCAACTCCAGGGTGGGCTCCGCTGCCACATCAGGCGGCAGCGCATCAGGAGTGCCGGTGGCAGAGATAGCCGCCGGGGGCTGCTCCTCCTCCATCAGCGAACCAACCGCGTACAGGCACAGCGACACCACACTCATCAACAAGACAAAAGCCAGCAGGCGGATGCGGCCATCGCGCGAGAGGAAGATCGATAAGACTGCCAGCAGATACAGCACAAAGAACAGATAGAAGATAAGCTGCAGCCCAGGCGTGGGGCGCTCAACATAGCCAATTTCCTCGATCACCTGCGGGCGCAGCGTCAGCGGCGGGGCGCCAGAAAAGGAGATCTGGGAAATGCCCATGGCCAGGAAGAGCAGTGCCCCAAAGGTCAGCCCCAAAAAGATCAATGCCTTGCGTTTGGAAGAGTTACGTAGCATCACTTTATTTTACTCGAAGAGGTGCGTTTTGGTTCGGTTAAAGGCAATACAAATCCAAAGTTGAACTTCGCGAAAGGGGAAATGGTAATTTAATTGTCTGTGTATTCGCCACCTGCAGCATCTCGAAGGAGAAAAACCCATGACTGTTGAAGCCCAAACCCTGACCCCCGAAGCCATCCCGGCCCCCAAGAAAAGCCCCACCGCCGCCGCGCTGACGCGCATGCTGCGCTTCACCGGCATGCGCCTGATCACCCTGCTCTTCACGGTAGTCACCAGCATTTATCTCACCATCTTAATCGCCAACATGGGCGGCTATGTGGATAATATCCGCCGCGGCGATATCCGCGAAGCCATGTCCATACGCATCATGGCCGATCCGGTGCTCAGGGCTCTGCCACCGGATGTGCGCGCCGCCCGCCTGGAGGAGCTGATCCGGTTGGAGGAAGAGCGCCTGGGCCTGAACCAGCCCTTCATGGTGCGCAGCTTCCGCTACCTGGCCAACGCCCTGACCCTGAACCTGGGACGCTCCCAAAACATGACCAGCGACAGCGGCTCGCGGCAGGTGCGCCTGATCATCCTGGAGCGCCTTCCTGCCACGCTGATGCTGTTCGGATTGGCCAATATCTTCCTGTTCTTCGCCTCGCTCTTCCTGGGCTTGTTCCTCTCACGGCGCTACGGCAGTTTCCTGGATAAGGTAATCATCGCCCTCTCGCCCACCTCCTCCGCGCCAGGCTGGTTCTACGGCATCTTCCTGATTGTCATCTTTGCCGCGGGGTTCAGGATCCTGCCCTTTGGCGGCATGGTGGGCACGCCAGTTCCAGAAACCACCGTCGCCTATATTCTCAGCCTGCTGCAGCACATGGTTCTGCCGGTGGCTGCCATCCTGGTCAGCACCATCTTCCTGACGGCCTACAACTGGCGCACCTTCTTCCTGATCTATTCCAGCGAAGACTACGTCGAGATGGCCAAAGCCAAGGGGCTGCGTTCCCGCGATGTGGAGCGCCGCTACGTGCTGCGCCCCACCCTGCCCACCATCATCACCACCTTCACCCTGCTGCTGATCGGCCTGTGGACGGGCGCCCCCATCTTCGAGACCGTTTTCAACTGGCCTGGGCTGGGGCAAACCATCTTCAGGGCCGTTGGCCTGTACGATACCCCCGTGATCGTTGGCTCGACGGTGATCTTCGCTTACCTGCTGGCGGTCTCCGTTTTCCTGCTGGATTTCGTCTACGCTCTGGTAGATCCGCGGGTCAAAGTCGGCGGCAGTTAAGGGAGGTCAGCATGAAATCTCTGCAACGTTCCTTCAAAGAACTATTACGCTATCCCTCCGGCGTTGCCAGCCTGGCGATCATCCTGGCATTGTTGATCGTTTCGGCTTACACGCTCATCGCCATTCCTTATGGTGATGCGATCGTGCTGTGGCGCGGCGGCGAGAACATTTGGTATCAATCGCCCAAGAATGCTCCGCCAGCCTGGACCAACTTCTTCACCAGTAAGAAGCTGGTGGAGACGATGATCTTCAACACCGATGATGAGGATATCAACAAGACCTATGAGGTGTCTGAAGCGGGCAACCAGACGGTTACGTTCGAATTCCCGATCGATTATCAATTCGATACCTTCCCGCAGGAACTCACCCTGTTCACCAAGGGCACCTTCGTAGAGAAAGCGCCTTTCATTTCGATCGTTCTGGTCACACCAGATGGGCGCGAGATCCGCATCACCGATTTCGCCGTGCAGAAGACCGGCACCTACCGCTTCTCTCAGGATGATCGACTGGCGCGCCGTGTGGGCAGCCAATTTCCCCATGAAGCCATCTTTGCCCAGCCTGGCTCAGACCCCCTGGTGCCGCTCAAAGGCGAATACGTGATGAAATTGAGCCTGGTGACCTTTGAGGCTGATTCGGACGTGGATGCTGAGTTGGTAGTCTATGGGCAGGTGTATGGCATTGCCGGAACTGACCACCTGCGCCGCGACCTGAAGGTGGCCTTGCTGTGGGGCATCCCGGTGGCGCTGGCCTTTGGCCTGCTGGCCGCCCTGGGCACCACCATCACCACCATGTCTATCTCGGCCATCGGCACCTGGTATGGCGGCTGGGTGGGCGAGCTGATCCAGCACATTACCCAGATCAACCTGGTTTTGCCGCTGCTGCCCATCCTGATCATGGTGGGCACATTCTACGACAGGTCCATCTGGACCATCCTGGGCGTAACCATCTTGTTCAGTATCTTTGGCGGCGGTATCTTGACCTACCGCGCTGTCTTCATGCAGGTGAAAGAATCGCCCTACATCGAGGCGGCGCGGGCTTATGGCGCGGGCAGCGGGCGCATTATCTTCCAATACCTGGTGCCCCGCATCATCCCCATGCTCATCCCGCAGTTGGTCACGCTGATCCCCACCTTTGTCTTCCTGGAGGCCTCCCTGGCGGTGTTGGGCCTGGGCGACCCCGTCCTGCCCACCTGGGGCAAGGTTATCCAGGATGCCCAGTCCAATGGCGCTCTGTACCAGGGCCTGTACTACTGGGTGCTGGAGCCGGCCGTCTTGCTGATGCTGACCGGCCTGGCCTTCGCCATGCTGGGCTTCTCGCTGGACCGCGTCTTCAACCCCCGCTTGCGCGGTATCTAACCTCATTCAAATCAAAAGAAGGCTGCAAGNNCTTGCAGCCTTCTTTTGATTTGAATAAACCTATTCGCCAAACAGGCGCAGGCGCATCAGCCGCGGCGGCAGCGAGCCGCTGGTGAGAATATCATCGTGCATCTTGCGCAGGCTGGCCTGCGGATAGCGCCGCCGGTACTCCACCACAATATCCAGGATCTGCAGCTTACCCATCAGGTAGCACTGCGGCTGGGTGGGCGAGACGGTGTAGCGGTTCACTTCGGCCTGGGCATCTTCCTGCTCCAGCCCGGCGCGCTCCACCAGGAACTTGACCGCATCTTCGGCGGTCATCTTGCCGGTGTGCAGCGAGGCGTCGATGATAATGCGCGAGGCGCGCCACAACTGCGCCTGCAAACGGGCCAGTTTCTGGATCGGCTGGTTGATCAGGCCCAACTGCTCCATCAGCTCCTCACAGTAAAAGGCCCAGCCCTCCACAAACAACGAGGACAGGAAACCGCCCAGCTTGCGCGGCGTCGATTCGAGCGTATTGGCCACGCACAACTGCAAGTGATGCCCCGGATAAGCCTCGTGCAGCGCGGTGACGGGGATATCTGCCCAGGGATGACCGCGCAGCTTCTTCTCGGCGGCCTCGGCGTCAGCGCCCTCTTCCACCGGCGTAACCCAGAAGATGCCTTCCTGCACCTTCTCGAAGAAGCCCGGCATGTTGTAGGCCGCATAGGGGATGAACATGCGCTGGAAGGGCGGCGTCTCGACGATGCGGATGCTCTCGCTCGGCGGCAGGCTGACGATCTCGTGATCGATGACGAACTGGCGGGCTTTTTCCATCCACTGGCGGTAGGCGTCCAGCAGGCCCTCGGCGGTGGGGTGATTCTGCTTGGATTCTTCCAACAGCTCCATCACCGTCTTGCTGGGATCCATGCTGACAGCCAGCTCTTTCATCTGCCGCTCGGTGTCGTCGTACAGCTTCCAGCCGGTCTCCACCAGGGAGGCGGCATCGTAATCCACCATGTGATCTTCGCGCAGGATCTCGTTGAACAGTTCCTCGCCCACGGCGTAGTTACCCTGGGCCAGCGGCAGCACTTCCTTCTCGATCCAATCGGCGTGCTCTTGCATGGCGGCTGCGGCAGCCTGAGCCGCGGCGACCACTTCTTGCTTGAGTTCGGGGGTCGATTCTGCCAGCATGGGGATCAGCCCGGCAAACAGCCCCATGCCCTGGCGGGTCGATTGGATGGACATCTCGGCCCACAGGCGCGGCACTTCCACCGGGTGGATCAGGGCACGCGTCTCAGCCAGCAGGCGCGGCGTCTGGCGCAGGCGGCCCAGAATGCTGCGCATGCGCTCGGGCAGCGGGGCGAACTCGCGAATGATCAGGCTGTACACGCCGCCCAGGGCCTCGTCCGGCCCGTTGCCGGGGTAGCGCTCCAGGTTGCGCAGCTTGTCGAAGCCGCGGATGAAGGATTTGAGCACCTGCACCATCAGGCGGCGGTCGATCTTGGCTTCCAGAGGCCAATCGGTGCGCTCATACGCTTCAAATTTATCCAGCCATGCGCCCAGACGGCGGCGCTGATCTGCCAGGAATTCGGGCGTGTTGATGCTCAACTGGTCATCAAAGCGGTGATCACCCAAAAAGGTGGCCGCGGTGGGTGCATCGTGGAGTAATTCTTCCAAAAAATTGCTTGCATCGGTATAGAATTGTGTTACTGCCTGGCTCGACATGATCCCTCCTTTGAAAATTTATTCTCTTGCCTCATAGTAGCGACTTCAGTCGCGATAACGACTGAAGTCGTTACTACAAGGCACTCGTAAGGGCCTAGTTCATTCGTTCTCTACAGGTCTTTCAGCAAGCGCACAGCTTCGTCCACGCTCATCTCGCCGCGCGAAACCTGCTCTAAGACCTGGCTGCGGGTCAATCCCTCAGGGGAAGGGATGGGCGGCATGGGAGGCATGGGAGGCATGGGCGGGATCGGCGGGATGGGGGGCATGGGCGGGATCGGTGGCACGAACGATTCTGCGGCCTCTGAGGCGCTGGCAATGCCGCCGGGCGTCTCCAGCCACAGGTTGCCCGATACGCTGTGCAGCGAGATCTCTGCTCCGCCGCCTTGCACATCCATCTTCTGGTTGCCGCGGCTGCGGTGGCTGGCGGTAATGGGCAGAGCGCTGTGCAGCCGCCCGCTGACCGTGTTCAGGTGGGCGCTGCAGCGCGCCTCGGCGGGGAGGTGCAGGTGAACGCCGCCGGACACCGAATCAAAACGATAGGGGCCTTCGCCCAGGGGCGTTTCCAAATGCACATTACCGCTGACGGTGCTGGCGCTGACCGAGGGCAGGTTGCTCTGGCGCAGTTCCACCCGCCCCGATACTGCTTTCAGTTTCAGCGTCCCGGCGACCTGCTCGCCCGAAACATCCCCGCTGACCACACTCAGGCGCAGCGGGCCAGTGAGGCGCGCCAGGGCTATCTCTCCGCTGACGCTTTCCAGGTCAAACTCGCCCGACAGATCCTCCAGGCGCATATCGCTGCTCACGCAGCGGATGTTCACATGGCTATCGCTCGGCAGGCTGACGGTGTAATCCACGCTGCACGGCTGAGAACGGCCAAACAAGCCCGCCATGCTTTCCTTGTGCAAGCGCGTCTCCACCACCACCGTGCCGTCCTCGGCCTGGGAGATCTCCACCTGGGTATGCTCCTCGCTGCCCAGGCCGGCGCGCTTGACTGCCGTCACCTGTATCTGCCCTGCCGTGCCCGGCCCCAGCACCACCGAGCCACGCACGTTCCCCAGGCGCAAACGCGCCGGAGCCTGCACCGCAAAGGTACGTTCGATCGTTTCTTGAGCCATCTCAGGCCTCCTCTGGAAACATATCTTCTTCCCTCGTATAGCGAATTCATTCGCTACGTGTAATGACTGAAGTCGTTACTACGAGGTGCTTCTAATCAATGAAAACCTCAATGTGCTCGCCGTCTTCCTCGTCGACCACATCCACAATTTTGCCTTCCAGGTTCCCGGCGCGCACCGCTTCGGCGATCTCGGCGAAGTTCACGTCGGGGGCATACTGGCTGGCAATGCTCATGCCGGCATCCACCAGCCCCATGGGCAGGTTGACGCTGACCTTGGTCTTGCCGGTGTTCATATCGGTGACGCGCACGTGCAGCATGCCTTTGGTGGAACGGCCAGCAAAGGCAATGGAGCGCGGCTCGCGGCGGCTTTCACGCAGGGCAGCCAGCAGTTTTGCGCCCTCCTCGGCGTTAATTTTCCCTTCCTGGATCATGCGCAAGATGCGCATTCGTTCTTCTGAAGTTGCCATCATATCTCACCTCTCCTCATCCAATGTAGATTTCCACCCGTTCGCCATCCTCATCATCATTTACCACTACATGAAACGGCTCATCTGGGGTTGTTTTTCGCAGGGCTGCCAGCACGCCATCCACATCGGGAACCTCATCCATACCGGGGATGCGGTGGCGGAATGTGCGGATAAACCAGGCGATCAGCCGCAGCGGGATGGGCATGCTGATGTTGATGTGCTGCGGGGATTCGCCCGGCGCCTGGGTGACGCGCACGTGCAGCCAGCGGGCGGTGCGGCTGCTGGCTGCCAGCGCCAGCAAAGCCACCCCGGTCATAAAGGGGAACCAGGTGCAGGCAAACCAGAAGTAGTTGCCATCTGCAGAACGGTAAGCCAGGTACATCAGCAGGGCGCTGGCGACGGTGATGATCACGCCGATCCACAGCGGGATCTGCCACCAGCCGCGCCAGCGGTTCATGTTCGGGGAGGAGGGCGCGGCGCCGCGGCGGGCGTCTTTGGCTGAGGGCTCCTCGGCGGGACTCTCGAAATCGGGCCGCGGCTCGGATACGGGGATGGTTCCCGGCAGCTCAGCGCGGACGGGCTCGCCGCCCAGGGCGCTGAGCAACTGGATGCCTTGCTCGGCGCTGATCGTGCCGCGCTCAATCATCTCCAAGATTTGCAGGCGTTCTTGTTCGTTTTCCATCGTGGCTCAGCCTCCCTTGCCTTCCAGGGCAGACAGCAACTGCTCGGCCTGCTCCATGGTGATCTTTTTCTGCTCCAACATGCGCAAGATCGTCAGGCGCTCTTCCTCGCTGACCGGGTCTCCGGGCGGAGGCGGCGGGGTGGGGATGTTCATGCCAAAAATGCGGGCGCGGCCGCGGCGGTTCATGGAGGCTTCCACACGCTCAACGGTGCGGGTTTTTTGCTCCATCTTGCGCTGCGCGGCAGCCAATTTCTGCTCCATGCGTTCCTGGGCGCGGCGCATGCGCTCTTGGGCGCGGGTTGAGGCGCGTTCGCTGGCCTCGCGGGCGCGCTCTTCCACCCGGCGGGCCTGCTCTACGCTCAGGCCGCTGGCGCTCAGGCGGGCCGTCAGCGTGGCCAGTTGGGCATCCATCTGCTCTTGCACCATGCGCAACTGGGCTTCCACCTGCTGGTGGATCTGCTCGTCAATGGTATGGGAAATTTCATCGACCTCTTCCAGCTCCAGGTCAAAATCGCCCATCATGCTCCAATCCTGCACATGGCTGTCGAGTACCACGTTGCCAGCCGCCGAGATCGACAGGTTGGCATCGCCATCGCCCAGGGTCAGGCAGGCGGGGGCGCTTTGCGGTGCGGGGGCTTCCACATTGGGCAGGTTGATCACAATCTTGCCGGCGCGGGAGATATCCACCACCACGCTGGGCTCATCGGCCAGGCGGCAGAACACATTGCCACCCGCTTCCAGGATATAGGTCTGCCCGGCAGCCGGGTCAATGTGCAGTTTGATATTGCCGGCGGCGCGGGCGTGGATATCGTTGTCCACATCGTACACGCTCAGGTTGCCGCCGATCCCGCCGCTGACGATGAAATCGCCTTGCACATCGCGCACAGAGGCGTCCCCAGCGACATCTTCTAGCGTCAAACTGCCGCCCACATTCTTGGCCTTCAGTTCCCCACTCACCTTGCCGACCTGGGTCTCCGCCACCCCGCGCAGGGTCAGGTCGCCCTGCACGGTTTCAATCTCCAGGCTGCCGTCCAGGCCTTTGATATCGGCTTCGCCCAGCGCGGCGATGATCTGTACCGAGGCGTTGCGCGGCACGCGCAGGGTCAGGTCGCCCTGACAGCGGATGTTGACGCCATCCCCCGCCGCTTCCATCACCAACTCCTCGGCAGAATCGGTCTTGCCGACCACTTCGGCTTCGTCGTGACCTTTCAGGCGCAGGTCGCCGGCAACGTTCTCGATACGAATTTGCGGGGCATCGCCCGTAGAAATGATCTGCTTTTCCATTTCATCACCTCTCAGTCTCTTGTAGCAGGCGCATGGCCTCTTCGGCAGTGATACGCCCCTGATCCAATTCTTCCAGGACGTGCTGGCGCTCGGCTTCGGTCATACCAGCCGGCTCCTCGCCGCCTGGCTCATAGCCCATGGCGCGCACCACCTCTTGCAGGCGGTTGCGGATGGTAGGATAAGACAGGCCCAGTTCAGTTTCCATGCGAGTGATCTTGCCCTCGCAGCGCACAAAAAGCTCCACGAATGCCAGCTGTTCCGGGCCGAGGCGGGAGAAAGCCCCGCCGCCAAAGCGCCCTTCGATGGTGGTGTCGCATTCCTGGCAGTAGATGCGCGTGACGGTCACTTCGCCGCCGCACAAGGGACATCGGGTTGGAATTACGTTCATAAGCACCTCGCTTCAATACAGATTCGGCATCACAATGTGATGGTGTAGGTTGGCGGGGAGGCCCGGTCGGGCTCCCGGCAGGCGTTCTGCTGGAGGCTGCGCCCGGTGCGCATCAGCCAGCCGCCCAGGGCGAACAAGGCCCGCCCCGGCAGGCTGCGCGGTGCGCTTTTGGGCAGCCAGGCTGCATGGCTTGCGCTTTGCAGCTCGGCTTCAGCCTTTTCGGGATGGTGTGGGGCTAGCATTTTTCGTCTCTCCAGTCTTTGGTCAGGGTCAAAACCCAGGAATCTCTGTGCGGTTCTGCTGTCTGATGCCCCTATTGTAGCACAAATATTGAAAATGTCAATATATTGTTTTATATTTTCAAAGTATTTATTGAATATATTGATATTTCTTACACGTTATTACAAAACGCACCAAAAAAAGAGGTCCGCAAACCGGTTTCGCTGGTTTGCGGACCTCTTTTTCCAGTGCATCCTCACTCGGCCAGGGATAGGAACACATCCTCCAGGGTGGGCTCCACCGCCTCCACGCGCAGCGGGCAGATGCCCGCCCCCTGCAGCAGCCCCTCCAACAGGTGCGCCGAGGCGCCATGCGGGGTGATGGCGCGCAGGTGATCGCCGGTCAGCCCGGCGCGCAGCACCTCTGGGCAGGCGCGCAGCGCCGCCAGGGCTGGCAGCAGCGGCTCGGCAACGATATCCCAGGTCTGCCCGGGCAGGGCATGGCTTTTCAACACCGAGGGCCGGTCTAGCGCCAGCAGCCGCCCTTCTGACATAATGCCCACCCGCCCGCAGTATTCGGCCTCATCCATGTAATGCGTGGTTACCAGGGCAGTGACCCCCTGGGCCACCAGTTCATAGATCAGGTCCCAAAAGGCGCGCCGGGCGGTGGGGTCCACGCCGCTGGTGGGTTCATCCAAAAAGAGCAGGCGCGGGCGGTGGACGATGGCAGTGGCAAAGGCCAGGCGCTGCCGCCAGCCGGTGGACAGGGCAGAGACGCGCGTCCGTTCCAGGCTGCGCAGGCCCACCAGGTCCAGCACCTCAGCGATACGGGCGCGCTCGCGCACCCCGTACACCCCGGCGTAAAAGGCCAGGTTCTCCCCCACGGTCAGCTCATGATAGAGGGCAAACTTCTGCGACATATAGCCAGAGCGCTGGCGCACCTGCTCCGATTGGGTGGCCACATCAAAGCCCAGCACCTGCGCCGTACCCTGGCTGGGGCGCAGCAAGCCCAGCAGCATGCGCATGGTGGTGGTTTTGCCAGAGCCGTTGGGGCCCAGGTAACCCACCACCTCGCCTGCCTCCACCGAAAAAGTGACCCGGTCGACGGCGGTGAAAGTGCCAAAGCGGCGGGTGAGGTCTTGGGTAGAGATGACTGGTTCGGTCATGCGCTCCCCTCCGTCGGTTCGGTCTCTTCCAACAGTGAGATGAACACATCTTCCAGTCCAGCCGGGATGGGGCGCATCCGGCTCACCTGCCCGCCCCCTGCGGGGATGGCCTCTTGCAAGCGGGCCTGCACTTGCTGGGCCTTGCCCAGGCGCACGCGCAGGTGCAGCCGCTCGCCGAACATCTGAGCATCCTCCACGTCTGGGTCGGCCCGGGCCAGGCGGCGCAGCAGGGCCAGCGGCTCGCCGTGGACCTCAAGGATGCGCTCGTCCAGTTGGCGGCGCAGGTCGTCCGGCTGGCCCTCCACCAGCAAGCGCCCCTGGCGCATAAAGCCCACCCGGCGGCAGCGGGCGGCCTCATCCATGTAAGGCGTGCTCACCAGCACCGCCACGCCCTCTTCTGCCACCAAGCGGATGATCAACTGCCAGAAATCCTGGCGGGTCAGCGGGTCGACGCCGGTGGTCGGCTCATCCAGCAGCAGCACCTGGGGGCGGTGCACCAACGCCACTGCCAGGCCCAGCTTCTGCTTCATCCCGCCCGAAAGCTGACCGGCGCGGCGGCGGGCAAAATCGGCCAGGCCCACAAAGGCCAGGATCTCCAGGCTGCGCGGCCTCCAATCCTGATCTGAAAGCCCGCGCACCTCGGCAAAAAAGCGCAGGTTCTCCATCACGCTCAGATCTTCATACATCGAGAAACGCTGTGGCAGATAGCCCAGGTGCTGGCGCGCCAGGTCGGTCTGGCGCAGCAGGTTCACCCCGGCGATCTGCACCACAGGCGCCTCGCCGCCATCGTGCGGATCGGGGCGCAGCGCGCCGCACAGCAAGCGCATGGTGGTCGTCTTACCGGCCCCATCTGGCCCCACCAGGCCGTAGATTTCACCTGCGGCTACTTCCAGGCACAGGTCATCTACGGCGCGGTGAGTGCCAAAGCTCTTGCACAGGTGGGCAGCGCTGATCTCAGGCATGCGGCTCTTCTCGGTGTTTACTCGTCAAAGACCACATCTGCGGGCATGCCGGGCTTGAGGCGCCCCTGCGAGTCGTCCAGCGTCAGCGTGACGGCGAAGACGGTGGTGCGGCGGCTCTCCTCAGTCTGCACATTGCGCGGGGTGAACTCAGCCTCATCGGCGATGCGCGTGACCGTGGCGGCGAAGGTCACATTGGGGAAGGAATCCACCGTCACATCGGCGCGGCCGCCCAACTGCACCTGACCGTAACGGTCTTCGGGCAGGTACACGGTGAGGGTCAGATGGTCAAGCTGGCCGATAACCAGGGCAATCGCTCCCGGCTGCACCACCTCGCCCGGCTCGATACTGCGCGTCAGCACCACGCCGTTGGAGGCGGCGTAGATGGTGGTCTTGCCGATCTGCACATCGATGATGTCCAACTGCGCCTGGGCCTGGGCCACGGCTGCCTCAGCCTGGGTCACCTTAGCCTCAGCCGAGGCCCGGTTGGCCTGCGCCTGCGCCAGGGAGGCTGCGGCCGCCTGCACGCGCAGCGAATCTTCGCCGGTGAGCAGGGCATTATAACGATCCTGGGCGGTCTGATAGCGTTCTTGAGCCAGCGCCAGTTGGGCGCGTTGCTCCAGCAGTTCCTCGGCCTCGCTGGTGGTCAGCAGGCGTTCGTAGGCATCCTGCGCGGCCTCCAGCTCTGCCAGGGCCACATCGTAATCCTGCTGGGCATAATCCTTGAGGGCCTGGCTGCCATTGGCTTCAGCCAGGGTCAGCACATCGCTGGCCACCCAAAAAGCCGCTTGCGCCTGCACCAGGCGCTCCTCGGCAGCCAGCACCTCGGCGCTGCCCGGCTCAGCCAGCAGGGCTGCCAGGCTGGCCTGCTGGGACTCCAGCGCCTTTGCGGCGGCGTCCACCTCAGCCAGGGCAGCCCCGCGTTCTTCCGCGCCGGTGAAGTACCACAGCGGCAGGATGAACTCGTCCGGGGCATCCTGGTTCCATTCGGCGGCACGGGCAGGCTGGGCCTGCTGGCGCGCCGCGGCGGCTTCCAGATCATACTGCGCCTGGGCAGTGGCGATGGCAGCCAGGGTTGCCGCCAGGGAGGTCTCAGCCACCTCTACCCCGGCGCGGGCAGCCTCCAGGCCCACCTGGGCCTGGGTGCGCTGGGCCGCCAGCAGGGCATCGTCCAGACGGAAGAGCACATCCCCCGCCTGCACCGCGTCGCCCTCCGCCACCAGCACCTCCACCACCCTGCCAGCCAGCTCTGGCGAGACGATCACCTGCACCGCCTCCACCGCGCCGGAACCGCTGAGCGGCCCCTCCTCGGTCTGACCGGCCCTCTCGCGGGTCATGAACCACATCCCGGCGATGATCGCCACCACCACCAGCAGCACCGGAACTATGATCTTACGCACATCATTCATCAGCACCTCCTTGCAGCCATCGGCATGCACACATCCAAAACGGTCAATCCAGGCGCTTGCGGAAACGCAGCGCCGCCAGGGCCATAATACCCACACCAAAGAGCGCCAGCGCCAGGATCTCGCCCTGCACCGCCTCAGCCCCCACGCCCTTCAGCATCAGCGAACGGATCACCACCAGGTAATAGCGCAGCGGGAATAGGTAAGAGATATATTGCAACACCTTGGGCATGGCCTCCAGGGGGAAGAAGAAGCCCGCCAGGAAAATACTCGGCAGCAGCGTCATCCACACCACCAGCATGGCCTCTTGCTGGGTGTTGGCGATGGTGGAAGCCAGCAGGCCAATGCCCAGGCTGGAGAGCAGGAACAGCCCCGAAATGCCCAGGATCAGCCACAGGCTGCTGCGAATGGGCACCCCAAACCAGAAATGGCCAAACGCCAGTACCTCCAGTGTATTCAGCAAGGCCAACAGCGTGTACGGCAGCATCTTGCCCAGGATCAATTCCCAGGGACGGATGGGGGTGACGATGAGCTGCTCGATGGTGCCGCGCTCGCGCTCGCGCACAATGGCTGAGGCGGTCAGGATCGAGGTGAGGGCATACAGGATCATGCCGATCACGCCGGGGATCATGAAGTAGGCGCTGATCAGATCCGGGTTGTACCACACCTGGGTGCGCACCTCCACCGCGGGGGTGAGCACCAGCGCCTGACCCATGCGCCCCAGGCGCGCTTCCATGATCTGCGTGGCGTGCGCCGCGGCGATCAACTGCGCGGCCGAGAAAGAGGTGGAGGCCACGGTGGGGTCTGAGCCATCCAATATGAACATCACCTGCGCCGAACCGCCGCTCTGCAGGGCCTGGCTGTAGCCCGCCGGGATGATCAGGGCGGCGCGCGCATCCCCGCTGTCGATCAGCTCGCGGATCGCCTCCTCCGAGTCCACATCGTAGGCCACCTGGAAATAGTCGGCGGCGCGATAGGCATCCAGCAGGGCGCGCGCTTCCGCGCCGCGGTCCAGGTCCAGCACCGCCAGGGGCAGGTTGCGCACATCGTTGGTGGCGGCATAGCCCAGCAAGAACAACTGCATCACCGGGATGATCAGCACCAACATCAGCGTGCGCGGGTCACGCAGGATCTGAATGAACTCCTTGCGGATGAGCGAGCGGAGGCGCGAGTTCATGGCAAATCTCCTTCTGCCGGCGGCTGCAAAATGCCGTTCAGGTAAATATCCACAAACTGCCGCATCGTCTCCTCTGGAGAGACCAGCGGCATCGCCGGAGCCAGGATGGCCTCGGTGAAAGAATAAGAAAAGAACAGGCCCAAGAAAGAACGCACCAGCATCGGCGGCGGGATGGGGCGGATACGCCCAGGTTGCACACTGAGCAAACGCTGGGCAATCTGCAAGCCCACGGGGAGCAGGTCGTTCACCAGCGAGCGGGCATGCGCGCTGCGGAACTCCACCAGCTCGATGAACATCAAGTTCATAAAATCCGGGCGCTCTTGCACCACATCCACCAGGCGCTGGGCGGCGTTGCGCAGGATCTCTTCCACGCTGTCGCCCTGCGCATCCAGGAGGTGAGGCAAAACCTGGTGATAGGGATGGTAAGCGAGGAAAACCGCCTCAAAAACGGCCTCTTTATTGGCAAAATGGTTGTACAGCCCGCCCAGGGCCACCCCGGCGCGCTGCGCCACCTGGCGCATGGAGGTGCCGTGATAGCCCTGCTCTACAAAGAGATCGTGGGCGGCCTGTAAAATTACCTGGTGGGCGGCTTCGCCGCGGGGGGAGGGTTCTTCGATCATGGATTTCTCTCGCGTTCTGAACGAACGTTCGTTCATATATTACCATAATATTTTTCCTGATGCAAGTCTCAAAAAACCAAAAACGGGTGAGAAGCGGCACTATGCGCCGCTTCTCACCCGTTTTTGGTTTATTTTCCTGTGATCCCGGCTTACTTCTCTTCCCCGCCACCCAACATTGAAACCTGGCGCAGCAGGCCGAAGACCAGCAGCCCCAGCGAGATGCCTTCCTTGGTGGAGAGTTCCGGGCGGCTGCCATCTTTCTCGGCGCGCTGGATGAGCAGGTAAGCCGCACCCAGCCCGGTCAATGCGCCAATCACAGCACCGACAATGAGCAGCTTGGGCCGCCAGTTGTCAATCACTTCTTCGATGGTGTCAATTTCATCTGTCATAGTGAGTCCCTTAGCAACAAAAAGATGGGTTAAGATTGATCGTCTCGGCGCAGTCCGTCGATCTGTGCTTTCAGGCTGCTCTTAGCCTGCCGCAGCCCCGCCAGCCAGGCATGCAGTTTCAACACCGGCTCGACGATGCGGGCATCGAGCTCTTTCACTTTACGCTCAAAGAGCAGGAAGTAATCCTGCACCAGGCGGGCATAGCCGGGAAAGACACCCAGCAGCGCGGTCACACCGTAAGTGATGGCCGCGGTCACCGCCAGGATGCCCAAGGCCAGCGGCAGCACCGGCAGCAGCAGCCAGATCAACGAGACATCGGCCCAGCGGCTGACCCCCACGTTGGCGCCCACCGCCGCCACGATCACCCCCACCAGCGCCGCCAGCAGCAGCAAGCCGCCGATCAGCAGCGGCAGGGTGATCTGCCAGAACACCTCGCGCCGGTGAGCGGCGTGGGTAACGGGATTACGCTCAGGGAGGACAAACTGCTTGGGTTGCGGTGTTTGCGGGGTCGATTCCATGGGATATTCGCCTGCCTGTTCGTATTGTAGCACATTTTTGGTTATAAAGAAGGTGCTGGGCAGCGCAAAGCGCTGCCCAGCACCTTCTTTTGAGTTTTATCGCTCTCTCAGGCGCGGCTCAAAGACGCGCTCCAACGACATGCCCAGGAGCAGGAAGGCATAGCCGGTGAGCATCAAGAGCACAGCCGGCTCGTACACCATATAGAAGGCGCCCTGGTACACACCATCACTCAGCCCTTGCAATACCAACTGCCCCCAGGTTGGCGGAGTGGCGGGATCGTACAGCCCCAGGATGGAAAGCGCCGCTTCCAGGTACACATAGGTTGGCACCAGGATGACCATATGCGGGACGAGAATGGTGCCAATGCGCGGGATCATATAGCGGAAGATGATGCGGGTATCACTGGCGCCATAGGCGCGGGCGGCTTCAAAGAAGGGCAATTCCTTGATCTGCAAGAACAGCGAACGGTAGTTCTTAATCGCGCTGCCAAACACACTTAACAACACCGTCACACCCAGAATCACCCAGAAAGATTTCGAGTAAAGGATGTAGATCATCAGGCTGACCGGGAAGAAAGGCAAGATCATGTTGATCTCGGTCAGGCGCTGGATGAGATCATCCACCCAGCCGCCAAACCAGGTGCCCACGGCCGCGATGATGATGGTGGAGAGTGTGGTGCCCCCTGCCGCCAGCAAGCCAAAGGCGAGCGCCACCGGTGTGCCCCACAGCAAGCCCAGCATGAGATCCCGCCGCCGCCCGTCGGTGCCAGCCATGCCATGCACCTTGCCATAGACCACCATTTCCGCATTCACATCGGCATCTGGCTCAAACACGTACGCCGTCACCTGCAGTTCGTAACGGCCTGGCAGTGCAGAGGCCAGTTCGGTAGCCGGGTCGCCAAACATGCCCTGCTCCACCAGAGGTGTCCTCAGCTTGCGCAGCAAGCGCTCGTCCTGAAAAACATAGTAGTTGTAAGCCGAGGTGATCGAAAACGAACCGACCTCGATCTGTCTTCCGTCCGGCATCACCCAGGTCAGCGCAATCAGGGGGTTTTTCTCTGGAGAGGTGGAGGTGAAGAAGATGATCATCTCGCTGGGGTAGTGCGTGGAGGTGTAATCAAAGGGCAGGCTGAACGTAATGGAAGTGGTCACTTCTGAGAGAACTTCCCGCGTCTTGCTGACGGACTCGCTGCGGCTGTCCATGATCACGGTTTCGGGCAAATCATCCGAGCGGAACCAGTTGAGCCAGGCAGGCCCGGCGTACTGCGGGTTGCGCATCCAGGGCATATCATCCCCGCGCCAGTCTTTAACTGCCTGCCGGTACGGTAGAGCAATGACCGTGTAGATCGAAACAGCGATCAAGAACAGGATGATGCTCACCCCGGCAACTGCCGAGGGATAATGCGCCAGCAGCTTCACAGACTCGCCAAAGCGTGCCAGCAGGGAAGGCCTGTGGTAGTGGAAATGAGGCGCCGCGCTCGGCCTGGGCATCTTGGCTGGAGGCGGAACCGAGGCCTGAGCAGCAGATATCTGCAGGGCTGTGCGGCGCTCTCGCACCACCAGGCTGAGCGGGCGAATGGCGCGGCCCGTTTTTAGCGCATCGGAGGCGGCCTTGAGTTCATCGCGCGTCAGCCAGAAAGCATCGCTGGCTTGCAGCAGCACACCTGCCTCAGCCAGGCGGTGGCCCAGTTCCAGCACATACTGCTGCATCGAGCGCCCAGCCATGCCCCCCGTGGCGGCGGCGGTATCGCGCAGCAGCAGCAGGCGCGGCGCGGCGGGTGCGAGGGGAACTGGGGCTGTCTCGGCGGGGGCGATCTCGTGCTCGCGCCAGGAAAGCGTCACCGGCGGCGGCAAGTCTCGATCCCTGCGCCGCAGGCGCAGCCACTCCTTCAACCCGCGCCGCCTCGAGAACGAGCGCACCGTACCCCCGCCGCCGATCTTCACCCGCGGGTCGACCAGCGCATAGATCATATCCAATAGGAAGACGGTCACGGCAATCATGTAGGCAAACATCGTCACCAGGGCCACGGTCATGAGGATATTATTGGCTCGGATGGCCTGGTAGAACAGGTAACCAACGCCCTCCACTGCAAAGATCGTCTCTAAGACGATCACCTCCTGCCACAGGCTGACCAGGATCAGCGCAAAGGAGGTGATCACGTTGGGCAAAACCGGGCGCAGGATGTAGCGCCACTCTAACATGCGCCCCGGCAGGCCCTTGGCCTTGGCAATATCCACATACTCCTCGGAGGAGTTCACCAGGAACAGCGTGCGCCAGGCGTAGATGCTCTGGAAAAGTTTGCTGATGAAAATGGCCGACATGGCCGGCAGCAGGCGTTTGGCATAATAGGGCAGGTAAGCCAGATTGAACCCGCTCGGCCACTCATCAAACTTCGAGAAGGAGGTATGGAAGATATGGATCATCACTGCGGCGATGAGCAGGCCATAGGCCCAACTCGGCGCCGCCGCCAGCGGCGCCAGCGCCGTCACCAATTTATCCTGCCAGCTGCCGTAGCGGCGCGAAAGGCCCAACGCCAGCGCGATACTGACGAAGAACAGCAGCACATTGGCCCCGCCAAACACCAGCAAGGTACGCGGCAGGTAATCCAGGATCACCGCGCTCGTCTGGCGGCTGGGGATGCCCCCAATGCTCACCCGGATATAGGTATCGCCCCAATTCAAGGTCAGCCCGTCCCACAGCCAGCGGAAGGTGCGCACCAGGAAGGGCGTATTCAGCCCGGCAGACTCGATCATGGCCTCGCGAGCCTGGTTGATGGCTGCCTCCCGCATGACCGGATCGATCACATCGCTCAGCCAGCCGCCTTGGATCCTCATGCCAATCGCCTCATCGATGTAGGCGCGCTTCGCCGTGTCCAGCTTGCCGCCCAGGTTGGCCACCACGATGGTCAGGAATACGGCAATCACCACTGTGACGGCGATGCTGAGCAGGCGCACCACGCCGTAGCGAAAGATGCGCAACAGGGTATTGGTACTGCCCTTGGTGGGCAGCGCTTCGCTGCCGGGGGAGATTTGGGTTTCTTCGGTCATGGCGATGTCAACCAAACTGGTTTAATAATTATACTCACTCCGGGTGCAAAAAGATCACCAATTCTGCCGGAAGGCCTGGGCGAAATACTCCCTTCCCCTATGATTTGGGGTAAAATTAGCCCACCTCGCATTCCCTGGCAGAGAAGCATTTTGACCTATTCCACGCCCCAACGCCTGACCCACCGCCTGAGTACGCTTCTGAACCGGCGGCTGGGTTACAGCGCTCAACTGAGGCTTTTCTTTTTCCCCTACCTGATCGGCACACTGGTGTTGGTGGCGCTGCCGGCGCTGGCCGCGGGCTGGATCGCCTTCACTCGCTACAACGCCATCGCCGCGCCGGTGTGGACCGGGCTGGATAACTTCCAGGCCATGCTGGGCTCGGCCTTCGCCCGCAGCGGCCTGCGCAACTCGCTGATCTTTGTGCTGACGGCGGTACCGCTGCGTATGCTGGGCGCGTTGGGACTGGCCCTGCTGCTGCAGCGCAAAGGGCGCACCTTCGGCCTGCTGCGCGCTGCCATCTACCTGCCCACCATCATCCCCGAAGTGGCCTATGCCCTGATCTGGCTGTGGATCTTCAACCCGCTCTACGGCCCGCTCAATGCTATTTTGTCTGGGCTGGGCCTGATCGGCCCCGATTGGCTGGCAGAGCCGGGCACCGCCCGCCTGGCGATCGTGATCATGCTGGGCTTCCAGATCGGCGAGGGCTTTGTCATCCTGCTGGCGGGGCTGCAAAACATCCCGCGCGCCTACTTTGAGTCCGCTGAGGTAGATGGGGCCAGCGCCTGGCAGAAGTTCTGGGGCATCACCCTGCCGCTGCTGCTGCCGGTGCTGCTGCTGCTCACCTTCCGCGATCTGATCGTCTCGCTGCAAGCCACCTTCACCCCTTCCTTTGTGATGACCTACGGCGGGCCTTATTACGCCACCACCTTCGCCCCGCTGCTGATCTACGAGCTGGCCTTCGATTTCTTCGATTTTGGCATGGCCTCGGCTGCCATGGTGGTACTCTACCTGCTGCTGGCGCTGGTGATGGCGGGCATCCTCAACCTGATCGACGGCTTCAAGGTGATCGATGGCCTGGGTTAAGCGGTACGGACGCCTGGTGGTGGGCTTTGCCGCGGCGGCGCTCTTCGTGCTGCCGCTGTACTGGGCTGTGGTGGCCTCCCTGCGGCAGGCCGGCCTGCCACCCTCTGCAGCGCTGGAATGGTGGCCCACAGACGCCCAGTGGAGCAACTATGCTGCCATCTTCCGCACCGTGCCCATGGCCCGCTACACACTCAACTCGCTGCTGGTGGTGGGCGCAGCCGTGCCGCTGACCCTGCTGACCGCCTCGCAGGCTGGCTTTGCCCTGGCGCAGTTCCCGCGCCGGGCGCGGCGTGGGCTGATCTTGCTCAGCATTGTGCTGTTGATGGTGCCAGCCTGGGCGGTGTGGCTGTTCCGCTACCAGGTGCTGAATGCCCTGGGCCTGCTCGACTCGCTGTGGGCACTGATCGCCCCGGCATTTGCCGCCAGCAGCCCGCTCTTCGTGCTTCTCTATTACTGGGCTTTTCGCAGCGCGCCCGAAGAGGTCTTCGAGGCCGCCCGCCTGGAGGGCGCCAGCGCCTGGACTTGCTGGCGGCAGGTAGCGCTGCCGCTGGCCCACCCCACCAGCGCCGCGGTGACCATCCTGACCTTCTTGCTGTATTGGAGCGACTTCACCAGCCCGGTGATGTACATCTTTAACCCCAAATACTACACCCTGGCGGTGGGCTTGCAGATCCTCAAGCAATATGATGTGACCAACACCCCACTGTTGATGGCTGCCGCGGTGTTCATGACCGCCCCCGTCCTGATCCTGTTCGTGCTGTTGCAGCGCATCTTCCTGCACAACCTCTCTTTAGCCAACCTGTTCGACCGGAGCTAAAGTAATGAAGCCTATCACCCGCTGGACTCTCTTCTTCTTTAGCCTGCTGGCGCTGAGCCTGCTGCTGGCTGCCTGCAACCGCTATCGAGCCGCGCCCGAGCCCATTTCCTTCATGATCTGGGGCGACCCCGCCGAAGTGGCCGCGTACGAGGCGCTGGTGGCGGAATTCGAGGCGAAAAATCCCGGGATTGACATTGCCCTGCAGGCCCTGCCCAGCCAGGGCGATTTCAACAAGCGCCTGGCAGCCGATTTTGCCGGCGGCAATCCCGCCGATATCATCCTGATGAATTACCGCCGCTATACCCTCTTCGCCAGCCAGGGCGGCCTGGAGCCGCTGGGCCCGTACCTGGCCCAGAGCAGCCTGCTGGAAGAATCCGCTTTCTTCCCCCAAACCATCCAGGCCTTCACCCTGGACGGGCAGGTGTGGTGCATCCCGCAGAATATTTCCAGCCTGGTGGTATACTACAACCTCGATTTGTTCGACACCGCCGGGCTGCCCTACCCGCAAAGCGGCTGGACGCTGGACGATTTTTTGGCCGCGGCCCAGGCGCTGACACGTGACATCGACGGCGATGGAACAATCGACCAGTATGGGGTGGGCATTGCCCCCAGCATGGTGCGCCTGGCGCCCTTCATCTGGATGGCTGGCGGCGAGTTATTAGATGACCCTGCCAACCCCACCCGCCTGGACCTTGACAGCCCCGAGGCATTGTCTGCTTTCCAGTGGTTTGTGGATCTGCAAGTGCTGCACGGCGTGGCGCCCAGCGCCGCCGCCGAAGCCGCTGAGGAAAGCGAAAACCGCTTTCTCAATGGTACCCTGGCGATGTACTTTAACAGCCGCCGCGGCGTGCCCACCTACCGCACCATCACCGCCTTTGCCTGGGATATCGCCCCCCTGCCCACCGGCGCACAGCCGGCAGGCATCTTACACAGCGACGCCTATTGTATGGCTGCTGCCGCACACAACAAGGAGGATGCCTGGAAATTTATCGAATTTGCCAACTCATCCACCGGGCAAACCCTGGTCGCCCAAACCGGGCGTACCGTGCCATCGCTGATCGAGGTTGCCAGTTCAACGGCATTTCTCGATCCGCTCCAAACGCCTGCCAGCAGCCAAGTCTTTATCGACACCATCCCGGCACTGCGCTGGCTTCCGCTGCTGCCCAACTGGTCTGCCATTGAAGAAACCACCAATCGTGAGATCGAGCGCGCCTTCTATGGCGAGGTCAGCGTGCCCGAAGCCGCCGCCGCAGCCATCCAGGCCACCCTGTCCTATTTCAGCCCCTAAAGGTGTCTTCTCAATAACCTGGGGTGTGGGGTGTTTTGGGTGAGCTTCGCTCGCCCAAAACACCCCACTTCCCCCTTCTTTTTGAGATGATACCCCTAAAGAATAAAAATCAAACCACCTCAAGGAGAAAAGTAGATGAATGTTATTCGCAAGATCGGTATCAGCTTATTGGTATTGGCTGCTCTCGGCGCAGTGATCCTGTTGCCGGTGGGCAACAGCCCTGCTGCAGAGTCGCTGCGCGCCTCCGCCGGGGCGCAAACCGACAGTACCACCCAGAGCGGCATCTTCGTCGGCGAGCCAGTGGAGCCAGAGCTGACCATCGCCCTGCGCGACGCTCCCCTCGCCGGGCCGGGCGATCCCCTGCTCGACCGCGAGATCAACCCGCGCATCAATTTCACCGGCGGCGCCGACCCGAACTTCCGCCAGGAATTCGGCGTTGACCCACTGCTGGCTGCCCAGCTTGAAGCCCCCACCGCCGCCATGCCCATCACCGTGCTGCACAACTTCGCCGGCCAGGGCTACACCAGCGTTACCCCACCCGACACCGTGGGCGAAGTGGGCATGAACGAATACATCCAGATGATCAATCACACCAGCGGCTCTTCGGTGACGATTTACAACAAAGACACTGGCGCGGTCATCGCCGGACCGATCATCCTCTCCAGCCTCGGCACCGGCGGCAACTGCGCCACCGGTTTAGGCGACCCGATCGTACTCTACGACGAACTGGCCGATCGCTGGATGCTGAGTGAGTTTTCCTCCAGCGGCAACCAACTGTGCGTCTACATCTCCACCACCCCCGACCCCACCGGCACCTACTACCGTTACGCTTTCACCGCCACATCCTTCCCGGATTATCCCAAGTACGCTGTCTGGCCGGATGCCTACTACGTCACTTCCAACGAATCCAGCCCCACCATCTACGCCCTGGACCGCACCAACATGATCATCGGCGGCACAGCGCGCCCTTACGTACGATTCACCGCACCGGACCTCTCCGCCTTTGGCTTCCAGACCCTGACCCCCGCCGATTTTGACGGCAACACCGCGCCTCCGGCGGGTTCACCGGGCATCATCATGCGCCACCGTGACACCGAAGCCCACGGCCCTGCCGGCTCTCCCACCACCGACCTGCTCGAAATATGGGCCTTCCACGTGGACTGGAACGTCCCGGCCAACTCCACCTTCACCCAGCTGCCCAACATCGTCACCTCTGAGTTCACCTCCGAACTGAATGGTTACACTGCATTCAGCTGCTTCCCGCAGCAGGGCTCCGGCACCGAGCTCGACCCGCTGCGCGAGGTGATCATGTGGCGCTTGCAGTACCGCAATTTTGGTACCTACGAGACCCTGGTGGGCAACTTCGTCACCGATGTTAACGATTACAACGATCACGGCGGCATCCGCTGGTTTGAGCTGCGCAAGACCGGCGCAGGCGCCTGGTCTCTCTACCAGGAAGGCACCTACGCCCCCGATATCCACTCGCGCTGGATGGGTGGCAGCGCCATGGACGGCAGCGGCAACATCGCCGTGGGCTACAACGTCTCCAGCACCACAATGTATCCCTCGCTGCGCTACATCGGCCGCCTGCGCACCGACCCCCTGGGCACCATGCCTTACGATGAGATGGCGCTGATTGCGGGTTCGGCTGCCAACGGCAGCAACCGCTACGGCGATTACTCGGCCATGAGCGTGGACCCCGAAGATGACTGCACCTTCTGGTTCACCGGCGAGTACAATGCCGGCAGCAGCTGGAGCACGCGCATCGGCGCCTTCAAGTTCAACTCCTGCACCGGCGGCCTGGGGCCCGATTTTGTTCTGGAAGTCACCCCCGCCAGCCAGGCCATCTGCGCCCCCGACCCGGCTGTCTACAGCCTGGATATCGACTCCTTCCTGGGCTTTGCCGATCCGGTGACCCTCACCGCCTACGGCGTCCCTGCGGAAACCACGCACGCCTTCAGCCCCAACCCGGCCACCCCACCGGTCGCTGCCAGCCTGGCCATCACCACCACCTCGCTCACCCCCGCAGGCAGCTATAACATTGATATCGTGGGCACCACCACCACCCGCACCCACACCACCACGGTGACCCTGGATGTGTATGCCGGTATGCCCGCCATCCCCACCCTGCAACTGCCCGCAGATGGTGCGGCGAACCAGGTCTTTGCGCCGACCCTCGATTGGGCCGACCAGGGCAATACCCAATCTTACAACCTGCAGTTGGGCCTTTCGCCGCTCTTCGAAACCCCGCTGGTGAGCGTCACCGACCTGGGCGATTCTGACTACACCGTTGCCGGCCCGCTGGACGGCGGTATCTGCTACTGGTGGCGCACCCAGGCAGCCAACCTGTGCTCCGTGGGCGATTGGGCCGAACCCTTCCACTTCTCCACCGTGGCCCTGCAGGCCGCCTTCGCAGATGACATGGAAAGCGGCAGCACACAGTGGACGCACGGCTTTCTCGTCGGGCAGGATCAGTGGGTCAACGGCACCACCCAATCACACAGCCCCACTCATGCCTGGTTCACACCCGATCGGAATGCACTGAATGACTCGTACCTGCGCCTGGCCAACCCGGTCAGCGTGGGTGCAGGCAGCACGCTCACCTTCTGGCATATGTATTGGTTCGAAGGCACCACCTACGACGGCAGCGTGCTGGAAATCTCCACCAACGGCGGCACCTCCTGGAGCGACCTGGGTGCAGCTATCACCTCCGGCGGCTACAACGGCACCATCAGCACCTCTTACTCCAACCCCCTTGGCGGGCGGTCCGCCTGGACCGGCGACCTGACCACCTGGACACAGGTGACCGTGAACCTGAACGCCTATGCCGGGCAGAATATCCTCATCCGCTGGCGTCTGGGCACCGACTCCTCGGTTGGCGACACCGGCTGGTACATCGATGACGTGCAGATCACCGCACCCCTGCCGCCCAACCCTGCCCCCGGCCTCACCACCATCACCCCCGCTGAAGGCTCTTCTTTCGCCTCCACCTCGGTGCAGATCAGCGGCAGTAACTTCGTTGGCAGCCCGGCCCTGCGCCTGGGCAACACCTGGCTGGAAAGCGTTATCGTGACCAGCCCCACCCTGATCGATGCGGTTGTCCCGGCGGGCCTGCCCGCAGGCACCTACGACCTGGTGCTGTACAACGGCGACTGCCAGGAAACCACCCTGCTGGGCGCCTTCACCGTGATTGGTGTTACGATCCCGCCAGAGGTGATCGATGACGAGGCCATCACCGACGAAGATGTGGCTGTGGCCATCGATGTGCTGGACAACGACAACGACCCGGCAGGCATCATCGGCCTGAGCCTGGAAGCGGTGGGTGCGCCTCTGCACGGCACGGCTGCCATCTCTGGCACGCTGGCGCTCTACACCCCCGCCCTGGATTTCTTCGGCACCGATGTATTCACCTACACCGCTTTCAACGGTCTATCTTCAAGCGGTGTGGTTACGGTAACGGTGCAGCCGGTCAACGATGCCCCTGGTTCAGTGGCTCAAACAGTCAACACCAATGAGGACGCCTCTGCGGCGATCACGCTGGCTGCCAGCGATGTGGAGAACGATCCACTCACCTGGGATTTCAGCAATCCGACACACGGTGTGCTGACGGGCACTGCCCCCAACCTGACCTACGCGCCTGAGGCGAATTGGTTCGGCACCGATACCTTCACCTTTATCGTCAACGATGGCCTTCTGGACTCGAACATCGCCACCGTGACGATCATCGTCGCCCCGGTCAACGATGCGCCCATCATGGCGCCGGGCAGCCTGACAGTCGACCCGGCTGGAGTATGGCTCAACCAGGTCTTCACCCTCAACGGCTCTCTGACAGATGCGGACCCCGATGACGCACATACCGTGATCATCACCTGGGCCACGGGCATCACCGAGACGATCAACCTGCCCGCGGGCGTGTTCGTCTTCAGCGCCCAGCACACTTACCTGGTGGGCGGCACGCAGACCATCTCCGTCACTGTCTACGATGTCCCCGCCGGCGAGATTGCCACGCTGGAGCTCATCGTCAACGTGCGGCAGACACTGTACATTACCAACCTGCCGATGATCCGCAGGTAATCGCGAGTCAATAACTTCTCAAAGTAATAAGGGATGGGGTGTTGTGTGTGAGCAAAAATGACACGCAGCACCCCATCTGCTTTATAATAAGCAGATCGTATTCCCCCCAAACACCCCTCAGGAGAAAAAACACCCCATGAAAATCTTGCTCAAGGTAAGTATCAGTATGCTGGTGTTGGCCGTTATCGGCGCAGTGATCCTGCTGCCGGTGGGCAACAACCCTGCTGCAGAGTCGCTGCGCGCCCCCGCCGAGGCGCAAACCGACACGCAATCTAACTTCACCACCGCCAATGGCATCTTCATCGGCGAGCCGGTGGAGCCCGAGCTGACCATCGCTCTGCGCGATGCGCCCATCGCCGAGATCGAGTTTGAACTCGACCGCGAGATCAACCCGCGCATCGACTTCACCGGCGGCACAGACCCCAGCTACCGCCAGGAAAGCGGCCTCGATCCCCTGCTGGCAGTGCAAGATGCCGCCGTGCCCTCCGCAGTGGATGAGGGCTTCACCACCCCCGTGCTGAACTTCAACGGTATGGCCAGCATGGGCGCCACCCCGCCCGACACCGTGGGCGACGTGGGTATCAACGAGTATATCCAGATGGTCAACGGCTCTATGACCTACCTGACCATTTACGATAAAACCGATGGCTCCGTCATTGCCGGGCCGATCGGCCTGGAAACGCTGGGCTCTGGCGGCAACTGCGCCAGCGGAGGCGGCGACCCGATCGTACTTTACGATGAGTTGGCCGACAAGTGGATGCTGAGCGAATTTGCCAGCAGCGGCAACTACCTGTGCATCTATATCTCCACCACCCCCGACCCCACCGGCACCTACTGGCGCTACGTTTTCACCACCCCCAGTTTCCCCGATTATCCCAAGTACGCCGTTTGGCCGGATGCCTACTATATGACCGCCAACGAAGGCCCCTCCATCTACGCCCTGGACCGCGCCAACATGATCATCGGCGCCACCGCCCGCGCCTACCAGCGCTATACCGCCCCGGGGCTTTCGGCCTTCGGCTTCGAGACGCTGACCCCCGCCGATCACGATGGCGATAACCCGCCTCCGGCTGGCTCGCCGGGCATCATCATGCGCCACATCGATACCGAAGCCCACAGCGGCTACAGCGCCCCCGCCGGCAAAGATTTTCTGGATATGTGGGCCTTCCATGTGGATTGGACCACTCCGTCCAATTCCACCTTCACCCGGCTGCCTTACATCGAAGTCAGTGATTTCACCTCCGAGCTGTGCGGTTACACTGCCTTCAACTGCTTCCCCCAGCAAGGCTCCAGCACCACCCTCGACCCGCTGCGCGAAGTGATCATGTGGCGCTTGCAGTACCGCAACTTCGGCTCCTACGAGACCCTGGTGGGTAACCTGGTCACCGATGTCGACGGCGCCAACCGCGGCGGCATCCGCTGGTTCGAGCTGCGTAAGATCGGGGCTGGCGCCTGGTCACTCTATCAGGAAGGCACTTACGCGCCATCCACCGACACCCACTCGCGCTGGATGGGAGCCATCTCCATGGATGGCAGCGGCAACATTGCCGTAGGCTACAATACTTCCAGTTCCACCATGTACCCCTCCCTGCGCTACGTGGGCCGTCTGCGCAGTGATGATCCGGGCAGCATGCTTCAAGGCGAGGTGTACCTGGCCAACGGCACCGCCCCCAGCCCCAGCAACCGCTACGGCGACTACGCCGCCATGAGCGTAGACCCGGTGGATGACTGCACCTTCTGGTTCACCGGCGAGTACAACACCGGCGGCAGTTGGAGCACCAAGATCGGCGCCTTCCGCTTCGATGCCTGCACCGGCGGCCTGGGGCCTGATTTTGCCCTGGAAGCAACGCCCGCCAGCCAGACCATGTGCACCCCCGAAACGGCTGCCTACGAGCTGGCGCTCAGCCCGCTGTTTGGCTTTGACACGCCCATCACGCTGACCGCTTACGGTGTGCCCGCAGAGACCATCCACGCCTTCAGCCCCAACCCGGCTACCCCGCCGCTCACCGCCACCCTCAGCATCAGCACCACCTCGCTCACCGCTGCGGGCAGCTACACGATTGACATCGTGGGCACCACCGCCACCCGCACCCATACCGCCACGGTGACCCTCGACCTGTACACCCCCATGCTGCCCACCCCGGTTCTGCTCTCTCCGGCAGAGGGGGCCGACAACCAATCTCTCGTCCCCGCCTTCGACTGGGCCGACCAGAACAATACCACATCCTACAACTTTACCCTGGGCACCTCGCCCCTCTTCGATGATCCGCTGGTCACCGTCACAAACCTGACCGCCTCCAATTACAGCCAGGTCGATGAGCTGCAAAGCGGCGTCTGCTACTGGTGGAGCGCCCAGGCTGCCAACATGTGCGCCGTGGGCGATTGGGCTGAGACGTATCACTTCGCCACCATCCTGTACTACACCGCCTTCGAAGACGACATCGAGAACGGCAGCAGCCTATGGAGCCACAGCGCCACCGTGGGCGCAGATGAGTGGGCCATCAGCGATCTTCAGTCGAACAGCCCCAGCCACGCCTGGTATGTGCCCAATGCAGGCGTCAAAACCGACAGCGCCTTGCGTCTGAGCAGCGCCGCCCCCGCTGGCGAAGGCAGCCTGCTCATCTTCTGGCACCGCTACGAGTTTGAAGGCGCCAACAACGATGGCAGCGTGCTGGAGATTTCTACCAACAACGGCGGCACCTGGCTCGACCTGGGCCCTTACATTATCGAAAATGGCTACAACGGCACCCTCAAGGCCGCCTCCAACAACCCGCTGCACGGCCGCCCCGGCTTTGTGGGCGATCTGACTACCTGGACCAAAGTGACGGTAGACTTGAGCGCCTTCGCCGGGCAGGATGTGCTGGTGCGCTGGCGCTTTGGCGCAGATGGCGGCAACAGCGACGTGGGCTGGTTCATCGACGATGTGCGCATCCTATCCCCCATGCCCGCTAACCCCACCCCTGAAGTGCTCACCCTCACCCCTGCTTCGGGCGCACCGGGCATTTCCATCCCCATCGTCATCGCCGGCAGCGGCTTCCTGGGCAGCCCGGCCCTGCGCCTGGGCGATACCTGGCTGGAAGACGTGACCGTGGCGGATGACACCCACCTCAACGCGATTGTCCCGGCAGGCCTGCCCACCGGCACCTACGACCTAGTGCTCTACAACGGCGACTGCCAGGAGATCACTGTGCTGGGCGCCTTCAGCATCTCTGCAGAAGATGAGATCAGCGGGCTGGCTGCCATCAACGACGGCCCGAGCCGCATCGGCCTTGCCACCACGCTGGAAGCCAGCATCACCGCCGGCAGCAACGTGGTCTACACCTGGGACTTTGGCGACGGCACGAACGGCAGCGGCATGGTCACCACACATGTGTATGCCGCCCCGGGCACCTACATTGCCACCGTCACCGCCACCAACTCGCTGGGCAGCGTCTCTGCCCAAACGGTCGTGGTCGTGACGAGCCTGGTCTACATCCCCCACCTCTATCGAGGCGGGTAAGGCAGAGCGCGCCCCTATCCCCCCATCCCCCCTTCCCACCCCTTGAGGGGCGGGGCAGGGGTGGGGTAAAAAAACGGACTTTTTGCAGCTTTTGCAAAAAGGCCAAACTCGAGGGGAACACTCCCAAAAAGGATGTCAGGTGGTGCTTCGCACCACCTGACATCCTTTTTGGGAAACTAAGGGTTGACTTCCCAACCAGATGTCAGTAAACTGATATGTGATTGGCCGAAAGTCTTTTAACAAAAAAGCTGCATAACACCGGCCAATCACTTAAGTATACCTGGGTGGATAACTTTTGAGCAACCTCAGCGTTTACCTGCCGCAAGACCGACTGCGAGCCCTGGCCCGTGGTGAAACACTGCCCGAGCGCACCTTTGGCTCAGCCATGCTGGCCGACATCTCCGGTTTCACCCTGCTTACCGAGGGGTTGGTGACGGCCCACGGAGCGCGGCGCGGCGCAGAGGAACTGACCGCCCACCTCAACGCTGTCTATGACGATCTGATCGCTGAGGTGGAACGCTTCCAGGGCAGCGTGATCAGTTTTGCCGGAGACGGCATCACCTGCTGGTTTGACCAGGATGAGGGCGGTCGGGCCGCCGCCTGCGCCATGGCCCTGCAATCTGCCATCCAGCGCTACCAGACCATTAGCATCCCTGCCGCCAACGATCTGAGCAAACCCACCCGGCTGGCGCTCAAGCTCAAGATCGCTGTGACCAGCGGCCCGGTGCGCCGCTTCATCGTGGGAGACCACACCATCCAGCGCATGGAGGCTCTGGGCGGGGCCACTGTCGCCCGCCTGTCCATCGCCGAGCGGCTGGCCCACCAGGGCGAGGTGCTGGTAGATGCTGTGATCACGGCTGCCCTGTGGCAAGAAACCGGCCTGGGCGGCTGGCGCGCCGATAAAGCCACCAGCCAGCATTTTGCCGTGCTCACCCGCCTCAAACAGCCCATCCAGATGACCCTCAAACCGGCCCAACTGCCCGAAGTGCCCGATGAATCACTGCGCCCCTGGGTACTGCCGGCGGTCTACGCCCGCGAGATAAGCGGTATGGGAGAATTCCTCACCGAGCTGCGCAGCGTGGTGGCCTTGTTCCTGCGCTTCCAGGGGATTGATTACGATGCCGACGCCCGCGCCGGGGAGAAATTGGATGTTTTCATCCGGGCAGTGCAAAACACGGTCAACCGCTACGGCGGCACCCTCTTGGGCCTGAACATTGGCGATAAGGGCAGTTACCTGTATATCGTCTTTGGCGCGCCCACTGCCTACGAAGATGACCCGCTGCGAGCGGTGCAAGCCGCCCTCGACTTGCAGTGCCTGCGCCAAGAGCTGAACTTCCTACAGCCGATGCACATCGGCATCAGCCGCGGCACCATGCGGGTGGGCACCTATGGCGGCAAGAACCGCCGCGCTTACACCGTATTGGGGGACGAAGCCAACGTGGCGGCCCGGCTGATGGAAGCCGCTGCCCCAGGTCAGACGCTGGTCAGCCAGCGCATCCAGCATCTGACAGGAGAAAAATTCACCTTCGAGCCGGTCCAGCCGCTGAAGATCAGGGGCAAAGCGGAGGCCGTACCAGCCTTCGCCACCACCCAGGCCCAATATCAGCGGGCCATCCGCCTGCAAGTCTCCGGCGTGCGTTTGCCAATGATCGACCGCAAGCAAGAACTGGCCCTGGCCACGGAAAAGATCGCCCTGGTATTAAAAGGCGAGGGGCAGGTGCTCAACATCAATGGCGAGGCCGGCATTGGCAAATCGCGGCTGGTGGCAGAGATCATTGCCCTGGCGCGCCAGAACGGCTTCACCGGCTACGGCGGCGCCTGCCAATCGTACGGCACCAACAGCCCTTACATGGTGTGGAAGCCAATCTGGCAAGCCTTCTTCGATTTGGACCCGCGGCTGCCTGCCTCCGAGCAAGCCAGCCTGTTGGAAAGCAAATTGGCCCGGCGGCTGCCCGAGCGCCTGCCCGCCCTGCCGCTGCTGGCCCCCCTGCTGAACCTGTCGCTGGAGGAGAACGACTTCACCCGCTCGCTGTCGCCCAAAGACCGCAAGGGTGCGCTGGAAGCCTTGTTGTTAGATTGCCTGCGCATCGCCACCCGCCGCGAGCCAATCTTGCTGGTGTTGGAAGACCTGCACTGGATGGATACCCTCTCGCACGACCTGCTGGAAGCCATTGCCCGCGCCGCCTCGCAGTGGTCGCTGCTGATCGTGATGGTCTCCCGCCCACCCGAGCTGATGCGCCTGCAGCAGCCGCGCGTCAACACGCTGCCTTACTACACCAAAATCCTCCTGGGAGAGCTGTCGGGCGGCGAATCTTCAGAGCTGCTCCAGGCCCGCCTGGCGCAGATGTTCCCGTCTGCCACCACCCCCCTGCCCCCCATGATCACCCGGCAGATCATTGATCACGCAGAGGGCAATCCCTTCTACCTGGAAGAGACCCTCAACTACCTGCGCGACCGCGGCGTCGACCCCTCCACCGATGAATTTGCCCTGCCCGGCAGCCTGCACACCCTGATCCTCAGCCGCATCGACCAACTGACCGAGAAGCAAAAAGGCATCTTGAAGGCAGCCAGCGTGATCGGGCGGCTGTTCCGCCTCAGCTGGCTGCACGGCTACTACCCGGCCCTGGGCAGCCCCCAAACCCTGCTCTCCAACCTGGACGAACTGGCCCAATTGGGGCTGACCCTGCTGGAAACGGCCGGGCCTGACCCTGCCTATGCTTTCAAACACCTCGTCACCCAAGAAGCCACCTACGAAAGCCTGTCCTACGCCACCCGGGCCAGGCTGCACGAGCAGTTAGCCGCCTACCTGGAGAGCCTGAGCACGCCACCTTCTGCTGAACTGCTGGACCTGCTGGCTTATCACTACAGCCGCAGCGACAACCGGAAAAAGGCCATCGAGTACCTGCGCAAAGCCGGCGAGGCCGCCCAAACCACTTACGCCAACGCCTCAGCCATCGAATACTACCAGCGCCTGCTGGCGCTGCTGGAAGAAGATGGTGATGAGCCCAGCCAGGACTCCGTGAATACTCGCCTGCGGCTGGGCGCGGTGCTGCAGTTGGTGGGACAGTGGGAGGAGGCCGAACGCCTGTACCAGCGGGCGTTGGATCAGGCCAGCGAAGCGCAATGCAGCCCGGCCGTGGCAGAGTGCCAGAAAGCGCTGGGCGTGCTGGCGCGCCTGCGTGGAGATCGTGACGCTGCCCTGATGTGGATGGACCGAGCCAGGTTGTGCTGGGAAGCCCTCGGCGATGACTCCGGGATCAGCCAGGTGCAGATGGAGCTCGGCGCTTCGCTGTGCCAGAAAGGCGAATTTGCTGCTGCCCAGCAAGCCCTGGAAGAAAGCCTGGCGCTGCAGCGCGCCATGGGAGAAGCCGCCAACAAAGAGAACATTGCCTTTGCACTCAACTGGCTGGGCAATGTGGCTCTGGATCAGAGCAACCACGCCGAGGCGCAGGCTCGCTACGCCGAAAGCCTGGCACTGCGCCGCGAGATCGGCAACCGGCTGCTGATCTCAGCCTCGCTCAACAACCTGGGCGAGCTGGCCCGCCATCTGGACGATTTCGACGCTGCCCGCGCCCTGTACGAAGAAAGCCTGCGCCTCAAACGCGATATCGGCGACAAAGGCGGGACGGCTATTTTGATCAACAACCTGGCCGGCATCAGCCTGGAGCAAGACCACTTCCTGGAAGCGCACGTCTGGCTGGAAGAAAGCCTGGCGCTCTCCCAGGAAATTGGCGATAAAGGCGGCATCGCCGGGGCGCAGTTTGGGCTGGGGCTGGTTGCAACCGCGCAGGGAGATGTGCAGACGGCTTACCAGTTCCATATTGCCAGCCTGACCATGGCGCAGGCATTGAGCCTGCGGCAAACCATGGCCTGTGTGCTGGTGGGTGTGGCCGACTTGATCTTGCAAGACCAGCCCGGAGGCAGCCCAGCCACCCCCACCCACGCCAAATACGCCGCTCAGATGGCTGGCGCGGTGCATGCCATCCTGACAGCCGAGGGTCTGTGGGTGGAGCCATTTGTACACCGTCGGCAGGAGCGCATCGAGGCCGTTGCGCGTAATATTCTGGGTGAGGCGACCTTTGAACTGGCATGGCAGGCCGGGCAACAGATGGGGTTAGAACAGGCCGCCACATACACGCTTGATAAATCATCGTTATTTTTGTAAGATATTTTGCATAATCCCCAAAGATAACATTGTTAACAGCCTGATCTATGTTATGATTGCCTTCTCGGAGAAACAACCTTGAAGGCTTACACTGGGAAAGTGCTTTGGGTAGACCTCACCCACGGCACCTGGCACGAAGAAACCATCCCCGATGCAATCTACCAACAATACCTGGCTGGCATTGGCCTGGGAGCCTGGCTGCTCTACCGCGAGATCCCCGCGGGCGCAGACCCGCTGGGGCCAGAGAACATCCTGGGCTTCCTGCCGGGCCTGCTCACCGGCAGCGGCAGCCTCTTCACCGGGCGCTGGATGGCAGTGGCCAAATCGCCGCTCACCGGCACCTGGGGAGATGCCAACTGCGGCGGCACGCTGGCCTTCGCCATCAAGCAGTGCGGCTATGACGGCATCCTGTTCAAGGGCATCAGCAACCGCCCCGTGTATTTGTACCTCGACGCCCACGGCCCGCAGATCCGCGATGCCGCCCACCTGTGGGGCAAAGACGCCATCGAAACGGAAGACCTGCTGCACCAGGCGCACCACGGCAAGAAACAGCCCGCCATCGCCACCATTGGCCCGGCAGGAGAGAGCCTCTCGCTGATCTCCGGCATCGTCAACGACCGCGGCCGCCTGGCGGCGCGCTCGGGCCTGGGCGCGGTGATGGGCTCCAAAAGGCTCAAAGCGGTCGTCCTGGCAGGCTCGCAGCGCGTGTCTGCCCACGACCCGATGAAAACAAAACTGCTGGCATTGAAATGCAGCCGCGACGTGATCCTGCCGGCGCGGCTTTTACATTCCCGGGCGCTCACCTTCTTGGGCCGAGCCATCGGCAAACTGCCCGTTGGCTTCACCCAATCGGGCGCACTGCTGGCCCGGGTGCTGGCCAAATGGGGCACGGTGGGCACCTTCCAGGTCTCCGTTGGCATGGGCGATACGCCCTTCAAGAACTGGACCGGCTCCGAGCGGGATATGCCCCAGGTGTACGATGCCATCGACCCCGACCGGGTGCGCCAAAGCGAGAAGCGCAAATACCACTGCCGCGGCTGCCCGCTGGGCTGCGGCGGGATTGTGGAGATGAAGGGCGAGATCACCGAGAGCCACAAGCCCGAATACGAGACCATCGCATCCCTCACCACCATGCTGCTGAACGATGACCTCGACCTGGTGTACGAGGTCAACGAGATGCTCAACCGCGGCGGGATGGATACCATCTCGGCGGGCGGGGCGGTGGCCTTTGCCATGGAATGTTACGAGCAGGGCTGGATCACCCAGGAAGATACCGGCGGCCTGGAGCTGACCTGGGGCAACGCCCCAGCCATCCGCGAGCTGGTGCGCCAGATGATCGCCCGCCAGGGCTTTGGTGCCTGGCTGAGCGACGGGGTCAAAAAAGCCGCCGCCAGCCTGCGCCCCGAGGCCAGCCAGGCCGCCATCCACGCCGGAGGCCAGGAGATTGCCTATCACGACCCGCGCCTGGATCCCGGCATGGGCCTGCACGCCAGCGTAGACCCCACCCCCGGGCGGCACACCAGCGGCGCATACCTGTATTACGAAATGTACCGCCTGTGGACGCGCATCCCCGACCTGCCGCCCGCGCTGCAGGTATATCCCCGCACCCGCCGCTACACGCCCGGCAACGGCAACAGCCAGGCCTCCGTGGCGGTGAGCAACTTCACCCAGTTCTACAACTCGGCGGGGGCGTGTTACTTTGGCATGCTCATCGGCGTGGACCGCGTGCCGATCTTCGAGTGGGCCAACGCCGCCACCGGCTGGAATCTCACCCCCGCTGAGTACCTGCGCACCGGGCAGCGCATCCAAACCCTGCGGCAGATGTTCAACATCCGTCAGGGCATCGACCCGCGCGCCCTCAAGATCAGCCCGCGCCTTACCGGCAGCCCGCCGCTGGAGCACGGCCCCAACCGCGGCTTCCACTTTGACCTGGACGAGTTCATGCACGCCTATTGGAAAGCCATCGGCTGGGACGAAGCAACCGGCATCCCCACCCAGGAAACCCTGCAAGCCCTGGATATACTCGACATCGTTCAGCCCACCGAGGGAGTGCCGGTATGAGCCACACCATCCTGGCCGCCGCCTGCACCGGCTGTGCGGCCTGCATTCGGGTCTGCCCGGTGAACGCCATCCTGGGGGAAAAGAAAAAGCCGCACGCCATCCTCACCGCCATTTGCATTGACTGCGGCGCCTGCGGGCGCATCTGCCCGTACCAGGCCGTATTTGACCCGCAGGGCGCACTGGTGCCCATGCTCAAGCGCAGCCTGTGGCTGCAGCCGCGCATCCTGGAGGAGAAATGCATCTCCTGCGGGGTCTGCCTGGAGGTCTGTCCCACCAGCGTGCTCGATTTTGCCCCGCTGACCGACCACCGTGTGCGGGCGGTCGCCCGCCTGTGCGATGCCCCGAACTGCATCGGCTGCTCTTTCTGCGAAACCGCCTGCCCGGTGGACGCCATCGCCATGCAGGTCGGAAAGAGCCGCTGACCAACCCTATGGCAGGCGAGAAGAGCTTCGTCGTTATCAGCCACCTGCCGCCCGGCCTCGACCTGCGCCGCGACGCCGTGGCCCTGCCGCACGATTACGGCACTCCCGCCTACTTTGCCCGCGCCGATATCCAGGCCATCTTCCGCCTGGTGGAAGAAAACCTGAGCGCTCTGGATGAGCGCATCCACTTCTCACGCCAATTGGCAGGCAAGCGGGTGATCTTCAAGCCCAACCTGGTGACGGTGTATCACCAGATGGGCCTGGTGGAGCCCGAGTACCCCGAAACCACCGACCCGCGCCTGCTGGATGCCGTGCTGGCGTATTTCAAGCGCTTCACCCGCCGCCTGACCATCGTTGAATCCTCCGGGCGGGGCGTGCCCACGCGCGGCTCGTTTGCCGTCGCCGGGCTGGACCGGCTGGCGCGCCGCCACGGCGCCGACCTGATCGCCCTGGAAGAGCAGCCCACCGTGCGCTACATTTTGCCCCAGGCCCGCGTGCAGAAAGAGGTCATCGTGCCGGAGATCTTCGCCGAGGTGATCTCAGGCCAGGCCTTCTTCGTCTCGGTGCCCAAGATGAAGACCAACCTGTACACCGGCGTGACGCTGGGCTTTAAAAACGCCATGGGCATTCTGCCTTACAACCTGCGCCAGCGCCAGCATCACTTTTCCATCGATCAGAAACTGGTCGACCTGCTGCACCTCTTCCAGCCCGATCTGACCATCATCGACGGGCTGGTGGGCGGCGAGGGCAACTGCCCGGCCCCGGTGGACCCCGTGGACAGCCGCGTGATCGTCAGCGGCAACAACAGCGTGGAAACCGACCGCGTGGCCACCCGCCTGATGGGCTTTGACCCGGCGCAGATCCCGCTGATGTGCGCCGCGGACGCGGCTGGCTTCAATGACCCACAGGTGGAGATCATCGGCAAGCAGAAGGTCATCCCCTTCCGCCCGGCAGACCCCTCCCTGATGAACGCCGCCTTCCGCGAGCATTTTCCCAACGTACGCACGCTGGTGGGCCACAACCTGCCGCATGCGCCGCTGGTGCAGGCGGCGCAGTTGGGCAGCCCGGCCCTGGCAGAGCAGATGCAAATGGCCTGCCGCGGCGGCTGCCTGGCAACCACCCGTTTCGCCTTTGATATGTTCCTGCGCGAAGGCCAGCGCGGCGACTTCCCCCTGGTGCTGATCATCGGGGCGGGGTTCGAGCGCAACGGGCAGCCCTGCTACCTGGACCACGAGGGCCGCCCCTACACCCTGGAGGAGATCGCCCAGATGCCGGGGCCCAAACTGGCCGTGGGCGCCTGCGCCCGCCCGGCTGCCGGGATGGCCGACCGCTTCATCGATGGCTGCATGCCCTTCCCCAATTCGCCGCACGCTGCCCTGCACCGCCTCACCGGCACGCTTTGCTCCGTCACCTCGCTGAAGAACCGTCACCTCATCCCCCTGCTGATCGCCACGCTGCAAATGTGCCAGGCGCGCAAGCGCCTCTACCGCCAGGGCCGCCGCCTGGACTGCGCCCTGCCGGGCAGCCCCCTGCCCGTGGAGCACCGCCCGCTCTCGCCCGAGGAGCAGGCCATGCCGGCCGTGCGCTGGGATCTGCCCCCGCTGAGCCGGGAAGAGATCCGCCAGGCCTGCGCCGCCGAAAACCGGGCCGTGCTGGCCACCTTTTTGGGATAACAAAAGGGGTGTGCATGCTCTTGCATGCACACCCCAAACCCAACCAACCTTCCAACCTTTCAACCCAAGCACAAACTTACTCTTGGAGTTTTTTCTCAAACAGGCGACCCGGCTTCCAGGGCGTGCCCAGCAAAGGCATCAGCCAACGGTCCAGGCCCCACCAGCCGGCGGTTTTCCAGGCCAGAACCAAAAACATCGAAATAACAAACAGCATCGGGTTTGTACTGGCGCTGCCCGCCATCATGAAGTTCCAGTTCATAAAGCCGCCGAAGAAGGCTGCAATGCCGCTGAACAGGCCCAGGATCAGGGCCACGCCCACCAGGATCTCACCGGCGACGACCAGCTTGGCAAACCAGACATAACTGCCGCTGTCTAGCAGCGTCTGAAGGAAAGTTCGATACCAGTCAAAGGCGATCAGCGGGCGGGCGGGCGCATCGGGGATTAGCACGGCGCGCTCCCAAAATCCCTTCAAGACTTCGCCTGTTTGCGTCCAGCCGGGGTTACTCAGTTTGCCCCAGCCCGAAGTGATCCATGTGTAGCCTACGTACAGGCGTGCTACCAGCCAAAGCCAGGCCCAGCGCGTGTTGCTGAACAGGGCGGTAGCGACCGGCGGGTCCGAAACCGTAATATGCTGCTGCCAGGTTTGTGTTGCCATATTTTCTCTCCTCCAATTGCGATCAGGCACCCAATATAATGCCACTATTTAGATAAATTATATCACATTACACCAAAAAAGCAAGGTCTTTTTATAATTCCAGAAGCGAGTGTGGTGCCGNNCGGCACCACACTCGCTTCTGGAATTTATTGCCCCCCTCTCGCCGCGTTAGTCGCGCAAGAAGTGCGGCACCTCCGCCGGGATCACCAGCGAGAGCTCCACAAAGCCGGCATATTGCCCATCTTTGTACCAGGGACTCTGGTAGATGAGTTTCTTGCGGCCGTTCTTCTCAATGGTGTAGACGTTGGTGCGCTGGTTCGCCATCATCTCATCCAAGATGCGGCGGGAGCGCTCGGAGTGGCAGTCGAACAGGTTGCTGCCCAGCAGCTTCTCGCCGCCATCCTCGCGGAAGACCTCTATTGCTGCCTCGTTCATCTCGAGGATGACACCTTGCGCATCGCAGACGGTGATGGCAGCTGGGAAACCTTGAACCCAGGTATGTTCGGACATGGTGCTCTCCTTGATCGGTTAATCTCTCCGGTATTATACGTGAGATATGGTATTTACAACAATCTCTGCCTCACCACGGCGAAGTTTTTTGTGTATACTATATAGAAATACTTTTCGGGTTGTTCTTTTCCTCACCGGAGTCCTTATGAGCGCACTGCAAGCCGGTCAAATGTTAGGGCCTTATCGCATTATCAGCCAGGTGGGCCAGGGAGGCATGGCCACCGTGTACCGGGCCTACCACGCCGCTATGGATCGGGATGTGGCGATCAAGGTGCTGCCCAGCCAACTGGCCGAATCGAGCGAGTTCTCGGCGCGCTTCCGCCAGGAGGCGCGCACCATCGCCAGCCTGGAGCACCCGCACATCCTGCCGGTGTACGATCACGGCGAGACCGACGGCATCCCTTACCTGGTGATGCGCTACCTGGACGCCGGCACGCTGAAAGAGCGCCTGGAGGCCGGGCAGCTTCCGCTGAAGGAAATTGACCGCCTGTTCTCCCAGTTGGCCGACGCGCTAGACTATGCGCATGTGCGCGGCGTGATCCACCGCGACATCAAACCCTCCAACGCCCTGCTGGACTCGCGCGGCAACCTGTTCCTGGCCGATTTTGGCATTGCCAAGCTGCTGGAGAGCGACAAGGGCTTCACCGGCACCGGCGCCCTGGTGGGCACCCCGGCGTACATGAGCCCAGAGCAAGCCCAGGGTTTGAAAGTGGACCCGCGCACCGACATCTACTCGCTGGGCATCATTTTGTACGAGATGATCACCGGGCGGGTGCCCTACCAGGCCGAAACCCCGCTGGCGGTGATCCTGAAGCACATCAACGAGCCCCTGCCGCTGCCCTCCTCGGTCAGCCCGGGGATTTCACCCGCCATCGAGGGCGTGATCCTGAGAGCATTGGAGAAAAAACCCGAGAACCGCTTTGCCTCCGTGGCCGATTTTTTGGCCGCCTGGAAGCGCGCCCTGGCCGGGGCCGAGACCGCCCAGGCCGTCGCCGCACCCACCCGGGCCGCAGACAAAACCATCGGCGAGGTCGTTCCGGCAGCAGTCCAGCCGGGCAAGGTTCAGGCCCCGCCCCGCAAAGCCTCCAAAGGCATCCCGCTTTGGGCATGGGCGCTGGGCGCGGCGGTGATCTTGATGGGCGTGCTGACGCTCACCCTGGGCGGAGGCCTTGTGCTGGCCCTCAGTACCCTGCCACTTGGCGAGCCTCCCACCGCCATGGTGCCACAGCCTCCCCTGCGCACCGAGGCCCCCCTCCCCACCGAGGTCGCCCCGCCTGCCCAGGCAGCCTCCCCCACGCCCGTCTCCCCGGTCGATCTGCCTGAGCGCACCCCTGCGCCTCCCGCCGCGGCCACAGCCACGGCCGTGGCGCCGCCGTCACCGGCGGCCAGTTGGCAGTCCCTTCCCGACCTGCCCCGCCAGATCAACGCCCTGCTTGCCGATCCGGCAGACCCGGCGGTGCTGTATGCCGGCACCGGCTCCTCTGGCTCGGGGAGCGGCGTGTATCGCAGCGATGACCGCGGCCTGACCTGGCACTCGGTTTCCACCGGGCTGCCCAGCGCAGACGTGGTGGTGCTGGCACTCGGGCCGGGCAACCGCCTGTATGCCGCCGCGGGCCAGCACCTCTACGACAGCAGTGATGGCGGAACAACCTGGACGCAGTTGGCGGAGTACGTGGGCAACAGTCGCGGCTTCGAGAACATCGTCATTGCACCGAGCAACGGCAACATCCTCTACGGCACCACCGTGATCGAGGGCATCTTCCGCAGTGACGACGGCGGCGACAGCTGGCGCCCCATCAACAGCGGACTGCCGCAGGACAGCAACGGTTCGCTCAATATCCAGGCCATCGCCATCGACCCCAGCAACGCCGAGGTGGCTTACGCCGGAACCGGTTGGTACTCATCCAACGGCAACGGCGTCTTCAAAACCACGGATGGCGGCCAAACCTGGACCCCGGTGAACCGGGGCATGCTGGACCGCGCCATCATCGCCCTGGCGATCGACCCGGTCAACCCACAGATGGTTTACGCAGGCAGCTACGAAGGCGAATTGTTCAAAAGCACAGACGGCGGCGCGGCCTGGCAAGAGATCACCCCCAACCAGATGGATGCTTCTCAGGTTGGCACCATCCTGCTTGACCCAGCCAACCCGCAGATGATCTACCTGTTATGTAACTGGGCGGGTGTGCTGGTCAGTGCGGATGGTGGGGAATCCTGGCAAGTTGCTAACAAGCCGGCCTCATTTGAGTACGGCGAGTTCACCGCCCTGGCGGTCATTTTTGGCCCGCAGCCGGTGCTGGTGCTGGGGGTGGCCGGCGAAGGCGGCTGGCTCTACGGCGGCGAGTAGCGAACAGGTTTAAGCGGGCCAGGCTGGCTTACTTTTCGGCAAACTGGTATCCCGGCGCAGGAAGCCCATCCCTTGAGGAGGTGGTTATTTGGCAATGCGTGTACCCGAGAGCGCCTGGCGACCTTCTGAGCCCGAATACCTGAACTGCATTCGCTGCGGGCTGTGCCTGGCCGTCTGCCCCACCTACCGGGAGTACCTCAGCGAGACAGCCTCGCCGCGCGGGCGGGTGGCCCTGGCGCGTAAGAGCCTGGAAGGCGAGCTGGCGCTCAGCCCGAACCTGGCCGAGCAGATGTACGCCTGCTTTGACTGCCTGGCCTGCAACGAGATCTGCCCGGTGGGCATCCGCCCCGCCGACCTGGCCGTGGAGATGCGCAGCGTGCAAGAGCAGCTCCGCCCCAGCGGCTGGAAAGAGCGCCTGTTCAAGGGATTGGTTCCCCAGCCGGGGCGCATGGAGCTGGCGACCTGGCCGCTGCGGGTGTATGAACGCCTGGGGCTGCGCCGCCTGGTCTACGCCCTGGGGCTGGCCAAATGGCTGCCGCCGCAGCTGCGCGACCTGGAGGCCATGCTGCCGCACCTGCCGCAGCGACCGCTGCGCCCGGCCCTCCCAGAGGTCACCCCCGCCCAGGGCGAAAGCCTGCGCCGGGTGGGGTTTTTCTTGGGCTGCGCCCAGAGCCTGATGTTTGCCGAGGAGAGCGCCGCCACGCTGCGCGTGCTGGCCCGCAACGGCTGCACGGTGATCACGCCGCGGGAAACCGTGTGCTGCGGCATGCCCGCCCTCAGTTATGGGCGCGCCGACCTGGTGCGCCAGCAGGCCCGTCACAACATCCAGCTCTTCGAGCAGGCGCAGGTGGAAACCATCATCACCGATTGCGCCACCTGCGGCTCTACGCTGAAGGATTACGGGGGCATCCTGGCAGAAGACCCCGCCTGGGCGGCGCGGGCGGCGGCCTTTGCCGCCAAAGTGCGCGACGTGAGCGAGTTCCTGCTCACCATCCCGCTGGAAAAGCCCACCGGGTGCATCGAGGGTCGCGTCACCTATCACGACCCCTGCCATCTGCGCCGCGGCCAGGGCGTGTGGCAGCAGCCGCGCCGCCTGCTGAGCATGATCGACGGGCTGGAGTTCGTCGAGCTGCCTGAGGCAGATTGGTGCTGCGGCTCAGCGGGCAGCCAACTGATCACCCATTACGAGACTTCCAGCCGCGTCTTGCAGCGCAAAACCGATCACATCGCCAGCACCGGGGCTGATTTTGTGGCCTCAGGCTGCCCCGGCTGCCAGATGCAGTTGATAGCGGGCGTGAAGCGCCAGGGGCTGCCGGTGCAGGTGGTACACCCCATTGCCCTGCTGGATCGGGCCTACGGCCCCACCCCCCAGGGCAAAAAAGGCGGCGCATGATGGCTTATCTCGCCCATCCCCCCGCCCCCCCCTTCCCGCTGGGAAGGGGGGGGCGGGGCCCGCAAACACCCCAAGCCCCGCTTAGGAAAAATCCATGATCGATCAATCCATCATCACCCAATTCGAAAAAATCATCGGTAAGGACGGCGTGCTGACCACGCCCGAAGACCTGGCGGTGTACGGCTACGACGCCACCTTCGAAGATCACCGCCCCGACCTGGTGCTGCTGCCGCGCAGCACCGCACAGGTCAGCCAGGCGGTGCAAGTCGCCGCCGCGGCGCGCCTGCCGTTGGTGACCCGCGGCATGGGCTCCGGCATGGCTGCCGCCACGGTGCCTTTCCAGGGCGGGATTGTGCTGGCGCTGACGCGCATGAATCGCATCCTGGAGATCGACCCGGTCAACGCCACCGCTCACGTGGAGGCGGGCATCATCACCGCCGACTTGCAGGCTGAAGTGGAAAAGCAGGGCCTGTTCTACCCGCCCGACCCCTCCAGCAACCGCCATTCCACCATCGGCGGCAACATCGCCAACAACGCCGGCGGACCGCGCTGCCTGAAGTACGGCGTCACCGGCAACTACGTGCTCGGCTTGACCGTGGTGCTGGCAGATGGGCGCATCCTGCACACCGGCGGCAAGCCCATCAAAGATGTGGTTGGCTACGACCTGAACGCCCTCTTCACCGGCTCGGAGGGCACCCTGGGCGTGATCACCGAGGCACTGCTGCGCCTGACAACCAAACCCAAGTTCACCCGCACCGCTCTGGTGGATTTTCCCACGCTGGACGAGGCCATGCGCACGGTCAATGCCATCCTCGCCGCGGGCATCATCCCGGCAACCATCGAAGTGATGGACGAGACCGCCATCGCCTGCATCGAAGAGGCCATGCACCTGGACCTGCCCCTGGATGTGGAGGCCATCTTGCTGATCGAAAGCGATGGCTCAGACGAGGCGGCGGTGCTGCGCGAGAGCGAGGAGGTGGCGCGCTTGTGCCGCCTCAGCGGGGCGCGCGGCGTGCGCATGGCACAGAATGAAAGCGAACGCGCCAGTTTGTGGCGGGCGCGGCGTTCGGTGTCTCCCTCGCTGGCGCGGCGGGCGCCCAACAAGCTGGGCGAGGACATCACCGTGCCGCGCAGCGCCATCCCCGAGGCCGTGCGCGGCTTGAAGGCCATCGGCGCAAAGTACGGTCTGCCCGTGGTCATCTATGGTCACGCCGGGGACGGCAACCTGCACCCCACCATCTTATTCGATAAGCGCGACCCGGCCCAATGGGAAAAAGTGCAGCAGATGGTCGCCGAGGAGTTTGCCCTGTCCCTTTCGCTGGGGGGCACCCTCTCTGGTGAGCACGGCGTGGGCGCCCTCAAACGCCCCTACATGCAGCAGGCCCTTGGCCCGCTCTCCATCGAGATCCAGAAGCGCATCAAAAACGCACTCGACCCACTCAATATTTTAAACCCTGGCAAAGTGTTTCCGGATTAACCTGGAGGAGCAGCTAGTACGGATGAAGCGTTGCTAAGACGGGATGGGTCACCGGGAACAGGCTGCTTCGCCTTTACGGCTTCTGGTACTTGGTGACGGCACTGGTGCGCGCCAGTTTGAGGGTGCGGGGCTACGCCCGCGCAGTGCAGTTCACCCTGCCCGCTTGCTCACGATCTCGATCAAGGCTGGATGGTTGACCTGCCCGGCAGCATCCACCAGCCCAAAATCCATCTGTTTGTACGACCAGATGGCGCGCCCAATCCCGGCAGCATCCAGCAGCTCCAGCAGGTCGCGGTGCCAGCGCAGGTTGCTCTCCACGGGGGCCTGATCGATCACGCCAAACTCACCGCAGTACAGTGGACGCCCGATGCGCTCTTGGAAATCCAGGGCGGGCTGCAAGAAGGTGCGCAGCAGGTTCTGGTCCAGGCGCAGCCCGGCGTATCGTTTCATAAGGTCGGCGTGCCCTGCTGGAAGCTGAGCGGTTGCCGGGCTGTTGAAAAATGCCGCCAGGTCGGGGCAGTCGGCGGGATATTCGACAGTCTGGCGAAACGCTTGCATGACGGGCATCCAGTAGGCGTTTTGGTGGGTGAAGATCATCGGCTCGTAGAAATGGAAGGTGTAGATGATGTGAGGGTCATCCAGTACGTCCAGGTTAGCCAGCTCGGAGGCCGCATTGTAGTTGTTGCCGCCAATCACGATCCAGCGCTGCGGGTTGCTCTGGCGGATGTGCTGCACTGCCCGGCCTGCCAGCTGGTTCCAGGGGGCGCTGCTGGGCAGCACAATCTCGTTCAGCAGCTCAAAAGCCAGGTAGTTGCCTTCGTTCTGGTAGCGTTGGGCCAGCGCCTGCCACAGGTTCAGGTAACGCGCCTGTTGGGCAGGCTGCTGGAACAGCGTGGCTGCCTGCAAGTTATCGAAGGCAAAGCCAGGGGCCTTGTGCAGATCGAGCACCACGCCCAGTCCGGCTGCCTGGCACCATTCCAGGCAGCTATCGATGAAGCCAAACCCGCTTTCCAGGTAGGAACCGGGCTGGTCGTCATTTTCTAGCAGCGGGTAATCGATCGGCAGGCGCACATGGTCCATGCCCCAGGAGGCAATTTGCTGAATATCGGCGCGGGTGATGAACGAGGCGAAGTGATCTTGCAGCGCCTGCGGGCTGAGCTGGCGCGGGTACTGCGATAGCCAGCCGCCCAGGTTGACGCCGTTTTGGTAGCGATGGCGGGGTAAGGCAGGCATGCCCGGCTGGGATGGGGAGTGTTGTGTAGTGGTCATGCGGGTTCTCCAGTTTCTTTACCAGTTGTGTCTCAACTGCTGAGGTGAACTTCAATTTGCACCGTTTCGCCGGGGCAATCCAGGATGGCGGCACGCGGCAGGGTCAGGCTATTGCCAGACATGCCAGCCAGTTCTTGCCCATTGATCTGCAGGCGGTGGATGCGGTACGCGCCAAAATCCAGGCGCTGTGGATTATGGTAGATCACCTGCAGGCGGCGGCCGGCAAAATTGAGTTCTACGCTGGCCTTGCCGTCCGCGTCAAATTGCGCGGGTACCAGGGCTGGCGCCAGGGTCAGGTCGCCCAGGCTGCCGCGCACGCCAAAGGATTGGGTCAGCAGGGTGAAGATGTACCAGGCCGCCGAGCCGGTCAGGTAGGGGTAGACGCCCCGGCCGCGCGGGGTGATGTATTCGGGCAGGCCCGGGTACATGCGCGCCTGGGAAAAATCCTGGCAGTGCTGGTACAACTGGTCGAGGATCTTCCATCCCTGCTGCACAAATCCGCGCCGGTACAGGGCATAGGCATACATCACCGCCATGTGGGTGAACATAGCCCCGTTCTCCTTATGGCCATAGGCGAAACCAAAGCAGCGCCCCAGGTTGGCGCGCGGCGCGCCAAAATCCGTATTGAGCCGTACGCCCCCCACGGATGCGTCGGAGAGATTATTTTCCACCGCGCGCACCATCTCATTCGCCTGGGCCTGGGTGGCGATCCCGCCCATCAGGGTGAAGACCTGACCGCTGAGCGTCATGCGCACCCGCTCATCGAAATCGCCTTCCACCCGCTGCCCGTCGTTATCATAATAGCCATTGAACCAGGCATACCCGCTGGCGCTCTCAATCCACTCGTTGCGGCGCAGGTGTTCGGTGAGGTGATCCGCTTTGGCTTGCAGGTCGGCTGCCAGGTCGGCGGTCTTCAGGCGCACTTGCTCCCCAGAGAGAGCGCCGCAGGCGCAGTCGAAATAGGCTTGCAGGCGGGCCGCTCGTGCAGCCGGTGAGGCGTAATCCACCTTGCCGGTCGAGGCGCTGCCGGGCAGTGTATCCAGCAGGAGCAGCAATTCGCCCGCCAGACTCACTTCGGCCTGGCCGCGGCTTGCCAGCAGCCTCACCAGCCCAGCCAACTCGGCCAGGTTGTTGGCATAGAAGGCGGTGAAGGCCACGCTTTCGCCCTGCTCGCTGGCCATATCCAGGCCATCGTTCCAATCCGCGTTTTCCAGAAGGATGTTATTGTGCGCGCCCACGTTGTAAAAAGCAGTCAGATGCTGCACCAGCAGATGCTCCAGGATGGTGCCCAGGTAAATCTCGCCGGCAGACGTGCATAACCGGGGAGGCTGGTTGGGCTGCCAGAGAGGGTCGATCTGGCGGGTGCGGTGGGTGTGGTGATCCTTGAAATAAGCCTGCGTGCGCAGCAGGAACTCCACATCGCCGCTCTGGTCGATGTACAGGCGGGTGGTCAGGAAGGGCCAGGCGCCATGATCCATCCAGATGCGGGCGATGTTGTTGCGGTCGGCAATGAATTCGCCCGGCCGAGCGCCAATGATGGTGGCATTGCTGCCGTCGATGCGCACCCCGGCGAAATAACTGCACAGCAGGTCGCCCAGGTTATGCGCAGGCACCGGGGGCTCCATCAGCAGCATGGCCAGGCTGTCTTGCCACAGGTCGCGCCAGCCGCGCCCGCCGCGGCCATAATCGTGATAGGGCAAGAAGGAGTTGCCAAACAGACGGCGCAGGGTGGGCTGGAGAGTGACCCAGCGCAGCCAGCCGTCATAACGGGAGGCATGGGTGTGGAAGAGAAGCTGCCTTACCTTGTCTTGCCAGTAAGTCTCGTTCTGTGCAAACCAATCGTCGAACTGCGCCGCGCGGGCATATTTAGGCAGCAGAGCGGCCGGGTCTTCCGAGTCCGCGGTCACTGCCATGAGCAAGATGTAACTGACCGAACCGCCAGGCTGAAGGGTCACCTCTGGAAAGCGCAGGCCGCCCATCGCCTCATAGCCTGCCAGCACGCTCCCGGCTGTTTGCGCGGCAGGCTGATTTTCAACCACAGCCCGCGGCCAATCCAGGCTGCCGCCCTCGCCGCGAAAATCTTCCAGTAGCGCGAAGAAACCGCTGGGCGGGCTGCCCTCGGCGGTGGCCCCCAGCACGCTGTAAGCCACGCTGTTGGGCAGGTGGCCGCGCTCATCGAACGATAGGGTAGGCTGCACCATCACGCCATGCGGCAGGGTGTGGATGCGGTGCAGCAGCGAGGTGACATGCCGGTGGTCGCGCAGGCTGTCGGCAGAGCGCCCGTAGATCGGGATAGCAGCCGTGGGCGTGAACGTGACTGGCTGGGTGGCGATGTTGGTAATAGTTACCCTCATCAACTCCACCTGATCGGCTGTGGGCGGCACAAAGGAGGTGATCTCGGCGCGCAGGCCCAGGTGCGCGGATTGACGGGTCAGTCGCTGCCAGAGCATGCCGGCTTGCAGGGTCACTGGCTCTTCTTCACCTGCGGGGGCGGCAATCTGCCCGGCTGATTGGCCGCAGGCCGACCAGGCGCCCAGGCTGGCATGGTGAATCCAGAAATTGCGTCCGGCGCGTGACTGGTGTAAATCCTCCACCGAGACCGGCGCCAGCAGGAAGTGATTCTGGTCAATTTTGGCGTCCCCGTGCAGGCTGGGCGTCACCGACGACATCATGCGCGCCTCGTTGACCAATGGGAAGTACAGGTAGGAGGTATGCTGGGGGTCGGTCAGTTCAAAACCGCCCTGGTCATTGATGAATTTCCAGGTTTGGGTCATTTTATCCTGCAAAATAGAGATGGATGCTGCGCACCAGCCCGGCGCGCACCTGCGCCGCGTAGGGTGCGCCGATCAGGCCGCCGGGGAGTTCGATCACGGCGCCGTCTTGCATGTGCAGCGCCAGGCGGGCAATTTCCAACCCGGCAAACGTATCGCCGCGCGCCGGGTTATGGTAAACCACATCGCAGCAGCCCAGGAAGCGGAAGGCAATGCACCCATCCGCATCGAAGAGCCAACCCGGCAAAACGGGCTGCAAGCGCAGGTTCAACTCGCCGCCAGCCAGGTAAAAAGGCCGCTCGCCTGCCAGCATGTGGTGCCAGATGCTGATGAATTCGGCGGTAGAGCCGCTCAGGCGGGCCACAAAACCGGCCCCGTGCAGGCTCTCGTCGGCATGGGCGCTGCTCACCACGAAGGAGGCATTCTCCAGCGGGCTGCGGCCGTAAATTTGTGGATCGAAGAACGGCACCAGGCCGCGGCGCATCTCCGCACAGAATTCGGCATGCAGCCCGGCCCTGAGCACTTCCAACAGGTATTTGTACGCCATGTGCAGCCAGATCGACTCATTCTCCAGCCATCCGGGCGGAAAGGCGCGCGCCCGGCCAATTGCAGCCGGCTGCGCAGCCAGCGAGGCGTTGACTTTGTACATGCCCAGTTTCTGGTCGAAGAGATCACTGGCCTGCACCTGCGCATACAGCTGGCGGGCCTGCGGCTGGCCGGGGCAGCATTTCAGCGCGTGCACCGGACCTTCCAGGAACAGCGGCAATATCTGCTGCTCGAAGCGGGTAGGGCGGATCAAGACATCTTCTGTCTGCGCCTGGCTTGCCTCCCGGTGCTCGTATTCGACCACCTGGTAAGTAAAATAAGTGGGCGGCAGGCCGCCGTTGAGCGCCTGGGCATGGGCGAGGCCATCTTGCACTTTGACCTGGAAGGCTTCCAGCCAGGCTCGCAGCACTGCCGCCTGGGTGGGGGCAAGTTCGCCGCAGAAGCCCAGGCGCACCTGCTCGCGATAGCGCTCGCGGGCGGTCGCGGCGGCATCCCAATAGGCGAAATCCCGCCCGGCGTCTGATGAAACCGACCAGGTCTCCAGATGGCCTGCCAGCGTGGCAAAGAGTTGATGAACTTCAACCGGCAGGTGGTATTCCTGCTCGGGGCGCTCACGGATAGCTTGCAGCAGGAAATTGAGCAGGCGCAGCAGTTCATACGTCTCAGGCAGGGATGAGCCAAACAGCGCCGGCAGGCCGTTGAGCGCATCATACCAGCCTGGCTTATCCGCCTCCATCTCGATGCCCATGCCCGCCGGGTCCAGCGTCGAGAATTTGACCGCCGCCAGGCAGAGCAGCTTGGTGAACAGGTTGGTGCGGAAGATCTCGCCGCGCCCGTTCTGGCTGCGCATCAGGTGGGGCGCAGCGGCCCGGCTCTGGATCAGCGCCTGCTTCTCTTCATCCCGGGTCACCGCATGGTACTGGCGCGGGCCTTGGGGAGTCAGCACATATTTCTCGGCCCGCGGGCGCACTACCAGGTCATTATCGTAGAAAGTGTACGTGTGCTGCGCAAAGAGCAGCCAGTCTTTCTGTTCCGGGTAGATCGCCAGGTACGTGTCGATCAGATCCAGGTTATACGTCCAGTGATCCACCCAGTAGCCTTCGCCCGGAACAGCTTCCAGGTGCTGCTCGGCGGCGCCCAGCAGCTGCGCCAGCAGTTCGCCAGCCGGCAGGGGGAGCGGCCAATCTTCTATTGCCCGCAGCACCTGCCCCGGTGTGAAAGTTTTCTCCAGCAGGCGCGCCAGCGCAGGCGGGTGCCCGGCCAAAGCCAGGATCGCCGCACGCTGTTCGGGCAGCAGGCTGAAGCGGCAGCCCTGCACCACCAGCGGGTTATACCCATCAGCCTGGAGCAGATTCATGAAGGCCATTACATTGAATGCCCCCAGGCGCGGCTCCAGCAGCACATCACTGCGGCGGTTCTGGTTGATATCGCGATAATTGCCATTGCCCTGCGAATAGTATTCGGCAGCCAGGAAGAAGGCATTGTAATCACGTTCCAGGTCGCCATGCTTGCGCGAATAGATGTGGTACACGTGCTGGCGCTCTTGCGTGCCTAACAGGATCGGCCAACCGCCGCGCAAGACATTATCCAGGAAATTTTGGGCGCAGTAGGCATCAAAGCGCGCCTCCCCGCTGCGCGTGGCTACGTGACTGGTCAGAGACTCCGTCAACGCCACAGCCTGGGCGCGTTTTTGCTCCAGGTAGCCTGGCGCCAGCAGGCGCGCCTGTTGCGCCATGATGAAATCCGGGCTTGGGGCATGCCCAACCAGGGTGTTCACCTGCCCGCTTTCGCCAGGGGCCAGCGCCAGGCTGGTTGCGCTGAACGCGCACAGGCTGCGCCCGTCGGTGATCTGGCGCTGAGATAACAGGGTCTCCATGGGCAGATCCACAAAGGGCGCCGGCGTGGCTAGGGCAGTATCCTGCCCGAAAACAGTCGCCGGGTCCACCAAGACCGGCAGGCGCTGCCCGCTCGAGTCAAAGGCCAGGAAAAAGTTGCCAGCCTGGAATTCTTCCACCCAGGCAGTGTCGGCAGGGCTGGCGCTCAGGCGGTAGAATGGCGGGCCGCCTTCTGGGCAGAGCACCGACATCCACGCCTCCAGGGTGCGGCCAATTTCTTTTAGCATGAAGTTGTTGGCGCCGTAGGGAATGATCGTTGGCAGGCCATCCAAAACATCTGCCGCAACGGGCGTCTGGGCAATATTGGTGATCGTTACCTGGCGCACCAGTGCAGCGAACGGCTCTTCTGGCAGGATGAAATAGCACACCTGTACACGCAGGCCCAGCGCCGGGTTTTCTTCAACCAGCGTGATCTCGTTGGCGGCAATGTGCAGATCGGGCCGGTTCCCGGCTGCCTGTGAGAGGGGCGAGAAAGGCTCGTACAGAAAAGGCTGCTCGCCGCCGGGTAACTTGATGAATGTGCGAAAGCCTACCTGGGCAACCATCTGATAGGCTTTGTTGGCCGGCTGGTATTCCAGGATGGCATGGTCTTTGCTTTCGATGCCAAACGAGGCGATCGCCTGACCGCGATTGACGTAAAACACCCACATGGGAATGCCCATCGGCCCGGCAATTCCCGGCAAGAAACTGGCAAAAGGCCGCGCCGCTGGGTAATTCTGCATGGTGAACTGCCCGGCTCGCAGGGCGGCCTGCGGATCGTTGTTTTCTGCCTGGGGAATGGTGGCGTGATGATCCATCGTTGGTCCTATTCGCCTGTTAGTGGCTGGTGCGAAGGGTCTGCAAGGTTTAAAACCGCCGCCGCGGCCTGTTTCAGGTCAGGCGCGGGGGCTGGGGCAGGGTAGATTTCCCAGGTTTCGGTGTGGCTGGCGCTTTGCCCTGGCTGGATGGTCAGCAGCCGTGAAAGCGTCTCCAGTTCAATATAATCTGGCCCGCAAAAGATTTCCGCGTTGCAGCCCCGGTCTGGGTAGAGGTCGCTGCCCGCCACCTCGGCGCGTTTTACAAACACAAAACCTTGGTGTTGGTAGGCCAGCCAGCCTGGCTGCGTGTACGCTCCCAGTTTGCAGGGCGGCAGGCCAGGCAGGGCTTCGACCACCAGGGCTTCATCGAAGAAATGAAAGCGCGGATCCTCCCAACTGGTATCCGGCCACAGGGCAATGTGCCGGTTGGGGCAGTGTTCGCCAGTGGCCTGGCGGCGCTGTTCCACCACAGCCATCCCGCCAGCCGGCAGGATGGTGATTGCCCACAGCGCCAGCCTCACGGGCCATAAGCTTTCATTAAGAATGGTGTGTACGATCTGCAGCGCAGGGCGGTCTTCCAGCAAGGTAATTGCCATGCCCTTGCGTAAGCCAGTGGTCTCTTCCAATGCTCCGAGCAGGTGCACACCGCCGGGGATGTTTTGGGTTTGCAGCCCGCGGTCATCGGGGATGCTGGAGCGCGGAAAGCTTTCTGGCGCGTGCCACAGGCGATGACCGCCAACCAGGTGGTAGGTGCCATAGGGCGTTTCCCAGCCAGCCTGAGGCAATTCGCCCAGTAAATTCGCCCCTGAGCCGTTCATTACCAGACGCACCAGGCGCGGCCCAGCCTGCGCCAGGTAATCCAGGCGCAGGAAACGGTTGGCGACGCTGCCGGTGGGCAGATCGTAAAAACTCATCTCAGGCTGACCTCCACCATCACATCCGTTTGGCCGGGCGCTGGCAGGGGAATAATATCGCCACGGCTGGGCTGGCCATCCACGATCATGCCGGGGTGTTCGCCTGCCGCGCAGCGCCGCACCTGGATGTGGTACGTGACACCGCGGAAGCGCCGCCTGGCGGAAAACCCTTGCCAATCTGCCGGGATGACCGGTGAGACCTTCAGCCCGGCAAAGGTCGGACGGATGCCCAGGATCCACTGTGTAATGGCGACGTAATTCCAGGCCGCCGTACCGGTCAGCCAGGAGTTCTTGGCTTCGCCATGCGTAGGCGCGTCGCATCCGGCAATCGTCTGTGCATAGATATACGGCTCGCAGCGGTGCACTTCACTGATGGCCTCGCGGGCGGAGGGGTTAATGCGCAGGTAATAATCGTGCGCCCGCTCGCCGTTCCCGGTGTATGCTTCAGCCGCCATGATCCAGGGATTCGAATGGCAAAAGATGCTGGCATTTTCTTTATAACCCGGCGGATAGGAGGAGATTTCTCCCAGGTTCAGCGCATAGCGCGTGTAGGCAGGCTGCTGCAAAACAATGCCGTGCGGCGTCGCCAGTCGGTCTGCCACCGAGTCGAGCGCCTGGCGGGCCTTGCCATCTTGCAGGCCAATGCCTGCCAGTGTGCAGATGCCCTGCGGCTCGATAAAGATCTGCCCTTCCTGGCATTCGTGCGAACCAACCTTTTGCCCAAAATGGTCATAGGCGCGCAGGAACCATGCTCCATCCCAGCCATGTTCCAACACGGCCTGGCTCATCTGCTCGGCCAGCCTGGCATAATCTTGCGGGGCCAGCAGGTGGGCCGCTTGGTGATGGGGGTGCGCCAGAGACCAGGCCCGGGCAAGCTGCTCCATTTCCCGGGCTGCCAGCACAAACAACCCGGCAATAAAGACCGACTCGGCTACTTTGCCATCCTGGTTGGCCGCGGTTTGGAAGAGTTCGCCTGGCTCTTCGATGAATGCGTTCAGGTTGAGGCAGTCGTTCCAGTCGGCGCGCCCAATCAAAGGCAGGCCATGCGGGCCAGGCCGGTCGAGGATGTATTGCAGGCTGCGCTGCAAATGTTCGGCCAGCGGCTGCTCGCTGCCAGGGTGATTCTCGTACGGCACGGCCTCGTCCAGGATAGACCAGTCCCCCGTCTCCTTCAAGTACGCCGCGACGGCCAGCACCAGCCACAGGGGATCGTCGTTGAAGTTGGAGCCGACCATATCGTTGCCGCGCTTGCTCATGGGTTGGTATTGGTGGAACGCGCCGCCGCTTTCCAGTTGTGTGGCTGCCAGGTCTAAAATGCGCTGGCGCGCCCGCTCAGGGATCATCTGCACAAAGCCCAGCAAATCCTGGTTGGAATCGCGAAAGCCCATGCCGCGCCCCACGCCCGATTCAAAGTAAGAAGCCGAACGCGATAGGTTGAAGGTGATCATGCACTGGTAAGCGTTCCAGATGTTGACCATGCGGTTGGTGTGCTCGTCGGGCGTGCTGACCTGGAAGATGCCCAGCAGGGCCTCCCAGTGATCTCGCAGCGCCTGGAAAGCCTGCTCAACCTGGTCTGGTTGCAGGTAACGGGCGATGAGCGGTCTGACCCTGGCCTTGTTGAGGTTGTTTGAGCCAGGTGGGTCAAATTTCTGCTGACGGGGGTTTTCCGCGTAACCCAGCAGGAAGATCACCTGGCGCGTCTCGCCTGGCTGCAGGGTCAGGCGCAGGTGGTGCGAGCCGATCGGCGCCCAGCCATGCGCCATCGAGTTGGAGGCCTGGCCGCGCTCCACCGCCAGCGGCTTCTCGAAGCCGCGGTAAGGGCCCAGAAAAGCCTCGCGCTGTGTGTCAAACCCGGTCAGGTCTTCGGAGCAGGCGAAGTAGGCGAAATGGTTGCGCCGCTCGCGGTATTCGGTCTTATGGTAGATCACACCATCCTGCACTTCCACTTCGCCTGTGTTCAGGTTGCGCTGGTAGTTGGTGGCATCATCCCAGGCGTCCCACAGGCAGAATTCCACCAGCGAGAAGGCAGAGAGTTGTGCGGGTTCCTGGCGCTGGTTGGTCAGCTGCACCTGCCATACTTCCAGGGTCTCGTCGAGCGGGACAAAGTAACGCAGGCGGGCCTGAATGCCGGCATGCAGTGAAGAAATGACCGTGTAGCCCATGCCGTGCCGGCAGGTATATTCTTCCAAGGGGCCGCGCACCGGCTGCCAGGTAGGCGACCAGAACTCGCCGCTGGCCTCATCCCGCAGGTAGAGATAGCGTCCGCCCGTATCCAGGGGCACATTGTTGTAACGGTAACGTGTCAGGCGGCGCAAGCGGGCATCTTGGAAGAAGGAATAACCCGAGGCCGTGTTGGAGATCAGCCCAAAATAATCCTGGCTGCCCAGGTAGTTGATCCAGGGCAGGGGGGTATCCGGCCGGGTGATCACATACTCTTTTTGCTGATCGTCAAAGTAGCCGAATTTCATACGTTGCTCTTGATCTGGAATTTACCACTCAGGCGGATATCACGGGAGGACGCGCCGACCAGCACCTCGAACTCGCCAGGTTCCACCACCCAGGCCTTGCGGGCATCATCGTAAAATGCCAGGGCTTCCTGGCCGAGCGAGAAGCTGACCTGGCGGCGTTCGCCCGGCTGCAAGGCGATTTTTGCAAAGGCCTTCAACTCTTTGGGTGGGCGCACCAGGCTGGATTGCACATCGCGCACATACACCTGAACGATCTCTTTTCCGGCGCGAGCCCCGCTGTTTTCAATCTCCACGTGCACCTGCAGGCCATCCTCGGCAGTGGTGGCTGCGGCGCTGAGCTGCAGGTTATGGTAAGTGAACTGCGTATACGATAGGCCGTGTCCGAAGGGGAACAAGGGCTCCACCTTTTTCTGATCGTAGTAGCGATAGCCGACAAAAATGCCCTCGCCGTAATGCACGCGTCCATTTTCGCCCGGGTAGTTGATGTAAGCCGGGCTGTCTTCCAGGCGCTGTGGGAAGGTGGTCGGCAGCTTGCCAGAGGGGTTTTCGTCGCCCAAGAGCACAGCGGCGATGGCGTGCCCGGCCTCTTGCCCGCTCAGCCAGGCTTGCAAGACCGCCGGCACATGACCGAGCCAGGGCATTTCGATGGGAGAGCCGGTATTGAGCACCACCACCGTGTTGGGATTAGCGGCTGCCACGGCTTCTACCAGGGCGTTCTGTTCGCCGGGCAAAAGCATATCGGGGCGGTCAAAGCCCTCGCCTTCCCATTCTTTGGTATAGCCAACAAAGACGATGGCCATGTCGCAGCGTTTGGCCAGCGCAACCGCCTCCTCCAACGGGTTGGCGGGCAGCGGGGGCAGGCAGCCAATGCGCAGGTTACGCCAGGGGTGCTGGCCTTGCCAGCGGTAGAGGATTTGCAGCGGGTAAGCCTGCCCGGCTTGCAGATCCACCTCGCCGATCCATTCCCCATGCTCCCAGGGCGATTCATCGTTCATTCCTTCATCGCTCCAATGGTCGATCAGCCGCTGACCGGCAACCTCCAGCGCATACAGGCCATTGCCCTTCAGGCTGAAGCGGTAACGACCGCTTTCGGTGATCTTTAATATGCCATGGATGCGCGCACAGAAATCATGTTTATCCACACCCTGCACAAAGCGCCCGTCCCAATTCAATTCGCCGCGATCGGTATGCACCGTGGCGGCTGGCGCGGCGGAAAAATCGGGGCTGGAGAAGAAATCTACCTGCAAAAGGCCATCCTGCAGGATCTCTGCCGGTTTCAGTGGGGGCAGCATGCGGTGGATAAAGCAACCCGGCGCATATTCCACCTGTATGGCAGCTTCTTGGCTGGCGCGTTCCTGGATGCCCTGTAAAGGCGAGATGACATAATGCGGTGTTACCTCGGCTGACCCTCCACCCATGATGGCGGCCTGGCGGGCATTTGGCCCAATCACAGCAATGGAGCGCACCTTGACCGGGTCAACCGGCAGCAGCCCGCCATCATTCTTCAGCAGCACAATGGCCTCTGTGGCAGCCTGGCGCGCCACGGCGCGGTGTTCTGGCCGGTCTTGTGAGCCCTCCGGGAGAGGCTTCGGGTTTTCGAACAGCCCCACCCGCTGGATGGTGCGCAGCAGGCGGCGAACTTTATCTGCCAGCAATGCGCGGAATGTTAGCTGGTCTTCTTCCTGGCGGAACTTGTTTGCCCCCTCCAAAATCCAACGCGCCGGGCCGGGCATTTCCAGGTCCAGCCCGCCGGCAAAGACACCCGGGCTGTACGTGCCCATCCAGTCTGACATTACAATCCCATCGAAGCCAAACTCGCCTTTGAGAATGTCGAGCAGCAGGCTGGGACTCTCTGAGCAATACACATCATTGACTTTGTTATAGGCCGACATGACTGCCCAGGGATGGGCTTCTTGGATGGCGGCGCGGAACGGCGCCAGGTAGATCTCGCGCAGGGCGCGTTCGGTCACCATGGAACTGATCGACGTGCGCTCGAACTCCGAGTCGTTGCACACAAAGTGCTTGATGCACGCTCCCACACCCTGCGATTGCAGGCCCAGGATATATGCAACGGCCATGCGCCCGGTGAGGTAGGGGTCTTCTGAATAGCATTCAAAGTTGCGCCCGGCAATCGGAGAGCGGTGTATGTTGACGGTGGGGGCAAGCAGAATGTGCGCCCCCTTGGTGTGCGTCTCCTGGCCCAGCGCCTGGCCCACTTGTTCAACCAGGCCCACATTCCAGGTGGCCGCCAACGCCACGCCAGCCGGGAAACAGGCCGAGGTGGGCGCCATGTGGCCTTCGGAGCCGCGCGCCCCAACCGGGCCATCGGTCACTTTGAACACCGGGATGTTCAACCGGGGAATGGCAACACTGTGCCACAAATCAGCTCCTGCCAGCAGGGCTATTTGTTCTTCTACGGTCAATTTTTGAAGCAGGGTTTCAATATGGTTTTCCATGCGATCATCCAATCGAGCCAATGGTTATTTTCAACCGCCGGGCCAGAGGCGCCAGGTATTGATCTAAAATTGCATCGAGCGCGTCGATGTCGCCGCGGTCGGGTAGGGCCAGCACATCTGCCCAGATGGCGGGAATGCGATCGGTCAACTGCTTTTCAACCAGCCCCCAAATATGCCCTGAGGGGAAGCTGCGAGCGCGATCCAACGAACCGATCATCTCGGCAAACAAGGGCTGCTGCTTGAGCGCCGTATTCTCGATCATATCCATGCGAACAGGCAGCCCCATGCCCGGAAAGATGCTTGCGCCCATATTGCTGCCCGCCAGAAATTCGATCAGCTTGAAGGCGGCGGCTTCTTTGCGGCTGTGCTTCCAAACGACCAGATGGAAGCCACCGGCAAAGGGTACCCCAGGAACGGGCGCCACCCGGGTTTGCTGCTTCGCCTGTAGATTGGGCTCCAGACCGATCGACAGCCAGTGACCGCTGAGGGTAATGGCGGCCTGTCCCTGGATGAAGGCCTCGCCAGCCTGGGAATCGTCCAGATGATGCAGTGAGGGGGGCAGGTATTTGGCCAGGCTGAAATACTTGCGCATTCCCTGGCGTGCGGCAGGCTGATCGAACAAAATGTTCTTGCCATCGGCGCTTAAGAATTCCCCCCCCTCCTGCCAGATCCAGGAGGCCAGGTTATGCAAGGTGATGCGCGAGCGGCGCGTGGGGAGCGATAAGGGCGCTATCGGGCTGGTGGCCTGAATGCGGGCCAGGGTGTTTTCCAGCGCCTCATGCGAGGCAAAGGCAGTGGCAGCGTCAACGCCGGCCTGTTCCAGCACATCTTTACGATAGAAGATCACGCGCGTATCGGCTGCCCAGGGAATGCCCCATATTTTCGGCGCGGCAGATGCTTCCCCGGCTGTGCTGCCGCTTTGCCAGGCTGCCGGAAGGAAGGCCTCTGCCCCGCCCAATCTTTGGATTTCTGCCGGGCTGTACAGCCGCAGGGCGTTCATGCGTTGGAAATCGCCCACCCAGGTATTGCCCACATTGGAGACATCTGGCCCATGATGGTACAACGCGATCTCTACCAGGCGCGCCCATGCGCCCGAGAAGGGCATCACGTTCAGGCGCACCCGGATGCGTTCTTGTTTTTCAAACGCTGCCAGAAGCTCCTGCAGGTTTTCAATCACTTCGGCGCCGTGCTCAAAAACGGAAAATTCGATCTCTTCCATCAGCAAACCTCGTTTCCTGCCAGCCTATTTTTGGAAATCCGGCCAGACATCCAGCCAGTAATCGCTGGAGACGGCCTGGCTGTACGCCTCCAGGGCTTCGGGGGATGAATTAATGCGCCAGTCGGTTTCTTTGTTGATATGGAACCAGATGATGGCGCGTATCTGTGGGTATTTGTTCTGGATGCCGTCAAACGTATCCGTGATCCAGGCAGCTTTGTCACCGCCATCTTCGGTAGATGAAAACTCACCGATGATGATCGGTTTATCCGGGTTGATGGCCTGAAGTTGGCGGTAAGACTCAGCAAAGATGCCATCGAAAGAAGTCCATACGCTGTTGAACTGCTGCCCGAAAGAAGATGCGCCCCAGTTATACCCATCAAAGCACAGCCAATCGACATACTCATCGCCAGGGTAATAATTGGCCGCGGCATTCCATTTTCCATCGCCGTAAGAGGCTTGCATGGCCTCGAAGGGGGCGTTGGGGCACCAAACCCAGAGCACGTTGGTGGCGCCGTTGTTTTCAAAGAAATCGTGGATGTAGCGATAAGCGGCCACAAAGCGCTCTGGGCCATCTGCTTTGGTTGGGTCGCCGAAGCCGTCCAACGTGCCGCCGCCATTTTTGATGCCGCTCCATAGATACCAGTTGCCGTTCATTTCATGGCCCCAGCGGATGAAGATCGGCTTGCCAAAGTCGCGCACGCCCACAGCCCAGCCTCGCAGGTAGTCGTCATACATTCCGTCGATAAGCGCTTGCAGTGGGCCGCCTGGGTAATCCTTGTACATTTCAGGCCCGCTTTTATATTCCCAGGTGTAGAAGGTGATGCGCCCCACCATGGCATTAGCGTTGGGCAGGCCGCTGTTAAAGCCGCCGTTCCAATCGGTGTACAGGGCAGATATCGCTACCCCTTTGCCAATTTTCTCGAACAACGACACGCTGGAGGATTGTGTGCCGTGGAAGGTGCCCAGAAATACCCCCGCAGGCAGCGTGTCGATGTAGCGGGTGGGCTGTGGTGGTTGGGGAGAGGGTGTGTCGGTCATTACACCCTCTCCCGTCGAACCACAACCCGAGAAGAGGAGGAAAAACGCCAATGCGGCAAGCAGAATTGCTGAGGTGCGAAAGAGTATACGGTACATGTTTTCACTTATTTTCCAAATCCAAAGGGGAACAGTGGTTCACTGTCAGTGATACCAATGGGTAGTTGATCCATGCTGCGCGGCCAGGTATAGGGGAGCCGACCAGTGAAAGGCAGGTCGCCAAACAGCACATCCGTGATGCCGCTGGCTTCGCTGCCGGGCAGCCAGGCAGCCACCCAGGCATCGGCCAGGGGCAATTGTTCGGTGATGATCAGGGGGCGGCCCGAGAGGATGATCACGATCAAGATGCGGCTGCGCTCGCGCATGCGCTCCAGCATCGCCACCTGGCTGCTGGGCAGGGCGAGGTTATCAGCATCTCCTGGCCCCTCGGCATAGGGCATTTCGCCCACCACGGCAATGCCGATGTCGGCGATCAATAGATTCCCATCGCCATCTTTGGCATTGTCAAATTTGCCAAAGCGGTTGTGATAGACCGCGGTGTCGGCTGAGACGCTGGCTTGAATGGCATCCAGAATGGTATCGCCGATGGTGATGGTCCCCGATTTTCCCTGCCATTCGATCGTCCACCCGCCGCACTGTGCGCCGAGATCGTCGGCCAAGTCGCCGCCGACGAAGATCACGCTGGCATCTGTGGAGATGGGCAGCGCCTGGTTCTCGTTTTGCAGCAGCACCAGGCTCTGCGCCACTGCCTGGCGCGCCAGGGTGCGGTGTTCTGGCGAGCCAACCAGGTCAGCCAGCGCCGGGTCGGCATAGGGGCGCTCGAAAAGCCCCAGGGCAAATTTGACGTACAGAATACGCCGCACGGCGTCGTCGATGCGCTCCATGGGCACATCGCCCTTTTCCACAGCCAGCTTCAACGTGTCAATGAAGGCAATTGCGTTGTAAGGCACCATGTTCATATCCACGCCCGCGTTGATGGCAGCCACCACAGCCTGATAGTAATCCTTGTCAATCTGGTCAACCCCGCCCCAATCTGAAACCACAAAACCATTAAACCCCAGCTCGCCTTTGAGCACATCGGTAATCAAGTACTGGCTGGCGTGCATCTTGACCCCATTCCAACTGCTGAAGGAGACCATGATGCTCAACGCGCCAGCGTCGATAGCAGCCTGGTAGGGGGGCAGGAAGAGGCTGCGCAGGGTGGCTTCGTCCATCTGCGTATCGCCCTGGTCGAGAAGATAGGGCCGGGAGCCAATGGTGGTCGAGCTTGCCCAGGCCGTGCCCCCGTCTCCGATAAAGTGTTTGGGGGTCGCCAAAACGGCCAGGGGATCGCTCAGGTCTGTGCTTTGCAAGCCGCGCAGGTAAGCCGTTCCCAAGCGGGTGACCAACTCAGTGTTCTCCGAGTAGCCCTCATAGGTGCGCCCCCAGCGAATATCCTGCGGCACAGCGATCACCGGGGCAAAGTTCCATAGAATGCCCGTGGCTGCCATTTCTTCTGCAGTGGCGCGCCCAATGCGCTCGACAAGTTCTTCGTCGTTAGCCGCTCCCAGGCCAATGTTGTGGGGAAAAACGGTGGCCCCATACAGGTTGGCGTGCCCATGCACGGCGTCCACCCCATACAGGATAGGAATGCCCAGGCGGGTTCCGAGCGCCTCATCCTGAAAGGTGTTCACCATGTTGGCCCACCCCTCCACGCTGTTATCTCCGACTGGAGATCCGCCGCCGCCGCTGAGCACGCTGCCGATGAAGTAACGGGCCACATCCCCGGGGCGCAGGCTGCCCTTCTCGATCTGGGTCATCTGTCCCAGTTTTTCTTCCAATGTCATGAGCGCCAGCAAGTCCTCAACACGCGCATCGATCGGGGCGGATGCATCCATATAGAGTGGTGCATAGATCTCGACTTCTGCTGTGCTGGTTGTGGCCACGTCGGCGCTGGTTGCACCCTGGCATGCCGTCTGGAACAGGATCGTGATCAGCAGAACGGCAGCCAGACCGGATTTTTGAAAAAATTTCATTGGAAATACCTTTCTCGTTATTTATATGCAACGGCAGTCATGATGAGGACTGTCACCGATGCGCCCGGCAGTGTCAACGGGGCGCCGTTTTGCCAGACCGGCAGGGAGATTTGCTCTGCCGGGTGGTCCATATCCAGCAGCCAGGCCTCTTGCAGTGCATAGTCTGCGCTGGTTTGCAGAGGCAGGCTTTTCTGCTCAGCGCCCAGGTTCACCAGCAGTATAGCCAGGCGGCCATCCTCATGCAGGGAAGCATAGATGGATACCTGCTCGTCGCCGCTGCTGCTCTCGACCAGGGTAGTGCCAAAATGCCGGTACATCTGGTAGGTAAAATACGTCGGGCGCGCCTCAGAACGAGCCAACAGGCCGTATGCGCCGGTGCTGGGATTGCTTTGCAGGGAAAAGAAGGTCACGATCTCCACGCGCTGGGTGATCATGCGCCCCAGGGCATCTGCCCACCAGATGGCGTTATAGAAAGAGTCGGGGGTGGCCTCGCCGCCCGAGGCATTGGCCCAGTTGGAATTGACCTCGGTAACCGCCACGGGCAGCTCTCGCCCGGTGATCTCCTGGATGGTGGTGCGCAAAGCCGGCAGGATGCGATCCCATTCCGGGGGATTGGAGCGCAAGTCATCGATGGTGGGGGCGTTGCCGCCCAGGGCCGGGAAGGGGTAGCGATGGATGGTGATAATATCCACCAGGTCGCCGTTGGCGCGCAGAAATTCTTCCATCCAATCGCGCCCGGCGGTATCTTTGGGGTTGCTGGTGGGGTCCCCCGTCCACTGTGTGAGCTCTGGCCCCAGCAGAAGGATATCAGGGTCTACGGCTTGCATGGCCTCGGCAATGGCGCGCCACTCGGCGTTGAAGCGCACCGTATCGTAACCCACATAGAACTGTGGTTCGTTGCCGATGGACCAATAGCGCACCTGGTAGCCTTTTTCCTGATTGACATAGCGCACCAGCTCGGCGGCTTGTTCGGGTGTGCCGCCCTCTAAACGCACGCTGATCGAAGGTACGGCGCCCATGCTGGACGCCAGGCTGATGAACGGGTCGATGTGGGAGGGCCGCAGATTGTGCAGATCGCCCCAGTTGCCTCCCGGAAAACGCAGGAAGGTGATACCAGCATCCTCGGCCAGCGGCTGGGTTGCCGTGGTGATCACTGCCCAGGGACCATGATTGGCCCCAAACACATATGGGCTGATGCTTCCCAATTCCAGTGCTGGGTCAACGTACAACCCGCCGGGAATAGGGGTGGGCGGGGGAATTGGTACAGGGGTGGCCTGCGCGCATCCCGCCAGGATGAGGGCCAGCACACCAGACCCAATCAGCGCCAGCCAGAGGACACGAGCGGGGATTGGGCGGGTATGGGTGCGGCTTTTGTGATGTTTTCTGCCCATGGCATCCTCCTGGCACGCGATTGGCCCTCGGGCCGGGATTTATTTTTCTACGCCGGTGATCACCACGCCCTGCATGAACACGCGTTGGGCAAAGAAGAACACAATGATCGGGACAACTGCTGAGACCAGCGAGGCAGCCTGGATGAGGTTGCTAGACTGGGAATACAGGTTGTTGAAAGCCGTCAGGCCGACCGTGATGGGCATTTTTTCTGGATTGCCGGCCAGGTAGATCAGCGGGCCGAAGAAATCATTCCACGACCAGAAGAAGTGGAACAGGGCCACAGCGGTGAGCGCAGGAACAGACTGCGGCAGGATCACCGAGGCGAAGATGCGGAACGGGCCAGCGCCATCCAGCATAGCCGCTTCGTCCAGCTCGCGGGGAATGCTCATGAAAAACTGCCGCATCAAGAACACGTTGGTGCCCCAGGAGAAAAATGCTGGAACGATCAACGGCAGCCAGGTGCCTACCCAACCGAGCTTGAGGAACACGAAGTACGTGGGGATCAACGTCACTGCGCTGGGCAGGATCACGGTGGAAAGCATCAGCATAAAAAGAATGTTTTTATAGGGAATGCGGAAGCGGGCAAAGCCGTATGCCACCAGGGAGGAGGACAAGACCGCGCCAAAGGTGGTAATACCGGCATACATCACCGTATTGCGCAGCAAGACCGGAAAATTGATCGTGTTCCAGGCTTTCTCGAAGTTTTTCCATTGCGGGGCAGGCTCCCAGGCGCGCTCTAACTGCCGCCAGGCGCCTTCCCACACAATTGGCCCAGCATCGGGGTCCTCCGGGTCGATGAACGTGCTGTCTTGCCGGCCTTTGGTCACTAAAGCCAGTTCTTTCAAATCGCCATCAATTTCCACCCGGTAGATTTCGTACAACTTGCCTTCGTATTCGAATTTGCGTTCCTCAGCCGGCCACCAGGGCGCACCCGTTTTGCTGATCTGGCTGTCCGTCTTCAAGGCAGTGACAATGCCATAGACCATGGGCAGCAGGAAGAAGAACAGCACCACCCAGGTCAGCCCGGTCAGGCTGATGGAACTAATGAAGGTGCGCGCTTTGCGGGACAAAACCCTGGCGTATGTAGTTTTCTGGGGCGTGGCCATTATCTTTCCTCCGAGGCGTAATAGACCCAGTAGCGGGCCGTGCCGAACAAGAAGATGGTTAGGATCAAGGCGGCAATGAACATCAGCCAGGCCAGGGTGGCGCCATATCCCATGTTGAAGAAAGTGAACGATTGCTTATAGAAATACACCATGTAAAAGCGGGTCATCCCTTCGGGAAAGCCCGTGCCGCGGTTGAGCACAAATGGCGCCAGAAAATACTGGAGTGAGCCAATCACGCCCAACACCAGCTGGTAGAAAATGACTGGCGTGATCATCGGGAGGGTGATGCTGCGCAGGCGTTGCAGCCAGCTGGCGCCGTCGATCTCGGCTGCCTCGTACAGTTCGGTGGGAACGCCTTGCAGGCCGGCCAGGAAGATGATCATGGCATTGCCCACGCCCCACAGGCCAAACATGGTATAGGCAAAGTAAACCAGTTTCGGGTCGGCCAGCCAGCGCAGGCCGCCCTGGCCAACGGCATTGATGCCGGTGAGCCGCTCGATGAACACGTTGATCCAGCCGGTTTGCTCGTTCAGCACCCCGTTCCAGATCAGCACCGCCGCCACCAGAGGGATCATCGTGGGCATGTAGAACAAGGTGCGATAGACGTTCTTACCAATCACGTTCTTGGAGTTGAGCAGGACGGCCAGGAAGAGCGCGAAACTCAAACCGATGGGGAGTGAGATCATGGCGAAGCGGATTGTGCGGAAGAATGACAGCCGCACCTCTTCGTCCTGGAAAAGTGCGCGATTCCAGTTGTCGAAACCAATGAAGGTAGCCTGATCGGGCACAGCCGGGTTGAAATCCAGCAGTGAGAAATAGAAAGATGCGATCATCGGGAAGAGGTAAAAAGCCAGGAACCCAATCATCCAGGGGGCAAGAAATAAAAGCCCCCATCTGGCCTCTTTCTTTTGCGCTTTGGTCATTTTTTGCTTGGGTGGCTTTTTTGTGCGCGTTTTTTGAAGCGCATCCACAATGTTCATCGTGCTACCTCCGAGGAAGTGTCAGCCTGGCCAGGCAAGAGACTGGTGGGCATTTTGACCTTGCCAATCTCTTGCCTGGTTCAGTTGATGGATCGTCGTTAAACTATCGGTTATTTGGCTGCGTCAAAGATCTTCTGCATATCGGCGATCAGCAGAGCAATCTCAGCGTCCAGATCGAGGTCCGGGGTGTTGGCAGCGTAGTTCCAGAACTCATTGTAGCGATCGGTGGTTTCCTGGAAGGAGGGCATCCAGGATTCGTGGTTGGGGTTGTCGGCGTAAGCCATGCTCTCCACCACGATGTCCCAGTTGATCTCCATGCCGGGGAAGTTGGTTTCGCTGTAGGTGGTGAAGTAGTTGTCTTGCAGCGAGAAGCGAGCGGGCATGCCACCGTAGATATTGAGCAGGCTGGGGGCAACTTCGGGGCTGAGCAAGTAAGTCAGCACTTCGAAAGCGGCATCGGGATTCTTGCTGCCCTGCAGGATGCCGAAGGTGTCGGCATGCATTTTGGCAGTGGTGACGCCGTTGTAGGAGGGGGTGGGGGCCAGATTCCAATCGAAATCAACGCCACCCAGTGCCCAGCCAGCCACGTACCACATGTGCAGGTGCACCATGCCCAGGTTGCCAGAGGAGAAGGGGCCGCCGGGGCCCTGCAAGAACTCTGCGCCGCCGTAGGGGCCATTGGGGATGAACCAGTCGGTCCACCAGCCATCATAGGTCCATTTCCAGGCTGCCTGCCAGTTGGCGGGCACCTGGGCTTTGCCAGCGTCATCCACCAGGTTACCGGCGCCGAAGAAGGTGCCGATGCCGCGGGGGTCAGTCCACTGGTTCATGAAACCGAACTGCTGGATCTGGGCGCTGTCAAAATCGGCGTTGGTGGCGTCGTTGCCGTTCGCATCCACGGTCAACATCATGGCAAGCTCGCGCAGGGTGTCCATGTTCCATTCGTGCTCGACACCATCCGCATCCACATACGGTTCACCGTAGGCGGTCGGCGGGTAGGGCAGGCCGGCTTCATCGAACAGGTCCTTGTTGTAGATGATGAAGGAGGGGTAGATGGCAAACGGAATGCCCAACTGGCCTTCACCTTGCACTGCCAGGAAATCAACCAGTGCGGGGTCAAAGTCGCTCAAATCGTAGTTGGCTGCGTCGATGTAGGGCTGCAGGTCGAGCCAGGCGCCCTTGAAGGAGTCACGCCCGCGGATACCCACTGGGCCGACGATATCAGGAGCGTTGCCGGCGGCAATCTGGGTGGCGAGGGTGTCGTAAGCGACATCGTTGTCAACGATCTCCAGAACCAGTTCGATCTTGTCTTGGGAGGCGTTGAATTGATCCACCACTGCCTGCTGAGGGGCAAAGGTGGGCTCGTCAGAGCCGGCGCCCAGACCAACAAACCAGCGCACCTTAACCGGTTCGGCGGGGGCGGGGGGTTGAGTGGGCTCGACCTGGACTTCAGGCGTGGCTGTTTTGGGCGTGCAAGCCGAGAGCAGCATTGCGCTGATGATCACCAGGCTGAGTAGTACAAGTAGTGTCTTTTTCATGTCTTTCTTCTCCTAAACTTTTTAAGGTTTGAATTTTCTGTGTCTAATTGTTTTTACTGGGCGGTTTGTTTCGTTTATGGAAGGTTGATCCTCTATACTTATCTCCTCTCTCCACAAGATTCACGGATCACCAGTTCGGTGTCGAATATGACGCGTCGGGGTGGTGTGGGGCCATTTTCGATAATATCCAGCAGAGTCTCGACCAGTTTTAATCCTAAGCGGCGGATGGGTTGGCGAACGGTTGTCAAAGGTGGGTTAGAGAGCGTAGCCGGGGGCAAATCGTCAAAAGAAACAATGGCAATATCTTTGGGCACCCGCAACCCGGCTTCGCGGACGGCGCGCATGGCACCAATGGCCATCATATCAGCGCCGACGAAGATAGCGTCGGGTTTTTGGGCCAGCAGGCGGCGGGCGGAGTAATATCCGCCCTCCTCGGTGAAATCGCATTCTGCGGTCAGGTTTTCATCAATGGCCAATCCGCTTTCGCTCAAGGCCTTGCAGTAACCTTCAATACGGTCCAGGCCAACGGTGGTGTCGCGTGGGCCAGCAATGTGAGCGATTTTACGCCGCCCCAGCCGGATCAGGTGCCGCACCGCGTTGTGTGCGCCGGCAACATTATCGACATCTACGTAGGAAACGTTGGGCGCGTTCAAAGGCCGCCCGGCGACAACATAGGGCACGTCGCTCTTGGCGATCTGAGTGAACAGTACATCGGCGGCCTGGGTGGCTTGGATGATGATGCCGTCAACCAGCCCCTTGCGGGTGATGCGCGGGAACAGGCGTTTTTCGTCTTCTTCGGTGTGGAACAGGTAAAGCGAGAGCGAGTAATTCGCCCGATTACAAGCCTCAGCAATGCCCATGGTGAGGCGTGGGAAGTAAGGATCAGCAAAGAAGGTGGATGTGGAGCGGGGGATGACCAGGCCAATGACGTAGGTGCGCCGGGTGACCAGTGTACGGGCGGCCTGGTTGGGGCGGAAGTCGGTTTCACTAATCACCTGCCGGACGCGTTGGCGTACTTCGTCGCTCACGCTTTCCTGTTCGTTGATCACGCGCGAAACCGTGGAGCGGGAGACGCCAGCCAGACGAGCAATATCTTCGAGGGTGAGGTTATCAGTCATCGCGGCAAGTCAAGGTTGATGTTGAGAGCGCTCTCTTTACAATAGTGCTGGTGTGCCAGGAAACAGCTAGAAAAAGTGCAAGGTTGAGGGGGTTTTGCCGGGAAATTTGCTAATCAAGACCCCGAAATGGGAGCGCTCCCAAGATCATTTATAATATACACGGGTTTTGAGGCATTGTCAAGTGGGAATTTACGGCGTTGGCTGCGAGAATCAAAAATCCGCCAGGCCTGGCGGATTTTTGATTCTCGCAGCCAACGATCAGGCCGGCCAAATTTTTCGACCGCCACCGGGCGGGACCAGGGCGTCGATTTGCTGCATGAACGCACCTTCCAAGGGCGGCTGGAAGCCAGCCCGGATATTTTTATCTGCCTGGGTGATGTTTTTGATGCCAGGGATGACCGTGGTGATGGCAGGATGCTGCAGGGTGAATCTTAAGGCCAATTGCTCCAATGACATTTTCTGGCTCTCAGCCAGGGGGCGCAGTTGTGCCACAGTTGCCAGGTCGCTCAAGAAAACTTTCTTCTCTTCTTCGTTGTCATGCCAGCGCGAGCGAAAATCGCCCGGCGGGAAACGCGTTTCGGGCGTAAACTTGCCAGCCAGGATGCCCATTGCCAGGGCGCCGCGCACAATCACCCCGATGTTGTTTTCCAGGCAGTAAGGCAATATTTCTTTTTCTGCCGTCCGATTGAGGATGCTGTAATCAATTTGCAGGGTTGCGCAATGGCCATCCTGGTTAAATGCTTGCAGGTAAGCAAAATTGCTGGTGCTCACGCCATAGGCTTTGACTTTGCCGGCTTTCTGCAGGCGCTGAAAACCTTCCACGATGATTTCCATGGTCGGGTCTCGAAAATCGATGTGGCTCTGGATGATATCAATATAGTCGGTATTCAACCGCTGCAGATTACCTTCCACGCCCTGGATCAGTTTTTCTACGCTTGTGTAGGCCGATTGGCCGCGCTCCCCATCAAAATCTCTCCAGCCAATTTTTGTGGCCACGATAAATTTCTCGCGGCGGTTTTGCATGGCTTTGCCGAGCAATTCTTCGCTATGCCCTGCCCCATAGACATCTGCCGTATCGTAAAAGTTAACGCCTCGTTCCAATGTAAAATCAATGGCATCCAATATTTCCTGGTCATTTGTGGGCCCCCAGGCATCTCCTCCGGCTGCCCAAAGGCCAAACCCGATCTCAGAAACACTCAAGCCGCTTTTGCCAAGAACTCGCTGTGAAAGCGATTGTAAGTTGGTATTCATCGCATTACTCCTTTCGCTGGATATAAGCGGAATTATATCCTATTTGCTGGCGTTTTGTTGCTACTGGTGGGCCGCCTCCACGCGTGCCTGGATCACCGCCGAAGATTCGCCAAAACGGCTGTCGCTGAGTTTTTCGTATTCGACGCGCGGCACCTCGATGTGGATGTCGATGCGGTCGAGCAAGGGGCCGGAAATGCGGGCATCCCAGAACGATGCTCCTGGTACTTGGTGACGGCGCTGGAGGAGCAGGTGCAGGGCATGATGGCGTCATTGGCGATATCCCCCCAACGGTGATATCGATGCGGAAGCGCAGCCGTCCAAAACAACCCCCAAAAACCTTATCTCATTCTCATGAACATTAATTAATCTTAATGATACAATTAAAATACCATTAAATAAAGTGGGGGCCCCTTCCCCGCAGAGGAAGTTCTTATGCGCCGCCTATTCATCTTCATCATTCTCCTGGTTTTTAGCACATTGGCATGGACAGGCATCGGCAGTGCAGATGCGCACCTCCAGTCCCCACAGTTTGGTACCTGGGAATGCTGGGGGCCTGGCCTGGGCCAGCCATGCCGCCCAAGTTTGCGCGCCATCAGTATGCTCTCGGCTACGGATGGCTGGATCGCAGGGGATATGGATAATCTCTTACACTGGGATGGGCAGACCTGGCAAATGGCCAAATCAGGGCTGCCAGTCTACATCGCCGGGTTGGCCGCGTTTTCAACCAATAGTGTCTGGGGGGTGGGGGCAGGGAATGCGGGTGGAGCGATCCTCCATTGGAACGGCACTTCCTGGCAGGATGCCGGTCAGGCAGCCTCGCCCTTGCTGCGTGGGGTGGACATGCTCTCCGATACGGATGGTTGGGCGGTGGGCGAAGATGGCCTGATCGTGCATTGGGATGGCCAGGCCTGGACCGAATCTGCCAAAGCGCCCACCCGCTGGATGAGCGCCATCGACATGCTCACCGCCAGCGCCGGCTGGGCAGTGGGGCGCGACGGCGTGATCATGGCCTGGGATGGGCAGACCTGGACCCAGGTGGGCAACCCCTCTCCCTATGACCTCTACAGCGTCTCCATGGTTTCCGAGACGGATGGTTGGGCGGTTGGCGGCGACCTGATCCATTGGGATGGGCAACAATGGACACCGCTCAGCCCGGTAACGCTGATCTCGCCTTATCAGTTGAACGCGGTGGATATGCTCTCCAGCAGCGATGGCTGGGCGGTCGGCGGGCGCGGGGGAACCATCTTGCATTATGACGGCACCGCCTGGCAGCCCTATCCCAACCCAACGATTTACGAATTGTGGGGGCTGAACATGCTTTCGGCCACCGATGGCTGGGCGATTGGCGATGCCAACACCATCCTGCATTGGGATGGCGCCGCCTGGAATATCGTGCAAACCAGCCCCGACCCTCAGGCGCTGAACGCCGCCGATCTGGCGGCAGAAGATTACGGCTGGGCAGTCGGCGCTAGCGGCGTTATCCGCCACTGGGATGGCAGCGCCTGGACCAACGCCCCCAGCCCTACCAGCCAGGACCTGTTTGCGGTTGACCTGCTCTCGCCACAGGATGGCTGGGCCGGCGGGGCCAGCGGCACCCTGCTGCGCTGGCAAGGCGAAACCTGGCAGGCAATCACCAGCCCGGTCACCAACACAATCTATGCCCTAACCATGTTGGCGCCTGATCTTGGTTGGGCCGTGGGCCAGGGCGGCGCCGCCTTGCAATGGGATGGCAGCGCCTGGCAGCCGGTCGCCACGCCCACCCACGCCGACCTCTACGCGCTGCATTTCCTTACCCCAGAGGATGGCTGGGCGGTGGGACAAGATAACGCGCTGCTGCACTGGGACGGCGCAGCCTGGCAGGCCAGCCAGGCATCATTGTATGGCAGCCTGCTGGCTGTCCACATGCTTTCGCCCACCGACGGTTGGGCAGCGGGCAGTTGGGGCGCCCTGCTGCATTGGGATGGCGCCACCTGGAACGCCGTGACCGGCCCGGCCTCCAACACCATCCATGCTCTGACCTTCACCTCCCCGCAGAACGGCTGGGCCCTGGGCGAAAACGGCATGGCCCTGCATTGGGACGGCAGCACCTGGGAATATGGTTACACCCACACGGGCGAAACAATCCATGCCGCCGTCCAGCTCAACGATCAGGTCGGTTGGGCTTTCGGCGCCAATGGCATCATCCTGCGTTTCAAACCCTGGGTCCAACCTGTGCCAGATGCCACCTTCACCCCGCCCGCATCCCAAACCTCGGGCGGCGGTCCATGCGGCGCGGCCGGGCTGGCCCTGCTGCCGCTGGTGGTCGTATTGCTCCGTTTAAAACCATATCGAAATTTAAAGAACTAAGTGAGGCTGCTATGCACAACTCCAAGTTCTTCCGCAAATTATCTCTCGCCTTCATCCTGGCTGTTGCTCTGGCTTTAACCGTCACCAGCCTGGCACTGGCGCAGCAAGGTCCAGTTTCCGAGCCTCCGGGCGGGGTCACCGTAACACAGACCGGCGCCTGCACCGGCGCGCCGAATTATGACATCATCGGCGAATGCCAGGGCCGTACCGGCGGGCTGGATTTGACCTACACGAACTTCGATTTCAGCCAGTTCCAGGATCTGTATTGGGGGGCTGCCTATCTAAGCGATGCCAGGCTGAGATTGAACGGGTATGATTGGTTCGGCTACATGGGCTACCAGGCAGCAGATTCGAACCTACCTGGCGGCATGGCCGTTTTTCGGGGTAACACAGATATTCCGCTCTGGAATGGAGGGGGATATAGCTATACCTACGTCAACACCCGCTTCACCGTAACGGTTACCGACCTTGGCGGCAACCCGCTCCCGCTGGAAGAACCCGGCAGCGTCGGCGATCTGAGCACCAACGGCCCGCTGCTGCACGTCACCGGCGATTTCAGGGCCAATATATTATTCGAGTTCTACTATGGCGGCGCCTGGATGAAGGCCCTGGAAGGCTATGACAGCCTGCACACCCCGCCCTCCGGCGGGCTGGTGAACAGCAGTTACACCCCCCGCTTCTTTTACACCGACGTGCCTTTGGAGGGCCTGAGCGCCACCAACGACAGCCCCACCCCTTACGGCAGCACCACCATCCTGACCGCCACCGTGCTGACCGGCACCAACCCAGTTTATGCCTGGGATTTTGGGGATGGCACGCTTGGCAGCGGCGCGGTGACGGGGCATATCTACCCCGCCACCGGCTCGTTCACCGCGGTGGTCACGGCAACCAACGAAGCCAATGTCCTCACCGCCACCACCTTCATCACCATCATCGATGCCCCCGTCATCGGCTTGAGCGCCAGCAACGACAGCCCAACCCACCTGGGTGATTTCACCACCTTGCAAGCCAGTGCCACCGGCGGCAGCAACATCACCTATACCTGGGCGCTGGGAGATGGCGCCTTTGCCGCGGGCCAGGTGGTAACACACACCTACCCCAGCGCTGGTTATTACACAGCCCTGGTGACCGCTACCAATGTTCTCAACCAGATCACTGCCACCACCACCGTCACCATTTCATTCGAGGTCCTCCTCACCGACCCGGCAGCCAATGAGCTTGCGGTGGCAGCGACCGCACCGCTGACCGTCACCTTCACCGGAGATGTGGCGCCTGGCACAGTCAGCACTGCTACGCTGGCAGCCTCGGGCGCTTTCACCGGCCCTCGCAGCGGCAGTTTCAGCTTCCCTGCCTCCAACCAGGCTGTATTTTCTCCCTCGGCAGCCTACCTGCCCGGCGAGCTGGTCACCGTGCAGGTGCTCACCGACGTGCAGAGCACGCTGGGCCAGTCATTGTACGCGCCCTACCAGTGGCAGTTCTCTGCGGCGGTGGCAGGCGGCAGCGGCAACTTCGTCAACAGCGGCCAGAGCCTGCCCGGCCCAAGCACCTGGCGCGTGAACCTGGGCGACCTGGATGGGGATGGCGACCTGGATGCGCTCACGGTGGATTACATGATATTTTCCAGCCAGGTGTGGCTGAATGATGGCTCTGGCTTCTACACGCCTTACCAAACGATATCCACCTTTCCATTCCCCACCGACGTGGCCTTAGGCGACCTGGATGGCGATGGCGACCTGGACGCCTTCATCGTCGGGATAGGAGGGGCCCAAGAGGTGTGGTTCAATGATGGCAGCGCCATTTTCACCCTCGGGCAGACCCTGAGCGGTTCCGCCAGTTACGCCGTCAACCTGGGCGACCTGGATGGCGATGGCGACCTGGATGCCTTCGTGGCCACCTACAACGGCGAGCCCGACCGGGTCTTTTTCAATAATGGCGCCGGGAGCTTCGTGGATAGCGGGCAGGCCCTGGGGGCAGAGTATGGCATCGGCATGGCGCTGGGCGACGTGGACAATGACGGCGACCTGGACGCATACGTAGCCAACTGCCATGATACCGCCACCGATAAGCTCTGGCTCAACGACGGACAGGGCCAGTTCAGCGACAGCGGCCAGGTGATCGATGGGCTGTGCTCCTACGATGCCGATCTCGGTGACGTGGATGGCGATGGCGACCTGGATGCGGTGGTGGCAAACGCCGCCGCCGGCGGACAGCCCAACCAATTGTTCGTCAACGATGGAAATGGCACCTGGAGCAACAGCGGACAGAACTTGGGCTCCTATCAGAGCACAGGCATCAAGCTTGGCGACCTGGATGCAGATGGCGACCTGGATCTCTTCTATTCCACATTTGACGCCGGCCAGCATGTCTGGCTCAATGATGGCAGCGGTATCTTCACCGATACCCTGCAGGTATTGGGAACTGCCGTTTCGCGCGGCATGGCGTTGGGCGACCTGGATGGCGATGGTGACCTGGATGCCTTTGTGGCCGCCGACGGGTCTCCCAGCGAGGTCTGGTTCAACGAGAACAGCGCCGACCTGGCGATCGCCAAGAGCGGCTCCCCGGCCCTGCCGCAGCCCGGCGGTTGGGTCACCTACACGCTGAGCTTCGCAAACCTCGGCCCGCAAACCGCCACAGGCGTGCAGATCGTCGACCAGATTCCCGTCAGCGTGACCCATTCCAGCCTGTCGGTGAGCAGCAACCTGCCCATCACCCCCACGGGTACGTTCAGATTCACCTGGCTGTTGCCCGACCTGGCCCCTGGTGCCAGCGGGATGATCACCATCACCGGTCAATTGAGCGACAGCTTGCCCAGTGGGCACACCTTCACCAATACAGCCAGCATCTCTGCGCTTGAGTGGGACCTGGCGCCAGCCAATAACCAAAGCCTTGTCAGCCTGACCACCAACCTGGCCCCGCTGGCTGCGGCCGGGCCAGATCAGGATGTAGACACAGGCGAGACCGTCACCCTGGATGGGCGGGCCAGCCTGGACCTCGACGGGAACCTGCCGCTGACTTACCATTGGGTGCAAACCAGCGGCCCCACGGTGAGCTTTAACCCCACCCTCAGCCTGACCACCTTCACTGCCCCTGGCGACCCGGTTTTATTGAACTTTGTGCTGATCGTCACCGACAGCCTGGACCAGCCCTCTCGGCCCGATCCGGTGGCGGTGACGGTGCATAACCAACCGCCGCTGGCCGATGCCGGCGCTGATCAAACCGTTGACACGCTGGCCTTCGTCACGCTAGATGGCAGCGGCAGCGACCCGGATAACGACCTGCCCCTGGCTTATCTGTGGACGCAGACGGCGGGCGCGCCCGTCACGCTGAGCGACCCATCTGCAGCCGCCCCCACCTTCACTGCGCCGGACGACCCAGGCATACTGACATTGACCCTGATCGTTACCGATAGCTGGGGGCTGGCCTCCACCCCGGATACAGTAGTGATCACAGTTGCCAACCAGGCCCCGCTGGCGGATGCCGGAGCAGATCAAACCGTGGACACGCTGGCCCTGGTCACGCTGAATGGCAGCGCCAGTTACGATCCCGACAACGACACCCTGGCTTACCTGTGGACGCAGACCGCTGGCCCAGCGGTGACGTTGAGCGACCCAAGCGCAGCCTCCCCCACTTTCACCGCGCCCGGCGATCCGGCGGTGCTGACCTTCACCTTGATGGTCACCGACAGCTTCGGCTTACCGGCCCCCGAGCCGGACGAGGTGGCGATCACGGTGAACAACCAGCCGCCTTTGGCCGATGCCGGTACAAACCAAACGGTGAGCACAATGGTTCCAGTGATGCTGGATGGCAGCCTCAGCACCGACCCAGATGGTAACCTGCCCCTGGCCTACCTGTGGATGCAGACGGCTGGCACACCGGTGACACTGAGCGACCCGGCCGCGACCGGCCCCACCTTCACCGCACCAGGCGACCCAGCCGTGCTGACCTTTGCCTTGATCGTGACAGACAGCCTGGGATTGGCCTCCGCGCCGGATGAGGTGGTCATCACGGTGAACAACCAGCCGCCCCTGGTAGATGCCGGAGTAGACCAAACCCTGGTCACGCTGGCCCTGGTCACGCTGGATGGCAGCGGCAGCGACCCCGATGGCGATCTGCCCCTGGCGTATCTGTGGACGCAGACCGCGGGCGCACCCGTCACGCTGAGCGAGCCAGTCGCAGCCGGCCCCACCTTTACCGCGCCGGACGACCCGGCGGTGCTGATCTTCACGCTGATCGTGACGGACAGCCTGGGGCTGGCCTCCACGCCGGATACAGTGGCGATCACGATCACCAACCAGCCACCGGTCGCCGATGCCGGAGCCGATCAAAACCTGGACACACTGGCCCTGGTCACACTGGACGGCAGCGCCAGTTACGATCCCGACAACGACGCACTGACCTACCTGTGGACACAAACGGCTGGACCAGCGGTAACGCTGAGCGACTCAGCCGCAGCCAGCCCCACCTTTACCGCGCCGGGCGACCCGGCGGCCTTGACCTTCGCCTTGATCGTCACCGATAGCTGGGGGCTGGCTTCCGCGCCGGATGCGGTGGTCATTACCATCGCCAACCAGGCGCCAGTCGCCCATGCCGGGGCAGATCAAATAGTAAGAAATCGAACCCTGGTCACGCTGGATGGCAGCCTCAGCTCCGACCCGGATGGCGACTTGCCACTAACCTACCTGTGGGTGCAGATCGGCGGTCCGGCGGTGACTTTGAGCAACCCGACTGTGGTCACCCCAACTTTCACCGCGCCTGCCGTCCAGGGAACATTAACCTTTGCCCTGATTGTTACCGACAACCTGGGGCTGGCTTCGGTGGTGGATGAGGTAACCGTGACGATTGAGAGTGTGCAGATCTACTTGCCAATGATCATGCGCTAGCGCGCCCCTCGTTTCTGGGGCAATGAAAAATAGGAAGCCATCCATTGGTTATGGGTGGCTTCCTATTTTTCGTCTTGCCAGATCACCCCTCCCCCTCTTATGGTACACTCCCCCCTACACAGCGCCACGGCGCAACCTTTTTCGAACATCGCTTTGGCGATATAATCTCAAGGAACACAAGTTCAGACAGCGCCCGCCTGAAGTGACAACCAACCCCCACCTGCAGGGATACCTGGGCGGGCAGCATCGCGGTGGGGGACAAAAGCGATCGCTACATGTAACGAAAACCCCTCTTATTCGTCTTTATGAGTAGATATTGGTTACATGGCGCTACAAAGAACCGACTTGCCTGATCAGACATTGCTGCAGCGCGCCATGCAGGGCGACGTGCAGGCTTTTGGCGATCTGTACGAGCGTTACTTAGAAGAAATCCAACGCTATATCTTCTACCGGGTTTCCAATCGTTTCGACGCTGAAGATCTGACCGAAAGCACATTCCTGAAAGCCTGGCAGGCCCTGCCGCGCTTTCGTTCACCTGAGGTCAATTTGCGCGCCTGGTTATTCCGCATTGCGCACAACACAGTCATCGATCACTACCGCACACGGAAACCAGCCACGCAACTACATGAGGTGGTGCACAGGTACAGCGACCAACCGTCTGCTGAAGAACAGGCCCAGGTTAACGATGATCACCGGCAACTGACAGCAGCCATTCGCACCCTGGACGATCGGCTTCAGCACACCATCATCTGCCGCTTTGTCTGTAACCTGAGCCATGCCGAGACGGCCCAGGTAATGGGCCTCACCGAACAACATGTGCGCGTTTTGCAACACCGCGCTTTGAACAAACTGCGACAGCAGTTGGAGATAGAATGATGCCAGAAAACTTGCATGATGTGTTGGCTTCTTGCCTGGAAGCCATCGAACAAGGCCAGAGCACCGTAGAAACCTGCCTGGAGCGCTATCCCGAACACCGCCAGGCCCTGGAGGCGTTGCTGCTGACTGCCCTGGCCGTGCGTGAGGAGGCCGATTTTGCGCTGCGCCCTGGCTTTCGCCAGGCCAGCCGCGCCAGGCTGCTTGCACGCCTGGAACCACAGCAGCAAGCCCGTCCTTTCGCAGCAGGCCAAAAAGCCTCCAACTGGCGTTTTCGAGCCATAGCCATCCCCTTCAGCCTGGTATTGCTGCTGGTCATTGTGCTGTCTGGTGTGGGCACCGCGTATGCTGCAACCAGCGCCTTGCCCGGGGAAAATCTGTATCCGGTCAAACTGGCAGTTGAGGACACGCGCTTATGGATGGCAGATGACAACCAGGACGTGCTGCTGAACATTGAATTCATGCAGACGCGCATGGCTGAGATCCAGGCCTTGATTGAAACAGACCGGCAGGACGATCTGGCTCTGGTGGAAGGCCCGTATAACAAGCGGATCAATGCTGCAGCGCAGTCCCTGGCTTTGGTAGCCCAGGATGACACCGAGCAGGCAGCGGAATTGGCACTGCTGCTCGATGAGACGCTGTTGGTTCACACAGAAACCCTGCGTTCTTTGCTAGAAACCGTACCAGAGCAGGCCCGGCCTGCCATCGAGCATGCAATGCAAAGCTCAAGCACCGGGCAGGATGTGATCCGCGACCTGTTTGGCGATGGCGCACCGGGCGGCAGGCCGCCCTTCAATGATGCCCCAGAACACACCCCTGCCCCGCCGGGCAATCTTCCTGGCGACGGCGCTCCAGGCGAAACCCCTGCCCCCCCGGCTGACCTGCCGGGCGGCGGCCCACCGGCCTGGGTCACGCCTGGCCCGCCGAGCGCTCCGGGCGGGAGGCCGTAGCGCGAAAATCGTCTGTAACGAATCGGGCTATTGTTCGTCATATGGGTTAGATATGTGTAGAGGAGATCAGGATGGGACGGCTTGTTAAGATCTGTGTGTGGATGTTTGTGCTGATGAGCCTGCTGGGGCTGAGCGCTTGCGCTGGCACACGGCCAGAAAACCCGGCACAGCAGCCGGTCGATGCCATCCAGCCTGGCGAACCAACGCAGTCAGTGAGCGAGACGCAGCCCAACAACCTGGCCCCCGAGGCAAGCAGTCAGCCTGGCCTGCCTACCGCGGCCGCCACCAACGTTGAGATTGACTGCGCTGGCGCTGATATTCATCCCATCGGTCAGAGCATCGCCGAGACATACAATATGCCGTACGAGCAGGTGATGACGTGGTTTTGCAGCGGCTACAGTTTCGACAACATTTTGATTGCCCTGGAGACCAGCCAAGCAGTGGATATTCCCGCCGATACACTGCTACAGATGATCTTAGACAAGGAATGGGAAGAAGTTTGGGCTGAGGTTGGTTTTGTAGACAATCCATGATCAGGCTGCTGGGCGTGTTGCTCAGCAGCACTCACAGAAAAAAGTTTAGACCTACGGAGGTTACAATGTTCAAACAAAAAACAGGTTACTCGCTGATGGCTTTGTTGGTGGTGCTGGCAATGGCGCTGGCATCCGTGCAGCCGGCGCTTGCGCAATCCGCCGGCGACGAGATCGAGGTGACCGGCAACGTGGTTTCGATCGATCAAGCAGCCCGCACTTTCCAGGTTCAGGCGACAGATGGCCCACTCTACACGGTGTACCCGTTGAATGGCTTTGTACTGGACACCTTGCACATAGGCGATGCAGTGGAAGTGGATGGCACGCTCAATGAAGATGGCAGCATTGCCGCCATCAGGATCAAGGTGGAAGCCCCAGATGACGACCCGGGTGGCCCGGGCGACCCGTCCGACGGGTATTACTGCCAGCAGAGCGAGGTTCCGCATCCCTTTGGGGCACGTCTGTCTGAGCGCTATGGGGTCGATTACGCCACCCTGCAAGCCTGGTTTTGCCAGGGCTTTGGCTGGGGCCAGATCATGCTGGCCTTGCAGACTGGCCTGATCACCGGCGATGACCCGGCCGGGCTGCTGGAAGCGCGCAGCAATGGGCTTGGCTGGGGAGAGATCTGGCAGTCACTCAACCTGATCGGCCGCCCCGAGCACGCTGGCCCACCCAACGATGCCGACGGTAACGGCCGCCCCGATTTTGCCGGCCCGCCGATGGATGCCGATGGTGATGGCCGCCCTGATTTCACCGGCCCGCCGAGCGGCCACCCAGGCGGTAAGCCGTAATTGGCCCAACAAAACTGCTCCTTGCATACGTATATGCAAGGAGCAGTTTTGTTTTCCAGCCTTGTCAGGTGCAATTGCAGACACCAACCATCCTACACAGCTATGGCCTGTACTGGTTTGGACTGAATGAAGCCAACCAGAAATTCGTTCCTGGCGAGCAAAATCCCTATTTGGACCCTGCCAGGCCTACCATGATTTTTGTGCACGGCTGGCAGCCCTTTATCTCCAATAGCTTGCCCACCTTCAACTTCAATGGCGTCGATGCCTTGCACGATCCACCTGCTTGTGCTACAATCCTGCCCACTATGCACAACCTTGCTTTTTCCTGCCTGCACCACCATCATCATCTCATCACCGGCTCCCTAACCGGGCAGGACCGCTTTAACCAGCAGTAGCAAGTTTATTGCCAGTAAAAGATCGTCCACAGCGCTCCCCGGTTACGGGGAGCGCTTTTTTTCGTCACTTTGGAGGTATTGCACATGGAAGTTGAACGCAGTGATATCCGTCTGGCCCTGCCCAGCAAAGGCCCGCTGAGCGAGCCAACCCTGGCCTTATTAAATAATGCCGGGCTGCACATCCACAAGCCAAACCCGCGCCAGTACCAGGCCAGCCTGCCCGCCCTGCCCGGTGTGGTGGTGCTCTTCCAGCGCCCGGGAGATATCGTGGTGAGCGTCTGCGAGGGCAGCGTGGATTTTGGCATTACGGGCGGGGATATGCTGGCAGAGCGCGCCAGAGACAACGACGCAGTGCTCGCCATCCACCCGGCGCTGGGCTTTGGGCACTGCACCCTGAACGTCATTACGCCGGAAAGCTGGATGAATGTTGAGCAAATAGCTGACCTGCATGCCGTGCAAGCCCGCCTGGGGCGCAGCCTGCGCGTGGCAACCAAATTTCCCAATCTGACGCGCAACTTCTTCGTTCGCCACGGGCTTTCCCATGCAGAACTGATCCCGGCAGAGGGCACACTGGAGATTGCCCCCACCATCGGTTACGCCGACCTGATCACCGACCTGGTCTCCACCGGCGCCACGCTGCGCGACAACCGCCTGAAAAAACTGCATGACGGGCAGATCCTGGCATCGCAGGGCACGCTGATTGCCAACCGCACCAGTCTGAGGCGCTGCCCAGAAGTACTGGCAGTGGCTCGCCAACTGCTGGAATTCATCGTGGCTCACCTGCGCGCCACAGAAACTGTGCATATCTTTGCCAACATGCGCGGCGATAACCCGCAGGCCATCGCTCAACGCATGTTCACCCAGAGCGTGATCGGCGGATTGCAAGGCCCAACGCTGTCGCCGGTGATCACCCGCCAGGGTGAGGCGTGGTATGCCGCCAACCTGATCGTACGCCGCGCCGAACTTGTGCAGGCCATCGCCGAGTTGCGCCAGGTAGGCGGCAGCGGCGTGGTGGTGACACCCGTAACCTACATCTTTGAAGAAGAACCCCTTGAATACCAGAACATGCTAAAAATGCTGGAGGAGTAAACGATGTTCAAGATCTACACAGTGGAAACCGCCCGCAAGACCATCTTACGGCGCACAGCGTTGAATGAGATGAGTTTTGGGCCAGTGGTGTTGGAACGCACCGAAGAGCTGTTTGGGCAGGGCGTCACGCCGCCAGAGGCAGTCGCGCGCATCCTCCGTTCGGTGCAGACCAACGGCGACGCAGCGCTGCGACATTTCTCCAAACTGCTGGACAAAGCCGAGTTGGAGGATTTCCGCCTCCCGGTGGAAACGCTTGAGCGCGCCTGGTTGTATTTGGATGAGGAACTGCGCCAGGCCATGCAGTTAGCTGCTGAGCGCATCCGGCGCTTCCACAAACTGCAGCCGCTGCCCAATTGGGAATCCACCGAGTTGGGAGGGCGTCTGGGTCAGCGTGTAACGCCCGTAGATCGCGCTGGCGTGTACGTCCCCGGCGGCACTGCACCGCTGCCATCGTCGCTGCTGATGTCTGTCATCCCGGCGCAGGTGGCTGGTGTGCCCGAGATCATCGTCTGCACCCCGCCCAACCCACATCCCGCCATCCTGGGCGCAGCTTACCTGTGCGGCATTGATCAAATCTTCCAGATTGGCGGAGCGCAGGCTATTGCCGCACTGACCTTTGGCACCGAGAGCGTGCCCCGCGTGGATAAGATCGTGGGGGCCGGCAACTTGTTTGTCACCCTGGCCAAGCAGCAGGTGTATGGCCTGGTGGGACTGGATACGCTGGCAGGCCCCACCGAGACGGTGGTGGTGGCTGATCACACCGCCAACCCGGCCTGGGTGGCAGCCGACCTGCTGGCACAGGCAGAGCACGATGTGCTCGCCAGCGCCATCCTGCTCACCCCAGACCAAACACTGGCTGAGGCCGTGCAAGCGCAAGCAGCGCGCCAATTAGAGAACCTGGACCGCGCCAAGATTATCCACCAGTCGCTGGCAGCGCGTTCTGGCATCGTACTCACCCCAGATTTGGAAACCGCTGCGGACATTGCCTCTGAATTCGCTCCGGAACACCTGTGCCTGGCGGTGGCCGACCCGCAGGCGCTGGCAGGGGGGGATCGCCCGCGCATCCGCCACGCCGGCGGCATTTTCTTCGGTGAGCACTCCTTTGAAGTACTGGGAGATTACGTCGCCGGCCCCAGCCACGTGATGCCCACCAACGGCACCGCCCGCTTTGCCTCGCCTCTCAACGTGCTGGATTTCGTCAAGATCACCAGCATCATCGCCCTGGATGCCGAAACCAGCCGCGCGCTCAGCCCGGTGGCGGCGCGCCTGGCGCAGGCCGAGCAGCTCAGCGCCCACGCCGCCTCTGCCCTGCTCCGCACTGGGGAGGTGGCATGAGCGCCTTCGACCCCACCGCACTGGTGCGCGCCCACATTCACACCCTGCCCGCCTACGAGCCAATCCTGCCCTTTGAGGTGCTCTCGCGCCAACTCGGCTTGCCCAGCGAGCGCATCGTCAAACTGGACGCCAACGAGAACCCATACGGAGCCCTACCGGGGGCGATGCGTCTGCTGGGCGAGATGCCCTACCCGCACATCTACCCTGACCCCAGCAGCCTGCTGCTGCGCGAAGCGCTGTCTGCGCAGTTGGGCGTGCCGGCCGAGAACTTGCTGGCTGGAGCAGGCGCAGACGAACTCATCGATCTCGTGCTGCGCCTGCTGATCGAGCCGGGAGATACCGTTCTCATCTGCCCGCCCACCTTCGGCATGTATGCCTTCGATGGCAATCTAAACCGCGCCCGCGTGGTTTCCGTGCCACGCCGGGATGATTTTGCCCTGGACCTTCCTGCCATCGAGCGGGCCGTACAGGTCGAACACCCCAAGGTGCTGTTCATCGCATCGCCCAACAACCCGGATGGAAGCCTGGCCCCCCTGGCAGACCTGGAGCAACTGCTGGCCCTGCCCGTGCTGCTGGTGCTGGACGAAGCCTACATCGAGTTCGCCCCGCCGGGCAGCAGCCTGCTCCAGCAGGCGCTGCAGCGCAATAACCTGGTCGTGCTGCGCACCTTCAGCAAATGGGCCGGGTTGGCTGGCTTACGCGTAGGATACGGCGCCTTTCCAGCAGCGCTGATGCCGTATCTATGGAAGATCAAGCAACCGTATACCGTTTCCGCGGCCGCATCCACTGCGGCGCTCTACTCGCTGGAGCACTACCAGGAGTTGCTCACGGTCAGAGAGCGCATCCTGGCAGAACGTGAGCGTCTGTTTTCCTGCCTGAGCGCTGTACCGTTCCTGCATCCCTATCCTTCTCAGGCCAATTTCATCCTGTGCCAGGTGGAAGGCCGCGACGCGGCGCAGCTCAAGCAGGGGCTGGCCCGCCAGGGCGTACTGGTGCGCTACTTCAATCAGCCCGGCCTGCAGGATTGTCTGCGCATCAGCGTGGGCCGCCCTGAGCACACCGATCGCCTGATTGCCGCCTTCAACAGCGTCCCCTGAATTTCCCTTCGATTGGAGCAATAAATGTTAAGCAAACCGATGCGTCAAGCCACGATCAACCGCAAAACCAATGAAACCGAGATTCGTTTGCAACTCAACCTGGACGGGCAGGGTCTGCACCAGGTGCAGACCGGCATAGGCTTCCTCGATCATATGCTCAGCCATGTTGCTGTGCATGGGCTGTTCGACTTAAATATCCAGGCGCAGGGTGATCTACACGTTGACGTTCACCACACCGTGGAAGATGTGGCACTGGCGCTGGGAAACGCCTTTGATCAGGCGCTGGACGAGCGCAAGGGCATTGTGCGCATGGGTTCTTGTTATGCACCGATGGACGAGACGCTGGCTTTTGTAGCCGTGGACCTCTCCGGACGCCCGTACTGTGTGGTGCAGGCAGACTGGCATACCCCTGCTGTGGGCGGTATCCCCACCAGTTTGTTGCCGCACTTCCTGGAATCGCTGGCGGTGACGGCGCGCTTGAACCTGCATGCCCGCGTGCTGTATGGGCGCGATGACCACCACCAGGCAGAGGCGCTGTTCAAGGCGCTGGGGCGGGCGCTGGAGGCTGCCGTGCGCCTGGATGCGCGCCGCCAGGATCGCGTACCCAGCACCAAAGGCAGGCTGGCATGACCATCGTTGCCCTGGTAGATTACGGCATTGGCAACCTGCGTTCGGTGGAGAAGGCGCTGGCAGCCGCCGGCGCACAGGTGCAACTAACCTCCGACCCAGAAACAATTTTGCGCGCGGCCAAAGTGGTGCTGCCCGGCGTGGGCGCCTTCGGCGACGGTATGCAGGGGCTGCACCAGCGCGGGCTGGTGGGTGTGGTGCAAGAGATCGTTCAGCGCGGCGTCCCGCTGCTGGGCATCTGCCTGGGCATGCAACTCCTGTTTGAGACGGGTGAAGAAATGGGAACAAGTGTCGGGCTGGGGCTATTTCCCGGACGCGTACTGCGCTTTCCCAGCAGCAGGCAGGCGGGAGCACCCCGCGGCCCGAAAATCCCGCAAACCGGCTGGAACCAGTTCGAGCCCACGCGCCCCCACCTGCTGCTAGACGGCCTGGCACCGGGCTGTTACGCCTATTTCAACCACAGTTATTACTGTGTTGCCCAAGAAGCAGACGATATTCTGGCCGAAACTGAGTACGGCCTGCGCTATTGCAGCGTGGTGGGGCGCGGCCGGCTGTATGGGGTGCAGTTCCATCCCGAAAAAAGCCAGGCAGTAGGCTTACAAATTTTGCGCAACTTCGTGGAGCAAGGCTAATGAATACTGAAAACAGTTTCGAGATCTACCCCGCCATCGACTTGCGCCAGGGCCAGGTGGTGCGCCTTGTGCAGGGCGATCCACAGCGCCAGACTGTGTATGCGCAAGAAGGCAGCCAGGCCGCCCTGCGCTGGCTGCAGGCGGGAGCCCGCTGGCTGCATGTAGTGAATCTGGACGGTGCGTTTGAAAACGAGGCTGCCAGTGTGCGAAACCGCAGGGCAGTAGACTCGATCCTGCCGCTCGCTGCCAGGTTCGGGGCGCAGGTGCAGTTGGGCGGCGGACTGCGCACCCTGCAGGCTGTGGAAGATGCGCTGTCTGCGGGGGTCAGCCGGGCAGTGCTTGGCACGGCAGCCATCACTGACCCACAGTTGGTCGCCAGCGCGCTGCAGCGCTTTGGAGGGGAACGCGTGGCGGTCGCGCTGGATGCGCGCCAGGGTCAGGCGCTGCTGCGCGGCTGGCAGAGCGAATCTGGTTTGCAGGCGCACGAGGTGGCGCAGCGCCTGGCCAAGCAGGGCCTGCGCACCTTGATCTACACCGATGTGGCGCGCGACGGCACAGGCGCCGGTGTAAACTGGCCCGCTGCACAGCAACTTGCCCAGGCAAGCGGCTTGCAGGTGATTGCCTCAGGCGGGGTGAACTCGCTAGAAGATATCCGGCAGGTGCGCCAGGCGGGGCTGGCTGGAGTCGTCATCGGTCGCGCTCTCTACCAGGGCAGGCTGTGCCTGGAAGAGGCTTTATCGATCCTATGAACCATACTGTTCCTTGAGGTGTCCTATGTTAGCCAAACGCATCATTCCCTGCTTAGATGTCAAAGACGGGCGCGTGGTAAAAGGCGTTCACTTTGTAGACCTGCGCGACGCCGGCGACCCGGTCGAACAGGCGCGCCTCTATGATCAGATGGGCGCCGACGAACTGGTTTTCCTGGATATTTCCGCCAGCCCAGAAGGGCGCAAGACAACTGCCGAAATGGTGCGCCGCGTGGCAGATCAGATCTTTCTACCGCTGACCGTGGGCGGCGGTATCCGCAGCGTCGATGATATCCATCTGATCCTGCGCGCCGGTGCGGATAAAGTCAGCCTGAACACCGCCGCAGTGCAGCATCCCTCGCTGCTGCGCGCCGCGGTGGAGCGCTTTGGCAGCCAGTGCATTGTGCTTGCCATTGACGCCCGCCAGTCGGCGCCAGGATGCTGGGAGGTGTATACCCACGGCGGGCGCACCCCCACTGGCATGGATGCCGTCGAATGGGCGCAGCAGGGCGTGGCTCTGGGTGCGGGGGAAATCCTGCTCACCAGCATGGATGCCGACGGAGCGCAGCAGGGCTATGATCTGCCGCTCACGCGCCGCATCGTCGAGGCAGTGAACGTGCCGGTCATCGCCAGCGGCGGCGCTGGCACGCTGGAGCACTTTGCCCAGGTCTTTCAGCAAACCGGCGCCGATGCGGCACTGGCAGCTTCATTGTTCCACGATAAAAAATTGACTGTGGGCCAGGTCAAGCGTTACTTGATCGCCCAGGGCCTGTCTATCCGCCCCATAGGGATCGAAAATGATTGAGATTAAGTATGATGCCAACGGACTGGCGCCTGCCGTCGTACAAGACGCCCAAACTGGCGAAGTGCTGATGGTGGCATGGATGAACGCCGAGGCGCTGGCACACACTCGTTCCACCGGCCTGGCGCACTTCTGGAGCCGCAGCCGCCAGTTGCTCTGGCTGAAAGGGGAAACCAGCGGCAACACCCTGCACGTGCAGGAAATCCGGGTGGATTGCGATGCCGACACCCTGCTGCTGCTCGTGCAGCCTGACGGGCCGGCCTGCCACACCGGCGAGCGCACCTGTTTTCACCGCACACTGGAGGCAGTATGATTGACGAGTTATACACCATCATCCTGGAGCGCAAGGCCCACCCGCGGCAAGGCTCGTACACCAACCAGCTCTTACAAGCCGGCGAGAATAAAATCTTGAAGAAGATTAATGAAGAAGCCACTGAGGTGATCGTGGCTGCCAAAGCCGAAGGCGACCAGCGGCTGGTGGAGGAAGTGTCGGATCTCTTCTATCACACGCTGGTGCTGCTTGCCAGCCGCGGGATTGATCTGGAAGCCGTCAAGGCTGAACTGCGCCGCCGCCATCAACCGATTGGCAGCTGAGGCAGATAACTTCTCCCCTCCCCAAGCTCAACAACATTTGTGGTTTTCCGCCGAGATATTGGCAAAGAAAGCCAATCTTCAGCCCCGGTTTCGGTAACACCATCAAATTCACGCCCAGCAATGGTACAGTAACCCTGCGGAGTTGGCTGGCTGAGTCAGCCTGGCACGTCTCAGTATCTGACACCGGCCAGGGGATTCCTGAGGACCTCTTACCCAATCTATGGCAAAGTTTTGCTCAGCTACGGTATGCCGTGCAGCCGCCTCACGCGCCGCCCATCATCCCCCGCGGCCGATACTGCAGCGCCTCCGCCAGGTGACTCGTCCCGATCGTCTCACTCCCCACCAAATCTGCGATGGTGCGCGCCAGCTTCAATATGCGGTGATACGCCCGCGCGCTGAGGCATTACACTGTACGGGCGAAGCATTCGCCGCATGACGCCGCGACAGACAGAACCTCTCTGGCGAATGCTTCGCCCCTACGGCAAAACGTTCGCGTTGACGTTGGCGCGCCGCCTCCACCCTCGCCTGGATGACCACCGAAAATGCGGGCATCCCAGAACAATGCTCCTGGTACTTGGTGACGGTGCTGGAGGAGCAGGTGCAGGGCTTGATGGCATCTTGAAAGCAGCCGCAAGGACAGAGATACACGCAATGTGAGGTTCTCGGTGAGGGCGGCGGTGCGAGGAACGACACTATTGAGCAAACTGAAGGATTCGCCCATCGAATCGAGTCCCCATATCCCCGATTCCATCACGAATAATCTTGCGCAACTTTCCCTGCGATTGAGGGTTTGTATCATAGTTGACACTTTTAAGGCATGGCAATACCAATACAGCTAATCATATGACAGGAATTGACATGACCAATAGCAATATTCATAATGATCTAGACTCTCTTCGAGAAACCGCTTTTCTTGGCGGCGGCAAAGAGCGGATTGAAGCTCAACATGCAAAAGGGAAAGCCACTGCCAGGGAACGAATTGAAAAATTACTGGATCCTGGAACATTCCAGGAAATTGGCATGTTCACAACGCATCGTGCCGTTGGCCTTGGCATGGAAAAAAGCCATCCCTATGGAGATGGCGTGGTGACCGGCTGGGGGAAGATCGATGGGCGCACCGTCTATCTTTTTGCGCAAGATTTCACCGTGATGGGCGGCTCGGTGGGAGAAGCGCATGGGAAAAAGATCGCCCACCTGATGGACCTGGCGCTGCAAAATGGCGCCCCCGTGATTGGGTTGAACGATTCGGGCGGCGCCCGTATTCAAGAGGGAGTGGATGCATTAGCCGGTTATGGCGATATTTTTTACCGCAATGTGCGCGCTTCGGGTGTTATTCCCCAAATCTCGATCATTCTTGGCCCCTGTGCGGGAGGCGCCGTTTACTCCCCGGCGATCACTGATTTTGTGTTCATGGTTGAGAACAATGCTCACATGTTCATCACCGGGCCTGAAGTGGTGCGCACAGTTACCCATGAGGATATCAGTGCCACAGAGCTGGGTGGCGCCGAGGTGCATCGCTGCCGCAGCGGGGTGGCCCACTTCACCGCCGTCGACGAAGAGTCGTTATTACAAAATGTGCGCTGGTTGTTATCCTTTTTACCTTCAAACAATTTAATGGCTCCGCCAACGGTTTCGTCGGGTGATGATCCAAACCGCCTCACCGCCGAAATTGCCGATTTGATCCCCCAAAACCCTCAACAGCCCTATTATGTTCTGCAAGTAATCGAGGCCATTGCCGATAACGGAGAATTCCTGGAAATTCAGAGCGGCTATGCCACCAACCTGGTGATTGGATTCATGCATCTCAATGGTCACACCGTCGGGGTGGTCGCCAATCAACCAGACACATTGGCAGGCGTTTTAGATATCAATGCCTCCGATAAGGGCGCAAGGTTTATCCGGTTTTGTGACGCCTTCCACATCCCTTTGCTTACCCTGGTTGACACACCGGGGTTTATGCCTGGCGCTGAGCAGGAATATGGTGGCATTATCCGCCACGGCGCCAAAATGATCTATGCCTACGCAGAAGCAACGGTTCCAAAGGTGGCACTGATCTTACGCAAAGCCTATGGCGGCGCCTATATCGTGATGAGTTCTAAGCATTTGGGCAGCGATATGAATTTCTCGCTGCCAGGCGCAGAGATCGCCGTCATGGGCCCCGAAGCCGCGGTGAATATCGTCTTTCGCAAAGAGATCGAGGCTGCTGAAGACCGAGATACCAGTCAAAAGGAGCTTATCCAAAAATATCGCCAAGACCTGGCCACCCCTCTTGTGGCTGCCGCTCGTGGATACCTGGACGATATCCTCCAACCCGAAGAATGCCGTGCGCGATTGATCCAGGCGTTTGAGGTTTTACGCGATAAACGTCAATCGGTTTCAAAGCGCAAGCACGGAAATATCCCCCTGTAGTTTTTCAACCTTAGGGAAACCCGACCATGGAAAACGTCAAAAAAGTGTTGGTTGCAAACCGAGGGGAGATTGCTCTAAGAGTGTTGCGCGCCTGCCGCGAATTAGGGATTCCCACGGTTGCAGTTTATACCGATTCCGATCAGCTCGCCTTACATCTCCGTTATGCCGATGAAGCGGTCTTGATTGGTGATCGATCCTCGTATTTGGATGCTGAAAAGATCATCGCCGCAGCAAAAAAGACCAATGCGAGTCTGATCCACCCAGGATATGGGTTTTTATCTGAGAACAGCGCTTTTTGTAAAGCGGTTGAAGAGCATGGCATGATTTTCATCGGGCCCCGCTGGGAAACCCTCGCCTTGTTGGGAGATAAACTGGCTTCTCGTCAGGCGGCTCTCGCAGCCGGCTTGCCCGTGCTCGCGGGATCAGACCAACCGCTCCCGCAGGAGCTCCCGGTTGAGATGGCCTATCAGGTTAGCTATCCGGTGTTAGTGAAAGCTTCCGTTGGCGGGTGCGGGCGCGGCATTCGTCTCGCAAAATCGGCAGAAGAGCTGCCGCAAGTGATTGAGGCGGCGCGGCAAGAAGCCCTGGCTGCATTTGGAAACGACAGTGTCTTTCTCGAATCGATGGTTCAACAGGCGCGTCACATTGAAGTCCAGATCATCGGAGATGGTCAGGGCAAGGTGGTTTGTTTGGGCGAACGGGAGTGTTCGATTCAACGCCGCCATCAAAAATTGATCGAGGAATCACCGGCGCCTTGCCTGCCAGAATCGATCCGCGCCAGCATGTGCCAGGCCGCGCAAAAGCTGGGAAGCAGCCTGAAATACCGGGGCCTCGGAGCAGTAGAATTTTTGCTGGACAAGCAAAACAATTTCCACTTCATCGAGGTTAATCCGCGCATCCAGGTAGAGCACCCGGTTACTGAAATGGTCACCGGGTTGGACCTGGTCAAGGAACAATTGATGATTGCGCTTGGGCACCCCCTGGAGCTCGCACAGGGGCAGGTGGAAATCCGCGGGGCAGCCATTGAGGCCAGGGTGCTTGCCGAAGATACCGCCAGGGATTTCTTGCCCTCCACAGGCCCGATCAGTTACTTAAGAGAACCGGGCGGCCCCGGCATTCGAGTTGACAGCGCCCTGTATCCAGGGATTGAAATCACTGTAGATTATGACCCCCTCCTGGCCAAAATAATTGCCTGGGGAGAAAACCGCCATTCCGCCATCCAGCGTTTACTGCGCGCCTTGGATGAATTCCAAATGGGTGGCATTTGCAGCAACCTGGAATTCCTGAAGCAACTGATCACCAGTGCCAAATTTGTGGAAGGTGATGTGGATACCACTTATCTCGAAAAGGTGAAGCTGCCGCCCGCGCATCAAGATGTTGAGCTAGAAAAAGCAGTTGCTTTAGCGGCGGCTTTATTTACCCACCAGCAGCGCGAAGTTCAAGTACTTCCTCAGGATGAAAACACAAATACCTGGTTACAGACCGCATGGTCTGAGCAGATGTGACAAGGAAGAGGAGGAAGAATGTCTTTGTACTACATAACCATCGGCAAAAACGAATACAACGTTCACCTGGATGGACGCCACCTCAAAGTAAACGGCAAACCAGTCTCAGGAGATTTAAGGCCAATCAATGAATTGGGCTTGCATGTATTGCAGCGCGGCAAGAAGTCGATGGAACTCCACCTGAACTCTCTCGATGGAGATCATCTTGAAATCCTCGTCGGAGGCCAACGCGTGTTGGCAAAAGTAAAAACATCGCAAAAACGCGTCCGCCATCAAGCCGCAAGGGCAGAGGTCGGAACAATTACCGCGCCCATGCCCGGTGTGTTGGTCAGCGTTTTGGCGAAAGTAGGCGATGTCGTCGAGCAGGATCAAACCCTGGCTGTACTCGAGTCGATGAAAATGCAAATGCAATTGCGCACAGCCAGCGCCGGTACTGTGGTTTCTGTGCTGTATCAAGCAGGCGAGCAAGTTGAAAAAGGAAAAGAGATCATTCGAGTCAATTGAACTTCAAAAGGCAACTCAGAGATATTCGATTGCCCAGGCTCGAAGAAATGCTGAAAGGATCTGATCGGCGCAAAACGCACATCCCTACCGCTTTTTGCGCCCAGAAAGAACCTGATGTGACACTATCAAATTAAGTAAACCCTAATTCTTGACAAGCAAGCGCCGCATTCTAGTCCCGGGAGGCAAGCCCGCTCCTGATGGAAGGTATTTCTATTACCTAAAATTGGCTTTGGAGGCTAAAAACATGAACAACGGAAAAATGATCGCAATTGTTGGCTTGGGCGCAGTTTTGCCCGATGCCTTTGATGTTCCCACCTTTTGGAACAATATCATCCAGGGCAGATACTCCGTGATCGAAGTGCCAGCAGACCGGTGGCGCATCGATCTATATTACGATCCCGATCGTTCTGCCATCGATAAGACCTATTCGAAGATTGGCGCATTCGTGCGCGATTACCAGTTCAATCCTCTGAAAAATGGGCTGGCGATTCCGCCGAAAGTGCTGGCTGAGATGGACCAAACGCAGCACTGGGCCATCGCGGTCAGCCAGCAAGCGTTGAATTGTTTTGGTTACCCCGAACGGAAGCTGGATCCCGAAAGGGTGGCGGTCATTTTCGGCAACGCCAACGCCGGCGAATATCAATATCGCTCCACTTTCAGAATCCTTTTGCCTGAATATCTCCAGGCGCTTCGAGATATCCCCGAATTCAAGCACCTTCCGGAATCATCCAGAGATGAGTTGATCCAGGGGTTTACGGAAAACATCCGCGCCAAATCGCCGGCGATCACGGAAGATACGATGCCAGGCGAATTATCCAACATTATTTCCGGTCGTGTGGCAAATGTATTCAACTTCACCGGCCCCAATTTCGTTGTCGATGCGGCGTGTGCGTCTTCTTTGGCCGCGGTTCAAATCGCCTGCCAGGGTTTGCTCGAGAAAAAATTTGATGCCGTGCTCACCGGCGGCATCGATCGCCACATGGGGCCAGAAACTTACATCAAATTCAGCAAAATTGGGGCGCTTAGCCCCGATGGATCGCGGCCTTACGCGGATGGCGCAAATGGATTTGTGATGGGAGAAGGCGCGGTCGCTTTCCTCATGAAGCGGCTCGAAGACGCCGAACGGGATGGCGACAAGATCTACGCAGTGATTCGAGGGATTGGCGGCAGCTCAGACGGCAAAGGCAAAGGGATCACCGCTCCTAACCCTCTGGGGCAGCAATTGGCGATCACTCGCGCCTGGCAAGATGCCCAGGTCAATCCAGAAGCGATAGGCCTGGTGGAAGGACATGGAACATCTACCAAAGTTGGTGATGCAGCCGAAGTCAACAGCTTGAATGCGATCTTTGGCTCGCTGGGGCTGACAAGGAACAGCGTTGTGCTGGGTTCCGTGAAATCCAATATTGGGCATCTCAAAAGCGCAGCCGGCGCGGCCGGATTATTGAAAACCATCCTGGCTTTACACCATAAAACCTTGCCCCCCATGGTCAATTTTGAGAGGCCAAACCCCAATCTTGATTTTGCTAACCTGCCATTTCGCGTGCTCAATACCACCCAGGAATGGGAAGTGGAGAGCAACCATTATCGTTTTGCGGGGGTGAGCGCGTTTGGCTTTGGGGGCACGAACTTCCACGTCGTTCTGGAAGAATACTTCCCCGGGGTGTCAGGGAAGGCTGCGGCTTCTTTTTCTCTGCCGGAAAGGATTGAAACGGTGACAGATAGAAGCCTTTCAGAGGCGCCACCCGCATCGAATGACATGACAGAAATTCACTCGTCTGCCAGTGTGGAGGTAGAGGCGGTCGAACAGTATGTTTTGACCGCGGTCAGTGAGAAGACGGGTTACCCGGTTGAGATGCTCGAGATGGACCTTGACCTGGAAGCTGACCTTGGCATTGATACGGTTAAGCAAGCCGAATTGTTTGCCGCGGTGCGCGCCAATTATGGCATCCCGCGCCGGGAAGACTTGAAACTGTCCGATTACAACACGCTGGCAAAAGTGGTTGGCTTTGTCACAGAGGCATTGGATAACGGCGCAACCCCAACCGAAGGAACTTTGGCCAAAGACGAAAACACCACTCCAAGCGTTTCGCCAGATCGACCCATGGTAAAGAACCAGGATCATGAATTAATGCCTTACCAGGGGCTTTTCTTTGCCTCGGCAGATGACATTCCAGGGCTGAAGACAAAGATCAAAGAGCAACTGACTGCTTTGCGATCAGGCAATTCTTATGACTCGCATTGCCCGACCCAAAATGAGCTTGGAAAAGCAGAAAGGATCGCCATCGATTTTGCCAGCCTTGACGAGTTGGCGCATCGATTAGAAAAGACCTTGGCCGCCTTCGAGAACGAATCGCCGGTAACCTGGAAAGCCATGCAGCCGCATGGGGTATACCGGGGTGGCGGTAAACCCGGCAAAGTGGCTTTCTTGTTCCCCGGGCAGGGGTCTCAATATGTCAATATGCTGCTAGACCTGCGCGACACGGAACCCCTGGTGCGCGAAACCTTTGACGAGGCAGATCGGGTGATGACGCCCCTTCTGGGCAGGCCCCTGACCAGTTTTATTTACACGGATGGCTCAGACGAGGAACTGAAACAAGCCGAACAAGAGCTCAAAAAAACAGCCATCACCCAACCGGCGATGCTGACCGCCGATATTGCGCTCATGCGTGTGCTCAATAAGTATGGGGTCTATCCCGATATGGTGATGGGTCACAGCCTGGGAGAGTATGCCGCCCTGGTATCAGCCGGTGTTTTGACCTTTGCCCAAGCCCTGGAAGTGGTCAGCGCCCGAGGCAGAGAGATGAGCAAGTTCAATATGGGCGATCCCGGTAGCATGGCGGCTGTATCTGCTCCGCTAGAAAAGGTGGAGCAGGTGATTCAATCGATCGATGGTTACGTGGTGATCGCCAATATCAACAGCCCGTTGCAATCTGTGTTGGGGGGCTCTTCTGAGGCGATCGATCTGGCAATTTCAAAATTTACCACCGAAGGGTTCCAGGCGGTCAAGGTGCCGGTTTCACATGCCTTCCATACAAAAATCGTGGCGTCCGCCAGCGAGCCTTTACGCTCGGTGATTGCGCGCATGACCGTGCAAAAACCGCAGTTGCCCATTGTTGCCAATGTGACCGGTGAGCTCTACCCCTCGGAACGAGAAGAGATTTTGGATATTCTTGCCCGCCAGGTGGCCTCACCAGTGCAGTTCGTCAAAGGCATGCAGACGCTCTACCGTGAAGGGGCGCGTGTTTTTATCGAAGCAGGCCCCAAACGTGTGCTCAATGCTTTGGCGCAAGATAACCTCAAAGATCATGAGGATGTAACCATCATTGCTACCAATCATCCTCGCAAAGGTGGTAAGGCCAGCTTCAACGAAGCGCTATGCGGCATCTACGCGGCCGGGGTTCCTGCGGCGGAACCAATGCAAAGCTCAGACCGGGCCGATCAGCCCGGCGAACAACCCGCTCAGGTCAACGGAGTTCGGTCCCAGGTTGTCGGGGATGATGGCACGCTCCCGATCACCGGCTCAGTGGTTATCACCGGCCTTGGCCTGGGTTTGCCCGGTAGAAAAAACCATGTTTTTGGCGACGATAATTTCGAGCGCATTCTTCGCGGCGATATGCGCATCGAATCGCTCAGCGATCACTCACGCAGGGCGATCCTGGATAAACACGTAACGCGGTTGGTAAAAAGCGATGCCGGAGCAGTGATGGAAGAGATCACGGATCTCGACCAGGTTTTGAAATTTGCCGGCCAGGCGGGCGAGTTTGATCTGGTCGATGAATTCGGCATTCCCGAAGAGAAGGTGGATTCGTTGGATATTTCTTCCAAACTGGCCATTGCTGCCGGTATTGAAGCACTGCGGGATGCGGGGATTCCCTTGGTGATGTCTTACCGCCGCACCACGAAAGGAAGCTGGTTGCCAGACCGGTGGAAATTGCCAGAATCCATGCGCGATGATACGGGCATCATCTTCGGCTCAGCATTTCCGGGCTTGAATCGGGTCGTTGAAGAAGCAGGCCATTTCTACGAAGCGAAGATCCTTGAAAGCCAGCTCCAAGAAGTACGTTCACTCATCCAATCGTTAAGCGCGTCTTGCGAGAATGGGCCATTGCCGCTGCTGGATGAACTGCACCAACGAGCAGAGGCGCTCGAAGCGAAAATCAAAGAGGTTGATTATCATTTTGACCGCAAATATATATTCCGCGTACTCTCGATGGGACACTCTCAATTTGCAGAGTATATTGGGGCACGCGGGCCGAACACCCATGTAAATGATGCTTGCGCCACAACCACCCACGCGGTTTCGGTTGCAGAAGATTGGATCCGCACCGGGCGCTGCCGCCGTGTGGTGGTCATTGCCGGTGATGATGTGACCGGAGAAAACTCTCTCGCCTGGGTAGGCTCCAGCCTGTTTGCCAGCGGCGCGGCAACAACAGAAGGCGATTTGCGCCTGGCGGCCACCCCGTTTGATAGGCGGCGTAACGGCCTGATCATGGGCATGGGCGCCGCCGCGCTGGTGATCGAGAGCGAAGATGCTGCGCGTGAGCGTGGTGTACGTGGACTTGGAGAAATCCTCTCCACCCACACAGCCAATAGCGCATTCCATGGTACGCGGCTTGATACACAACACGTGAGCGAGGTGATGGACCGTCTCCTTCAGACTGCTGAGAGCCGGTTTGGCATCCATCGCCAGAGCATCGCTCATGAAACCGTGTTCATGTCACACGAAACCTACACTCCCGCGCGAGGCGGGAGCGCAAGCGCTGAAATTCGCGCCCTGCGTTACTGCTTTGGCAATGCCGCCAACCAGGTGATTGTGGCCAATACCAAAGGTTTCACCGGTCACTCCATGGGAGTGGGCATTGAAGATGTTGTGGCCATCAAAGCATTGGAAACCGGAATTGTGCCTCCCATCGCCAATATTCAGGAAGGTTTTGAGCCCGATCCCGAATTGGGAGATCTAAACCTCTCCAAAGGTGGCGTTTATAACCCGCAATACGCGCTGCGCCTGGGCGCCGGGTTTGGTTCGCAAATTGCAATGACGCTCGTGCGTAAAATCCCGGGGGTAGGCGAAAGAGTTGACCGCCAACGATATACCGGATGGCTGTCTGCAGTGAGCGGGCACGACCACGCCGAGACCGAATTGGTGAAAAGAACGCTGCGCATCAAAGACCAGGGGGTGCCCACCCGTGATCCGCGCAGCGCCTCATGGCATTATGGACAGGTGCCAACCCTTTGGGTCATGTCGGATAGCGTGAGGCAGCCCAGTGTTCATGAGACGAGGGCAACAACTCCTTCCTTGCTGCCAGCCAAAGTCGAGGTTCAAGAGCCGGTGGCACAGGCAGTTATCCCAGCGCCTCAGGCCGCGATCAACCCCGAAAAGGAGGCCATCCAGCAGCATGTGCTTGCTGAAGTGAGCGAGAAAACCGGTTATCCGGTTGAAATGCTCGATCTGGACCTTGACCTGGAGGCAGACCTCGGCATCGATACCGTGAAGCAAGCCGAGCTGTTTGCCGCCATTCGTACCCATTATGGTATTCCCCGCCGCGAAGATTTGATCCTGGCCGATTACAACACGCTTGACCGGGTGATCGCTTTTGTTGAAGAAAACCTGGGCGCGCAAAACAAACCGGTTATCAAAGAGGCCCATCCAAAAACGATCGACTCGCCAAAACCTGCAGTTCCTTCTCCGGTTGGGTCAGAGAGTATCACAGCGCAGGCGGATGCTGTATTGGCCTTCAGAGCGCCCACCTTGGTGATGATCCCAAAGGTTGAATTGTGTTCCGGCACGCAAGTGCATCTGGCAGACCGCGAGGTCGTGATCGTGGCCAATTCCGCAAAAGTAAGCCATGCATTGTCCAAGAAACTGAAGGCTATGAAGGCCATCCCGGTAGTTGTCGATCCGATGTCTGCGGTCGAAAAAATTGACCAGTTGGCCAAAGCGGGAAACCTGGAGGGCGTTTATTACCTGACCGCGCTGGATGAGACAATCAATTGGAAGGCCCTGACACCTGAAACGTGGGTGCAGCAAAGAGCACAGAGTCTCAATCCCTTGTTTGAGCTAGCCAAAGTCTTGCCAGAATCGGCTTTCCTGATCGGCGCCACAGCGATGGGGGGGTTGCTGGGCCTGCTCAACAGCGAAAATCCCCTGGGTGGATTGATCAGTGGCTTTATCAAAGCCTTGCGGCACGAAAGACCGGGCCAGTTGATCAAAGTGATCGACTTCCCATCTGCGCGCAAAGAGGCAAACGTTGCCGACGCCTTGATCAAAGAAACCCTGCATGATCCTGTGACGACAGAGATCGGGTACGACGATGTATCTCGTTATGCGGTCTCGCTGAGAGAGGTCCATTCGGAAGGCATCACGCAGGTCGCCCTGCCGCGAAACGGTGTTTTTGTGGTCAGCGGCGCTACCGGCGGAATTACAGGAGCGGTGCTGCTGGATCTTGCCCGGGCCACGCAAGGTTCATTTTTCTTGCTCGGCCGCACACCGCTCCCGTCGCAGGACGACCAGGATATCGACATGGTCAAGGCCGATCGCAACGCCTATCGAGTGGAACTGCAAAAACGGCTGCACGAAAAGGGCGAAAAAGCCACCCCGGTCCAGCTCGATCAGCGCGTGATGGCCCTGGAGCGAGCCGCGGCCATGCTGGAGGTGATGGAGGCAATCCGGGCCAGTGGAGGAAGAGCGAATTACATCGTTTGTGATGTAACCGATCAACGATCCATTGAAGCGGCTGTGCATGAGATCGAGCGTGCTACCGATCATGTCGATACCTTGATCCACGCCGCGGGTGTCGAAAAGAGCCGCAAGATCGAAAGCAAAACAAGCGCCGAGTTTGAGCAGACCATCTCAGTGAAAGCAGATGGCTTCTACTTCTTGCTCAGCACACTAGAAAAGGGAAAGTTGCTGCCGGGTTCGGTGGTATTTTTCTCATCGGTGGCAGGCCGGTTTGGCAATGCGGGGCAGACCGATTACAGCGCAGCCAATGATCTGCTTTCAAAGTTCTCTGCGTGGCTGCCCAATGCATATCCGGGCATGGGAGCAATCTCGATCGACTGGGGCGCCTGGGCCGAAGTGGGCATGGCCAGCCGCGGCAATATCCCGATGTTAATGGAGCGCGCCGGGATCGAGATGCTCAAGCCTGCAGCCGCGGCCCCGATGGTGAGGGCAGCGCTTCAACTGGGCTTGAGCGGCGAATACGTTGTCGCCGGCTCTCTGGGGACGCTGGAGGCAGCCTGCAGCGGAGATTGCGGGGTGGATGTTCAGGCCGCGAACGAAGCCTTGCGTCAGGGGAAACCCATCCACAAAATGTTCAGCCGTCTGACGAGCTTCAGCATCGACCAGGGCATTCGCCTGGAAGCCGACCTTGACCCCACGCAGGTGGCTTATCTGCGCGACCACACGATCAACGGAACCCCTGTATTGCCAGGTGTCATGGGGATCGAGGGTTTTTCGGTGGCGGCCAAGCACATTGCTTCTGTGTTAGGCTCCAATAACGGTGTGTTCGATGTAGAGCACATGGAGAATATTCAGTTCCTTTCTCCTTTCAAATTCTATGGCAACAAAACTCGAACCATCCAATGGAACGCAGTGGCTTACCGCAAGCCAGAAGGCATCAAACTTGAAGTGACGCTTGAATCGGATATCGCCCGGCGCAATGGCGAAGTAGAGCACTCGCTGCACTTCTCAGGAAACGTTTTCCTCATCTCAGGCGAGCAGAAGAGCAAGCGCGTTGTTGCCCCCCCAAAATGGAGTGAAAAGGATATCGTTTCATCTAGAGAGATCTACAACTTGTATTTCCATGGCCCTTCCTTCCAGGTATTGGAATCAGCACAGGCGGCAAATGGCTCACTGCTGGGAAAATTCAACAAGAAATTGGTTAAAGTAGGTGTTGATGATCCCTCTTTGCTCACCACACCGCTGCTGATCGAAATGTGCTTCCAGACAGCAGGGTTGTATGAAGTGGGCGCCACGGGAACTTTAGCCCTTCCGCAATCGGTGGGAACGCTCAAGATCTTCAAACAGCCAATCAATGGTGTCGCCATCTATGCCGAAGTGAAACCGCATCTGCATGGCGAGACCTACTCTTTCGATGCCCGGGTGGTGGATGCGAAGGGAGACGTATTCCTCGAAATGACCGATTACCGCACTTCAGCATTCCCTTACCCGGCAGAGCAGCAATTGGTTGCGCCTTTAAAGAAACTCGTTACGGCTTCTAACCCATAATCTATGCAACGTGATCATCTCCCCGGGAAAGCTGCTTTTCCCGGGGAGAAACCACACCATGATGATCTTTTGGTCTTTTACCGCAATGGATACGGGGCTCACCGAAGAGAAAGAAGGTGAGTTCATTCCGTATCTGGGCACAGAAGAAATAACCTTTCTAAAAACGCTTCGCTTCAGCAAACGGCGTAAGGAGTGGCTTGCCAGCCGTATTGCGATGAAACGGCTCCTATGCTCGGTAGAGGGTGGCTTTGCTCAGTATGAAATGCAAGCCAAACAGATCTTGAAAGGGCAAAGCGGCGCCCCCTATATCCTGCTCGATGGAAATCAACATCCTGCCACGCAAATCTCGATCAGCCATTCGAACGGCTATGTTCTGTGTGCCTGCTCTCGAGAAAATATTCGCCTGGGCGCAGATGCAGAACGGATTGAAACACGATCACAGGAGTTCGTGCAAGATTTCTTTACCCAGGAGGAGATTCGCCAAATCGGCGATTCGGCCGTATTGGCCACTTTAGCCTGGAGCGCCAAAGAAGCCATTTTGAAAGCACTTTCCATCGGTTTGAAAGTGGATACGCGTTCGATCAGTGTAGATGTGCAAACGCCAGGGCCTTCGATCGACGGCTGGAATCCCATTGGCTTTTCTGCATCCATCGTTGGTGATCAAGAAACCCTGCGCCTATTCTGGCGCAGGGAGGGTGATTTTATTTTGACGATTTGTATCGAAGAACGAGAGTCTCTCAATTTTTCCAGGGTTCGATGATTACATCAACCGATCCGTGGGAATGTATTTGCAGATTTCGTCCGCGAAACGAAGTCCCTGTGCTTCGAGCATGCGGATCCTCCATAGGAATGCAGCCCCTCTCAGAATATGCATCGAAACATCCGTAACGGAGCGATTTTCCGGTTTTTCGAGATACGTCCCCTTGACCCAATCGTTGAATGCGCCCATGGCAGGGCCGCACCAGATTTGATAATCCATCTCACGGCCTTTTTCTCCACTGTTAGACCAGCGAGAAGACAGGCCCAAATACCAACGAAATATGAGCGCCATTTTGTCTTTCGGTTTCTGATTGGCTCGCTCGATCTGTTTGGGATCGCGCTCACCGAAAAACTTCACACATTCATTCCACACCGAATCCATGCTCCGCTTAAAGATCGTGGCTTCCAATTTTTCTCGCTCAGGCGCTGGAATTTCTTCAACTGACTCGTATCTCTGGTAGACTTCATACAGCTTTTGAGCGCGCATGGCAAACATGGTTCCGCGCTTGAGCACCTGAACCTTTACCCCCATCTCAAACATATCGCTTGCCGGAGCCATGGCCACATCGGTCATTTCCATTTGGGAAAGCAGGTTTTTGCTATGTTCCGATGCCCCCGACTCAACGCATCCTTGATTGATAGAGCCGGTGGTGATGTAGGCTGCCCCCATCATGAATGCCGCCAGCGCCGAAGCGGGGGTGGCAATGCCACCGGCTGCCCCGATCCTGGTTGGTTGGGGAAATTGATATTGATCCTGGAGCGAGTCTCGCAGCTGGAGGATGGCTGGCAAAATGCTAACCAATGGGCGGTTATCGGTATGACCGCCCGAATCCGCTTCAACGGTAATATCATCAGCCGTGGGAACGTACTGCGATAAGCGCGCCTGTTCTTCGGTGATTTTTCCTTCTGCCAATAACTGGTTGACAATACTTTGTTCTGCGGGGGCCAGGAATTTTTGTGCCACCTCTTTACGAGACACCTTGGCAATGATCCGATGGTTGATCTTTATGGATCCATCCGGCAATCGAGACAATCCAGCCAGGCGGTACCACACAAGATTTGAAGTGAGTGCCACATAAGCCGAGGCTTCGATCGCGCGAATACCGTGTTTGATATACAATTCTGCCGTTCTGGCTTCTAATGCAGGCTCGAAAGGGCTGTTGATCAGGTTGAATAAGTAGGGTTTGCCATTCAGTTCATTTTGAATACGGTGGATGGCTTTTTCAATGCGGGTTGGCAAACAACCACCGGCCCCAAAGGAGCCCATAAACCCCCCATTCCCCAATGCGATGACCATGTCCTCAGAGGAGATTCCGTTTGCCATGGAGCCTGCGTAAAGAGAATACTTCATCCCATACGTTGCTTTGAAGGCTGGATCGCCCAGATCAAAAGGGCTTAATTCAGGGCACAGGCCGATTACTTGGAAGGAATTCTCGCTTTGCTGCGAGGCTTGCCCATCGTTGGCGCTGAAATAACCGTCATCTTTTTGGAGAAGGAAAAATGGCTGGTCTAGATTGGCTAAATTTGACGACAATGAACTTTGCGAGATTGGTTCGGGCGAACGGGAATGACTCCATCCGAATAAAGTCGCTTGAGTGGGGCGCAGAACTTTTACCGCGCAGCGTTGTGAATTCACAGAGCACCTCCATCCTAATATAGGTTAATAACCCCTACTTAGGAAATCTGATGCTCCGATTCTGGATCTTGCCTATATTGGCAGGGGAGGTGAGAATTAGAGAGATCGCGTTCCCATTTCCCCTACCCCATCATCCCCCGCGGACGATACTGCAGCGCCTCCGCCAGGTGACTCGGCCCGATCGTCTCACTCCCCGCTAAATCTGCAATCGTCCGCGCCAATCCGCGCCAGCTTCAATATGCGGTGATACGCCCGCGCGCTGAGCTGTAATTGGTTCATGGCCGTCTTCATCAGGCTGCGGCTGGTGTCGTCCAGGTTGCAGAACGCTCGCACCTCCGCCGGGCGCATGTCGGCATTACACTGTACGGGCGAAACATTCGCCAGAGAGGTTCTGTCTGTCGCGGCGTCATGCGGCGAATGCTTCGCCCCGACGGCAAAACGTTCGCGCTGGCGTTGCCGCGCCGCCTCCACCCTCGCCTGGATGGTAGCCGAAGATTCGCTAAAACGGCTGTCGCTCAGTTTTTCGTATTCGACGCGCGGCACCTCGATGTGGATGTCAATGCGGTCCAGCAGCGGGCCAGAGATGCGGGCATCCCAGAACGATGCTCCTGGTACTTGGTGACGGTGCTGGAGGAGCAGGTGCAGGGTTTGATGGCATCATTGAAATAACCGCAAGGGCAGGGATACACACAAGGTGAGGTTCTCGGTGAGGGCGGCGGTGAGAGAGGCAAGTTTGTTGGGTACACAGATAAGATTATAGAGCGCCTTTGGATTTATGTATTCAATCCACTGGCAGGAAACTAGGGAAACGGCGGGATGTGCCGCGTGGCACTGCAACACACTCTCCTCCACGGAACATTCCCCACCCACAGTGCCGCGGTCCTATCTTTTTCGAACGTCACTTTGGCGAACTACTCCCAAGGGAACACAATATATAGCTTCAGCAAGACTGAAACTAGAACAAACCCCCAACTGCGGGGGCGCGTGGGTAGTTTGTGTGGTGGTAGATGTCGCCAAAAAACCTCTAGCCAGGCGACTTCGCCCGGTCGGCGGTTTAAACGCTCAATCTGCTTTTTTGTGGCATAATTCCAGCATCATCAGCGAAACGATCATCCATCGCAGCCTCACGGTGCATTGTCTTGCTAACAGGTTTTGCAGATCAGGTAAACTGCGGCCAACACCGATGGTTCTATAGGGTCAGGACAAACAACAAAAATATTAAGGAGGCGGCAATGAAACAGGCATTCTTCTGTATGGTGGTTGGGGTATGCATTTTGGCGCTGGCGGGTGCGGCGGGTATGGACGCAGCCGCGCAGGCGCCGCAGCGCGCCCCCACGGCGGGGCAGGTGCTGCTGCTGATGGATGGGCGACCGTTTGGAACGGGCAGCATCGAAGATCTGTTGAGCGCCGAGGGATTGCTGTATGATATTGCCAGTTCGGATCAGATGGGCACCATCGATCTAAGCGCCTACCCCGCGGTGATCATAGCGGGCCAACAATCCAATGCCTTTTACAATGCTTACGCAGCCAATGCCGATCGCTTTGAGTCCTATGTGCAGGCCGGCGGATACCTGGAATTTCACGCCGGCGGCTGGTACGGCGACTTTGATGGCCTGACCCTGCCGGGCGGGATCACGATCTACAACTCGTACAACTCGTGGAATTGGATCAACCAAACGTCTCACCCACTGGCAACGGGCCTTTCAAATCCGTTTACCCCCAATGCCCGGGCAGCGTTCAGCGGCAGCGTGGCCGGGATGAGCGTGATCATCAGTGGGGGGAACGCCCCAGGCGGGCCGGCGACCACGATCGAGTATCCGTGGGGAACCGGGCAAGTGGTCGCTTTTGGGCAGCCGGTGGAATATCTTTATGCCGAAGCAATCTCTGGAAAGGAACTGCTGCCCAATGCCATTGATTACCTGGCAGGCAACCTGGCCCCCAATGTCTACGTAACGCCCGGCTTTCCAGAAGGGTTTGGCGTGGCTGGGCAAGCCATCCCGTACGAGTTCACGATCTTGAATGACACAGGCATCACCGGCACGTTTGACCTGGCGCTGGATGGGGCGGATTGGCCATCGGCAATCTCGGCTGTTCAAACGGGCAGCCTGAACCCAGGCGAGAGCGAGACAGCGGTGGTGACGGTGACGGTGCCGCTGGCGGCGCAGCCGGGCGATTTTGACGAGGTCACCCTGGAGGTCACCTCCAGCCTCAGCCCCACCGTGTACTACAACCAGGCCATCATCCACACCACGGCGACATCCGGCGATTACGGCTTCGTGATGGCCAACTACGCCGAGCAGATCGTGCGCCTCGACCGGCAGTTGAACATCATTACCGGGTGGATCTACTTCCCATCCATGTCGCGGCCGCTCCAGGGCGCCCTCAGCCCCTCCGGCGAAACATTGTACGCCAGCCTGGGGGCGGCGGGCACCGTGGCGGTGATCGATACGGCAACGAACACGGTCAAGAATACCATCCCCGTTGGATCGTCGCCCAATGGGTTGGCCATCACGTACGACGGCGAGTTGGTGGTGGTAGCAAACAGAAACTCGGATAACACCTCGATCATCGATACAGCCACCCAAACAGTGGTGGCCACACTGAGCACCGGCGACCATCCATACGCGGTTGCTGCACACCCCTGCCGGGAACTGGCCTACGTGGCATCCCAGTACAGCGGGGAAGTCTACGTGATCGACACCGCCGCGCTGACCGTCACCGATGTGATTGCCGGTGTGGCCTGGCTGTTTGATCTGGCAGTTTCGCCCAACGGGCAGTATGTGTATGTTGTCGAGGGAACCCAAGATAGAGTGGCGGTGATCGATACCAACACGAACGAAGTGCTGTATCGCTGGCCAGCTGGCGGGTGGGTAAAGCAGATCGATATTTCACCGGACGGGCGGCTGCTGTATGTAGCGGATGGGAGCACGTCGGTGAGCGTGCTGGATGCCCTGAGCGGTGAACTGCTGCACACCATCGCCCTGAACCTGTATTACAGCGGCATCACCGATGTGGAATTTGCGCCGGCCGGTTACGGGCCGTATGCTTATTTGGCCGAAGAGCAGGAAAACCAGGTGATCACGATCAACACCCAAACGCACACGGTGGTCGGAGCGCTGGACGTGGGCGTGCGGATCAACGGGCTGGCTTACTTCCCCAGGCCCAGCACCTGCCTGGCAGAGATCACACTGACGCCGGGAGAGCAGGTGCAGTACGGCGCAGCCGGGGAGACGGTAGATTATCTCTTGCGGGTGAGCAACGCCAGCACAGAGACCCGCACCATCGGTCTGAGCCTGGCAGGGGCCGAGTGGCCGGCGGCGCTTTCCAGCAGCAGCACCGGCTTGCTGGGGCCGTGGGAGAGTTTTCCCTTCACGGTGACGGTGACCTTCCCCACCGGGGCAGCCATGGGCGACCACGACGCGTTCACTGTGGAGGCAGCCGACCCAACCGGCGGCCTGGCCACCAGCGCCGCGGTGGTGGCCGCAGTGGCGCGGCCGGGTTATGCGTTCGATCCTGACTCGGACCGCATCTGGGTGATGGATACGATCTTGCACCAGCCCACCGGCGAATACATCCAGATGCCCACAGGCAGTTGGGCGTGGCGCGGCGTGCTCTCAGCCGATAGCAAAACCCTGTATGCCAGCCTGCGGGATACGGGCCAGGTGGCGGTGATCGATCTGACCGCCGCGTACACGTCCACGCTGATCCCGGTGGGGGCGCGCCCCTACGAGATCGCCCTCTCGCCCGATGGCAGCCGGGCCTTCGTGGTCAACCACGACGATGACAGCCTGAGCGTGATCGACACGGCCGCGCTGACGGTGACGCAGGTGATCACCGGGCTGGAGGACGGCCCCATCAGCGTGGAGACCAGCCCCTGCCTGGACAAGATCTACATCGTCAGCAAAGATGCCAACTCGGTGAGCGTGCTGGACGGAACTACTTTCAGTGTGACGGCGGTCATCACCGCCGGGCTGGACCACCCCTGGGGCATGGCCATCTCACCGCTGGGCGACCGCGCCTACGTCAGCAGTGTGCTTAACATGGATGTAGTGGTGATCGATACCGCCAGCGACACCATGGTCTACACCTGGACGATGAACCTGCCCGGCAGCGATAACAACGGCTCGATGGCAAACCTAGAGGTTTCACCAGACGGACTGACCCTTTATGCGACCGACCCGGCCTTGGGGCTGCTGTACGTGGTGGATACGCAGACCGGGGAGGTCACTGACCAGATTACGGTGGGGGCAAGCATGGGAAATGGCATGGCCTGGGATGTGGCCGTCTTCCCCTGGCCGGACGAGGGGCTGGTGTATGTCAGTATGCCGTATGTATACATGGTGCGGGCGGTGGATACGGCCGCGGGGCAGGTGGTCAGTTCCATCCAGTTGGAAGGCGGGCCGCGCGGGCTGGCGCTGTTTCCCCGGCCGGCGGTCTGCGGCACGCCGCCCGCCGGCAGCTTCACCCAATCGGCCACCACAGCGCATGTGGGCGAAACGGTGGTCTTCACCGCCACCATCAGCGCCGGGGTGCCCACCCCCACTCTGACCTGGAACTTCGGCGATGGCAGCGCCACCAGCAGCGACCTGATCACCAGCCACGCCTACGCACAGGCAGGCGTGTATACCGTGACGCTATCCATTGGCAATCCGCTGGGGCACCTGGCGCTGACCAGCACCGTAACGGTGGAGAACCTGAGGGTTTATTTGCCGCTGGCGTTGAAACGCTAAGGAGTGCTCACTGCCCCATCCCCCCACATTCCGTATCCAGCAGGCAAGGGGCCAGGCAGTGGTAACAGCTCATGCTCATCTCCGCACCTCGGCCCTAATCGCCAGTGGCTCCTACCACGCTGCGCTCCTGGGTAAAGAGGGGCAGCGCGGTTTCCAGGTTGCCCCCCTCAGTTCATCCAGCGCCGGCTGTGGGCGGTGGCCAGGGCTTGATCAAACTGGCCGCGTGGCAGATACACCGTAGTGCCCAGGTTGGACAGGAAAAGGAAGTACAGCAGGTGCCCGGCGAACTACTCTCAAGGGAACACAATATACAGTCAATGCAAGGCTAAAACTAGCAAACACCCCCACCTGCGGGGGCGAGTGGAGGGTCAGTGTAACAGTGGAGGAATAAGCGAGTAACCTTGTCTATATGCCCCTACCCTTCTGCTTGAAAGCAGGCATCGTACAGGAATGAAAAAGAGAGGAACCGTGCGTTTGCACGTTCCTCTCTTTTTTTGAACAGGGAAAGGGTTACGGCCTGCCGCTGCGCCCACCGCCCCGGTTGCTGCCGGCACCATTGCCGCTGCCTGCGCTGGCGCTGATGATCGCCTGGTAGGCCTCAAGGCTGAGGTACTGCGGCTGATAGGCTTCACCAGTCTGAGTCTGCAAGGTGGAGACGAAGGCGCGCAAGTGACTGTAGGAGCCGTTCAGCAAGTTGTTGAACACCTGCTGCAGGTCGGCGTTGTCGGTCTGGGCCAGGCGCTCTTGCAGATCGAGGATATCGATCTCTTCGATCGCCGCGCCCACTTTGAGCGCGCCTGCCACTGACTGGCTGCCCAGCGCCACCAACTCGGTGTAGAGCGCCTGCAGTTCGGGATCAGTGAACACACCCACAGTGCCCGTGGCTGGGTCAGCCAGACCGTAGCGATCCAGCAAAGCCTTGACAGCATCGCTGTGAGCCTGCTCGCTTTGGCTGATGTTGATGAAGACGGGCAAGCCCCACTGCTCGTAGAGCGTTACATACACATCATGGGCCAACTTTTCTTCTTCGCGCATGAAGGTCAGCGCCGCGGCTTCTTCGGCGCTCAGGTCGCCGGTGGCGGGGGGCAAGGTGCCCAGGCTGCCAGTGCCCTGACCGCGGCCGCTGCCATATATGCCATCTGTCTGCGCACTGGGAACAGACTGTCCATTCGTAGGGCCATTGCCGCCATCGGGGGCCTTGGCCTGTGCAGAAGTGACCGCGCCAAAGACGAGCACGCCAAGAACGGCGATCAGCGCTGTGGTGGTTAGAATTTTCTTGAACATTTTCTTTTCTCCTTTTTTCCGTTTTATAACGGTCTGTTTTGATCTTGAGGTTTTTCTGTTTTGGGTGAGATGGCTCACCCTGCTTACAAACCAAATGATATCTCGCCGTTATGAAGAAGCCGTGAAGGAGTATTGTAGAATCGATGAAGGATTTGGGCAACCGGGGAGGCAGGCAGTCCTTGTACAGCACCGCGGCAAGGCTGGAAATGGTGCATGCCCCCACGCGATGGCACCCGCAAAAGCCAAGCGCAACAACTCCCCACTCTTTTTAGATCACGTCGCCTGAGGCGGGTCTGTATCCTTGTTCAAACGCCGCAGCCCTACCAGTGCGATCAGAATCAGCAGCGCAGCCGGGGAGATCACTCCCAAGCCCAAAGCGATCGAGCGCAAAGAACTTTATGTGTTCCCCGCCCCTCTCTTACCCCTCAGAGAGGGGCGGGATGGGTATTGCCGGGTTGATAGGTTATGGCTTGCGCACCACGGTGGGCAAATACACCTGCACCAGGCTCTGCTCGACCGTGATGCTCACCGTCGCCAGGTTGGAATCCAGCGCACCGTCGCTGATGTAGTAGGTGAAGGTGATCACACCAGTGAAGCCTTCCACGGGAACGTAGGTGAACGAGCCGTCCGCGTTGAGTGTCAGCGTGCCGGTCAGCGGGCCTGTATCCAGGATGGCGCTCAGCGTGTCGCCGTTGGGGTCGCTGGCGGTGCTCAACAGGCCGTCGCTGGCCTGCACAACCAGGGTTGTGTTCAAATCGACAGTGTAAGCCTGGTCCTGCGCCAGCGGCGCGGCGTTGAGGATTTCCACACTGGCGGCGGCAATGTTATTCTCTGGCTGTGTGTCCGTCGTCGCACCGTTGATGGTGGCTGTGATGATCAACGCACCGGCAGGAACATTTTCGTCACCGACTTGCGCGGTCAAAGTGATGAACCCCGCTTGCCCCGGTTCGAGACCCTCCACTTCCCAGGCCAGGCCTTGTGCATCTGTAACGTCGGTGAGATTGACCGTGCTGGTGACGCTCAACAGGGTTAATTCTGAAGGGAAAGCCTCGCTGATCACCACGCCCATACCCCAGGCTGGCCCGGTGTTGGAAAACGCAATGGTGTAGATCAGGTTCTCGCCGGGCAGCGCGCTGGCAGGCGAAACCGTCTGCAGGATGCTCAAGTCGGCTGCGCCGAGCAGGCTCGACTCGTAAGCGCCAATATCACAGGCAGCGCTGACCGGGTTAGGGCGCGGCTCACCGCGCTGATCTGTATCGACATCTGATATACACAGCCCAGTATCAATGGCGGGGCTGCCGGGCAGCAGGGCGTGCGTCAGCGTATTGCCGCCGTTATCTGCCAGCGCATCGAGCAGCGGGTCAGTATCGGATTGGTCGCCTGCGGCAGTGAAGCCGCAAGTTGTGCCGCTGTCGATGTTGTACCCGCCCGAGGCCAGGGCCGTGTTGCAGTTGGCTGTGCCATTGCCAGCCAGGATGTTGTTTTGCAGCACAAGGGTGGTGATGCTCCCGACGAGATGAATGCCATCTCCGCCACTATCGGACGCGTTGTCTGTGATGGTAGAGAAGTGCATGCCGAGAGCGGTTTCAGTGGGAGATTTAGTATCGCCGTAGAGGTAGAGTCCGCCGCCTTCTGAGAAAGCCTGGTTGCCGTCCAGGGTAAGATTGGTCAGGCCCAACATGGCTTGCGCCATGTAGACCCCGCCGCCATCCTCCACCGCGGTGTTGCTGGCGATCAGCGTGTTGGTGATGAAAGCCAGGCTGTTGTTGACAAAGAGCCCGCCGCCCAGGTAGGCATCATTTCCGGTGATCTGGCAGCCGATGGCATGTAATTCTGCATCCGGGTTGGAGACATTGATGCCGCCCCCATTGTTGGATGCCAGGTTATCGTGCACCAGCACATCTTCAAGCAACGCCACCATGCCTTGCCGAACGCTGATGCCGCCGCCGTAAGAAGCTTCATTTCCCGCGATCTCTCCACCGATGATGGTAAGGTATGGGGATAGAGCATTGGGAGTTGTGGAGCTAGCCGATTTTACATCGTAAGCCTGCGCAAAGATACCGCCTCCGTAGCTGCTCGTGGCTGTATTGTCCGTGATCTGCATATGGGTGGCTGTGATGGTTCCACCACCGCTGATGTAAACACCGCCACCGCGGTCTGCAGAATTGTTCCGTATGCTCCCCTCGCTCAGGCTGACGTTGCCTCCAAATACAGCGATTCCCCCGCCAGCACTGCCGGCTGTGTTGCTGATGATCTCCCCGCCTTGTAAAGTGAAAAGCCCGGCAAGATGCATGATACCGCCGCCGCCCAGCGCGGTGTTACTGATGATGCTGCTGGCGGCTGTTTGGGTGACGACCGATTGGTTGCCCAGTGTGAACAGGCCGCCACCTTCAAGGGCGGAATTGTCGATCAGCATCGTTCCGCTCAGGAGTGCGCTTCCATTGTTGACCCATACCCCGCCGCCGCTAAAGGCGCTGTTATCGAGCACGACGCCGCCCAACAGGTGGGCATCGCCGCCCATCACTGCAATTCCGCCGCCGTTCTCGTCGGCTGTGTTTTCCGTGATCAGGCCGGCTTCCTGGTACATTTGTCCACCGGCGATAAAGATGCCGCCGCCATGGTCGGCGGTATTTTGTGCCACCACGCAGTTGACCCCCATGCGCAGCAGATTGGCATCGTCGGCGCCGAGCATGATGCCCCCGCCGAAGTTGACGGCATCATTTGCGGCTACGCGTGTGTTGGTCATCGCCAGGAAGGTAGTCAGAGCGTAGATCCCGCCACCGTTGGCAGAAGCCGTATTGGAAAACACAATCGTGTTCAGTAAGGTCAAGTCTGCAGTGTCGGCGGCAATTCCGCCGCCATTGCCTGTAACCACGCCATTTCTGATGCGTATTCCCTCCAGGGTGACCTCGCCAGTTGCGCCATGGATATCGAAGACTCGGTCTAACTTGCCTCCATCGATGATTGTGACATTGGGTCCGGCGCCCACAATCGTCATAGAAACCTTAATATCCAGGTCGCCCTGGGCAGTGTTTTCTTCGCCGCTGCCGGCGATGGTGAGAATATAGGTGCCTGCTGGAAGGTTAATTTGGTGGATGATTGGATTGATACACCCGCCAAAGTTTGTACCTGTATTCAGAGTATAGATAGCCTCGCGCAGGGAACATGCGGTAAGGTTTTCGCCGAATTCGTCTACTGTGGTGGTTATATCGATGCCTACGCTTGTAATAGCATCTGCCTGGGCCGCTGAGGTTGGGCTGAACCCCAGCAGCCAGACGACCGCCAGCGCCGCGCCGATGACCAGTGTTGCGATAATTTTCGTGAGTTTCATGTTTGTTCCTCCTTCAAATGGATACCTGATGATTGTTTACCCACCCGGCGCTTCGCCGGGCGGCTTCTCCTGAACAGGGTAGATGGGCGCGCTGTGGGCATCTGGCTGTACTTCGGCCGCCAACCCATCCAGGTAGGCATACATTGCGTGCAGGCTGGCAAAAACCCAGCGTTGGCCCGTCAGCGGGCATTCCAGGGATGCCTGCCAGGCTGCGGCATTCTGGTCGCTGCGCCACAGGCGCAGCAAGTAAGAGCGGTAGTTTTGCACAGTACGCACGCGTTTTGCCCTCGCTGCATCTATTCTATAAAACCAGTATCAGCCAATTATCAGGAAAGATGAGAGTATGGGTTACCCAATCGTGTATAATCAAAATATTCACCAGGGTTATTCGGTTTTTGACAGTTCAAGATGCCTCGTCTCTCAATTCATCTTTTTGGCTCCTTTCGCGTTTTGCTGGACGATGCCCCAGTGACATCGTTTGAATCCAGCAAGGTACGGGCGCTGCTGGCTTACCTGGCCTGCGAGGCAAAGCATCCGCATTCCCGCGATGAACTGATTGGCTTGTTGTGGCCCGAGCAAGATGACCGTTCGGCCCGCCGCAACCTCTCCCAGGCGCTTTTCAATCTGCGCCAGGCCATCGGCGATGGCCCTGAAACCCGGTTTTTAGAGATCAGCCGCGAAACCATTCAACTCAACCCAGAAAGCGATTTCTGGCTGGATGTGTGCGCGTTTGAGAAGCACCTGGCTGCCTGTCCTCTGGGTCCATCGTCGCTGCTCGCAGATGCAGAGAGCCACATCCCAGCCCTGGAGCAGGCCGAAGCGCTCTACCAGGGCGAGTTTCTATCGGGCTTTTTTGTTGGGGATAACGTGCCCTTCAGCGAGTGGATCACGCTGCAGCGCGAGCAGTACCACTGCCTGGCGCTGGAGATCCAGCAGCGCCTGGCGCAGCTGTATGCGCAGCGCCACGATTACCCGCGCGCCAGCCGCTACACCCGACGGCAGGTGGAACTGGAGCCCTGGCGCGAGGATGCGCACCAGAGCCTGATGCGCCTGCTGGCGCGCAGCGGGCAGCGCAGCGCTGCCTTACGCCAGTATGAGCTTTGCCGGCGCGCCCTGCTGGATGAACTTGGTGTTACCCCACAGCCCGCTACCTACGCGCTGTATGAGCGCATTCGCATGGCGGGCGGCTCCCCCCGGCACAACCTGCCCGATCCACAGACGCCCTTTATTGGCCGGCGCGTCTTGCTCGATCAGGTGCTCTCACAGATGGACAAACCAGATTGCCGCCTGCTCACGCTGTTGGGGCCAGGGGGCATTGGCAAAACCCGCCTGGCCTGGCAAGCCGCTCACCACCTGCTGGATTTTTTCCTGAACGGGGTTTGGAACGTTCCCCTGGCGGGGGTGGGCTCGGCGGCAGCGCTGATCTCTGCCCTGGCAGATGCCCTGGGCCTGCAATTCAGCGGCGGGCGTTCCCCCAAGGATCAACTGCTTGGCTACCTGCAAAGCCGCGAACTGCTGCTGGTGTTGGACGGTTTCGAGCACTTGCTGGATCTGCCGCCTGCTGATTCTGCGGATCCCCACAGCCTCAGCCCGCTGGATGTGCTGACAGAGATTTTGCGCGCCGCCCCGCACGTCAAACTGCTGGTTACCTCGCGCCAACGGCTCAACTTGCGCGCCGAATGGCTGGTGGATGTGCCGGGTTTATCCTATCCACCAGCCGGGCAGGCGCATCACCCCACCGATTACGACGCGGTGCAGTTGTTCTTGCAGCACGCCCACCGCGTGCAGGCAGATTTTGAACTGACCACCGATAACCAGACCCTGGTGGCTTCCATCTGCCAGATGCTGGATGGCGCCCCGCTGGGGATCGAGCTGGCGGCTCCCTGGGTACGCCTGCTTTCCTGCGCAGAGATTGCAGCCCAAATCCAGGCAGATATGGATTTCCTGGTCACCTCGCTGCGAGATGTGCCGGCGCGCCACCAAAGCCTGCGCGCCGTCTTTACCCATTCCTGGAACCTGCTCGACGATGCCGAACGCCGCGCCGCAGCCCGGCTGTCTGTTTTCCGGCGCTCATTTGACCGCCAGGCTGCCGAGGCTGTGACAGAGGTTGCAGCAGAGACTGCACTGGCGCTGGCCCAAAAATCGATCATCAGCCAGGATCAGTCCGGTCGTTACATCTTCCATGCCTTGCTGAAACAGTATCTTACCGAAACCCTGGCCGCTTCGCCAGAGGAGCAGCAACAGGTGCAGCAAGCGCATTGCCGCTACTATGCGGCCTTCCTTCACCAGCGCCAGGAAGACCTGCGCGGCAAGCGGCAGAAGCAGGCCCAGGCTGAGATCCGCACAGAGATCGAAGAGATCCGCGCCGCCTGGGATTGGGGCATTGCCCACCAGGACGTGGATGCCATAACAACCGCTGCAGAGGCCATGTTCCTATTCTATCGCGGCATAGGTCGTTACCAGGAAGGGCTGGCGCTCTTTCAGTGCGCTGCCGCAGCCATCCCTGCAGAAGAGGCTAATTGCCTGCGCCAGGTCAGGCTGTCGATCTACCAGGCCGATTTCCACGGCTGGCTGGGCAATTTTGCCGAGGCGCGGGCGCTGCTGCAGCAAAGCCTGGCTGCCTTGCAAGCCCAAGCACATCTCCGTGATTATGCCTTTGCACTGACCGTAGCGGGGCAGGTGGCTTATTGGGATGGCGAGTACAGCGAAGCGCAAAACCTGCTTGAGCAAAGCGTTGCGCTGCACCGCCAGGCTGGAGATGCCTGGGGGACCGCTATGGCGCTCAACTACCTGGCCAATGCGGTCAGCGTTGCGCATCGCAATTGGGATGAGATCGCGCCCTGGTATGCAGAGAGCCTGGCGCTTTCAGAGCAGATCGGTGATCAGGCTGGGGCCGCCAGAGCCTTGATCAACCTGGGCGCCATCGAGCATATCCAGAAAGATTTCGCCCAAGCGCGCACCTTCTATACCCGGGCGGTTGCCTACAGCCGGGAGGTTGGGAACCGCCAACTGCTGGCAACGGCTCTGGGCAACCTGGGGGATGTGGTTTGCCGCGGTCAGGATTATGCTCAGGCAATTGACCTGCTGCAAGAAAGCCTGGGCATCAAGCGCGAACTGGGCAACCGTCCATCCATCATCCTGACGATGAATTACCTGGGGCAGGCTTATCTTTACCAGGGAGAACACCAGGAGGCCCGCCGCTGGTATCTCCAGGGGCTTGAGTTGGCGGGCCAGGTGGGCTCGGAGGTGTATATTGCCTGCATGCTGGTCAGCCTGGCCGGTTTATTGGTTCATACCCATGGGGATGTTGCTCGCGCCGCCGAGTTGCTGCAAGTGGGGCTAGACCACGCCGGCGACGATCTGGATATCATCGCATCGGTAGAGAAATACTGGCCCATCCTGCAGCAGCACCTCTGCACAGCAGATCTGGCGGCCTGCCGCCAGCGCGCCCACACGTATCGGCTGGAGGATGTGGTCGCCGAACTGCTGGCAGGCGCGTAATTGTTACCTGAGGCCGTGCGTGGTGGGTGCACACTTGCCGCGCCGCGCCCCCTCTTATGGTACATTTCCCCCATGCACAGCGCCGCGGCCCAATCTTTTTCGAACATTGCTTTGGCGATATACTCTCAAGGGAACACAATATATGGACTACGCACGCCTGAAACTACAACCAACCCCCGCAGGCGGGGGAGTGTACGGGGTCCATATGGCGGTTGCAGGATAAAGACGGCGATGCGAGGGGTGAGAATTGAGCAGCGGGTGCGGTCAGAAAGCGACGATCGCGATGTGATCGTGTACGGGAATAAATTTAGGCCCGCTTTGGCGGGCGCGGCAGCCTAAGCACATATTTCCCCAAAAAGCGGCGCTGGCGCGTCGCTTTTTTGATCCAAATCATCGGAATCCGCATTGCAATAAGCCGGTCAGCGGTTTGGTGCACATGTTTTCGGTGATTGGGTAAGTCAAGATTTATCAAAAATTCGCCTGCCTCACCGGGCAAGCTTATTGGGATCAAGGCGCACTGAGCTTGAAAGCGGGAACGAAGCGGCCAACGTTAATATCGCACCAGTTGTATTGTGCACGCGCGTCAAATGGGGCCAGTTGCGCTAGCTGCGCAGGCGAGAGAACTTCAAGCTGACGCAGGGTTTCAATCGTGATTAGCGGCCGCGCCCGCCCCTCAGCGCTCTCGGCACCCTGGCGGAACCTGCCGCTGATATCCCCCTCGGCGACCTTGAGGGCAATGCCGCGTGCAGAACGCCCCACAGCAGGCAGAACGCCGCTGCCCTGGAAACCCTCCGCTCCAGCTTTGGTGAAAACGCTGCCGCCGGCGGCCTGCATCAGGCAGGTGTCAAATGTACCAAAGCCCGAAACCATCTCGGGGTAATGCATCATGGCCGCGATAATCTGGCGGCAAGCGCTGCGGCGCGGCTCCGGCAAGGCCAAGGGATCCGCCAGGCGGGCAAAGCCAAGCGCAGCATGGTAGAGAGAAACGGCAAAGACCGGCGCTGAGCAGCCATCGAGGCCCAGGATGATCTCGCTCACAGGGACGGAAACCATCTCGCTGAAGGCGGTGAGGATGAACTGCTGTACAGGGTGGTTCTGCTCGAGATAACTTTCTTTGGGAGCGCCCAGCATCTTCGCCAGCGCCAGCATGGCGGTGTGCTTGCCGGAACAGTTGTGCCGGTTGGGGGTGGGCTGCTCGCCGCGCAGCCACAGGACCTTCTCGGTGGGGGCATGGTAAGGTGGGTGAACACCGCATTGCAAATCTTGCTCCGCAATACCCACTTTCTCCTGGATGCCCGCCAGCACGGCCAGGTGTTCGTCGGTGCCATCGTGCGAGGCGCATAGAATCGCCAACTCTTTTTCCGTCAGGCGATACCGCTCCACACCCCCCAACTCGACGAACGGCAAGAGTTGGAACGGCTTGGCGGCAGAGCGTAAAAAGGTGACCAGGTAAGGGTTGCCGTAGGCATGGGTAAGCGCACCCTGGGCATTGACCACCGCAATGGCTCCAAAATGCTGGCATTCAACGATTGGCCCGCGCCAAACTTCCAGAACGGGCAGGTAAACCGATGCAGAACTTTGTTGGCCTGTTTTGATGCTGCCTAACATTGTCATTGATGTTAGTCCCCAAAATTACCTATTGACTCAATCATTTATTTATGATATTTTAATAGCACATTAGATATTATATCTAATATCTAATTTTTCAGGAAGGGTAAACGCATGAATGATAACCAATTTGAAAACCATAAACAGTTACGCGGCTGGGTAGCTGACCGGCTGCGGGCCGACATCCACGAAGGCCGCATCCAGCCGGGCGAATGGCTGCGCCAGGAGCGCATCGCACAAGAGTACGGTGTGAGCCAAATGCCCGTGCGTGAGGCGTTCAAGGAATTGGTAGCGGAAGGCATCCTGGAGCAGTACCCCTACCGCGGCGTGCGGGTCGTGCAGTTGAGCGCTGCCGATGTGGAAGACCTGTATGCCACGCGCAGCTTTTTGGAAGGACGGGCAGCCAGGGCCGCGGCGCTCAACATTACAGACGAAGAACTTCAAGAACTCAAGAACATTCACGCGCAACTGACCGCTTTTTCCGATCCGGCACAAGCCAACCTGTACCGCCCATTGAACCGGCGTTTTCACCAGGCAATTGCAAACGCCAGCCACCGGCCTTATCTGACGCGCGTCTTGGGGCAAATGTGGGAAATCTTTCCAGCAATGTTGTGGAACATCCTGCCTCTGACGGCAGAATCCTCGCTGCCGGAACGCATTGCCCCGGATTGGGAGGAACACACGCTCATCATCCAGGCCATTGAAAACCATGACCCCGACCTGAGCGAGAAACTGGTCAAGCAGCATATTGAGGAGGCAGCCGAGGAGTTGCTGGCTGCCATGCAGAGACAGGCATGAACCCAACCCTGATGGCCATTGGCGGAGCAATGCGCCTGGATGGCGCTGTGCTGGCAGAGTTGTATGCCCGGTGCGGCGGTCGTTCTGGGCGCATGGTCATCCTGCCCACGGCATCAGGGAACGCTGATGCAGGCGAGCGTGAAGCTGCGGCGCTGCAAAGCCTGGGGCTGCAGGCTGCGCCGATCATCCTGCCGGTACGTTCGCGTGAGCAAGCACAAAAGGATGAATACATTCGGGTCATCGAGAACGCTTCTGGCATTTTCCTGTGCGGCGGTAATCAGATGCGCCTGACGGCGGTATTGGCAGGCACGCCCCTGCTGGCAGCCATCCAGCGCGCTTACCAGAACGGCTGCACGTTTGCCGGCACTTCTGCTGGGGCAGCCGCCTTATCGGCCATGATGATTGCCTATGGCAAGTCGGGGCAGGCGCCGCGGCACGGCATTGTCCAGCTTGTGCCAGGCCTGGGGCTGACCGATAAAGTGATCTTCGACCAGCACTTCAACCAGCGCAACCGGCTGGGCCGCTTGATCTACGTGGTCACCACCACACCCAACCTACTGGGCATTGGCGTGGACGAGAATACGGCCGCGGTACTCACCGAGGGCCAGATAATGGCGATTGGCGCAGGCGGCGTGACCATCGTGGATGGTTCGCAGCTCAGCGACAGCACCACCGCCGAGTTGGAAAAAGAGCAACTGGCAGCCTACAGCAAAATCGAGCTGCACTTACTGACCGATGGCGGTGTTTACGATATTCCAACCCGCAAAGCCAAACTAGCAAAAACGATTTTATCCACTGAGTGAATCTGGAGGTGAATTTCTATCTGCAGAAGAAAAGCCTATCTCGCACCCCGCTTAATGGAAACCCAAACTATAATCCTTTGGAGGAGATATGAAAACCCTGAAAACCATCCTGTTCACCATGCTGATCCTGGCAATGCTGTTAGCAGCCTGCCAACCAGCCGCCGAAGCGCCCACCACAGAGCCAATTGAGGCTACCGAGCCAGCCGCACCGACCAACCCGCCGGCTGTTCAACCCACCAACACGGCTGTAGTGGCCCCTACCGCAGCACCGACCACTGAGCCGCCCCAAACCGGCCCCGCCACCGGCGGCACCGTGATTGTCGGTACCCCGCAAGAGCCCACCACGCTCAACCCCATCCTGGCAGCCTCCAGCATCGACGACGCTCTGACCTCCCTGGTCTTTGAAGGCCTGGTCGAGATCGACGAGAACGGCAACTTCGTCCCCGTGCTGGCAGCAGCGCTGCCCATTGCCGAGGAAACCGACGACGGCGGCATGATCGTAACCTACCAGCTTTTGCCGGATGTCAAATTTGCCAATGGCAATGCCTTTACCTGCGCCGATGTGCAGTACACCTTTGACGCCATCATGTCCGAGCTATCGCAAGCCAGCACTTCAGGCTATTCCCAAATTGTGGGCATCGAGTGCCCGGATGCGCTGACTGTGGTGGTGACCTATGAAGAAGTGTATGCCCCCTACCTGCGCCTCTTCAGCTACATCCTGCCAACCGGAGCGGGCGACCTGGCTACACTCGACACCTGGGCGTTCAATCGCCAGCCTTACGGCGCCGGCCCCTGGATGGTGGAAAGCTGGACCGCCGGTGATAACATCGTGTTTGTCAAGAATGCCAATTACCATGAAGCGGGAAAGCCCTACCTGGACAGCGTGATTGTCAAAATCATCCCCAGCCGCGAAGTTGGCATGACGATGATTGGCAATGGCGAAATTCATGTGCTGTGGGATCTGACCGAGGCTGATTTCGTAGCCCTGGATGCCATGTCGGCGCAGGGCGTGGCTTATGCCGGCGCGGTGACGGGCGAAAATGAGCTGCTGCTGTTGAACTTCGCTGACCCCGCGGTGGATGGCCCGGCCGACCCGGCCGCTGCTCCCCACCCCATCCTGTACGACCTGGCTGTGCGCCAGGCGCTGCAGATGGCCATCGACAAGCAGCTGATCGTGGACACCCTGCTGTATGGCAACGTACGTGTTGGCACCACAGTGCTGCCTGCCGGCACCTTTGCCTGCCCGCAAGAGCCCTCAACCTATGATCTCGCAGGCGCCATTGCCCTGCTGGAAGGGGCCGGCTGGGTAGATGCCGATAATGACGGCATCCGTGAAAAAGACGGCGTGAGACTATCCATGACGATCGCAACCACCTCAGGCAACCTGCTGCGTGAGCAGACCGAGCAGGTACTGGTAGAAATGCTGCGCCAGGCTGGCATCGAACTGGTGATCGAGAACGTTCCCTCTGACACGCTCTTCGCCTCGTGGGACGAGAACGGCATGCGCAAGCACGGCGATTTCGATATCCTGCTCTACACCACCGGCCCTGGCCCCGATCCTGACAGCCACTTGTTCAGCAACTACCATTCAGCTTCCATCCCCACCGCAGATAATGAGGGCAGCGGCTCGAACTACTCCCGCTACATCAACGCCGATGTGGATGCCTGGCTGGATGATGCCTATGGCCTGACAGACGTAGACGCCCGGCGCGAACTGTATTGCAACGTGGCGGCGCAGATCAACCAAGATCTGCCGCGCATCTACTTGTATGAACGCTTGCTGTTGAGCGGCTACCGCGTGGAACTGCAGAACTTCCTGGTCTCTCCGGGGGCAATGGACTTCACCTGGGGTTCTCAGAACTGGTGGCTGAAGCCGTAACCTGTACCATCTTCTATGGGTTTCCAGCGCAGCAATGCGCTGGAAACCCATACTTTTTTGGATTGGATTGTGACAAAAACGAGGCGACCATGACCCAATATATCCTTCGGCGGGCGCTCCAGGCCATCCTCACCCTGCTGGTCATCAGCGTGCTGATCTTTGGCTTGATCAGCTCAGTACCGGGCGGCATCATGTCGGCGTACTCTGAGAACCCCGATTTTACTCAGGAAGACCTGGCCCGCCTGCGCGAGAAATATGGGCTGAATGACCCTGTGCCTGTGCGTTATGCGAAATGGCTGCTGAATGTGCTGCAAGGCGATTGGGGCAACTCGTTCACATCCAAGCGGCCCGCCCTGCAAGAAATTAGCGACCGCCTGCCCAATACGCTGCTGCTGATGGGCTCGATGTTCCTGGTAACGCTGGCAATTGCCATCCCCCTGGGGATCTACTCGGCGCTGAAGCAATATACCTTCTTCGATCATTTGCTGACCACCGTGGCACTGGCGGGGCAATCACTGCCCACATTTTGGTTCGGCTTGCTGCTAATTATTATCTTTTCTGTGCTGCTCAAAACGCCAGATGGAAAACCGCTGCTGCCCAGCGCCGGGATGATGACGCTGGGACAGCCCTTCAACCTACTGGACCGCCTCCGCCACCTGATTCTGCCGGTCTCCATGCTGGCGGTCATCTCGGCAGCCAGTTACATGCGCTACATGCGCTCCTCCATGCTGGATGTGATCCACAAGGATTACGTGCGCACGGCGCGCGGCAAGGGCCTGCCAGAGAAAATGGTCATCTCCAGGCACGCCCTGCGCAATGCATTGATTCCCATCGTCACCCTGCTGGGGCTGGATTTGCCCAACCTGTTTGGCGGGGCGCTGTTCACAGAGACTATTTTCGCCTGGCCTGGGATCGGGCGTCTGTTCTTTGATTCAGCCATGAAGACCGATTACCCGGTGCTGATGGCCGTGCTGATGGTTTACAGTTTTTTGATTGTTGCATCCAACCTGTTGGTGGATCTGGTCTATACCGTTTTGGATCCACGCATTACGTTGGATTGAAAGCGCAGGAGAACCCCATGGCTGAAACCCCCCTTGCAATCGCCGTTGAGCAGAAAGAGTCTCTCTTCCGCCGCTTTGTGTATCAATTCTTAAAGCACGGAATGGCTGTTTTTTGGAGTATGATCCTGTTGGGGATCATTGTGCTGGTGGCTGGCGCGCCGCTCTTCCAGCGCTACTCGCCCACCGATCAAGATTTGTACAACCGCTTCCAGCCGCCCAGCGCTGAGCATTGGATGGGCACCGATGACCTGGGGCGCGATATGTGGTCGCGCACCATTAACGGCGGGCGCATCTCGCTGGTGGTGGGGCTGCTGGCGATGAGCATCGCCATCGGGATCGGCACACTGGTGGGGCTGCTCTCCGGTTTCTTCGGCGGATGGGTGGATGCGGTTCTGATGCGGCTGACAGAAATCTTCCAATCGGTGCCGCGCCTGTTCCTGCTGCTGGTGCTGACCACCTTTCTGCGCCAGCTCGACCTGCCCTGGCTGAGGCCGGGCACCTTCTGGCCGATTGCTGCGGTAATTGGCGGCCTATCCTGGATGGGCGTGGCCCGCCTGGTGCGAGGCAACACGATGGAATTGCGCGATCAGGAATTTGTGCTGGCGGCGCGCATGATCGGGGTGGGCAACCTGCGCATTTTACTGCGGCATATCTTGCCCAACGTGGCCTCGCCCATCATTGTCACTGCCACGCTGGGTCTGGCTGGGGCCATCATCACCGAATCGGGGCTTTCGTACCTGGGCTTTGGCGTTCAGCTTCCCACGCCCACCTGGGGCAATATGCTCAGCGCCACGCAAAAATACCTCACCTCTGCCCCCTGGATGGCGATCTTCCCCGGCATGATGATCTTCCTGGTGGTGATTGCCATTAACTACCTGGGCGACGGGCTGCGTGACGCTCTCGATCCTTACCATGTGGAAAAGGGTGAGAAATGAGAAAGATTTGGGCCCTGCTGGCCTTCGTTACCCTGGTTGTTTTACTCGCTCCCCCACAGCCGGTGCGAGGGCAAGCCACCCAAGGCGTGCTGGTGCCCATTGGCGGGGGCTATTCCGATGTGTACTCTGGGCTGTGCACCATCATCGTTGCCCGCGCCCAAAATAACACCGTGCAGATCCTCGTGCTGCCCACCACGTATTCCACCAGCTCAGAAACCATCAGCGAGGGCGAGCGCCAGGTGAATATGACGGACGCCGAGACCCGGCGCTATGAGATCCAGGAGGCCTGCAAGCGCGCCGCACCCGAGGGAATGAACGTGACGGCGGTGATTGTGCCGGTGTTTACGCGCGCAGATGCGCTGCTGCCCGAAAACGCCGCCTATTTCACACCCGATGTGACCGCCGTGTTCATCCTGGGCGGCGATCAGACCGTGGCCATGCGCACCATCGCCAACACACCCATCGAGCAAGCCATTTCCGATGCCTACGAACAAGGCACAGTGATCGCCGGCACCAGCGCCGGCGGCGGCATGCTGGCCAGCAGCATGCTGGCGGGTTACAACCTGAACTTCGCCGCCGAATCGGGGCTAAAATTTGGCGCAGCCGATGTATGGAATAGCCCTGACTTGCATGGCTTATCATCCAGCCTGCCCAATGCCATCCTCGACCAGCACTTCTTCCAGCGCGCCCGCCTGAGCCGCCTGCTGAACGCCATCCTGCTGCCCGGCGTGCCACACGTGGGCATTGGCGTAGATGCCTACACCGGCGTGCGCGTGGATGGTTACAATCAGGTTGGCAATGTGTTTGGCCTGTACGTGGTGGCCGTCCTGGACGCCGAAACCTATCACGCCGCCGATGCGGTGCGCTACGTGGGTGAGGATCACCTGCTCAGCGTACGGAACGTGCTGGTACACCTGCTGGCAAAGGATGGCGCCCGTTACGATCTAACCACGCGCCAGGCCTCGCTGGCCCCCTTCCCAGCGCGGCTGGAACGAGATGCCGATTTTCTCAGCCTGCCGCCGGGGGCTGGGGCGCTTTTCCTGGGTGGCAACCTGCTTGGCTCCCTGCCCCAAAGCCCCGTGCTGGCGCAGTTTGAGCAGGCCAGCGGCGGGCAGGCAGCCAATATTCTGGTGGTGATGGCCGGGTATAAGTCGGGAACGGCAGCCAATGCCGAGGCGAAGAAATATACTGCCGGCCTGAGCGCCACCCACCAGGAAGTATTCATCCCCGCCGATCAAACGGAGCCAATTACCATCCCCGAAGGGATCACCGGCATCCTGGTGATCGGCAAAGATCAATCGCTGCTGCCGGTAGCCGCGCTGGCCCCCCTCAAAGATGCCTGGATGCAGGGCACCCCCATGCTCCTCGATAACGCCGCCGCAGCCCTGGCAGGCAGCGTCTACTCCAACCACGAACCAACGCCCACCGAAGGTGAAGAGGTGGAAGCCGCCACCCAGCGGTCATTTTTGCAGGGGCGCACGCAATTCGCTGATGGGCTGGGGCTTTTGCCCGCCATCTTCGAGCCGCGCCTGGTAGACAATAACCGCTGGGGGCGCTTGTTCTCCCTGGCCTACAACCACCCACAGCAGGTGGCTTTTGGCTTGACCCAAGACGCCGCCCTGTGGCTGGATGGCGAGACGATCACCGTGCTGGGGATGGGCAGCGTCTTTTCGCTCGACTTGCGCTTTGCCACGCTCAGCCTGGGCACGAACGAAGGCTTTGAGATTGCCAACGGCCTGCTGGATGTTTTCCAGCCGGGCGATGTGCTGCGGTATGAAACAGCCGATATTGCTGCCATCTACCAGGCTGCGCCAACGCCCGATTTGAGCGCCATCCTGGCTACCCCTCCCCCCCAGCCCACCGACATCCCACCCACCCCCGCCCCTTCTGCCACCGTGGCGCCTGCAACGGCAACCCCGACGCGGTCAGCCGATACCGCCGCGCCCGAGGCAACCACACTGGCGGAGGCAGCAGCAACCCAATCTACACCAACCCTGCAAGGCAACCCAACAAGTTTTGTACTAGGGATTGGCGGCGCCCTTATGCTGATCGGAATCGGCACCTTCTTGTTCACAAAGTTGCGCAAGCCACAATAAGCAACCATGAGGAACGGGCATTATGGATGATATCTTGAACGTGCAAAACCTGGAAACCCGCTTCAAAGTGAAAGGCGGCTGGAATCACGCGGTGAACGGCGTTTCATTCCGGGTTTCAGAAGGCGAAACCCTGGGGATCGTGGGGGAGAGCGGCTGCGGCAAAAGCGTCAGTGTCATGTCCATCACCCGCCTGATCCCCATCCCCCCTGGGCAGATCACCGCGGGCACGGCCATGTTCGGCGGGCGCGACCTGCTCAAACTATCCGACCAGGAGCTGAGCAAGGTGCGCGGCGCAGAGATTGGCATGGTGTACCAGGAGCCCATGACGGCTTTCAACCCGGTGCTGAGCATTGGGCGGCAGCTAACCGAGCCGCTGGAAGTGCACCAGGGGCTGACGCGCCAGCAGGCCAATGCGCGTGCCGAGGAGCTGCTCAGCCTGGTGGGCATCCCCAACCCCAAAGAGCGCATGCGCGATTACCCGCACCAGTTTTCGGGCGGCATGCGCCAGCGGGCCATGATCGCCATGGCGCTGGTGTGCTCTCCCAAGCTCTTGATTGCCGATGAGCCAACCACCGCCCTGGATGTGACCATTCAGGCGCAGATTGTGAGGCTGGTGAAAGAACTGCGCCAGCAGTTGGGCATGTCCATTATTTGGATCACACACGATCTCAGCCTGATCGCCGGGCTGGCGCACCGCATTGTGGTGATGTATGCAGGCTATGTGATCGAGGAAGCCCCCATTAAGAAATTGTACGCCAATCCATCTCACCCTTACACCATGGGATTACTGAACAGCCTGCCCCGGCTGGACGAGAGCGAACACCGCCGCCTGGAATCCATCGATGGCCTGCCGCCCATCCTCCATAAAAAACCCAGCGGCTGTCCCTTCGCCCCGCGCTGCCGCTTCGTGGTAGAGCGCTGCCACCGCGAAGTTCCTGCCCTGCTCACGGTGGAAGAAGATCACCGGGCAGCCTGTTGGGTCAATCCGCATACCAGGAGAGAGCGCTGATGAGCGAAAATCTCTTGCAAGTTAAAAATTTAGTCAAATATTTCCCCATCCGGCGCGGCGTCCTGCTCAAGCGCGATGTGGGGTACGTGCATGCAGTGGATGATATCTCATTCAACATTATGAAAGGTGAGACGCTGGGCCTGGTGGGTGAATCGGGCTGCGGCAAATCCACTGCAGGGCGCACCATTTTGCAGCTTTACCGGCCTACTTCGGGGCGGGTGCTTTTTGAGGGAGAGGATCTGGCAAGTTTGAAAGGGCAGGCGCTGCGCCAGAAACGCCGCAAACTCCAGATGATCTTTCAGGATCCCTATGCCAGCCTGAATCCACGCATGACTGCCGGCGATATTGTTGGCGAACCGTTCATTGTTCACCGGCTGGCGCAAGGCACCCAGGTGCAGAAAGAAGTGATGCGCCTGTTCAGCCTGGTGGGTCTCAACCCAACCTTTATCAACCGCTTTCCGCACGAGTTCTCGGGCGGTCAGCGCCAGCGCATTGGCATTGCGCGCTCCCTGGCGCTGAACCCCTCGCTCATCGTCTGCGACGAGCCGATCTCCGCGCTGGATGTATCCATCCAGGCGCAGGTGGTCAACCTGTTGGAGGATTTGCAGGCACAGTTGGGGCTGACGTACCTGTTCATCGCCCACGATCTTTCCATGGTGCGGCATATTTGCACGCGCGTGGCAGTGATGTACCTGGGCGTTATCGTCGAGATCGGCGGGCGAGATGCGCTGTACCAGACCCCGCTGCACCCCTACACGCACGCCCTGCTCTCTGCCGTGCCCATTCCAGACCCGGTGAAAGAGGAGCAGCGCCAGCAAAACATCCCCCTGACGGGCGATGTGCCTTCGCCCATCCGCCCGCCTTCTGGCTGCCGCTTCCGCACGCGCTGCCCGCTGGCCGCAGAAATCTGCGCCGAGCAGCGCCCCGAGCTGCTGGAGAAAGCCCCAGGCCATTGGGCGGCGTGCCATATGGTATGATATTGAGGAGATACCATCGTCATGCAACTCGCCGCATCCAACACAACTTCCACCAACCTTCAACGCTGGCTGTACAGCCTGGGCAACCTGGGTTGCGCCATCCCCTACCAGGCTGTCAATGCTGCACTGCTGTTCTTCTACAGTGATGTACGCCGCCTGAACCCAGCCTGGGCCGCCGCCGTGATGACCGGCTTTGCCATCTACAACGCCATCAATAACCCTGTGATGGGCTACATCTCTGACCGCACCAAAACACGCTGGGGCAGGCGCATCCCCTATATTCTCTTCGGCACCCTGCCCTACGCGGCGCTGTTCGCGGCCCTCTTCCTGGCCCCCTTTGATGGCGGCGCCCAGCCGGTGGCTCTGCTGATCTATTTTGCCATCGCCCTTTTCCTGTTTGAAAGCCTGGCAACGGTCGTACAGACCGCCTACTACGCCCTGCTGCCGGAGATGTTCCTGGATTATCGAGAGCGCACCGACGTTGCCGTGCGCATGAACATCTTCATGACGGTGGGATTACTGGTTGGCGCCGCCATGCCGGTGATGTTGGCGGACATGCTCGGCTGGCCAATGATGGCGCTGATCTTCGCGGTCATCACCGCCCTGGCGCTGTATTTCAGCACCCGCGGCATGTTCGAGCGCGCCCGTTCGGTGCAGGCCGAGGCCATCCCCCTGCTGCCGGCGCTGCGCGCCACGCTGGTCAACCGCTCCTTTGTCACCATCGTGATCGCCCAGACCATGCGCCATTTTGCCACCGCCACGCTCTCCACCGGCATGGCCTTTTACGCCAAGTACAGCCTGAACGCGGATGCCAGCATCACCTCGCTCATTCTGGGGATCGCTTTCGTCACCGCGGGGGTGGCCCTGTGGCCCTGGCGGCAGTGGGTCGCCAACCGCTTCGAAGCCCGCACCACGCTGATGATTGCCTATGGTTTGCTGGCAGTCACCGTGATCCCGCTGGCGCTGGTGCGCAGCGTGCTGGGGGCCTGTATCAGTGCGGCTTTCGTCGGAATTGCCCTGGCTGGGCTGATCCTGATGGGCGATGTGGTGCTCTCTGATGTGATCGATGAGGATGAGGTGCGCACCGGCCAGCGCCGCGAGGGCATGTACTTTGGCATGAGCGGATTTGTCATTCAATTGGCCTACGCCCTGGCGGCGGTGGTGTTTGGCTGGCTAACCACCCTGTATCACTACGACCCGCTGCTCAGCCTCCAGCCCGAAACGGTGAACACTGGCTTCCGGATTTTTATGTCCATTCCGCCCGCCATCGGCGCACTGCTGGCCTTGGGCGTGCTGTTCTTCTACCCCCTGCACGGTAAACGGCTGCAACAGGTTAAAGCCGCCCTGGCAGCCAAAGCCCTGGACTGACCCGCATGACCCTGTTGGTCATCTTGCTGATCCTGGTCCTGCTGCTGGCTGTGGCAGGCCTGTTCTTTGCCAATCAGGTGGTACTGCCCAAGAAGTTCACGGTTGAAGACACCTACCGTATCGAAGTGGAGAAGGGCTACCTGCTAGAAGATGAATTCAACGCCATGCCTCAGCAGGAAGTGCGCATCACTTCACCCTACGGCTACCCACTATTTGGCCTGTACTTCCCCCAACCCAAAGCGCAAAAAACGGTGGTGATCGCCCATGGCATCACCTACACACTGTATGGCATGGTCAAATACATGGGCATGTTCTACCGCCGCGGCTATAATGTACTGCTCTACGATCACCGCAACCACGGGCGCAGCGGGGGCAAAAACTCCACCTTTGGGTACTACGAGAAGAACGATCTCAAGGCCATGTTCGATTGGGCGCTGGCGCAGCTTGAGTTGGGGGGGCGCGTCGGTGTGATGGGCGAATCGTTTGGCGCGGCCACTGTGCTGCAATTCGCTGCCATGGATGCCCGTCCGGCCTTTGTCGTCTCGGATTGCGCCTTTTCCGATCTACAGGATCTGCTTGCCTACCGCCTGCAGCAAGATTTTCACCTGCCGTCCTTCCCCCTGCTGCCGCTGGCATCCTTCTTTGCCTGGCTGCGCACAGGCATGCGCTTCAGCCAGGTATCGCCGCAAGCGGGCATGGCCCACATCCTTGCCCCCGTGCTGATCGTTCACGGCGCGGCCGATACGTACATCCCGCCGCGCATGGCCCAAGATCTGCTCGATGCCAAAAGCCAGGGCTTGCGCCGGCTCTACCTTTGCCCTGGCGCTGAGCATGCCCTCTCTTACGGCACAGATCCCGCCAAGTACGATCAACAGATTGGCCTGTTCCTTGAGGAGATAGGGGGATAAATCCAACCTCACAGAACGCCCCCTGTGGCCCTATGCCCAACCGGGATGGTTAGGGGGGCCATCTCTCTTTCCACATCGCCACGGCGCTGGTGATCAGTTCCCAAGGCAACACAACACATTAACAATCTCTTTCGGCAGCAACGTAGGGGTTTGTAGTTTAACAAAACCTTTACGATCTATTAACGCGCCCTTAGCCCAAAAACAAGACAGAAGTGGTACGATTTCTATGATGAAAAAGAAAACTCATACAACAAAGAAAGTGAGATCCCTATGCATATACTCGTTACCAATGACGATGGCGTGAACGCCCCCGGGCTGCTGGCCCTGGCCGAAGAAATGAGCAACCTGGGCAAGGTCAGCGTCCTGGCTCCCGACCGAAACTGGTCTGCCTCTGGGCATGTCAAAACCCTGGACCGACCCCTGCGCGTGAAAGAGGTGCGGCTGAGTGAGAACGTGACCGCCTGGGCCAGCGATGGCGCCCCATCAGACTGCGTGGCGCTGGCAGTGTGCGGCTTCTTGCCCGAAAAGATCGATTTGGTGGTATCAGGGATCAACCCCTATGCCAACCTGGGGCACGACGTGACCTATTCAGGCACAGTCACCGCCGCCATGGAGGCAGCCATCTGGGGCTTCCCGGCGATTGCCATGTCGCTCGAGTCACCCGAACACCTGGTCGGTCCGGCCGATTACACCGCCTCAGCCAGGATCGCCCGCGTGGTGGCCCAATCAGTGCTGCGCTACGGCCTGGCGCCGAACGTTCTCTTGAACGTCAATGTGCCCTATTTGCCCTACGAACAGTTGAAAGGCATCCGCATTACCCGCCAGGGGCTGCGCGTTTACCATGACAGGCTTGACCAACGCCTGGACCCGCGCGGCAAACCCTACTACTGGACGGCCGGCGACCTGCCGACGGGCGTTCCCGAGCGCGGCACCGATATCGGTGTGCTGGCCGAGGGCTGCGTCTCTGTTACCCCCATCCAACTTGATCTCACCGCCTATCATGCCATCCCAGATCTGAACTCGTGGGAGTGGGACAGAGATAATCTGATGGGCTTTGCAGCCTCCGTTGGTGCTGAAATACCGGCTTTAGAAATCCAGGCAATGTAGCCATGAACAAGCCCAAAGTGCTCTTCTTATGCACTGGCAATTCTGCCCGCAACCAGATGGCTGAAGCCTTCTTGCGCCAGTACGGCGGCGAGCGCTTCGAGGCTTTCAGCGCCGGTCTGGAACCATCCGTGATCCACCCGCTAACGGTTCAGGTGATGGAAGAAGCCGGTGTAGATATGAGCGGGCATTTTGCCAAGGGACTGACTCAGTACCTTGGCAAGGTGCATTTCGGCTACCTGATCACCGTCTGCAGCCGCGCGGAAGAAAAATGCCCCACCTTTCCGGGCATGGGCACGCGCCTGCACTGGGCCTTTGAAGATCCTGCTGCTTTTCAGGGTACCCCAGAAGAAAAGTTGGCCAGGTTTCGCCAGGTGCGCGATCAAATTGAGAATGTCGTCAAGGAATGGTTGAAGGGTTGAAGATCGCTTTACACCGCCACGGCCCAATCTTTTTCGAACATTGCTTTGATCAAATACTGGGGCAACCAGAATCCTTACCCGCACAAGTGCATCGTGATCAACCAGGTTTTGTCGGCGTGCGCCGTCCCATCGATTTTGCGGCACACATGGGTCACCCCATCATCCCCCGCGGACGATACTGCAGCGCCTCCGCCAAATGGCTGGGGCCAATCGTTTCACTCCCCGCTAAATCTGCGATCGTGCGCGCCAATTTCAATATCCGGTGATACGCCCGCGCACTGAGCTGCAACTGGTTCATCGCCGTCTTCATCAGGCTGCGGCTGGTGTCATCCAGGTCGCAGAATTGGCGCACCTCCGCCGGGCGCATGTCGGCATTACACTGTACGGGCGAAGCATTCGCCAGAGAGGTTCTGTCTGTCGCGGCGTCATGCGGCGAATGCTTCGCCCCGACGGCTCCACCCGCGGCACCTCGATGTGGATGTCGATGCGGTCGAGCAGCGGCCCAGAGATGCGCTTCTGGTACTTGGTGACGGTGCTGGAGGAGCAGGTGCAGGGCTTGACGGCGTCATTGAAATAACCGCAAGGACAGGGATACACACAATGTGAGGTTCTCGGTGAGGGCGGGGGTGAGAAATACAAGCTTATCGGATACACAAATCAGATTATAGAGCACCTATGGATTACAGTACACTACCCCCACGCACAGCGCCGCGGCCCAATCTTTTTCGAACATTGCTTTGGCGATATACTCCCAAGGGAATATAATATATGGACCACGCACGCCTGACTCTACAACCAACCCCCACAGGTGGGAATATGTACGGGATCCGTGTGGCGGTTGCAGGATAAAGACGGCGATGCGAGGGGTGAGAATTGAGCAGCGGGATCGATCAGAAAGCGACGCGCGCGGCGTGATTGTGTACGGGAATAAGTTTCGTCCCGCTCTGGCGGGAGCGGCGGTGTAAGGGCATAATGCATTCACGCAAGAGCCTGCCAGACGGCAGGCTCTTGCGCTTGGAGGGGGTTTAAGGGGGGCCAGTGGGTCGGTGGAGGGGGCGAGGGAGTAGTGTTGGCTTCCAGGCCGCTGTCAACGATCCCCGCAAACACTATATCGGCACTTCACAAGCATAGCGTACAGGTAGTCTGGTATTTCTCAAGGCGGCAGCTCTCTCCTACAATGCGTATCTGGCAAGCTGCGCCATTACCCATCACTTTGGTTGGCATTTGGTTTATCCTTGCGGTAGAATCTCACCGTCGGGCAACCGTGTTGAGTGGCTGCTCGCGCCAGGTGATACCATTTGAACACTTCTTATCTCGTTGCCAAAACTCAGATTCCACCCTTACAGCCAGGATTGGTACTGCGCCCGCGCCTGATCCAGCAGTTGAACGCTGGCCTGGATGGGAAACTGACCCTCATCTCTGCCCCCGCCGGCTTTGGCAAAACAACTATTGCCAGCGAATGGCTGCGCCAGAGCGGACGACCTGTCGCCTGGCTGGCGCTCGACGAACTGGATAACGACCCACTGCGTTTTCTCACCTATCTGCTGCGCGCCATTCAGACAGTTCAGCCAGGATTTGGCTCAGACCTGCTCGAGACCCTGAGCACTGCCAATCCACAGGATTTTGACCCGGTTCCGGTCCATTTTCTCGAAATGCTGGCGGCTGAAATCTCTACCATTCCCATGCCATTTCTGCTGGCTTTGGATGACTACCACGTGATTACCCGGTCTGTCATCCAGGCTGTGCCGCAATTCTTGCTCAATCACCAACCCGCTTATTTGCACCTCGCCCTGGTCAGTCGCACCGACCCGCCCTGGCCGCTCGGACGCCTGCGCGCCCGCCGCGAGATGAGCGAAATCCGAGTTGCCGATCTGCGCTTCACCCCCCAGGAAGCCGCCGAATTCTTGAATACCAGCATGGGGCTGAGGCTGACGGAGGCGGAGGTCGCCGCGCTCGAAACGCGCACTGAAGGCTGGATTGCCGGGTTGCACCTGGCAGCGCTCTCCCTGCAAGGTCAGGCCAACCCGCAAGAAATCATTGCCAGCCTGGCAGGCAGTCATCGCTTTATCGCTGATTACCTGATTGAAGAAGTGCTGGAAAAACAGCCCCCAGATGTGCAGGATTTCCTGCTCAAGACCTCGGTGCTTGACCAGATGAACGCAGCCTTGTGTGATGCAGTGACCGATCGCAGTAACAGTCAGGCCACCCTGCTGCAGTTGGAACAATCCAACCTGTTCTTGCTGCCACTTGACCAGGAGCGCAAGTGGTATCGCTATCATCACCTGTTTTCGGATTTGCTGCGCATCAAATTGGGGCAGGCCCACCCCGGGTTAACCACTGAACTTCAACGTCGCGCTGCTGTCTGGCACAGCAGTCAAGGGCGGCGGTTGGATGCGCTGCACTATGCACTGGAAGCGGGCGATATCCAAATGGCGGAACACCTGTTTGCTGGCAACGTCTTCCTGCTTTTCAATCAGGATGAAGTAGGGGCGGCTTTCCGAAAATTGGAAACCATCCCCGTTTCGATGGTCAGCGATAAACCCTGGCTGGGGATCGCTCGCGCCTTTTTGCTGGAAAATAGCCAGTTCCAGAAATCACACCAAATCCTCGAAACCGTTGCCGCACACATCGAGAATATGCCCGAAAGCGCCGAGAAAGCACGCCTGCGCGGCCATCTTGAATCCGCCTGGGCTGATATTTATGGCTCTCAGGGCGATGTGGCGAACACTGTCTACCACGCACAGCAGGCAGAAATATGGCTGCCGCCCGCAGAAGTGGAACTGCGGGCAACCAATATGGCCCAGTGGGGCGATATTCTCTCAAAAGATGGATATAACCCTGACGCTATGCCGATTTTGCAACGCGCCCTGGAACTGGCGCTGCAGGCGGAAAAGCCTCATGCAGTGGTCATGGCCGCGGCGGCGCTGGCAATGGGACACATGGGCGCAGGCCACCTGCACGAGGCACATCGGGTTTGCCAGCAAGCCCTGGATATTGCAGCTGATTACCACCAGCGCACACATCAAGAAATTGCGGCTACCTCCATGAACTACGCCATCCTGGCGCGCATTTACATCGAATGGAACGAGGCGGAGAAGTCCAGTCAGTTTGGCTTCAAAGGCCTGGCGCTGAGTGAACGTTCGGGGCATATCGGCGCCGAGGTGATGTGCCGTGAATACCTGGGACATACGCTGATGTTCAGCGGCGATCTGGCTCAAGCCATGCAGGTCTACCAGCGCGCTCTGGAGCTGGCCGCGAAAATCTCACTCTGGGTGGAGCAGATGGTGGTCAGCCTGATCGTGGACGGGCTTTTGGATCGTGAACCGGTGGATGAGGTTGCTGTGCAGGAATACCTGCGCGTGTATGATGATGCACAAACGGAATATCCCTTCACCATGAAAGCGCGCCTGCTGTTCAAAACCGGGCAGCCCGCGGCTGCTCTGGATGTGGTGGATCGGTCGCTGGCCGGCATGAACGAGCCGGCCGCCAGGCTCATGATGCGTCCGCATGTGTTGCGCGCGCTGGCTTTACAGGCTCTCGGAGATGAGTCTGCGGCGCTGGAGGCTTTGGCCCAGGCGCTGGCCCTGGCCGAGCCTGACAACCGGATGATGACCTTCCTGCGCGAAGGCCAGGCGATGGAAAAGCTGCTCTTTCTGGCAGATCGCCAGTCTATCTGCCCAAACTTTACCCGCCGCTTGCTGGCTGCTTTTGCCCAACGCTCCAAACCTGTGGAACAACTTGTGCCTGAAGCACTGCTCGAACCTTTCAGCGAGCGCGAGCTGGAAGTTTTGCGCCTGCTAGCCACCGACCTGGATGCGCCGAAAATCGCTGAAAAGCTGGTGATCTCGACCAACACGGTGCGCACCCATATCAAGAACCTGTACCGCAAACTCAATGCTCACAACCGCTACGCAGCCATTGCCCGGGCCAGGGAATTGAAGTTATTATGATCATCCCTGGCAGTACCGCACACCCCTGATCGTTTTTGCTAATTCACCCACCTGCCTCACCCACTTGGTGATGACAATACACCTGGTTGGGGGTATTCTTGCGCCATGCCAAACACCTTGAGTCAGGAAACCGCTTTCCGTTCGCAAGAACCTGCCTGTTACCAGGTTTGTATCAAAGGTCAGCTCGACCCATGCTGGTCGGATTGGTTCGAGGAATTTGTCATTACCCCCAACGGCGATGACAGCCTCTTGACCGGCTCCGTCCCCGACCAGGCTGCTTTGCACGGCATTCTCGGTCGCATCCGCGACCTGGGTCTGATCCTGGTCTCCATCCAACCGGTGGAGAAGAAAAACATAGCGCCTTCACCCAGCAATACAGGAGAACGCAGCATGGCCACCCCAACCTCGCCAACTATGCCTCTCAACGCTTCGCTGATCCTGCACGCCGTCCAGCGGACTGACTTACAGGCTATCGCACAGTTGATTTATGAGATTTGCGAAGCCGAAGGTGATACCAGTACGGCAGTAACGCCCGAAGACCTGAAAAACGAATGGGAATATGAGGGTTTTGACCCCGAACAGGACGCTTTCCTGATCCAGACCCAGGCCGGACGCCTGGTGGGGTATGGTGCGGTCTTCGACATCAGTCAACACTGTGAGATGAGCGGCGACATCTATGTTCATCCTCACTTCAAGGGGCTGGGCGTTGAAGCCGCCCTGCTGGGCGCGTTGGAAAGCCGCACCCGGGCGCAGCATGTGCCACTGGCCGCACCCGAACAACGGGTCTTCATCCGTGTGGCGTTAGACAACAAAGACGAGGCGGGCAAGGCCATCCTGGCGCAGGCAGGCTACACCCCGGTGCGCTATCACTGGCGCATGGGCATTGACCTCAAGGCCGCGCCCCCCACGCCGGTGCTGCCGGAGGGGCTGGAGTTTCGCCCCTTTGTCAAGGATGAACACGCCACCGCCATCTGGCAGGCGCGCAACGAAGCCTTTCAGACCAATTGGGGCAGCCACCAACTGAGCTTTGACGAGTTCTCTTACTACACCTTTGAAAACCCCGAATATGACCCCACCTTGTGGGTCGTGATCTGGGATGGCAGCCAGGTAGCCGGTTTCGCCATCAACCAATATCGGATGGGCATTGGCTGGATCCACATTCTGGCTGTCCGCCCGGCCTGGCGCGCCCAAAAGCTGGGATTGGCCTTGCTCCACCGCTCGTTTGGCGAATTCTACCGGCGCGGCACCCAGACCATCGGCCTGGGTGTAGACGCCGCTAATGTCACAGGCGCCACCAGGCTCTATCAAAAGGTTGGAATGACCACAGTCAGCGAATTTGTCACACTGGAGAAGGAACTTCGCGCCGGGGAAAAATAGCATGACGGAAAGCGCGTTGCACCCACAAATGCCGCCGTGACAGATACAAATGCTTTCCTGCCCGCCCGGCTGATTCTGTACCCAAAGGAAAAACTATGTCCACACTCTCTCGCCTGGTTTTGATACTAACTCTCTGCTCCATTTTGACGGTCGGCTGCCAACCCAACGCTACCCCAACGCCGCCCTCCGCCACGGCCACACCGGTTCCACCCGCTTTCTTACCAATAGCCACACCGACCACTGCTCCTGTTGTTTCACCTGCACCCTCGGTCACACCAAGCGCAGATCCTGAACGAGAAGCAATTTCATTATCCAATGTGGCTCAGATTGAAGCCTTGGCAACCCTCGCTGGGCACAAAGATGGGGTAACCGGCCTGGTCTTTTTACCGAATACGGCTCACCTGGCATCCCTGAGCGGCGATCTCGTTTTAACGCTGTGGGATATCCAAACTGGCCTGAAAATGGATACCCTGACGGAACCGGCAGCACGCGTGTACAACGTGGCCTTCTCTCCAAACGGCAGCCTGCTGGCGGTGGGTAATCCTGATAACACGATCGGGATCTGGGCTGTGAACAACGGGCAGCTCATCCAAACCCTCAGCCAACGCAAAACGTTCATTATGAAGATTGCCTTCTCACCTGATGGCGGACTGTTGGCGTGCGGAGATCTGGAAGGTACGATTACCGTCTGGGATGTAAACAACGGACAAGAGTTGTACACCCTTCAAGCGCCCAATAGCCCAATCGGCAGTTTAGCTTTCTCCCCCAATAGCGCGTTGCTGGCCTCAGGAAATACGGAGGGCAACACAGATATCACCCTCTGGGATATAGAAAGCCGGCAGGAGCTGCGTACGCTCAACGGACATCGCGGCAATGTGTATAACCTGGTTTTTACCTCAGATGGCAGCCAGCTTATCTCGTCGAGCGGCGATTTAACGATAAAATTTTGGGATATCGAGAGTGGACAGGCAATACGCACGCTCAGCGGTCACAGGAGTTACGTTTATGGCTTGGCGCTGTCGCCCGATGGCACCATCCTGGCCTCGGCAAGCGCGGATGGATTGATTAAGTTATGGGATGCAAAGAGCGGGGAAGAACTGCGCACCCTCGATAGTCATGACGAGTATATTTATTTTCTTGCGTTCTCGCCGGATGGTTTACTGTTGGCGTCCAGCGCCAATAAAGGTCAGGCGATTATTTTGTGGGGTATTAATCGATAAAGGAGACAGGAAATGCCAAATCGATTGCGAACAATGCTCATCATATTACTGATAGGGATGATCGTGACTGGTTGCAGTAAAGCAGACCCTGCGCCCACATCCACCGCCACGGCGCCCAACGTTTTGCCCACCCCTACCAGCCAGCCTATCGTGGCCACGGCTACGGCTACGCCCACGGCCACGGCCACGCCGGCGCCGACCGCCAGCGTGACAGCCACACCGCCTCTCGGCGATAACAGTGCCGGCCTGATCGCCTTTCTCTCTGACCGGGATGGTAAGCCTGCGATCTATGTGATGAACGCCGATGGCTCCAACCAACGCCGGCTGGCGGAAGGGAAGACAAGGGGTGTCTGCCTGCCCCCGGTGTGGTCGCCGGACGGCCAAAGGATCGCCTACATGGTGGTTCCCAACGGCCTGAGCGACCTGCACGGTCCGCTGGAAGTCTGGAGCGTGGGGTTCGATGGCGCTGCGCCGGTTGAACTCAGTGCGGGTGTCACAGAGACGCTGCTGGCGTACCCCTGGATAGACCCAACCTGGTCGCCCGATGGAACGCGCCTGGCCGTCGCCGCCGTCCACCCCGTCGCCGGCACAAGCGACAAGCGCAGCGTCGTGACCATCCTGCGCAGCGATGGGAGCGGCGTCGAGCAAGCATTCCCACTCGACTGGATAGCCGGTGCAGTGGAATGGGCATCCAACGGGGAGCAAATCCTGATCGAGGATATGTCGCCGGACGAGTCCATCCGAGCGCATAACGCCTACGTATTATCCCTCTCGAACGGGGAAATCCGCGAAGTATATCGCGACCTACTCTCGGCGGCCTGGTCGCCGGATGGGATGGAGATTGTCGTTGTCTCTGCACAGTCCGAGCAGGTTTTGATTGTGAAGCTGGACGGCACATCGCGCCCCGTTGGCCCATTGCCAGCAGATACGACGCCGGAGCTTGCCGTTTGGTCGCCGGATGGGACTGCTATTGCCATCTTTGGAACGACAAATAATAGGCAGGAGGCCAGCCTGTATCTCGTTACCGTATCCACCGGCCAGGTCAGGCGCATTGCTTTGGTCGCCGAATCTCTGGACGGCCTGGAATACTCGCCGGACGGAAGCCAACTGCTCGTCTCGGCAGCCCATCCTGGCCGCTCCAGTTACTCCAGTAGCTGGCTGAGAAGGTCGCTATGGGTTTACGATCTGGCCTCCGACACACTCACCGAGTTAACCGACGGCAAAGGATATGACTCACATGGCGCTTGGGCGCCGGTGCCGACCGCCAGCGTGACAACCACGCAGCCCCTGGGCGATAACGGCGCCGGCCTGATCGCCTTTCTCTCCGACCGGGATGGCAAGCCTGCGATCTATGTGATGAACGCCGATGGCTCCAACCAACGCTGGCTGGCGGGGGGCAAGCCAAGGGATACCTGCCTGCGCCCGGTGTGGTCGCCGGACGGCCAAAGGATCGCCTACATAGTGGTTCCCAACGGCCTGAGCGGCGACCGGCACGGTCCACTGGAAGTCTGGAGCGCGGGGCTCGATGGTGCTGCGCCGATCGAACTCAGTGCGGGTGTCACAGAGACGCTGTTGGCGTACCCCTGGATAGACCCAACCTGGTCGCCCGATGGAACGCGCCTGGCCGTCGCCGCCGTCCACCCCGTCGCCGGCACAAGCGACAAGCGCAGCGTCGTGACCATCCTGCGCAGCGATGGGAGCGGCGTCGAGCAAGCATTCCCACTCGACTGGATAGCCGGTGCAGTGGAATGGGCATCCAACGGGGAGCAAATCCTGATCGAGGATGTGTCGCCGGACGAGTCCATCCGAGCGCATAACGCCTACGTATTATCCCTCTCGAACGGGGAAATCCGCGAAGTATATCGCGACCTCCTCTCGGCAGCCTGGTCGCCGGACGGGACGGAGATTGTCGTTGTCTCTGCACAGTCCGAGCAGGTTTTGATTGTGAAGCTGGACGGCACGTCGCGCCCCGTTGGCCCATTGCCAGCAGATACCACGCCGGAGCTTGCTGTTTGGTCGCCGGATGGGACATCGATCGCCGTCTTTGGAAAGACAAAAAATGGGCAGGATGCCAGCCTGTATCTCGTTACCGTATCTACCGGCCAGTTCAGGCGCACTGCTTTAGTTGCCGAATATCTGGAAGGCCTGGAATACTCGCCGGACGGGAAGCAAGTGCTCATCTCGACGGGCCATTCCGGCCGCTCCATTTACTCCAATCGCTGGCCGAAAAGCACACTATGGGTTTACGATCTGGCCTCCGATACGCTCACCGCGTTAACTGACGGCAAAGGATATGACGCAGCGGCCACCTGGGCGCCGGCGCCAACTGCGTCAACCGCCCCGGCAGCCAGCGCCGTAACAATCAGGAGAAAAGGAAATCATGAGATACATTAGACAGTTTGCCATTTTGGTCATCTTGTTGAGCCTGCTCACCAGCTGCGCACCGACATCAACCCCCACCCCTACAGTGGTTCCCCCAACCAATACAGCAGTTCCTCCGGCCAATACAGCAGTTCCCCCGACCCTCACTGCGATTCCGCCCACAGCAACCTCCGCACCGCCGACTGCCACACTCCCACCCACCGCCATCCCCACCCCCGAAATTCCGAGCATTCTCTGGGATCGGATCTATCACAAAACGGCAGCCGACATGGGTGAAGACGTGCTGGTGGCCGAAGACGGCGGCTTTTACATTGTGGGCACGGCTGGGCTGGATATGTCTGGGGCAGGCAACAGCGGCGACATCTACCTGATTCGCACGGATGAAAACGGGGAGGTGCTTTGGGAGAAAACCTACGGCGGCGAAAAAGCCGAAGAAGGCCTCTCGATTGCCCATACCAGCGATGGGAACCTGCTGCTGGCCGGGATGACCAGATCTTCTGGCGCGGGCGGCGCGGATGCCTACCTCGTCAAAGTTGACCTGCAAGGCAATGAAATCTGGTCAAACACCTATGGCAGCACACTGGATGAAATGGTCTCTGTGTGCGCCCTTGCTGACGGCAGTTTCATGCTGTGGGGCAACGTTGTTGATCCTGACGATATTGTTGCCGACCCCGGCGCGGCTGGCTATGGCGGCTATGCCGGGCGCAGTAATATTTACCTGGCCAAAGTAGACTCCGCAGGTGGCCTGGTTTGGTCTCAGACCTTTGGGGGGCAGAACAACCTGCTGACCAGCGGCGGCGTGGAGGCAACGGATGGCGGTTTTGTCGTCGTGGCCTCGCTCCTGCGCTTCCCGCAGCCAGGAGACGATGCCTACTTGCTCAAGGTGGATAGGAATGGTGAAATTGTGTGGGAGCGCACCTGGGAAGAGGGGACCATCTCAGCCTCTGACCTGCTGCGCACCGCCGACGGCCAGTATCTCATCGCCGCATCGGTTGCACCTGCCGATGACACGGCTCACGCCATGGTCGATTTCCTGTTGATCAAAGTGGATCAGCAAGGCAATGAAGTCTGGAGCAGCCAATTTGGAGACCCCACAATGGTAGATTACCCTATGGTGGTCACCCAAACCGCCGACGGCGGGTATATTGCGGCTGGGGATTGGGTCAAAGATCTGTCTGGGCGTTCGCCGGGCTTGATCTCGATCGCCAGAATAGACGCTGGTGGACAGTTGGTTTGGGAAAGGACGATTAAACCAGCCGGACAGCACAATGTTTTGCGCAGTTGGCTGCAACTGGATGATGGCAGTTGCCTGCTGGTCGGTTCGCGACTCACCCGGCAATTTGAAATCTACCTGATGAAAGTGGATGTTGGCATGAATGGGAGCGCCTACCTGGGGCAGACCCCACCCGGGCTGACACCGCAGGTCTTTGCGCCGGGTATCGTCTCTATGGAAGGGGCCACAGAGTTTGCCGCCAGCTTTTCCCCGGATGGCAAAGAACTTTATTTCACGCGGCGCCTGGACGGGCAAGAGAATGTGCTTTATGAGACGCACCTGCTCAATGGCGTTTGGACGGCCCCGGCTCCCGCTTCTTTTGCGGCTGGCTACCCCGCCTTCGAGCCCCACGTCACTGCCGACAACAAAACCCTTTATTTTGGCTGGTTCCGCCCCGCGCCTGCCGGGGTAACCAGTACCATGGATGCCGGCATTTGGGCGGTAGATCGCACCGCTGAGGGATGGTCAGAGCCTCGCTATGTTGGGGAGGGAATGTTTGTCAGCTCAGATTCAAGCGGACAAATCTACGTCACCAGCTTTTCCACCAGCGGCAGGCCAAGCCTGAGCCTGGTTACACTGGCAAATGGGCAATTTACTGCCTTTGAAAACCAATGCGACGGCGTCCACCCGGCGATTGCCCCGGATGGCAGCTATCTGGTCTACGATGATGGCAATGCCAACCTGGGGGTCCGCTTCCTCCAGGCAGATGGAGGCTGGAGCGCCCCTAAAAGTTTACAGCGCCAGGGTATCCCCACCAGCGCGTCGATTGCAACCATCTCCCCAGATGGCAAGTACCTGTTTTACGTTTACAAAGGCGACCTCTACTGGGTCAGTACGGAAGTGATCACCCTCCTGAAACCTTAGCACGTTCTAACAGAAAGAGAGAAAATGATGAGCATTACAGCACCGACCCCGTTCGTTAAAGTGGCGCAGGCCAAAAACTCCACATATCAGGCCGTGTTCAATCAATTTGAACACTTCACCAACTATATCCAATTTGCCTTTGAGTTTCTCACTCCCGAAATTTGGGTGGATACGGAAATTGAACCAACCCTGGCCAGTTTTTATACGCCCCCGGCCTATTTTCTGTGGGGAGACCCCGATACCAAAGATGTGACCCCCTTGCTCGAACTGATTCTCGCGGATCGATGGCTGGTACCCTCCAGCGAACAATGGGAGCGCCATCTTGTGGCTTATTTTGGTGAAAAACTGCAAGCCTGCCCGCGCACCAGCTTCGATGCATCTTCACTCAGCCTGGAGCACCTGCGCAGCCTGAAAACTGAGCTGCCTGCCGGCTTGCGCATAGTTCCGATTGAAGCGTCCCACGTCAATGATCAGCAAGGCATGTTATCTCAAGATTTGCTCAGCAAGTTTTTTGCCTTGGCAGACTTTTTACAGCAAGGGGCCGGTTTCTGCCTATTGGAAGACGAAAAAATCATTGGCTTTGCTGCCGCGAACTACCCTATCCGTAACAATGTCCTGGAGGTGTATATTCGGGTGGATTATAACGATGATCCACGCCATCGCCAAAAGGGCCTGGGGACGCAGTTGAGTGTTGCCCTGCTTGAATACTGCCTGGAAAATGGCCTCGAGCCCCAATGGGATGCTGCCAACGACATCTCCATGCGCCTGGCGCTAAAATTGGGCTACACCCCGCGCCGCAGTTGGAAAATGTATCACGTGCAATAAATCGAAGCAAAAAGGGGACAACCCTGTCGATAGCAGCAGCCCACACCCCCCTCTTATGGTGCCCTAACCCCATGCACACCGCCGCGGCGCAATCTTTTTCGAACATCGCTTTGATCAAATACTGCGGCGCACATGGGTCACCCCATCATCCCCCGCGGACGATACTGCAGCGCCTCCGCCAAATGGCTGGGGCCAATCGTTTCACTCCCCGCTAAATCTGCGATCGTGCGCGCCAATTTCAATATCCGGTGATACGCCCGCGCACTGAGCTGCAACTGGTTCATCGCCGTCTTCATCAGGCTGCGGCTGGTATCATCCAGATCGCAGAACGATCGCACCTCCGCCGGGCGCATATCGGCATTGCATTGTACCGGCGAAGCATTCGCCAGAGAGGTTCTGTCTGGCGTGGCGTCATGCGGCGAATGCTTCGCCCCGACGGAAAAACGCTCGCGCTGGCACTGCCGCGCCGCCTCGACACGCGCCTGGATCACCGCCGAAGATTCGCCAAAACGGCTGTCGCTGAGCTTGTCGTATTCGACCCGCGGCACCTCGATGTGGATATCAATGCGGTCCAGCAGCGGCCCAGAGATGCGCTTCTGGTACTTGGTGACGGTGCTGGAGGAGCAGGTGCAGGGCTTGATGGCGTCATTGAAATAACCGCAAGGACAGGGGTTCATGGCGCCGATCAACTGGAAATTGGCCGGGAAGGTCAGTGAACCCTGCGCCCGGCTGATCGTCACCACCTTGTCTTCCATGGGTTGGCGCAGCACTTCCAGCACACGCATGCCAAACTCGGGCAGCTCATCCAAAAAGAGCACGCCGCGGTGCGCCAGGCTGATCTCGCCAGGATGCGGCTGATTGCCGCCGCCCACCAGCCCGGCGTGGCTGATGGTGTGGTGCGGGGAACGGAAGGGGCGGTTTTGGATCAGCGGGGTATCCGGCGGCAGTTGGTCAGCCACCGAGTAGATGCGGGTCACATCCAGGGCTTCGTCAATCGTCATCTTGGGCAAAATGCCCGGCATGGCCCGCGCCAGCAGCGTTTTGCCTGAACCGGGCGGGCCAACCATGAGCATATTGTGTCCACCCGCGCCCGCCACCTCCATGGCGCGCTTGACGTGCTCTTGCCCTTTGATCTCGCGGAAATCCGTCTGCGTGATGACCGGCAGTTCGTCGGGGGTGATTGGGTCACGCGGGGCGATGCGGGCGGTCCCGGTGAGGTGGGCGTGCAGCCCCGCCAGCGAAGCCACCGGGATCACTTCCAGGTCGGGGATCAGGGCCGCCTCGGCGGCATCGGCTTCGGGGACGAAGATGCGCCGGAAGCCTTCCTGGCGGGCGGTAGCTGCCATGGGCAGCACACCGCGCGCATGGCGCACGCTGCCATCCAGCGAAAGCTCGCCCACCACCAGCGCACCGTCCACCGCCTCCTGCGGGATGTGCCCGGTCATGATCAGTACCCCCAGGGCGATGGGCAGATCGTAGGTGGGGCCTTCTTTGCGCACCGAAGCCGGGGCCAGGTTGACCACGATGCGCTTGCGCGGGTAGGGCAGATGCGTGTTCTTGATGGCCGCCTGGACGCGCTCGCGCGCTTCCTGCACGGCGGCATCCGGCAGCCCGACGATGGTGATGCCCGGCAGGCCGTCAGCGGTATCCACTTCTACCTCGACGATGACCCCTTCCAGGCCGATGACTGCACAAGAGTGAACGCGAGAGAGCATGAGATAAGTTTAGAGGGGTTGGAGCAACTTGTCAATGGCGGAAACAGGTTTTATGACACGGTGTGACAGGTGGGGACACAGGTTGAGTGAAAGACCGACCTGTCCCCAGTCGTCAGTTCAGTTTAAAAGTGGTAGTCGTCGTGGCGGCATTGGAATAGTGGGTGGCGCTTTTTCCGCGCACTTTTTTTGAAGTAGCACTTCGGGTTGACCAGGGTATTTTTGCGGTCAAATTTTGGGTGTAATCAAAACTCCCCGTCAACGGAAGGTGGGTGGGCTGGGTTCCCCGTTGGTTCGGCTTTCATTTGGTGATTTTGCCTTGCAAAGTATCATTCAGGCCGTGTTCGTCCAATAAGCGCTGTGTAATCTCAGATCCATACACATGATCGAGGAATTTAGGTACCCATTCGATTCCGGAATGTAAGAATAAGTGCCTCCACTTCTGATCTTCAAGAAATTGATGGGTCAACTCGTCTAGGTTTGGAATTCGTTGCTTAATCTTACTTACAAATTCCGGGATACCACCGATCAGTAAGAAGTGTTCAGTACTCATATAAAGGCCCCATTTTCCCTGGGGTGAATACAAAACATGATTTGTTAAAAATGTTTGTCCCTGGTAATCCTTGACTTTATCGAATGGAATAAACCAGGTTTTGAGATATAACTCTTTTCCTGACAAACCAGGATAACATAGATACCATATTCCATCTACATTGTATTCCTCAGTAAATGCAAAATAGAAACCCTTGTCACCCATGTTTGATGCGACTTCAATGATCGGGTCAAGCAGCTCTGCATGTGGGTATACTTCGCAGTAAATTACTATTCTTGAAGCCATTCGGGGAGTAAATGGCGCTACAAATGGACAAGGGAGGTTGAATACTTCTAAAAAGCTTGGCATTGCCTGGGATTTGAATTCGTTATTTGTTAACGGTGGAAATTGAAGGTCGCCTCTCATAGCTACTCTCCATTCATTATGTAGTATCTCTATGCCCCTCAGTATTGCTCCTTGAATGTAGCCATCCGTAGTCTACCATGAATGGATGTAGGGGGGCCCGCTTCGATCGCCTGGGCCGGTGCGCCAGATACCTTCGGATCGAGGCGGCCAGGCCCATTATGAGATCTTAGGCCTGTGGCTCAAAGATTGTCTGGATGGCGGCATCAATTCTCTCCGCCAAATCTGGTGGATACCAGTGCCCAACATTGGGCGTGATGATGAATTGACACGCCACACCCCCGGCTTGGAATGCCTCTGCCACCTTGCGTTGGTCATCCAAACGCGGGTCCATTTCTGTGGTGAGTAATAACCCCCTCTGCCCACGGGCGCGGATACGGGCAATGGCCTGGGGCGGATAGCTCTCGGGCGCGGATGGGCAGAGCACAACAAACCCTCGGATCGGCAGAATTTCCTGCTCATCCAGTAGCAGAGTCAGGGTCATGTGTCCCCCGGCCGAAAACCCTCCGACAATGATCCGCTCCTTATCCACGCGATACGCTTTCAACACTGCCTGGTACGCAGACAAGATTTCCTGCCGATCCTGTTCATCACCCATCCAGCTGAACCCCTTCATCGAAACCACCCGGCCTGACTGGGGATAAGCAACGATGAACTCGTTTTTCAACCTGGGTGAAACCCAGTGCGGTCGGAGGTCTGCAACGGTTTCGTCGCCGCCATGCAAAGCGATGAAAAGCGGATATTTCCTGGCTGGGTCGTATTCCTGGGGAGGCACGATGGTCAATTCGGGCCTGGATTGCTTCTGAGCTGCTTCCTTACATTCCACAGAGCGCTCGCGAACGCGCTGGAAAGCTTCTAAATCCTTCAAAGGCTGCCAAAGATCGCCTTCGAGATCCCACTGGCTGAACCAGACGCCATGATCTAAGCCATAATGCAGCGTCTTCACGGCCTCCTCTGCCTGCCCCAGCAATACCTGGCAAGCTGCCAGGTTGTAGACATTGGCCAGTAGCTTATCTGGGAACTGCCCCAGGCCCCATGTCAGTATCTCGGCGGCTTCGGCATGCTGGCTCTGCTGGAATAATTCACCAATTCTTTGGCGCATTTCCGTATAAGTTGCGAAAGTCTTCATTTTGCACATGCTCCCTGTGAGAATACTCCCTGTTTTTAACGGGCTACCTGGCAAGCTAACCCTATGTTTTGCAATGTTACTTCGTGCAACAGACGGCAACGTAAGTGCCTGTCTGATATACCTGAGAAGCGGGAAGGAGGTTCATCCCGAACCCCGTTCTGGTTAAAACCCCGCCATCGATCGCTTCAGCAGGCTTTCCAGCCTGCCAGCGAAGGCCGCCAGGTCAATATCGAGCAGGGCGTTGTTTTGCAGGATGAAATTGGCCATGCCCAGGGCACGCGCCGCGATGAAGGCGTTGATCTCGCCGGGGCCGCGCTCAGGCCAGGGGCAGGCCCGCCGGTAGCCCTGCTCAAAGGCCTGCCGCAGGGCGGCGTAATCCAGGCGATCTTCAAAGTAATACAGCGTGGTGGCAATATCCTGCACCGGCCAGCCCCACATCAGGTCTTCAAAGTCAATCGGCGAGAGCAGGCCGCGGGCATAGCGCACGTTCCACTGGTGCAGATCGCCGTGGATGAGGCGCATGGGCTCGCCGCTGGCTTGCAGGCGGTGGATGGCTGCCTGGGCAAAATCGCGCGCCTGCCGGATCAGGGCGTGTTGGGCGGGGCTGAAAATGGCTTCCACCCCGGCATCGAACAGGATCACCGGCTCGGGGAAGGGGAAGACGCGGTCAAACCTCAACAGATCCAGGCCAGCCGGGGGATGGTAGCTGCGGGCGTGCTCGTGCAGGCGGGCGCTCAGTTCGCCCAGGGCTGCCATGCTGGCCGGAGTGAGGTGGTCGGCCAGATCGGTGCCTGGCACCCAGCTGAACACCTCGCACAGGCGCGGCTCGGGCACACCCTCGGTGCAGGCTTCCACCACCAACGAGCCATCCCGGGCGGGCAGAGGGCACGGCACGCTCAGGCTGGTATCATGCGCCAGGGCCGCCAGCCAATCCATCTCGGCGGCTACGTGCGCTGGCGTGTGCCCGCCCTCGGGCAGTGTCACGCGTAAGATCCACTTCTCCCCGCCGGTGGTATCCACCCGAAAAATGCCGTTAAAGCTGTTCGTCACCAGCCGCAGGCGGGCCACTTGCAGATCGTACTGCTGCAGGGCTTGAGAGGCCAGCGCCCGCAGGCGGCGGGCCCGGCCGCGCTCGGTCAATGTCGCATAAGGTTTCATGCCCCCTAGTATAGCCGAAAAGCAGTGCGCTCACACTGCTTTTCGGCTTATTCTGGATTGCGCATAACTGAAAAAATCTCACTTGACTCGCGGTCGTTATTATGCTACGTTGTAATTACCACAACCGCACCTTACAAATTCAATAGTTCCGTAAAAAAAGCACTCCGAAAACGCAAAACCGGTGAAAACCGGCGACGCAAAGCTATGGGTCTAAAGCGCAAGCAGGTAAACACCCCTGCCCAGGCCATGACTGCCAGGCCTCCGACAATAGCAAACCTGGCGAAAGCCAGGGGCACAGAGTGATTGGGCCTAAAGCGAGCGGTACTTATTCTGGCACAAGCATGCCAGAAACCGCATAATCCGAACGATGTGTGCCACCCAGACGTTTGCACGCGAACGACGATGGCCAGAAACATCCAACGGAAAAGCCAGGGCAGCCACACCATCCGAAAAGGCAAAACCGGCGAAAACCGGCGACGCAAAGTGATGGGTCTAAAGCCTAAAAACGGACAGAAGGAGAACTGGCTTTCCCCTGGCAGTGCATGCCAGCCAGTTCAACCGCACTCCAACCCAAAGGCAGAACGGTCTGCCAGGTCGGGAAACCCTGTCTCGGCGAAAACCGAAACCACAGGGGCAACCTGGGGTAGACGATCCTCACCAGCAAAATATCACTGGGAAGGAAAGTCAAAGGAACGGTAAACTTCTGAACGAATGCGGACCGGATCAGATCCCGATCAGGGCCATGATTGCCACACCAGCCGAAGAGTGCTTTTATCATTTAAATCGTGATGGGTGGCGCTGATGCGCCACCCATCACGATTTAAGGATAGAACGGCTATAATACACGGTATGAGTGACCTGCGAGCATTATGCGCCCGCATACCGGGCAACGAGCTGGTCGCGGCCGAGTGCGCCAACCTCACCGGCGGCTGGCCGGACGGCGACGGCGTGGCAATCTGCCAGAGCGTCGATCTGATCCCCCGCGCCGCTTACGTGACGGCAGGGCTGCGCTGCCTGGCCCAGGCCCCCACGCTGGAGGCGCTGGCCCAGGCTGTGGCTGCCCAGCCCATCCCCGCCGAGGATTTCCAGCTCGGTTTCGTGTACCTCTCCGGCACGCCGCCAGAGAGCAAAACACGCGCCATCCGCACCGTGGCAGACGCCCTGAACGCCTATCCCAACCTGGATGCGCCCAGCCACCGTTTCCTCATCGTCGCCCAGGCCAGCGGGCTGTGGCTGGGTGAGATCCTCAGCGAAACAAGGGCTTCTTTCCGCCTCCACGATGCCAAGCCTTACCGCACCTCCAGCTCGCTCTCCTCGCGCCTGTCACGCGGGCTGGTCAACCTGGTTTGCCCGCCCGCCAGCAGCCTGCTGGATCCCTTCTGCGGCACCGGCTCCATCCTGCTGGAGGCAGCCGCCATCGGTGTGCCAGCCTGGGGCGCCGACCACAACCCCAAGATGGTGCACATGTCGTGCCGCAACCTGGCCCACTTCGGCCTGCCGCCCCACGTGGAGCGCCTGGACGCGCGGGAGACCAGCCGCAGCGCCGATGTGATCGTCACCGACCTGCCGTATGGGCGCTCTTTGGAGCAGGACCTGCCCGGCCTGCTGCCGATCTTCCGCCGCCTGACCAGCCTGGCCCCCCGAGCGGTGTACCTGGCTGAACAGGACATCTCCGCCTGGCTGGAAGAGGCCGGTTACGGGAGCATCCAGGTGTTAAAGGTGCGCAAACGCCCTGAGCTGAGCCGCTACATCCATATCGCACATAGTGCGGGTATATAAACCCCCTCCCCCAAAATCGGGGCAGGGGGTTTTTCGAAAAAGAGTGTGCGCAGCAGGCAAAGCCTGCTGCGCACACTCTTTTTCGGATACCTGCGAGGAGTTGACCTCAGCGGCAAGCCCTCAAGCCGCCATCGCACCGCGCCGGCGCTGGTGGTGAGTGATGGCCGCGCACAGGTGCGCGCCGAACAGGATGATCCAGGCGATGAGGTACACCAACACCAGCAGCGCCACCACCGCCCCCAGCGAGCCGTAGATCAGCTCGTAGCGCCCCAGCCCCACGCGCACGTACCAGGTAAAGACATAGGAGGCCAACTGCCACATGATGGTGGCAACCAGCGCCGCCCAGGAAGACGCCTTCCAGCTCACCTGTGTTGCCGGGATCCAGCGGTACATCGCCACAAACATCAGGAAGATCAGCACCCACACCAGCGAAGAGCGCGCCCAGGAAGGCTCTGGAATGGCCATGCCGTTGAATAACTGCGCCTGGATAACCGGGATGAGCTTGGCGAGCGTGGAGATCACCAGCGAAAAGAAGAACAAAATCGCCAGCACCCCCACCATGCTCAGTCCCACCAGGCGTTGGCGCACAAAATTGCGCCGGTTGGCCTCCGGCCAGGCCAGGTTGATGTGATATCCCAGCCACGAAAAAGCCGCCGTGGCTGACCACAGCAAGCCGATGATGCCGATCACGCTAAAAGTGCCGCGCCGCTGCAGCACCTGGTCGATATTCTCCTCCAGCAACACTGGGGAGATGGGCAGCGCCTGGGTCACAAATTCCACCACCCGCTGCGAAACATCCTCCCCTTCGAGAAAGTAACTGCCCACGCCCACAAAGAGCAGCAGCATCGGGAACATGGAAAATAGGGCGTAATAGGCCAAACCGGCGGCGGACTGGGCCGCCCGCGCCAGGGTAAAGCCCTCCAGCGTTTCCTTGATGATCTCAGGGATACCGCCGCTCCAGCAGTTGAGCAGCTCGTACACTTTTTCCAGCCACAACTTGAACATAGTCTCAGAGTATAACAGAATATTTTCCACATTTCCCATTTATCCCAAAAAATAGGTATAATGAGATTATGGCAGACATCGATCACCTGGCCTTCATCATCACCAGCGGCGCACAGGCCGGCGACCTGGAGCAGGGTATGCGCCAGGCAGGATTCTACTTCACCCACATTGACAGCCTGGGCGGGATCCTGCAAGAGCAAAGCGTGTGCCTGATGGCGGGGACCAGCAGCCCGCGCCTGCTTGAGCTGCTGGAACTGGCGCGCCAGAACTGCAAGCCCTATCGCCAATTCCTTCCCACCCACCTGAATATCCAGACAAACATGGCTCCCCTGCCAATGGTTGAGGCTGAGATGGGCGGCGCAACGGTCTACATCGTTGAAGTGGAAAGGTTTGAGCAGATATGAAAGAAACTACTACCATGAAACTGATGATCGTCATCGTGCGTGACACAGATGATGTGGATGTTCTCCAGGCGCTGGTCAAGCAGGGCTATCGTGTGACCCGCGTGGCCAGCACGGGCGGCTTCTTGCGTCACGGCAACGTGACCCTGATGATCGGCATGGAAGCCGAGCAGGTGGACAGCGTGATCGAGACCCTGCGCCAGGTTTGCCGCCCTGCCGAAGGCGGCGAGCACCGCGCCACGATCCTCGTGGTCAACATGCCGCATTTCGAACAGATTTAACCAAAAAAAAGGGTCAGCGGCGGCGCAAAGCGTCGCCGCTGACCCTTTTTTTGGTTAAATATCTGGGTCCAGCCCCAGGTGCGAAAGCACCAGCGAGCGCGGCCAATGGCGGTGTTCGTCGAAGGCCATGCGGGCATCTTTCAGGGCGCGGATCTGCTCCTCGGCATTCTTCAGGAACCAGCTCTTGGGGCCTCTTTCGGGGATGTAGCGCTCTTGCAGGGCGGCAGCAATCCCGGCATTGCTGCCATCGCTCTCCCGGATGGCATCTTTAACGAATTGGATCAGGTATCGGCGGTAAATATCACCCTTCATTGAAAACCTCGGCTGTAGATCGTTTCTGTTTGCGGCCCAGAACCAGTGTCAGCACCACCAGCACCAGCCCCACCACCAGGATCACCAGGGCCTGGAACATCAGCGGACGGAACACTTCGGCTGCCAGGCGCAGGATGGCCCGTGTGGCCTCCGTGCGGATCAATTCGGGCGCCTCGCTGAGCGGGCCAGAGATGAGCAGATTGGTGATCAGGGCGCGGTAGACCAGCGCCGGCAGCAGGGTCAGCGCCCCGCCCACCAGCAGCGGCGAGCCCAGCCAGCGCCCCAGGGTATCCAGCGAGCGCACCGCCAGCACCAGCAGCAGCAGCGCCAGCACCAACGGCACCAGCCAGGCCAGCCCCGCCAGCGTGCGGATATTGCGCAGCAAGCCCTTCAGCGCCTCGGGTCCTACCCCGCCCGCCGCATCTTCCACCTGCAAGAGTTCCTCGGTCAGGTTGAACGAATCGGGCACGTTCTTGACCACATCTGTCAGCGCGTCCAGGTAATCCTGGAACTGGTCTTCGTGCCAGGGGTCGGGGAAGTTGCACAGGTTATACAGCACCTCCGTGCCCTGCGGGGCAGCTGCCAGCCGGGCCTGGAAATCGGCGATCTGGCTCTGCTCGCAAGGCTCCAGCTTTTTGAAGGCAATAACAATCGAGTTGGTGCCGTGCTCTGAGTTGACCCGCTCCTTGAAAGCCTGCATGCTCCAGGCGACCTGCGGGTTGCGCTCTTGCGTGTCTATCCAGGCATACACGCCGTCCACCGTCACCGAGGTCCAATCGGTCAGGATCGCGTCGGTCAGCACCTCTTGCTTGATCTGCCGCCAGTCGCTGGCATCCAGGAAAGACATCAGCAAGACCACGTCCGGCTCGGTGATGCCCGTTAGCGCCTCGCCGCTCTCCACACGCTCCTGGGCGCGGCGGTCTGAGAGCCACTCCAGCGCGGCGGGGATCAGGTCAGAGTTCACCACCTCGTCGGTGACAATGCCCTTGACCAGCGGCACGTTGAACACCGCCTGGCCCAGGTCGAAGAAGAATAAACACAACGGCAGCGCCAGAACCAGCAGCACCGCCACCAGCACTGCCACAATCTTCAGGCAGCCTGAACCCGATTTTTTACTAGATGGGGTTTGCGTAGACATAGCCACCTCCTAATCACAATCTGGCCCCGCCCGCCGAGCGCGGCTGGAAAGCGGGATTCAACGGCCCTTGACCGCTTGCGCCTGAGCGTACAGGTCCAGGTACTGGCGGGCGCTGCGCTTCCACGAAAAATCTTGCGCCATGGCGGTCTGGATCATCTTGGCCATGTGCGCTTTGCGGTCATAATAGGTGCTCACTGCCCAGCCGATGGTGTAATAGATGGCCGCGGCGCTGGGCTCCCAAAACTTAAAGCCGGTGCCAGTGCCTTTGCCTTCATTATACTGCTGAACGGTATCATCCAGCCCGCCGGTGGAGCGCACGATGGGCAGGGTACCGTACTTCAGTGAGTAGATCTGGTTCAGGCCGCACGGCTCGAACAGCGAGGGCATGACAAAGAAATCGGCCCCAGCCTCGATCAGGTGGGCAAGCTCATTGTTGTAACCAATGTAACTGCCCGCCAGCCCAGGGTAGCGCGCCGCCAGCGCACCGTAGAAGCTCTCCAGGTGCTTCTCGCCCGCGCCCAGGATGACGAATTGGGCGCGCATGTTTTCCAGCACGGCCTCGATGGCCTGCGCCAGCAGGTTCAGTCCCTTTTGATCCACCAGGCGGGTCACCGCGCCGATCACCGGCAGGTCGGGGTTCTGCTCTAGCGAAAAGCGGCGCTGCAGCTCAAGCTTGCAAGCGGCCTTGCCCGACAGGTCTGCCGGGGTGTAACGAGCCGGGATCAGCTTGTCTACGGCAGGATTCCACTCATCGTAATCCACCCCGTTCAAGATGCCCAGGTAATTGGCGCCCTTGTTGTTCAGGTACGGCGCCAGGCCGTAACCCCCGGCGGGCGTGCGCGTTTCGTTGGCGTAGGTCGGGCTGACGGTGTTGACCACGTCGGCGTAATGGATGCCGCCCTTGAGGAAGTTGATCCGCCCGTGATCTTCAAATTTATCGGGGACAAAGTTGCCCCACTGCAAGCCAAGGTACTCGTAGGAATCGGCGCTGTAAGAGCCCTGGTAGGCCAGGTTATGGATGGTCAGCACGCTGGCAGCCCCGCCCAGCAAGGGATCGTCCCAATGCCACACCTTGAGGTAAGCCGGGGCCAGGGCGGCCTGCCAATCGTGGGCGTGGACGATATCGGGGGCAAAATGCAAATCCTGGCATAACTGCAGCGCGGCGCGGGTGAGGAAGCCAAAGCGCAGCGGGTTGTCCGGGTAATCACGGAACTCTGCATCGTGGTACAGGCCCCAGCGGTCAAAAAACTTGTTCGATTCGATAAAATAGACCGGCACACCGCTGCTCTCGGCGCGGTGCACGCCGCACCACTCCTGCGTGTTGCCCATCCACACCCCCATCATCGGGTAATAGGGCTGCAGGTGGTGCTGGGCGGCATCCAGCGCGGCATACTTGGGCAGAACGACAATCACCTCGTGCCCCAGCGCCTTCAGCGCTTTGGGCAGCGCACCTACCACATCGGCCAGCCCGCCCGTTTTGATAAAGGGCACACATTCAGAAGCGATCATGACGATCTTTAGCGATTTTGGCATGCCCATCTCCTCTGTAAATATTTCTAACAGGAACTACCGGATGGACAGGTTATTTCTTCTTTATCCTGTGTATCCTGTTCATCCCTGTTGAATTATTATTTTTTATATCGCAGTAACGACTTTCACTGTTGCTGCGAACTCGCACTCATTTTATTATATCGTATTGGTTAAAAACGCGGTAAACTTGTCCTTGTGCCGCCTGGCACAAAGACACTTATTCCACGGAGAACAAATATGAAAAAAGGCAATTATGTTTGGATCATTGCCCTGCTGGCTGCAGCGGCGCTATTGGGCGCGCTGTGGCAGTCTCAGGGCCAGGCCCAGGCCAGCAACGGGCCGACCGAGGCTGGCTGGCTGGCGTTTGACGGCCAAAGCGGCCCCGGCACGCCGGAAGCCTCTGTGCTGACCACCAACGCCCAGGCCATTGACGTGCAGGCCAGCCTGCCGGGTGCCTGGGTCGAAACCGTGTACGCCGAGGGCCGCGCCTACTCGCGCCTGACCAACGACGGCTACGGCTTCCCCGCCCAGGCCGGCCTGCCAGAACTGCCCGTCTTGCGGCCCGAGGTGGAGATCCCCTTCGGTGCACAGGTGAGCCTGGAACTGGTTTCGGCCACTTATAAAGATTACACCCTGGCCGAACTGGGCCTCGCCACCCTCTACCCCATGCAGCCTTCGCTAGAAAAGACCGTCGAGGCCGAGCAGAACCAGCAATTTGTCATCGACCAGGGCTTTTACACCAGCGGGAGCAGCTACCCTGCCGCCCCCCTGACCCTGGGCGAGGCCTACATCGTGCGCGGCCACCGCATCCAGCCGGTGGAAGTTTGGCCGGTGGCGTATGACCCCGCCGCGGGCACGCTGCGCCTCTACTCGCAGGTTACCTTCCGCCTGGTGCTGAGCGGCAGCGACCTGGCGCAGACCGAAGCCAGCGCACAGCGCTACGCCTCGCCGCTCTTCGAGGCCAGCCTGAGCCAGCGCGTGCTGAACTATAACCAGGGCCGCGGCGCGGTGGACTTTGCCCCCGATACCGCCGTGGGCTACCTCATCATCACCGCCGATGCCTACTATGACGCCATGCTGCCCTTTGTGAGCCTGCGCGAGAGCCGCGGCTTTGATGTGACCATGACGAAAACCTCCGAGATCCCGGGCGGGACGACCAACGCCAACATCCAGACCTACATCCGCACCGCCTACACCACCTGGCCTGTGCCGCCCTCTTATGTGCTGCTGGTGGGCGACACCAACACCGTGCCCACCTGGGCCAGCGTCAGCGCTGGTGAGGCCACCGACCTGTATTACGCCACCATGGATGCCGCTGGCACCACCGACTGGCACCCCGACCTGGGGCGCGGCCGCTTCCCGGTGCGCTCTCCTGAGCAAACCACCATCATGGTGAACAAATACCTGGCCTATGCCGGCCTCACCGGCAATGAGCCCTGGCTGAACGATGTATCCTTCCCCGCCACCTGCGATAACTACACCGTGGCCGAAGGCTCGCACAACTACGTGATCAACACGCACACTCTGCCCGGCGAGTATTGGGGCACCTTCCCCAACAACCCACAGGCCGGCGGCGATAAGCTCTACTGCGTGACCCACAGCGCCGCCCGCCAGAACCTGATCGACGCCTTCAACCTGGGGCGCTGGGCAATCATCTATTCGGGCCACGGTTCCTGGAGCGGCTGGGAGATGAGCTTTAGTTCTACAGACGTGACCAACCTGACCCATTACGGCATCTTCCCCTTCGTCGCCAGCCATGCCTGCATCAGCGGCGACTTCGAGGAAACCCAGGTCTACGGCGAAACCTGGGTGCTGCAAAACAACAAGGGCGCCCTGGTGTTCTGGGGCTCATCGGACTCCTCTTATTGGGGTGAAGACGATGTGCTGGAACGGAAAATGTGGGATGCTTTGTTTGTTGCAGAACCTCTGCCCCATCCAGACGTGTGGACGATGACGGATGCCGGCCTGGCAGCGGTGGAAACTTCGTACCCCTCCATGGCCCGCTATTACTGGGAAACCTACAACATCCTGGGCGACCCGGCGGTAAAGCTCTTCCTCGAGCCTGACCTGCCCACCTTCACCCTGAATGTAGACCCCGCCAGCCATGAGGTTTGCTCGGCGGGCGTGGTCACCTCCACCGTAGAGATCGGCAGCATCCAGAACTACACCGAAACGGTGTACCTGCTCACCGGCGATCTGCCGGTGAACGTGACGGCAGCCTTCAACCCTGACCAGGCCGCGGCGCCCTACACCGCCGACCTGGCGCTGGAAGTGAGCGCAGGCGCGGCAGCGGGCGATTACACCATCCCCCTCACCGCCACCGACATGCTCACCTGGACGCAAAACAGCAGCGTAGCCCTGCGCGTGGTGACAGACACGCCCACAGCCCCGACCCTCTCTACCCCAGCAGATGGCGCCGCCAACCAGGTGCTGCAGCCGCAGTTCACCTGGCAGGCACTGCCCCTCACTGGCGCGTACGCCTTCCAGTTGGGCAATAGCCCGCTCTTCGAGACGCCGCTGGTAGATGTGGCGGACCTGGCGGCTGTCAGCTATGCCCCCGGCGTAACCCTGGACGGCGGCACCTGTTACTGGTGGCGCACCAGCGGCGAAAACGCCTGCGGCGAGGGCGATTGGGCCGAACCCTTCCACTTCTCCACCGTGGCGCTGGATGCCATCTTCAGCGATAACATCGAGAGCGGCAGCGCCAAGTGGACCTCTGGCGCCATCGCCGGCACTTCCCAATGGGCCGTCAGCACCGCCCAGGCGCACAGCCCCACCCACTCCTGGTTCTCTCCCGATCAGGGCAGCACCACCGACACCTACCTGCGCCTGGCCAACCCGGTCAGCGTGGGTGCGGGCAGCACGCTCACCTTCTGGCATATGTACTGGTTTGAAGGCACCTCCTACGACGGCAGTGTGCTGGAAATCTCCATCAACGGCGGCACCTCCTGGAGCGACCTGGGTGCAGCCATCACCTCCGGCGGCTACAACGGCACCATCAGCACCTGCTGTTCCAACCCCCTTGGCGGGCGGCAGGCCTGGACCGGCGACCTGACCACCTGGACGCAGGTGACCGTGAACCTGAACGCCTATGCCGGGCAGAATATCCTGCTGCGCTGGCGCCTGGGCACCGACTCCTCCGTCAGCGACACTGGCTGGTACATCGATGACGTGCAGATTACCGCACCCCTGCCGCCCAACCCTGCCCCCGGCCTCACCACCATCACCCCCGGCGAGGGTCTCTCTGCCCACCCCACCCCGGTGCAGATCAGCGGCAGCAACTTCGCCGGCATCCCGGCCCTGCGCCTGGGCAGCACCTGGCTCGAAGATGTCACCGTGATCAGCCCCACGCTGATCGAGGCGGTGGTCCCGGCAGGGATGGCCCCGAGCACTTATGACCTGGTACTGTACAACGGTGACTGCCAGGAAAACACCCTGCTGGGCGCTTTCACCGTGATCTTCGTGATGGCTCCGCCCGATGTGTTCCATGACGATGCAATCACCGATGAAGACCTGGCGGTTGCCATCGATGTGCTGGACAACGACCTCGACCCGACCGGCCTGGGCCTGAGCCTGGCCGCGGTGGGTGCGCCTCTGCATGGCACCACAGCCATTTCCGGCACGCTGGCGCTCTACACCCCCGCCGCCGATTTCTTCGGCACCGACACTTTCACCTACACCGCCTATAATGGCATGTCTTCGGGCGGCGTGGTCACGGTGACGGTGCAGCCGGTCAACGACGCGCCTGTGATGACCCCCGAAAGCCTGGTGATCGACCCGGCCGGGGTGTGGGTCAACCAGGTCTTCACCCTCACCGGCTCCCTGACCGACGTGGACCCCGATGACACGCACACCGTGATCATCACCTGGGCGCCAGGCATTACCGAGACGGTGGAATTGCCCGTGGGCGTGATGGGCTTCAGCGCCACACACACCTACGCGCTGCGCGGTGCGCAGACCATCTCCGTCACCGTCAAAGACGCCTCCGGCGAGTACGTGACCATCGATCTCATCGTCAACGTGCAGCAGACGCTGTACGTGACCAACCTGCCGATGATCCGGCGGTAAGAAGAATAGCATGCAAACAAAAACTGCGGGC
>DIXA01000009.1 GCA_002428565.1 Anaerolineales bacterium UBA6092 | reverse complement strand
CGGTTTGCAAACACCATTTCTGGTACAATAAGGCCAATGAAAGCATCCCTACTCAAACTACAAAAATTCCTTAAACTGGAAGCAGAACGCAACTATGACAACCGCGCTGTTGTGGGCGGGTTGGAACGCATTCTGGAGCCCTGGCAGGCCGAAGCCGCCGCGGATGGCCTGCCCCAAGAGCTGATGACCGCAGTGGTCACGCGCCTGCGTGATTACGCCAACCTCAGCCCCGGTTCGCGGGCAGAGGCGCTGGAGGGCCTGTGGCGGCGCGTCCAGCGCGAAGCCGGGCAGACCCTGACCCCCCTGGCACCCGCCCCTGCCGAGACGCCCGCCGCGGCTGCCCCAGCCGCCCCCGCCAGCGAAGCGCCGGCGAAACAACCAGCGGCTGTCCAGCCACCAGCCTCTCAGCCTGCTAAAAGCAGCCCCCCTCAACAGCCGCCCGCGCCGCGGCCCAAGCCAGCCCCTGCACCCGAAGGGCCTCCTGCCGCGCTGAATGCCCCCATCACCGTCTTACCGGGCGTTGGCCCGCGCCATGGTCAAACCCTGGCCCGCCTGGGCCTGCACACCCTGGGCGATATGCTGTATTACTTCCCCCGCCGTTATGACGATTACTCTCAGTTAAAACCCATCAACCGCCTCTTTTACGGCGAAGAGGTGACCGTCATCGGCAGGATCGAAAGCGCCCAGGCGCGCAGCGTGCGCTCGGGCAAAATGCAGATCGTCGAGGCCATCGTCAGCGATGGCACCGGCGCCCTGCGCGTCACCTGGTTCAATCAGCCCTGGACTGCCAAGCGTTTGCACCAGGGCATGCTGGTGGTGCTCTCAGGCAAGGTGGAGCAGTACCTGGGCCGCCTGACCATGAGCAGCCCAGAGTGGGAGCCGCTGGAGCAGCAAAGTCTGCACACCAACCGTATCGTGCCGGTCTACTCCCTCACTGCCAATATCACCCAACGCTGGCTGCGCCGCCTGCTCTACGAGGTGATCACCTATTGGGCGCCGCGCCTGCCCGACCCCCTGCCGGAATCGATCCGCAACCAGGCCGGGTTGATGAACCTGTCTTACGCCATCCTACAGACCCACTTCCCCGAGTCGGAAGCCTCGCTGCGGGCAGCCCGCCACCGCCTGGCATTCGACGAAATCTTCCTGCTCCAACTGGGCGTGCTGAGCCAGAAACGCCAGTGGCAAGACCGCACCGCCCGCACCTTTGAGGCCCCCGAGGGCTGGCTGGAAAGCCTCGCCAACCGCCTGCCCTACACCCTCACCGGCGCCCAGCAGCGCGCCCTGGCTGATCTGCAAGCCGACCTGGCCTCAGGCCGCCCGATGAACCGCCTGCTGCAAGGCGACGTAGGCTCGGGCAAGACCATCATTGCCGCCCTGGGCATCGAGATCATCGCCCGCAGTGGGGCGCAATCGGCCCTGATGGCCCCCACCAGCATCCTGGCAGAGCAGCATTACCACAACCTGCTGGGCTTACTCACCCATGCTGAAGATCCACAGGCCGCCGGCCTGCTGCCCGAGCAGATCTGCCTGATGCTCGGTGCCACGCCCGAAGCTGAAAAACGCCGCATCCGCCAGGGATTGGCCGATGGCTCCATCAAGCTGGTCATCGGCACCCACGCCCTGCTGGAAGACCCGGTGACCTTTGCCGATTTGCAGTTCATCGTCGTGGATGAGCAGCACCGCTTCGGTGTGGAGCAGCGCGCCCTGCTGCGCGCCAAGGGCGATAACCCCCACTTGCTGGTGATGACCGCCACGCCCATCCCGCGCTCCCTGGCGCTGACCATTTACGGTGACCTGGATCTGAGCGTGATGGACGAGATGCCCCCCGGCCGCCAGCCGGTGGACACGCAGGTGTTCTATCCGCGCGAGCGCGAGCGCGCTTACGTTTTCATCCGCAACCAACTGGAGCTGGGCCGCCAGGCATTCCTCATCTATCCCCTGGTAGAAGAGAGCGAAACCAGCGACGCCCTGGCTGCCGTAGAAGAACATGCCCGCCTGCAGGCGCAGATCTTCCCCAACTACCGCCTGGGGCTGCTGCACGGGCGCATGAAGGCCGATGAAAAAGAGGCCGTCATGGCGCGCTTCCGCGATGGCGAGCTGCACGCCCTGGTCTCCACCTCGGTGGTAGAAGTGGGCGTGGATGTGCCCAACGCCACGGTCATGCTCATCGAGGGCGCCAACCGCTTTGGCCTCTCGCAGCTGCACCAGTTCCGCGGGCGCGTGGGCCGCGGGCCGGATCCGTCTACCTGCATCCTCATCCCCGATACACCCGATGCTGCCGAAAACGAGCGCCTGCAAGCCATGACCGAGACCAACGACGGCTTCGTGCTGGCAGAACGCGACCTGGAACAGCGCGGCCCGGGCAGTTTCTTGGGCACGCGCCAATCGGGCTTCTCAGAGCTGCAACTGGCCAACCTGGCCGATGTGCACCTGATCGAAAAAGCCCGCCGCCATGCCCAATCCCTGTTCGAGCTGGACCCCGCGCTATCCCTGCCAGAGCACCAGCGCCTGGCTGAAATGCTGGCGCGTTTCTGGCACAGCGGGCAGGGAGATATCTCATAAGGAGAGCTTATGAACATCCGCGCGGTTTTCCCCGGCACCTTCGACCCCATCCATTATGGACATATGGATATTGCCCGGCGTGCCGCGCGCCTGTTCGACGAGGTGTTCATCGCCGTGTACGACCGTCCGCTGAAATCGCTGATCTTCTCGCCAGAGGAGCGCATCTCCATGGCGCAGGTGGCCCTGGAGAACGACCCCACCATCAACGTCATCGGTTACAGCGGGCTGACGGTGGAGTTTTGCCGCAAGATCAACGCTCAGGTGATCGTGCGCGGCCTGCGCGTTTTCTCCGATTTCGAATACGAGTTCCGCATGGCCTTGGCCAACCACCGCCTGGCGCCAGAGATCGAACTGGCCACGCTCATCACCAGCGAGGAATTCACCTTTCTTTCTTCCTCCACCGTGCGCGAGATCGTCTCCCTGGGAGGCGATGTCAGCAGCATGGTGCCGCCGCACGTCAATGAGGCCATCCAGGCCCGTTTTAAAGAACTGGGCACAGACCAACAGATCGTCCCCACCACCTCGATGAGGGACTAGCTTGGTGCCGGGGAAGTTCCCGAAAACGGATGTTCGCAAACTNNAGTTTGCGAACATCCGTTTTCGGGAGCACAAGATTGGTGCTTAGTTGCTTTTCAACTTTGCCCAATCTAATGTAAAATTAGGTATTACCAGCACGAATCTTGCACCGCTATAGAAACACGAAACTCTGACCGCTCAAATACCCAAATCTTGACTACCGGGGTGACCTATGGATATCTTACAAATGATTGACCGCCTGGAAGAACTGCTGAACGAGAGCCGCCCCCTTCCATTCACCCACAACGTGATCGTTGACGAAGACCGCATGCTCGACCTGATCGACCAGATGCGCGTCTCCATCCCCGAAGAAGTGAAAAAAGCGCAGCAAAGCCTGGCCCAGCGCGACCGCCTGATGGCTCAGGCCCAGGAAGAAGCCAACCGCACCCTGTCCATCGCCCGCGAGAAGAGCGAAAGCATGGTCGAGCGTGACCAGATCGCCCAGGCAGCCCAGGTGCAGGCAGAGCAGATCAAGGCAGATGCGCTAGTCGCCGCCGAGGGCATCAAGAAAGATGCGGATCAATACGTCTTGGAGAAACTGGGCGGCCTGGAAGTGGAACTGGAGCGCCTGCTATCTCAGGTGCGCAACGGCATCAACACCCTGCAACCCGAAGAGCCGGCTGAAGAATAAGCGCCGCTCACCCCGGGCAGGCCGCGCCCAGGTGGTCGCATCTGCTTGCCTATTCCATGATCTATATCCCTGATGTCAACGCCTGCCGCAACCCCTGTAGCCACCGACAGATCTGAGCGGAAGCCCCTGCTTGGAATTGGGCTTATCTTGACGCGCCTAGCCTGGCTGGCGATCCTCTTGCTGACCCTGGGCACACTGATCTATGCGATTCCCGTCAGCCTGGGGCGCCTGGCCAACCTGCCCCTGGTGGAACGCAGCATCATCATCAATGATTGGCACCTGGAAGTGCCTTTCTACATCTGGTTCATGATCATCCTGGATGCCATGGTCATCCTGGGCTTTTGGGTGCCAGCCATCATCATCTTCGTCAGCAAATCCAACGATTGGATGGCTGCGTTGGTGTCGGTGGCGCTGATCACCTTTGGGGCAGGCATCACCACCGCCGTGGGCAACCTGGAAGCCACCCTGCCCGCCTGGCACTTGCCCGTCACCCTGATCCGCGGCCTGGGCATCAGCGCCACGCTGCTGGTTTTTTATATCTTCCCCGATGGACGCTTCTTCCCCCGCTGGACGCGCGCCCTGGCTTTCATCTGGCTGCTGTGGCTCACGGCCTGGTATTTCGTCCCCACCCAGCCCATCGATATGCGCTCCGCCCACCCGGTGGTGCGTTTCCTGGCCTACCAGATCCTGCAAAACCCCGATTCCTACAATCGCATCTACACCTCGCTGCGCGTTTCCAGCCTGGTGTTTGTGCTGCTGATCTGGTTTGGCAGCGGCGTGTTTGCCCAAAACATGCGCTACAAGCACCACTCCACCAAGGCCCAGCAGCACCAGACCAAGTGGATCGTGTTGGGCATGACGATTGCTTTTGTGGGCGCGCTGCTCTACTACCTGCTGCCGGCGATCTTCCCCGCCCTGAACTTCCCCGGCACCTGGCACCTGCTCTTCACCATGGTCGGCGGCACGATCTTCCGCAATGCGCTGCTCTTCGTGCCGCTCTCCTTTGCCGTCTCGGTTTCCCTGTTCCGCCTGTGGGACGTGGATTTCGTGATCAACCGCGCCCTGGTCTACGGCATGCTCACCACCGCGGCTGGGGCGGGCTTTATCCTCAACGTGGTGCTATTGCAGTACCTGTTTGGCTCGATTGGCCAGTTTGAGTCATCCATCGTGATGGCTATTTCCTCGCTGATCCTGGTCTTGCTGATGCAGCCGTTGTACCGGCGGCTGCAACAATTCATCGACCGGCGCTTCTACCGCGAGCGGGTAGACTTCCGCGAGGCCTTCACCGGCTTTTCTCGCCAGGTGCGCACGATCATCGAGCTGCCCGAGCTGCTGCACGTGCTGGTCGAGCGCACCACTGATCTGCTGCATGCCACGCATGGAGCGGTCTTCCTGCTGGAAGAAGATCGCACCCTGCGCCTGGCTGCCACGCGCCAGGTAGAACTGCCCGAAGGCTCGCTGCTCTTACTGGAGCCGCTGGAATGGCAGCAGATCTTGCGCGGCGCCGCCATCCAGCGCCAAAAGCAGGCCACCTTCCCCATGCTGGTGCCGCTGATCTCACCGCAAACTGCCGACCAGGCCAACTCGCAGAACGAAAAGCTGCTGGGGGTGCTGGCGTTGGGGCCGCTGCGCTCTGGCCTGTCTTACTCTCGCGAAAACCGCGACCTGCTGAATGGGCTGGCCGACCAGGCCGGCACCGCCATCTACGTGGCGCGGCTGATGGAAGAGAAGCAAGCCGAAGCCCAACGCCGCGAAGACGCCGAGCGCAGCCTGGAAGAGCACCGCAACTCCCCGCTGGGCCAGGCCGAAGCCCGCGCCCAATCCCTGCGCGAGCATCCCCGCCAGGCCATCGTTGAGCTGCACCGCCAGGCCCAGGATGCCGGCGCCGACCCGGATGCCGCCGCCCTGCTGGTCAACCTGCCCACCACCCTGCACAACCTGGGGCAAACCGCCCTGGCTGGCCTGGCGGAAGGGTATAGTTACCTCTACACCAGCCAGACCACGCCCGAGCTGATGGAAGTGGGCCTGCGCTCGCTGATCAGCCAACTGGTCGGCCCGCAGGCAGCCAATTGGCAAGATGCCGAAGCCTATCTGGGAGTGTACCAACGCTGCCACCAGGCCCTGGAAGTCAACTCCATCCACCAGATCCTCGACCTGGAAGATAGCTGGAAGGCCAGCCTGCCTGCTCCCGCCGCCCTGGCCGACCTGGCCGCCAGCCTGAGCGAACTCCTCACCGTGGTCACCATCCTGCACTCCTACGAGCGGGTTGATTCTGCCCAGGATCGCCTGGCATACCTGGCCAGTGCGGTGGAGCGGCTGCGCCACCTGGAGCGCAGCGCCCGCACCGACCTGGGCAGCGCCGACCGCCCCCTGGTGGCTGGCATTGCCGAATCGTGGCTCTCCATCGTCACCGGCGCCATCAGCGAGCTGCAATCCCGCTCCCGGCTGGTGTTCCAACTGCTCACCCGCCACACCTGGCAGATGGACGTAGTCTCACTTTCGCTCAATGTGCGCAACGAGGGCCGCGGCGCGGCGCTCAACATCCGCATCAGCCTGGCTCTCGACCCGGCCTACACCCTGCTGGACGGTTCCGCCACGATCAACCGGCTGGCCTACGGCGAAGAAACCCAGGTCACCCTGCGCATCCGCCCCCACCTGGCGCAGAACGTAGATCAGTTCCGCACCCGCTTTGTCATCCTGTACACCGACCCGCGCGGGCCAGACCAGGTGGAGAACTTTGCCGATGTGATCCACCTGCTGACCACGGGAGCAGAATTCCAGTTCATCCGCAATCCCTATGTGGTGGGCACGCCGCTGCAAACCGGATCGCGGCTGTTCATCGGCCGCGAAGATATCATCGCCTTTGTGCAGGAAAACCTGGCTGCCTCGCACCGCAACAACCTGGTGCTCATTGGGCAGCGCCGCACCGGCAAAACCTCCCTGCTCAAACAGCTCCCCGGGCGCCTCAGCGACGAGTACCTGCCAGTCTACCTGGATGGGCAGTCGATGGGTCTGGACCCTGGGCTGGCAAACTTCTTCCTCAACCTGGCAACAGAGATTGCCTTTGCCCTGGAAGACCGCGGCTTCGACATCGCCCCGCCCGAGCTGGAAGATTTCACTGCCAGCCCGGCCTCCACCTTTGAGCGCACCTTCCTCGATCGTGTGCGCCAGGCCATTGGCGAGCGTCACCTGCTGCTGATGCTGGACGAGTTCGAAGAGCTGGAGAGCGCCGTGCGCCGCGGCGACCTGGAGGCCTCCATTTTCGGCTTCCTGCGCCACCTGGTGCAGCACACCCCCAACCTGAGCGTGATCTTCTGCGGCACCCACCGCCTGGAAGAATTAGCCGCCGATTACTGGTCGGTGCTGTTCAACATCAGCATCTACCGCCACATCTCTTTCCTCTCGCATGAAGAGGCCCTGCGCCTGGTGCAAGAGCCGGTAGCCGAATACCAGATGCGCTACGACGACCTGGCGCTGGATAAGATCTGGCGCATCACTGCCGGGCATCCCTACTTCCTGCAACTCTTGTGCCACAGCCTCGTAAACCAACATAACCGCACCCAGCGCAACTACACCACCGTGGCAGATGTGAACAGCGCCCTGGACGAGATCCTGGCCTCAGGCGAGGCGCATTTTGTCTACCTGTGGGCCGAATCCACTCCGCTGGAACGGCTGCTGCTGACCGCTATCAGCCGCCTGATCCCCATCAGCGGGCAGATCACCCCCTCGCAGATCCTGGATTACCTGACCGAGCGCGGGGTTTCGGTGGACCGCAAAGGCATCAGCGATGCGCTGCACCGCCTGGCCCTGCGCGATGTATTGAGCGCCAGCGGAGAAAGCTCCGAGGCCGAGGCCATGGGCGAAGCCTACCGCTGGCGGCTGGGGCTGCTGGGCATGTGGGTTGAAAAATACAAATCGATGAGCCGAGTGATTGACGAGGTAGCCTGATGAATAACCCCTACATTTCCCGGGGACCGGTGCGCGAGCCGGGCATGTTCTTTGGACGCGAGCATGAATTGAATGAAGTTGCCGCCTTCCTGCGCGGCAACCAATCCGTCTCCATCGTTGGCCCGCGCAAGATTGGCAAAACCTCTCTGCTCTTCCATCTGATGCGCCCCGAAACCACCCGCAGCCTGGGCCTGGATGAGCAGTATTTGTTCGTCTATCTGGATTGCGAAGTGCTGGGCGAAGGCGGGCACGAGGAAGTGTTCAGCCAGTTTGCCTCAGAGATCAGCGAGACCCTGGTGGAGCGCCAACTGCCGCCTGAGCCTGCTGTAGAAGAAGCCATTCAAAAACCCGGGCGCCTGGCCTTCGAGCGCGCCGTACGCCGCCTGAACCAGCGCGGCCTGCGCGTGGTGCTGATGCTGGACGAGTTCGAGCGCATCAGCAGCAACGGCAGCCTGGATGTCAACTTCTTCAACGCCCTGCGCTCTGCCGCCGGGCGCTACCAGATGGCCTATGTCACCGCCTCGGCGCAGCCGCTCATCCAACTGACCTATTCGGGCCATTCGCAAGAGATCCTCTCCAGCCCGTTCTTCAACATCTTTGCGCCCCTGTACCTGGGGCTTTTCCCCCTCCCAGAGGCGCAAACGCTCATCCGCCAGCCCAGCCAGGCTGCCGGGGTCACCTTCTCGCCAGAGATCGAGGAACTGATCTATACTCTGGTGGGCGGGCACCCGCTGGCCCTGCAAGTGGCCTGCTTCCACGCCATGGATCATTCAGACGACCCGGCTGAGATCGAGCGCGCCACCACCCAGGAAATGGCCTCCCACTTCCAGTATTACTGGCACAACCTGACCCCCACCGAGCAGGCCACCCTGCGCCAGATCGAAGAAGTGGCCCAGCGCGCCTCCACCGATACCACCCTGCGCGGCATCCTGCGCGACCTGGTGCAGAAATCCATGCTGGTCAGCGGGCCCCAGGGCTACCATTACCCCTCGCGTGCCTGGGCGGCCTTCGTCTCAGCCCAGCAACCCACCCAACCGCAGGTAGACGGCCTGACTACGATGCTGATGGCAGGCACCACCTTTGGGCATTATGAAGTGCTCGAAAAGATCGGCCGCGGCGGCATGTCAGAGGTGTATAAAGGCCGCCACACCCGCCTGGACCGGGTGGTGGCGATCAAGATCCTGCCTGCCAGCATGGCTACCGAAGCCGATTTCCGCGACCGCTTCGAGCGCGAGGCGCGCGCCGTGGCAGCCCTGCGCCACCCCAACATCGTTCAGGTGTACGATTTTGGCGATATCGCCGGCACCTATTACATGGTGATGGAATACATCGCCGGGAAAGATCTTTCCTCCACCATCCACGAGCAGGGCCGCCTGCCGCTCGAACAGGTGGTGGGTATTTTGGCAGGCGTGAGCAGCGCCCTGGATTACGCCCACAGCCTGGGCATCGTCCACCGCGATGTAAAGCCCTCCAATGTGCTGCTGCAAGCCACCGGGCAGGCCCCCATCTTCTTTACCCCCATCCTGACCGATTTTGGCATCGCCAAGATGCGCGGCGGAGATACCGCCGCCACAAAAACCGGGCTGATGATGGGCACACTCAACTACATGGCCCCCGAGCAGATCCGCTCTTCTGGCGAGGTGGACGGCCGCGCAGACGTATATGCCCTGGGGGTAATGATCTACCAGATGCTTGTCGGCAGGCTGCCCTTCGAGGCCGACAACCCCGGCGCCATGATGCTGGCCCACCTGCAGCAGCCCGCGCCCGATCCGCGTGAGTATCTGCCCGAGCTGCCCTCTGTGGTTGCCCGCGCCATCCTGCGCACCCTGGAAAAAGAGCCGCAAAATCGCTTCAACACTGCCGGCGAGTTCACCGCTCAGATGTCTCAGCCCCTCCGGCCCGTAGGCTGAAGAGTTTTCGATGACAGAAGGAAAAATGATTATGCACCCGAAGAAGAAATCCACCCTTCACCTGCCCCTGGCTTTGGGGGTGATCTTGCTGCTGGCCTTTGGCCTGGTGGGCACCGCCCGGGCTTATGAGGCCACCCACGATGAGGTCATCGGCAAAGACACAGTCATCAACGATGATATTTTCATCAGTGCGAATCATGTGCGCATCGACGGCGTCATCAACGGGATCGCCTTTGTGAATGCCTCGAATGCCGTTGTGAATGGCACCATCAATGGCGACCTGGTGGTCATGGCCGCTACGGTTGAGATCAACGGGCAAATCAACGGCAACCTGATCACTTCTGGCCAGGCGATCAGAGTCAACGGCCAGGTCACCGGCAGCGCCTTTGTTGCTTCATACTACTTGACCCTGGGCAGCCAGGCAAGCGTTGGCCGCAACGTGTACATGATCGGTTACTGCCTGGAAACACAGCCCGGCAGCCAGATCGGCATTGACGTATCTTTCAACGGCTACCAGATCCTGCTCCACGGGCAGATCGGGCGCAATATCTTTGCTGACGCGGTAGCTTTTGAATTATCCGGTGCTGTGGGCGGCAATATCAAACTGGTGGTTTCCGCCCCCGAGAGGCAAGCAAATTCATCTACCCCATCCTTTTTTGAGATGATGGATGTGCCTGGTACACCCCCCACCGTGCCGGCTGGCATGCGTATTGCCCCCCAGGCCAGTATTGGCGGCGACCTGGATTACTCCAGCACCGTCGAACAGCCCGAAGGCATCCGTGCCGCCACGCCGCCGCGCAAGGTGACATTTACCCAAACCGAAGACCCGGAGGGCAAGGCTGCCGTACGGCGCCGCTTCTTCCAAAGCCGCGTGCACGAGCTGGTGACCCTGCTGGTGCTGGGCGGGCTGGCAACCTGGCTCATCCCGGGGGCACTGGACCGGGCTATCGAGCAGGCGCGCCGCCCGCTGCCTGCCCTGGGGCGGGGTTTCTTGCTCACCCTGGTGGGCTACCTGGTGCTGATCGCTTTCTTACTATTGGCGGTGGTATCAACCGTCTTGCTGATCTTTGTGAACCTGAAAGGGCTTTCGCATCTTGCCGGCTGGGTAGGGATTCCCGGCGCGGTGCTGGCACTGGCGGGCTTTAGCTTTTTGGTATCTTACGGCAGCAAGCTGGTGGTTGCAGGGATGGCCGGGCACTGGATCCTCCAGCGCCTGCGCCCAGGTTCATCTTCCTCTCCCTTCTGGCCGCTGCTGGTGGGCATCCTTGCCTACATCCTGCTCAGCGCCATCCCCATCATGCTGCTGCACTATCTCTTTATCTTCTGCGTGACCATCATCGGCATGGGCGCAATTTGGTTGGCTTACCGTGCACGCCGCTCCCAGGCTGAGGCTGCCGCCTTAAAAATTGAGGAGCCTATCCATTGACGTCAGTCAATCGACAGACTCCTCTTTTTGGTCCCCCTGTCCCTACTTCTGCCGCCATCCACCCATCAGCAGAGGTAGAGCAAGGTATGCCTGGGTCCTTCCCCTCGCAACCCAGGACGGAAAATGTCTGGGGGAGACAACTACTGTGAAGGTTCTGTAAATATATTCTAAACCACGGGGCGTACAAATACGGTCTCGTAAGCCGTCACACCTGGAACAGGTTTTTCCAAAATTCGATTATAATACCTGGCAGGAGATCGCCTGCCATGCCCACCCTAGAGATTTTCCTGCTGGGCCACCCGCGCATTGTGCTGGATGGCCTCCCCTACAAGACGCACTCCCCCCGCACCGTAGCCCTGCTGGCTTACCTGGCCCTGGCCCCCAAACCCTGCCCCCGCCAAGAACTCATCGATCAGCTCTGGCCGTTTGCCGATGACGGGCAGCATTCCGGCACCTTGCGCACATCCCTGTGGCGCTTGCGTGACACCCCCCTGGGAGACTGGCTGGAAATTACCGATGACAGCGTAGCCCTGGTCAGCGGTCGGCAGGCCTGGCTGGATGTGAACGAGTTCGAATATCTGCTCGGCTCCTCCACCGCCTGCACCCACCCGGCCTCCACAGCCTGCTCCAACTGCTTGCCCAACCTCACCCACGCCGCCGATCTGTATACTGGCGATTTCATGCAAGGCCACCACCTCAAAAAAGCCGGAAAATTCACCTACTGGCAGACGGGCCAAAGAGACAGCCTGCACGAAAAGGTTATTTCTATATATAAGCGCCTGTTAGATTACCACAGCCAGCAAGGCCAGTTCAAAAAAGCCATCGATTATGCCCAGCGCTGTCTGGAATATGACCCCGCCGACGAAGACACCCACCGGCTGCTGATGAACTTGTATGCCAACAACGGGCAGCGCCAGGCAGCCCTGGACCAATACCAGCGCTGTGTGCGGGCCATCGCCCGTGCCGACGACGCCACTCCCGCCATGGAAACCAGTGTGCTATACAACCAGATCCGCGGCGAGAGCGCTCATGTTGCCAGCCTCAAACCACTGCTGCAGCCCACCCTGATGTTGATCAATTTACAGAATGCCGTAGAACTATGGGCGCAAGATCACCAAAATTTTCATCAAAAAGCAGAGCGTTTATTAAAGATCACCAAAAGATGCGCTCGCATTCATGCGGGTGAGGTGATCAAGTACGATAAAGATCATGTCATTGTCCTGTTCACCAGAGGCCTCCCGCTGCACTTCGCCCTGGATATCCACCGCCAGATGGCCGAGGAACCCTGGGGGGGTGCCTTCGCCCCCATGCTGTGCATATCGATCTATCCTATTCAGCAAGGCACTGCTTCGAACCCAGCCCAGCCCAGGCTGGATGCTTCAGCCTTGCAATCCTTATATACCATTGCTGAGGCTGCCTGGCCAGGACAGGTGCTGGTCAGTGGAGAGTCTGCCAAGGCGCTGTCCCTGCCGCGCAGCGCCCACCTGCGAGATCAAGGCAACCACCAGTTCAAGAGCCTCGATCAGCCGGTGCACGTTTGGGAACTGATCCACCCCGACCTGTCCGAAAACCAGGGCCGCCCCGTCCGCTCGCTCTCGCAGAACTACCACAACCTGCCTGCCCAGGCCACCCACTTTGTCGGCCGCGAGCAAGACCGCCAGGAGATCCGCCGCATGCTCAGCCAGCCTGACTGCCGTCTGCTCACCCTGGTAGGCCCGGGTGGCATTGGCAAAACGCGCCTGGCCGTGCAAGTAGCCAGAGAAGTGTTGCAAGAGTATCCCGATGGCGTTTTCTATGCCGCACTGGCAGCCATCAAACAAGCCCACCACATCCCCAGCACCCTGGCCGAAGCGCTCAGCTTGCGCTATAACACCCAGCAGGATAGCCTGACCCAAGTGATCAATTACCTGAAGGCCAAGCACTGCCTCCTGGTCATCGATAACCTTGAGCATTTGGTCCAGGGGAGCGAGATCTTTTCCGATCTATTATCCCAGGTGCCGGGGCTGAAGATCCTCGCCACCTCGCGCGAGCGCCTGAACCTGCACGCTGAAGCAGTAGTTGAGGTGAGCGGCCTGCCTTACCCCCAGGCACCCTTCCATCCAGAAGAGTACGAGCATCTGGCCGCCATGCAGTTATTTATCCAGAGCGCCCAGCGCACCTCCCTGGGTTTCCACGCCAACGCGGAGACCATGCCCAGCATCGGCAAGATTTGCCGCCTGGTGAACGGCATGCCCCTGGCCATCGAGCTGGCCGCCGCCTGGGTGCGCACCATGTCCTGCGCAGAGATCGCCGCCAAGATCGAGCAGAACCTGGATTTTCTGGTTTCTTCGCTGCGCGACATCCCTTCACGCCACAGAAACCTGCGGGCAGTTTTCGAACACTCGTGGAGCCTGCTCTCTGAAGAAGAGCGTCGCGTGCTGGCGCGCCTCTCTATGTTCCGCGGCGGTTTCACTGCCCCCGTGGCCGAACGCGTCACGGATGCCTCGCCCCTGGTGCTGACCGCCCTGGCCGATAAATCCATGCTGCAGCAAATCCCCAGCGGGCGTTACGATATACTGGATGTGCTGCGCCATTATGCCGCCGAGAAACTGAACCAAATGCCTGGCGAGCCAGATGAAACCTTGCAACGGCACGGCCTCGAGTTTGCCGCCCAGCTCAGGCAGATGATCTTCGATCTCAACACCCATCTGCAAAAACAGGCCATAGAGACATTCCAGGTTGAGTTCGAGAACATCCGCGTCGCCTGGAAATGGGCTTTACAGCATGCCCGTTGGGAAGCGCTGGATCAAATGCAAGATGCCATCTGTCTGTACCATGATATTGTCGGTCGCTTCACCGAGGCCCAGGCCATCTTCGCCAGCGCCCTGCAGGTGCTGCAAGACCAAGCCCTCACCCCATACCACCAGGGCGTACTGGCCAGGCTGCGCATGTGGCAGGGCTTGTTCGCCTTCCGCCTGGGCGATCAGGAAAATGGCCTGGGCCAAATGGAGCAGTCGCTGGAGATCTTCCGGCAAACCGGCATGCTGTGGGAGCATGCCTATACGCTTAACCACCTGGCCGAAGCCTACATGATGCTGCGCCGCTTTGACCTGGCTCGCCAAAGGCTGGAGGAATCACAGCACCTTTACCCCTGCAGCAACCCGCCCGCCACCCTCCAGCAAGCCATCCACTCTGGGTTCACGCGGTATCTCCAGGGTGGCATCCTCTTGCAACAAGGCTACCCCACCCATGCCAAACCCCATCTCGAAAAAGCCCTGGAAACGGTGCAAACCCTGGGTAATCAATGGGCCTCCATGCGCGTTCTCGCTTTGCTGGCCAGAGTATGGGCAGCACTGCAAAACAATGAAGAATGTTTGCGCATCCGGCTGCGTGTGCTCGAAATTTACAAAGAGCTGGGTGACCGCCGCGGCATGGCCGCCAGCCTGAATAATCTAAGCGCCGTCTACGAGTCTATGGGAGAACCCGAGCAAGCTACACAGGTGTTGAACCAGGCCCTGGTCATCTCGCGAGAGATCGGCGACCGCCGCCTGACCGGCGTGATCCTGCTCAACCTGGCCGACGATCACCGCGTCATCTACCACACCCCCGCAGAGGCGGTGCCTCTTGCCCAAGAGGCCCTGCAGATCTTCCAGGAAATGGGCGACGAGAGTGGAACGGTGTACGCCGGGTATGACCTGGCCGGAGCCTACCTGGATGCGGGACAAATCACCCAGGCCTATGGGATGTATTGCAAGGCTTTGCACGACGCCACAGAAACGCAGAGCCTGTCCCTCCAACTGCACGTGCTGCACGGTTTTGCCCTTTATTATGCCAGGATCAACCACCTCACCCAGGCGATTGGCCTTTGCACCATGATCCTGGCTCACCCTGCCAGCGAGGCCGATACCCGCGAGCGCGTCGCCAACCTGCTCTCCACCCTCGAAGACCGCCTGCCCACCAAAGAGTCCACCGCCGCCCGTCAGGCCGGCAGGCTGCTCTCCCTCGACAGCGCCCTGATCCAGGCCCTGCTGGCACGCTCCACCCCCCAGGAAAGCTTCCTGGCCTCCAACGAAAACGCATTTGGAATTTAGTTGTAAAAATTAACCGAAAAAACAGTATGATGCGGCAAAAAACGCCGCATCATACTGTTTTTTCGGAATCTCCACACCAAAGGCAAAATTCACCCTCCCCCAGCCTCATAGCCCTCATCTTTGGGCAGGCCCGCCGGAGAACGGCCGCTGGCAGCCAGCTGGTCGCAGCGCTCGTTCTCTGGGTGCCCGGCATGGCCGCGCAGCCAGTGGAACGTCACTTCGTGTTGGGCGCAGAGGGGCAGCAGGCGCTCCCAGAGATCGACATTTTTCGCCTTTTCACGTCCGCTGCGCCGCCAGCCGCGCGCCTTCCAGCGCTGCACCCAACCCAGGGTCATGGCTTTCACCAGGTATTCCGAATCGCTGTACAGCTGCACCCGGCAGGGCTGCTTGAGCGCCGCCAACCCCTGGATAGCCGCCAGGATCTCCATGCGGTTGTTGGTGGTGAGGCGAAACCCACCGCAGAGTTCCTTGCGGTGGGCGCCATACAGCAGCACCACACCGTAGCCGCCGGGGCCGGGGTTCGGGTCACAGCCGCCGTCGGTATAGATCGTCACCAACCGGTCAGAAGGTTTTGGTTGCATGATGAAACCATCTTACCATAATTTCATTCCGCCCGCCTGTGGGCGGGGGCTTTCCCGAAATTCAGTAAATCACAGATTGGGG
>DIXA01000057.1 GCA_002428565.1 Anaerolineales bacterium UBA6092 | reverse complement strand
CGCCCGCATAGGCCCCAATTTCGACAAAATCCCCCCTTCCCAGCGGGAAGGGGGGGCGTTGGCGCAGCCAACGCCGGGGGGATGGGAGAAGAAGCCGGGATATCATGATTCGCCCCAGAAAGATTAAATCTGGGGTGAATCATGTTTCTATTTCGGTAGGATTAACGTGGGATCAAATGGGCAGCGGTGGCCTTGAAGGAGGCCATCACCGCCTGGCCCTCGGCCAGGGCCATCTCCTCTGCGGAGGCGCGTGTGATCAGCGCCACCAGCGGAAAGCCGCAGTCCAGCGTGACACGCGCCAGCGGGCCTTGCGGGGCCAGGCGCAGGATGCGCCCGGCGATGCGGTTGCGGGCGCTGGAAGCAGGGGCGGCCTGCGCCGGCCACAGGGTGATATCTTCGGGGCGCAGGCAGAACAGCACCGGTCGGCCAGGGGGCAGGTCGCCCACGGCCTCCAGGTGCAGGCCGGCGGCCTCCACGATCACCTGTCCATCCTGGCTGTTGACCACCTGCCCGGGGACGATGGTCTCTACACCTACAAAGGCCGCCACATCCGCGTCTGCGGGTGAGGCAAATACCTCCTCCGGCGGCCCCACCTGGCGCAGCCGCCCGCCCAGCAGCACCGCCACCTGGTCGCCCAGCAGCAGAGCCTCGTCCAGGTCGTGGGTGATGAAGATGGATGTCAGGGCGGTGGCAGCCAGCACCTGGCGCAGATCCTGGCGCAGGCCCTGGCGGGTGGGGGCGTCGAGGGCGCTGAAAGGCTCATCCAGCAGCAGCAGGTCTGGCTGCAGGGCAAAGGCGCGCGCCAGGCTGACGCGCTGCGCCTCGCCGCCCGAAAGCTGGCGGGCGGGGCGGTTCTTCAGGTGCGGCACGCCCATCTGCGCCAGCCAGTGGGCCACGCGCGGCTCGATCTCGGTGCGGGGCAGGCGGCGGAACTTCAGCCCGGCGGCTACATTCTCGTAGACGGAGGTGTCCAGCAGGAGCGGGTCTTGCAGCACCAGGCCAATGCGGCGGCGGTAGTCCAGGTCGCGGATGGCCTGCATGGGCTGGCCGCGGAAGTTGATCTCGCCGCTGCTGGGCTTGAGCAGGCGCGCCAGCGCCAGCAGCAGGGTGCTCTTCCCCGCTCCGTTGGGGCCAATGATGGCCAATACCTCGCCCTCCGGCACGTCCAGGCAGTCGGCCTGTAAAACCACGGTCTCGCCGCGGCGCGCGGTCAAATTACGGATCTCTAACAGGTTTGCCATTTACTGCCCCCTTTGCGGGCGGTTCTTCTGCTGCACCCAGGTCAGGAACATGTTGACCAGGTAGGCGATCAGCAAGAGCAGCAGTCCCAGGGCAATGGCCAGCCCAAAATTGCCCTTGTTGGTCTCCAGCACGATGGCGGTGGTGAGCACGCGCGTGTGGTGGCGGATGTTGCCGCCCACCATCATGGAAGCGCCCACCTCCGAGATGACGCTGCCGAAGCCTGCCATCAGCGCGGCCAACAGAGGCAGGCGCGCCTCGCGCCACAGCGCCGCGGTCATCTGCCAGCGGGAGGCGCCTAATCCCAGCAGCTGCAGGCGCAGGCGCGGATCCAATTGCTGCAGCGCCGAGACGGTCAGCCCGGTGACGACCGGCGCGGCGATGACCACCTGGGCGATGACGATGGCGGTGGGGGTGTAGATCAGGCGCAGGTCACCCAGTGGGCCGCTGCGCCACAGGAAGATGGATACCCACAGGCCCACCACCACCGGCGGCAGGGCCATGCCGGTGTTCACCAGGCTGAGCACGAACTGCCGTCCGGGGAAGCGTCCCAGCGCTAGCCAGGTGCCCAGCGGCAGGCCGAAGAGCAGGCTGACGGCGGTTGCCAGCCCGGACACGCCCAGCGAGAGCAGGGTGATCTGCAGCATCTCCGGGTTGCCCTGGAGCAGCAGTTGGATAGCCTGGACGATTCCGTCCCAGATGGTTTGCATGGTGTTTTCTCCTGTCGGAGTATTTTACCCGATTCCTCTCACCCCACCCCCCGCCACTCAGGGGGCGGGGAAAACAGCCAAAATGGATGTGCGGCGTGGCTTCGCCACGCCGCACATCCATTTTGGCTAAATCTCCCTTCCCAGCGGGAAGGGGGGGGCGTTGGCGAAGCCAACACGGGGGATGGGGGCAGGGCCTTTGGCCCGATGCCGATTTAGGGCAGGCCCAAATCGGCGTCGGTCTTGTCGGCATCAGGGTAGAAGAGCGGCTGGCCGTACTTATCCACGCCAAACTCGCCAATCTTCGCCTGGGTATCGGCGTCGATCATGAACTGGGCAAAGGCCTGCGCCCCTGCCAGGTTGATCTCAGGCCACTTCTCGGGGTTGACCACGATGACATGGTAGACGTTCAGCAGGACGGTATCGCCTTCCACCAGGATCTCCAGCGCATAGTTGGCTTTGTTGGCCAGGTAGGTGGCGCGGTCGGTGAGGGTGTAGGCGCCCTTTTCAGAGGCAATGGTCAGCGTAGCGCCCATGCCCTGGCCGCTCTCCTGGTACCACTCGCCTTCGTGGGCAACGCCAGCGGTTTTCCACAGCTTGAGCTCGGCCTTGTGCGTGCCGGAGTCGTCGCCGCGCGAGATGAAGATGGCGCCAGCGGTGGCGATCTTGCCCAGGGCCTCGGCGGCGGTGGCAGCGCCGCGGATACCGGCGGGGTCAGCCGGGGGGCCGACGATGATGAAGTCGTTGTGCATCACCAGGTAGCGCTCGGAGCCGAAGCCGTTGTCCATGAAGGTCACTTCGGAGGCGGGGGCATGCACCAACAGCACATCGGCATTGCCTTGCTCGCCCATCTTGAGCGCCTCGCCGGTGCCGACGGCCACCGTCTGTACCACATAGCCGGTATCTTCTTCGAAGATCGGGATGAGCACATCCAGCAGGCCCGAGTCCTGGGTGCTGGTGGTAGTGGCCAGGATGATGTTGGGGTTTTTGGGGGCAGGCTTGCAGCCCGCCAGCAAAACTGCCAGCAAAGCCACCAGAGCAAAGATCTTGAACAGGTTTTTATTTCCGAACATTTTTCTTCTCCTTTTTTAGTTTTGGTACAAAACACAAAGCCCCTGCCGGGCAGCCAGCCATAACGAACAGGGCGGTTGCACAGCCAGGGGCTTGTGATCTTGCAGAAAATGAATGGGATTTAGTCGACGGCGATCATCACGTTGGAGGCTTTGACCACGGCGTAGGCATCTTTGCCTTCGGCCAGGTGCAGGTTCTCCACGGAGGCATTGGTGATGATCGAGACGATCTGCGCTCCACCGGGCAGCTCGATGGTCACTTCGGCGTTGACCGCGCCCTTGGTGATCTTGATGATCTTGCCTTTCAGTAAGTTGCGCGCGCTGATTTTCATAGTGAATCTCCTCTCTATTCGATTCTAACTGGCAATGGGCGAATGTCAAGTTCATTTTTTAATCCTCCTGCGCCTGGGGGCGCAGGGCCAGGCGCAGCAGGCCGAAGGCCAGCAGCGCCGCCACGATCAGGATCACCGCCACCGGGCGGGCAGCATCCAGACCGAACCCGGCGAAGCGCTCGTAGACCAGCACGGGCACGATCTTAGGATGGTAGGCTAGGATGACTACCGCACCAAACTCGCTGATGCCGCGCGCCCACATCATCACCGCGCCGCCCAAGATGCCGCGCCAGGCCTGGGGTAGGGCAACGTGCCAGAACGCCTGCCAGGGTCCGGCCCCATCGGTGAGGGCCACGCGCTCGAACTCCTCGTCGATCAGCGCAAAAGAATCGCGGCTCATGTTGACCAGGAAGGGCAGGCTGACAAAGAGCATGGCCACCACGATGCCCGCCAGGCTTTCGGTGAAAGTGATGCCCAGGGGCAGAAAGAGCTTGCCCAACATGCCATGCCGCCCAAAGACCATCAGCAGGGCAATGCCCGCCGCAGTGTGCGGGATGACCACCGGCAGGGTGATGATGCCCTCCACCAGTTGGCGGCCCCAGAAACGCCGCCGGGCCAGCAGGTACGCCAGCGGCACGCCGCTGAGCATGCCCAGGCCAGTAGCTAGCGCCCCCGCCAGGAAGGTCAGGCCGATGGAGTTGAGCACCTCCGCGTCGGTCAGCGCATCCAGCAGGTTGGCCGCGGGGGTAGAAAGCACCGTGGTCGCCAGCGGCAAGACCACGAACAGCACCAGGGTCGCCCCGGCTGCGCCAAAAACCAGGTTGAAAAGGGTGTATTTCCGTTTCAAGGCGTTTCGAGGGGATCGGTGATGGCTTGCAGGGCGGGCGGCAGCAGTTCTGGATGGTCAGCCAGGGCCGGGACGAACATTGGCTGCATATTGGCTTCCATGATGGCCTGCCCATCTGGGCCGAGCAGGAAGGCGATGAACAGGGCCGCCTCTGCGGGGTGGGGGGCGTTGCTGGGGATGGTGATGCCGTAGGCGATGCGCTCGCCGCGGAAGATTGGCTCCACGGTGGCAAAACGCTGGAAATCCAGCTCTACCTGCACGCCGCGGTACTGCTCGGCGTAGGCGGCTTCACCCAGGTTTAGCGCGCCGGGGAAGGAAACCATTTGCAGGTTGTGCTGCTGGATGACCGACTCGTACTCGAAGGCGTAATCCAGGTCGCCGGATTGGATCAGGGCGATGAGCTGGATGCTGGCGCCGCGGATGACCACGCGGGCACCGGGTTTGGTCTCCAGGATCTCCGGAATGGTGATGTAGGCCATGTCGTCGTCCTGGAAGAGGGCCACCGGGTAACTGAACTGGCCCTGGAACATCTGACTGAACAGGCGCGGCTGACCGTACTCGGCCTGGGCCAGAAAAAAGACCATCATGGCGCGGTAGCCAGAGGCGTCGAAGCGTGGGTCGGCAATGCCCACGCGCACACCCGGGCGGGTGAGCACCTCATACCAGTTCTCCGCGTTGATCTCATCAGCGTACTGACTGAGCGGCGAGTAGGCCAGCGCCAGGTGGTTGCTGGCAAATTGGATGTGCCAGGATGCATACGGCAGGCCGCTGTCGGGATCCTCGGCGGTGTACATCAACATGGGGATCAGGGCGTCATCGGCGGTGGCCACCACGTCAATGGATTCGTGCAGCTCGGTGACGTGGCGGATCACCTGGATGGAGCCGTGGCACTCGTTCAGTACGTCAATATGGGGGTAGCGGCTTTCGAAGGCTTTTTCCAGGTCATCGAAGGGGAGAATCAGGCTGCCCGCGCAAAAGACGCGCAGCGGCACGCTTTCGGCAGTGGGGGATGCGCTGGGGGTGACCGCCGGGGTGGCGGGCTGCGTCTCGGCTGGCGCGGCCGTTTGGCAGCCCGCCTGGACGAGCAGTAACAAACAACCCAATAAAAGAAGGCTTTTTTTCATGAGAAGAGAAGGGGCAGGCGCGGCCCGCGCCTGCCCCGTTTGAGATTACTTGACTTCGATGGAGACGAAATTCTTAACCCAGAAACTGCTCTCCATGCCGGGCATCACCAGGTAATATTCGCCGGGCGTATCGGTGAAGGCCACGATGCAATCGGCGCGGGCCAGAACCTCAGCCAGGGCGATTTCTACTGCGTAGCCGTCGCCCGCAGTCAGCACCAGCGTGGTGGCGCCATCTTGCACACCGGCCAGCGTCAGCAGGGTGCTCACGAGCACGCCCTCGTAGGTGTCGGTGGTGCCCTTCTTGGGGTGGATGGCGGAAATCTCCACCACGTCCATGGTGCGCAGATCGGTTTCAGTCAGCGCCAGAGGCTGGTTCACCATACCGGTAACCGACAGGTCGGGCTCCGGAAGCGGCAGAACCTCGATCCGGGTGATCTCCTTCACCCAGGTGCTGCCATCCAGCGTGGGCATGATGCTGCGGAAGGAGCCGGGGGTGTCGGTGAAGGCCAACAGGCAGTCGGTGCAGGCTTGCAGGTCTGCCAGGGGAATTTCCATGGCGTAGCCATCGGAGGCGACCAGGTTGATGCTGGTGGTGCCTTCTTTCAGGCCCGCCAGCTCTAGCAGGGTGCTGAAGAGCACGCCTTCGTAGGTGTCAGTGGTGCCCTTGCTGGGATGCGTGGCGCTCACTTCCACCACTTCCAGCTCGCGCAGGTTGTTTTCCATGAATTCCAACGGCTGGTTCACATTGCCAACGATGACCAGTTCAGGCTCAAGGGCGTCCTCAGGCTCGCCGCCTTCAGCCGCGCCCGGAACATGCACGATGATGGATGCGATCATGCCGACCATCTCGCTCTTTTCCAGATCGCTGCCCACCAGGCGCAGGGGGTAATAGTCATCGGGCAGGGGGTTGCCGTTGACGGTGAGGGCCACGATGATGTTATCGTTGCGGTTGACGCGGGTGCTGTCTAGGCTGACGGTGTAGCCATCTGCGGCGACCACGTCGATGGTGTAACCAGCTTCTGCCAGGGCGTCGTTATAGGCGGGGCCGTCGTGCTTGATCTCGTCGTCCACAAAGCCGACCAGGTTCCACAGCGGGATGCCAACCCATTCCTGGGCCTTATCGTCGGTCCAGGTGCCCATGTGGCAGTTGGGCGAAGCGCCCGATTCAAAAGTGGCGCGGTCCACATCTACGATCAGGGCGCCTTCCAGGTGCAGCATCCAGTTTTCGCCCACATCTTTGAGCTCAACGGATGAAGCCCACTTGACAGCCCAGTGTCCGTCGATAACCTGGGTTGGTTCGGTGCTGACGATGGCCAGGCGCAGCGTACCGTCTTCCCTGGCATCCAGCGGCTGGCCTTCGCGCTCGTAGGCAATGATGGCGGTCAGGGCGGGGGCTGATTGCAGCTCGTCGCCGGTGGCGGGATCATAGGCGATGAAGGTGCCGTTGGTGATCTGGTCGAAGGAGTAGGTGATGGCGTAGCCATCTTCGGCAACCACGCTGACGCCCATGGTGGCATCCATGACGCCCCAGGCAGCGATCAGGTCTTTAAGGGCGACGCCCCGGAAAAGGGATGGGGGGGTGATGCGGCCGGTGCTGCTCTTGATGCCGCCGTAGCCTTCGGTGACGGGCAGGGCTTGCAGTTCTTCCATGCTGAATTCCATCGTAGTACCATCCACAGCCACCAGGGTCAACACGGGCAGGGCCGGTTCCGGCGTGGCGGTGGGCGGCACGGCGGTGTTGGTGGGGGCAGGGGGCTGGGTGGGCTCTGCCGTGGGGGCCAGGGTGGCGGTGGGTTCGCAGGCGGTGGCGAAGACCATCACCAGCGCCAGGACGAGCCATAGGATACGTTTCGACATAACAACCTCCGTTTAGATAACTAAAGTGTATACTTGTAGGGATACAAGTGGTGTGGGCTGAATATTATCTGCAAAAAGTGCCCCTGTCAAGCACGGTACGGCTGAATATGCTAAAATACATGCCAATGGAGGACGAATATCTTTATCGTCAGATCGCTGAGGCGGTGCGCCAGCAGATCCTGAAAGGGGTGCTGAAAGGGGGCGACCGCCTGCCGCCCGTGCGTGAGATGACTGCCCGTTGGGGCTGCACGCTGGGCACGGTTCAGCACGCCTATCGCGAGCTGGCCCGGCAGGGATTGGTGGTCAGCCGCGCCGGGCAGGGCACGCGCGTGCTGGAGGGGGTTGCGACCGCCCCGGAGACGCCCCTGCGCCGGGCCTCCCTGGTGCACCGGGCGGAGGGATTCTTGTTGGAAGTGCTCACCGCGGGCTACACCCCATCTGATGTGGAAGATGCCGTGCGCGTGGCGTTGGAGCGCTGGCGCACCACGCAGCAGGGCGCCTCCCCGGCGGCCGCGGGTGAGCTGCGCTTTGTGGGCAGCCACGACCCGGCCGTGGCCTGGCTGGCAGGGCATTTCGGCGAGATCGCCGCGGGGACCACGCTCAGCCTGTCGTTTGTGGGCAGCCTGGGCGGGCTGATCGCCCTGGCGCAAGGCCAGGCCGATCTGGCGGGGTGTCACCTGTGGGACGAGGAAAGCGATACCTACAACCGGCCTTTTGTGCGGCGCCTGCTGCCGGGGCAGCGCCTGGCGCTGCTGACGCTGGGCCACCGGCGGCTGGGGCTGATCTTCGCCGCGGGCAACCCGGCTGCGATCGGCAGCCTGGCTGACCTGACCCGCCTGGGGCTGCGCTTTGTCAACCGGCAGGCAGGCTCGGGCACGCGCGTCTGGCTGGATGCGGCGCTGCGGCACCTGGGCATGGATGGGCGCAGTATTCACGGATTTGATGAGGAAGTGATGACCCATTCGGCGGTGGCGCGCCTCGTCGCCGAGGGGCAGGCGGACGTGGGCCTGGGGTTGGAGAGCGCCGCCCGCGCTTACGGGCTGGGCTTTGCCGCCCTGACCCGCGAGCGCTATGATCTGGCCATCCCGCAGGCGGGCTGGCAGCAGCCCTCCGTGCAAGCGCTGGCGGCCTGGCTGGCAAGCCCGGCAGCCAAAGAACTGCTCAATGGTCTGGGGGGCTACGAGGCAGCCGAGACGGGCGCAGTGCAGTGGGTGGGATGAGAGTCTTTATTGCCCTCAAAGTGCCGCGCGGCGACCCCGCCCGCGAGCAGATCAGCGCCCTGCTGGCAGAGCAGGTGCGGCTTGCCGGGCACACGCCTTTTGTGGCCTGGCAGGAGATCCTGCGGGCGGGTCTGGCCTCCCCGGCTGAGTTCATGCCCTTTGTGCGCCGGGCGATGCTCAAGAGCGGCCTGCTGCTGGCGGCCTATCACCCGGAACTGCGCGGCGGGCTGATCGAGGTGGGCATGGCCTATGCCTGGGATGTTCCCATCTGGCTGCTGCACCCCGCCGGGCAGGTGGTATCCAGCTCGGCGCGGGGCTGTGCCAGCCGGGTGATCGCATACGCAGATCTGGCCGATCTGCGTATGCAATTGCAAGAAAATTTTCGAATTTGATACGCCGCATCACACTGTTTTTTCGGTTAATTTTCATCTCTGAAGTCGAGGGGCGGGGGTGCATGGGCTACGCCAATGCAGGGGGTTAGGTTATTCGGCCTGGGGTATAATACGAACTTAATTGCCGCGTTCATCGCCCCAAATCCCTACGTTAAGAGAGGAAATTCCAATGACTCGATCTTACACCAACCGCCGTTATTTAGACGCTCTGCAGGAGCGCGTGATGATCTTTGATGGGGCCATGGGCACCAGCCTGCAAAACCAGAAACTGACCGCCGAGCATTTTGGCGGGCAGGCGCACGAAGGCTGCAACGATTTCCTGGTCATTTCTTACCCGCAGGCGGTCGAGAAGGTGCACCGTTCCTTCTTAGAGGTGGGCGTGGATGTGATCGAGACGGATTCCTTCCGCTCCAACCGGCTGACGCTGGGCGAGTATGGGCTGGCGGAGCGGGTGAACGAGATCAACCGGGCGGCAGCGGCGCTGGCGCGGCGGCTGGCAGACGAGTACAGCACCCCCGAACAGCCGCGTTTTGTGGCAGGCTCGATCGGCCCATCGGGCAAGCTGCCCTCCGCCGATGACCCGGAGCTCTCCAACGTCACCTTTGACGATCTGCAAGCCCTGTTCTACGAGCAGGCGCTGGGCCTGATCCAGGGCTGGGCCGACCTGCTGCTGATCGAGACCTCACAGGATATCCTGGAAGTGCGCGCCGCCATTGCCGGCATCGAGCAGGCTTTCGCCGAGACCGGCATCACCCTGCCCATCCAGGCGCAGGTGACGCTGGACACCACCGGGCGCATGCTGCTGGGCACGGATATCAGCGCGGCGCTGGCGATTTTGGAAGGGCTGGACATCGACGTGATCGGGCTGAACTGCTCCACCGGCCCCGAGCACATGCGCGAGCCGATCGAATACCTCGGCGAGCACGCCACCCTGCCGGTCTCGTGCATCCCCAACGCCGGGCTGCCGCTCAACGTGGACGGCGAAGCAGTGTACCCGCTGGAGCCGGAGCCGTTTGCCCAGGCGCTGGCGCAGTTTGTGGAGAAGAATCATATCAGCGTGGTGGGGGGCTGCTGCGGCACCACCCCTGCCCACCTGAAGCGGCTGGTGGAAGTGCTGGGAGGCCGGGCGCACCCGGCGCGGCCGGAGAAGGACGCCCCCCGGCTGGCTTCAGCCATCCGCGCCATGCCCATGCAGCAAGAGCCGCCGCCTTTCCTCATCGGCGAGCGCTGCAATGCCCAGGGCAGCCGCAAGTTCAAGCGCATCCTGCTCTCTGAGGATTACGATACTATCCTGGAGCTGGGCCGCGAGCAGGTGGAAGGCGGCGCGCACGCCCTGGATATCTCTGTGGCAGTCACCGAGCGCCCGGATGAGGGCGAATTGATGCGCCGCGTGGTCAAGAAGCTGGCGGGGGGCGTGGATGTACCCCTGGTGATCGACACCACCGAGCCGGACGTGATGGAAATTGCCCTGAAGACCGCCCCCGGGCGCTGCCTGATCAACTCCACCCATTTGGAGGCCGGGCGGGCCAAGGCAGACCGCGTCTTTGCGCTGGCCAAAAAGCATAATGCCGCCGTGCTGTGCCTGACAATCGACGAGGTGGGCATGGCCAAGACGCGCGAGCGCAAGCTGGAGATTGCCCGCCGCATTTACGATATCGCCGTCAACGAGCACGGCCTGCGCCCGGCGGCATTGATCTTCGATACGCTGACCTTCACCCTGGCGACCGGCGACCCGGACTTTGCCAACTCGGCGGTGGAGACCATCGAGGGCATTCGCCTGATCAAGAAGGAAATGCCCGGCGTGCTGACCTCGCTGGGGGTGAGCAACGCATCCTTTGGCCTGGACGCCAGCGCCCGCCCCGTGCTCAACGCTATCATGCTTTATCACGCCGTGCAGGCCGGGCTGGATATGGCCATCGTCAACCCGGCGCAGAACACCCCCTACGCCGAGATCCCTGCCGAGCAGCGCGAACTGACCGAAGACCTGATCTTCAACCGCCGCCCGGATGCCTTGCAGCGCTTCATCGAGTATTTTGCCTCCACCGCGGCCCAGGCCTCGACTCAGGATGCCCCCGCTGACCCCACCGCCGGGATGACGCCCGCTGAGCGCCTGCACTGGCGCATTCTGCACCGCCACAAGGACGGTGTGGAAGCCGATATTGACGAGATCATCGCCGGGGCCGCCGAGGGCACTCGCGGCGCAACCGCCGTCCATACGCTGAACCACGTGCTGCTGCCCGCCATGAAAGAGGTGGGCGACCGCTTCGGCGCGGGCGAGCTGATCCTGCCCTTTGTGCTGCAATCGGCTGAGGTGATGAAGAAAGCCGTCTCGCACCTGGAGCAGTATCTGGAGCGCCAAGAAGGCACCACCAAAGGCACCGTGGTGGTGGCGACCGTCTACGGCGACGTGCACGATATCGGCAAGAACCTGGTCAAGACCATCCTGGCCAACAACGGCTACACCGTGGTGGACCTGGGCAAGCAGGTGCCCGCCGAGACGATCATCGCCAAGGCGGTGGAAGTCAAGGCCGATGCGATTGGCCTGAGCGCCCTGCTGGTCAATACCTCCAAGCAGATGCCGCTGATTGTGAATGAGATGCAGCGGCGCGGGCTCCATTTTCCATTGCTGGTGGGCGGTGCGGCGATCAACCGCCGCTTCGGCTACCGCATCCTCTACGCCGAGGATGGCAGCCTGTACGAGCCGGGTGTGTTCTACTGCAAAGACGCCTTCGAGGGCCTGTCGGTGATGGATGCCCTGGCGAACCCGCAGGCGCGCCCGGCGCTGCTGGAGCGCCTGCACAGCGAAGCAGATGTGGAGATGGGCCGCACCCTGCCCGAAAGGCCCTCTGCCGCCGGGCAGCGCTCGGCGGTGACGGCCAAGCCGCTCTCTGCCCTGCCCGCCGGGCAGGCCTATGGCCCGCGCGTGGTGCGCTCGATGCCGCTGGAGATCATTTTCCAGCATCTTTCCAAAAATGAGCTCTTCCGCCTCTCCTGGGGCGCCAAGAATGCCCGCGGCGAGGAATGGGAACGCTTGCAGGCCGATTTCGAAGCCCGCCTGGAGAAGATGCAGCGCGAAGCGCTGCGCAGCGGCTGGCTCAAGCCGCAGGCGGTTTACGGTTACTGGCAGTGCCAGGCCGATGGCGATGACCTGGTGCTGTTCGACCCGCAGGGCGGCGCCAAGCCTGCTGAGATCGCCCGCCTGCCCTTCCCGCGCCAGGGCGACGGCGAGTACCTGTGCCTGGCAGATTACTTTGCCCCGCTGGCTTCGGGCGTGATGGATGTGGTAGCCTTGCAGGTGGTTACCGTGGGCCAGCAGGCCACGGAGAACTTCGACCGCCTGCACGATGGCGCCGACTACACCGAAGCATATTACACCCACGGCCTGGCGGTGCAGACGGCGGAGGCCGCCGCCGAGTACCTGCACCGGCACATCTGCCGCGAGCTGGGCCTGCCCGAAGGCCAGGGCAAGCGCTATTCGTGGGGCTACCCGGCCATCCCCGACCTGGCGCACCACCGCATCGTCTTCGATCTGCTGCCCGCCGAGAAAGAGCTGGGCATGAGCCTGACCTCCGCCTTCCAACTGGTGCCTGAGCAGTCCACCGCGGCGATCATCCTGCACCACCCGGAGGCCAAGTATTTCAACATTGGCGGCAGCCGGGTAGAGCAGCTGAGTAAATAAGAGATCAGCTTGCCCACCATCCTGTTCGCTACGCACAACCCCTGGAAAGCGCAGCTTTTCCAGCCCGCCTTTGCCGCCTATGGCTTTGCGGTGGAGGCTCTGCAAGGGCAGCCCGCCATAGAGCTGCCCTTGCCGGAGAACGGCGCCACCGCCCTGGAAAATGCGCTCGCCAAGGCGCGCCGGGTGCATTCGCCCCAGCATCCCTGGACCTTTGGCGATGATGCTGGGTTGTCTATCGATGCCCTGAACGGCGAGCCGGGGCTGCAAACGCGCCGCTGGGGCGGCCTTTTCCCCGATCATGTGGATGACCAAACCTGGTTGGATTACCTGCTCCAGCGCCTGCAGGGCGTTCCAGCCGAGCAGCGCAGCGCCCATTTCTTTTCGGGTTGGGCGCTGGTCGCGCCGGATGGCCGTGCCTATACGCGCCAGATCCGGTGGCCGTTCAAGATTGCAGAGCGCCCGCTGCGCCCGATCAGCCCTGGCTCGCCGATTTCAGCGGTGCGGATTGGCCCGCCCGACGATCTGGCGAACCGGCAGAAAGAGGTGTTGCGCGAATGGCAGGAATGGGGCATCCTGACGCAAATGAGGTATGAAGATGGAATCCTTATCAGCAAATAAATTCATGCAGTTGATTGAGACTTCGCCTGTGCCGCTGCTCTCGGATGGCGCTATGGGCACGCTGCTCAACGCCCGCGGCCTGGGCTTTGATGCCTGCTTCGACGCCCTCAACCTGAGCAGCCCGGCCGTGGTGGGCGAGGTGCACCGCGCCTACATCGAGGCGGGCTCACAGATCATCCAGACCAACACTTTTGGCGCCAACCGCTACAAGCTGGCGGCGCATGGGCTGGAAGGCCAGGTGGCAGAGATCAACCGCGCCGGGGTGGAACTGGTGCGGCGGGTGGCGCTGGCCTCCTTCAGAGAGGTGCTTATCGCTGGGGATGTGGGCCCGCTGGGCGTGCGCCTGGCGCCCTTTGGGCGGGTGCAGCCGGAGCAGGCGCGCCAGGCCTTTACTGAGCAGATCGCTGCGCTGGCGGAGGCCGGGGCTGACCTGCTGATCATCGAAACTTTCAGCGACCTGTACGAGGTGCGCGAGGCCGTGACCGCCGCCCGCCAGACCTGCGACCTGCCCGTGGTGGCCTCGGTGACCTTCACGCGGGATGACCGCACCCTGCTGGGCGATTCCCCGGCGCATGTGGCGCAGAGCCTGCACGCGAGCGGCGCCGATCTGATCGGGATCAACTGCTCGGGCGGCCCGGCGCAGATCTGGCGCATCTTACGCCAGATGCGCGCTGTCGTCCCCGATGCGCGCTTCTCGGTGATGCCCAATGCCGGTTGGCCTGAGCAGGTGGGCGGGCGCATCATGTATCCCGCTAACCCGGATTACTTCGGCGAATATGCCCTGGCCTTTTGCGAGGCCGGGGCCAGCCTGATCGGCGGCTGCTGTGGCACCACGCCGGGGCACATTGCCGCCATGCGCGCCGCCCTGGAGCGCCAACCGGCGGGCTGCGGTCCCTCGGCGGGCGAACTGAGCATGCCGGTGGAGAGCAGCGAGCGCATGACCTCGCCCGACCGCCTCTCGCTCATGGCGCAGCGGTTTAAGGAAGGCAAGTTTGTCGTCTCGGTGGAGATGGACCCGCCGCGCGGCCTTTCGACCTTCAAGCTGCTGGCGGGAGCCAGCCTGCTGGCGGAGGCCGGCGCGGATGTGATCAACGTGGCCGACAGCCCCATGGCGCGCATGCGCATGAGCCCCTGGGCGGTGTGCGAGCTGGTGCAGCGCACCGTGGGTGTGGAGACGGTGCTGCACTTCCCCACGCGCGGGCGCAACCTGCTGCGCGTGCAGGGCGACCTGCTGGCAGCGCATGCCCTGGGCATCCGCAACGTGTTCGTGGTGATGGGCGATCCCACCGCCATCGGCGATTATCCCGATGCGATGGATGATTACGACCTGGTGCCTTCGGGGCTGATCAAGCTGATCAAGCAGAATTTCAATGCTGGGGTGGACCACGCCGGGACGGATATTGGCCAGCCGACCGCCTTCTTTGTGGGCTGTGCGCTGAACCTGGCCCCCCAGGATGAAGAGGCCGAGATCAAGAACCTGCGCCGCAAGATCAAGGCCGGAGCCGATTTTGTGCTCACCCAGCCGGTGTACGAGCCGGAACCCGCCCGGCGCCTGCTGACCCGTTACGAGGAGATGCACGGGCCGCTGGGCATCCCGGTGTTGGTGGGCGTCTTGCCGCTGTTCAGCCCGCGGCACGTGGCCTTCCTGCACAACGAAGTGCCGGGGGTGACCATCCCGGAGGGGATGCGCGCCCGCATCCAGAATGCCGGGGAGGGGGCTGCCCGCGAGGGTGTGCGCCTGGCGATCGAGCTGGTGGAGCAGATGCGCGGTTGGGCCAGCGGCATCTACCTGATGCCGCAGTTCAGCCGCTATGATCTCGCTGCCGAGATCATTGAGGGGATCAAAAATACCGAAAAATAGAATGATGCGGCGCAGAGCGCCGCATCATTCTATTTTTCGGGACTGACACCGAACAGGCTATACGGGTCGGTGCGCAGGAATTCTTCGTAGATGCCCACCACCGGCCTGGCCTTGAAGAACAGGCATTCGGCCTGGCCGATGTTGCCCTGCGTCACCAGCCCCCGGCGCTGGGCCTCGGCGATCACCTTGCCCCAGGCATCGTCCGGCAGAGGCTGGCCCGGCTCGTTGTATTGCACATACCAATCACTTTCCGGGTATTGATCCAGAATGGCCTGCGGCACGCGGAAATACTCCACGATCTCTTGCGGCAGCGGCGTTTTGCCTTCGGCCTGGTGCATGCTGGAGCAGCGGTTGATATCCACCCCCAGCAGGAGCACCCAGCCGTCGATGGAGAGTAAATACCCATACCCCTGGCTGTGCAGGTGAGCATCCCGCCCCCAGGCGCACACGCGATGGAGACCCGTTCCCAGGCAGGCGCCGGGCCATTGGCGGAATGTATCGGCGATCACACCCATGCCTGTGCGTTCATCGGAATTCTCATCCAGGAAGCGCACCTTCGCCAGGAGGCCCAGGGACTTTTCCTCATCCGTCAGGGGCAGTGGGGGCGTGACGGTGTAAGCCGACATGACGATGGCGCCCTCTTCACCGACCACATCGATCAGGGCCTGGATAACGGCAGGTGCGCCGCCCTCCACGTAGCCCAGGCTGCCCAGCGAAGAGTGCACCTCAACGGCATCCCCGCGCCTTAGCCCCAGCCTCTTCAGGCCGTCGGCAATATCGGCTTGGGTGATGACATTTTTCATTCTTATTCGGCAGGCGGAATCTGCGCCTCAGAGATCATTGCAGCAGGCTTTTTGCGCAGCATCAACACGCTCACAACCACGGCAATGGCGATGAAGATGATGCCCACGCAGACGCCCCCGATGCCGGTGGTCAATGCCGACTGGGGGTCGCTGCTGCCCATAATGTCAATCTCTGCGCCTGGTATAAAGGATATGATTGCCATGAGGCCGCCCCCAAACAGGCTGAACAGCCCAGGGCAACCGCAAAGCAGTACCGCTACCAGGGTGACAATGATTCCAGTGGTTTTCTTATCCATAGCGTTTTCTCCTAAGTTTTTTTAGTTTTATTCCTAGCCACGTAACCTGGCGCCCAATTCCTGCTCCAGGCGGCGCAGGATGCGCGTGCGCATGCCCGCCACATCCTTATCGGAGAGGGTCTTATCGGGAGCCTGGTAGGCCAGGTTGTATGCCAGGCTCTTCTTGCCCGCGCCGATCTGCTCGCTGCGGTAGATGTCGAACAGGCGCACGCTGGTGATGATCTTGCCGCCCGCGGCGCGGATCACCTCGGCCACGCGCTCGGCGGGCAGGTCTTCATCCACCACCACGGCCAAATCTTCCAGCACCGGCGGGAAGGCCGGCACCGGAGAAGCCTCGTAGCGCTCGTGGGCGCAGGCGAACAGCGCCGCCAGGTTCACGTCTGCTGCCAGCACGGGCGCGGCGGGCAGGTCGTACTGCTGGCGCACCTGCGGGTGCAGCTCGCCAAACACGCCGATCTGCTGCTCGCCAGACAGGATGCGGGCGCACTTGCCGGGATGGAAGGAGGGGTGCTGGTACGGCTCATAGCGCACCTCCGCCACGTGCAGGCCCTCCAGCGCCGCCGCCAGGATGCCCTTCAGGTCGAAGAAATCCATGGGTGTGGTATCGGCAGGCTGCCAGCCGGGCAGGCTGCGCGGGCCGGTGAGCAGGACTGCCAGGCGCGGGGTCTCATCGGGCAGGCTGCCTTCTTCGCCCGCCAGGAACACCGGGCCGATCTCGAACAGGGCAATGCGCTCGCGCAGGCGGGCGTTGCGCTCGGCGGCTTCCAGCACGCTGGAGAGCAGGCTGTGGCGCAGCACGTTGCGGTCACTGGCGATGGGGTTGGCCAGCCGGGCGTAGGGCATATCGTCAACGGGCTGCCCAGGGGCCAGGCGGCGCGCCTCGCGCTCGGGCGAGGTGAGGCGGTAAGAGACGATCTCTTGCATCCCGGCCTCCACCAACAGGTCGCGCAGGCGCTCTTCGCCCTCCAGGGCGGGGTTATTGCGCTGCGGGGGCAGCGTATCCGCCAGGCGCGTTTCGGGGATGCGGTCGTAGCCGTAGATGCGGGCGATCTCCTCCAGCAGATCGGCCTTGCCGATCAGCCCCTCGCCGATATCCAGGCGGTGATCGGGGCAGGCAGCCTGGATGATGGCCTGCGGTTCCTCGCCGCTGACCTGGCAGGTGAACTCCAGCGCCTGCAGGATGGTGACGATCTCCTCGGTGCTCAGACGGATGCCCAGCAGGCGCTTGACATCGTGCGCCTGGAGCTCCACGATGGGATCAGCCGGGGGCAGGGGGTATTCGTCGATCAAGCCCTGCGCCACCATGCCACCCGCCAGCGCGTGCATCAGCGCCAGGGCGCGGCGCACGCCGCGCTCGGCCATAGCCGGATGCACGCCGCGCGAGAAGCGGTAGGCCGCCTCGGATTGCAGGCGCTGTGAGGCCACCGTCTTGCGAATATTGATGAAGTTCCAGGCCGCGCCTTCCAGCAGAATGCTGCGGGTGCTGGTGCTGCGGGCAGCCTCCTGCCCAGGCTGGGCCTCGAAAACCTCGGACTCGGCCCCGCCCATCACCCCGGCGATGGAGAGCGCCCCGGCGGTATCGCACACCAGCACGGTGAAATCATCCAGGGGCCGGTCGACGCCATCCAGCGTGGTCAGGCGCTCGCCGGGCTGGGCAGTGCGGGTGAGGATGGTGGGGGCTTTGCCGCCAGCGCGCTGCTTGAGCACATCGTAATCGAAGGCGTGCAGCGGCTCGCCGACCTCCAGCATGACATAGTTGGTGATGTCGACGATGTTGTTGATCGGGCGCATGCCACTTAACTTAAGGCGGCGCTGCATCCAGTAGGGGCTGGGCTGGATCTGGATATCCTCGATCAGCCCGAGCACGAAGCGCGGGTTGAGCGGGGCATCCTGGATCTGGATGGCAGCCCGGCCTGCGATGGGCGCTCCCTCGGCCTTGACGTTGTAGAAATCGGGCGGCAGGCGCAGCGGCGCGCCGGTGAGGGCCGCCACCTCGCGTGCCACGCCGAGCATATTGGCGTCCCGGGCAATGTTGGGGGTGATGGCGATGTTCAGCACGGCGTCGCCCATGTATTCCACCAGCGACATGCCCGTGGGGGCGTCGGCATCCAGGAAGATGATGCCCTCGTGCTCCTCAGAGATGCCCAGCTCCTTTTCCGAGCAGGCCATCGAGTACGAGTCGACGCCGCGGATCTTGGCGCGTTTGAGCGTCACCAGCACCTGCCCGGGCTGGTGCCCGTCGTAGATCTGGGCGCCTTCGCGGGCATAGGCCACTTTGATGGGCGCGGGCAGCGGCCCCTGTCCCTTGAAGGGGAACAGGTTGGGCGCGCCGGTGAGCACGGTGTGGATCTGCAGGCCATCGTCCAGGCGGCAGAGCACCAGGCGGTCGGCATTGGGGTGCGGCATCACTTCCAGCACGGCCCCCACCACGATCTTATCGGCTTCCCAGGCCAGGCCGCTGATCTTGGTATCGTGCGGTGATTGGTCGCCGGAGGCTCTTTGGGGCATGGGCAGGCCCACGTATTGGATCTCCTCCACTTCCAGCCCGGCCATGGTCAGGCGGCGGGCCAGCTCATCCACCGGGAGGGTGATGGTGACGAAATCTTTCAGCCAGGAAATAGGTACTTTCATTAAAGAACTCCTCTGAGAATAAATGCTCTTGCCTTGTAGTAGCGACTTTAGTCGCTATGTGTAACGACTGAAGTCGTTACTACGAGGCTGGTCCATATCAGAACTGCTCTAAGAAACGCAGATCATTGGCCCAGAAATAGCGGATATCCTGGATGCCGTAGCGCAGCATGGCGATGCGCTCTGGCCCCATGCCAAAGGCGAAGCCGGTGAAATGTTCGGGGTCGTAGCCGCCGTTGCGCAGCACGGTGGGATGCACCATGCCGCAGCCGAGGATCTCCAGCCAGCCGGTGCCCGAGCAGACACCGCAGCCCGACCCGCCGCACAGGAAGCATTCCACGTCCATCTCGGCGCTAGGCTCGGTGAAGGGGAAGTGTGAGGCGCGGAAGCGCGTGTGCACCTTCTCACCGAACATGCGCCGGGCAAAGTCGCTGAGCGTGCCTTTGAGGTCGCCAAAGGTGATGTGGTGACCCACCGCCAGCCCTTCCACCTGGTTGAACTGCGTCTCTTTGCGGGCGCTGACCTGCTCATAGCGGAAGCACATGCCCGGCAGGATGACGCGGATGGGCTGGGGGGCCATCTCGCGCATCACGTAGATCTGCCCGGGGGAGGTGTGGGTGCGCAGCAGCACGCCGGGCTGGGTGGTGTGGAAGGTGTCCCACATATCCCGGGCAGGGTGGTGGGCGGGGATGTTGAGCAGCTCGAAGTTGTACTCGTCGGACTCGACCTCGCGTGAGCGGTAGATCTGGAAGCCCATCTCGGCAAAGACGGCGTAGACGCGGCGCAGGGTCTGCGTGGCGGGGTGCAGGCGGCCGCGCAGCGCCGGGCGGCCTGGCAGGCTCACATCCAGGCGCTCGTTATCGAGCGAGCGGCGCAGGGCAGCCTGGGCCAGGGCTTCAGAGCGTTCCGCCAGGGCGGCTTCCAGGGCGCGCTTGACCTCGTTGGCGCGGCGGCCAATGAGAGGGCGTTCCTCTTTGGAGAGTTTTCCCATGGCGTCGAAGACCTGCATCAGCGGGGCGCTGCGCCCCAGGTGGGTGATGCGCCACTGCTCCAGGGCGACCTCCTCCTGGGCGGCATCCAGCGCGGCCCGGGCGGCTTGTTCGATCTGGTCCAATTGGTTGAGCATAGCTACCTCCAATAATTTTATTCCGCAATTTGGTATTTGCAAGCGGNNCCGCTTGCAAATACCAAATTGCGGATATTTGAAACAAAAACTCCCATCCCACAAGGGACGGGAGGAAATTCCCGCGGTACCACCCAGGTTGGCTGCGCGTGCAGCCCGCTCTGCGCCAACGGCCCGGAGGCGATTGGCTTCCCCGCTAACGCTGGGACTGCGGTGTCGGCTAGTAGGGGCGCGGGGGGCGCTCCATTCACCTGCACGGCTCGAGAGGGAACTTCGCCGGGTTTCTGCCGGGCGGGGGTTTCAGTCTCTGCCCACCGCCTCCCTGGCGGCTTCCGCCGGGTTACTTTCCTCTGTCAGGGCCGATTGATTTCTTCTATTATCTGCAAAACGGGTGATCTGTCAAGGCAGAAAAAACATCCATTTTTCGAAATAAGGTGCTAGACATGCCCCGAAATTTGATGTATAGTAAAAAGGTACAAGCGGTGCGGTGCCGTTTGTGCGTGTCGATTCGATCAATCCATCACGATTTTCCACATACAAAGGAGGTTACCATGCGTAAGTTTCATTGGGTGATCCTGCTGGCGGTTTGCCTGGGGCTGGCAGTGGCAGTTAGTGTTGCCCAGGCGCAGTCGGTTCCGCCCGAAGATGGCGCAAGCATTGACGGCGTGACCGTGGCAGGCAACCTGCCCTGGCAGTATGGCGTGCTGGACAGCGAAGCCGATGAATACAACGGCAAGTATGTTGACATAGCGATTTCCCCACACAACGGCGTGGTGTACGTCAGTTACTACGATGCCAGTGACGGGGGTCTACGCGTGGCGCACTCGGTGACCCCCGGCACGGGCGACTGCGGTCCCAGCAATGCCTGGAAATGCGAGACGGTAGACAGCGGAGGCTGGATTCCGAATGATGACACAGGACAGCATACCTCCATTGACGTGCGTTGGGTCGACCGGACTTATGGCATCGATTACAACCAGGTGGGGGTTTCTTATTACAATGCCACCGACGGGACCCTGAAATATGCAGAGTACTATTGTTCCGTGTCACTTCCCATCACCTGCTCCTGGTCGACACAGGTTGTGGACAGCCCCTTAGAGACGGGTGACACCGCAGGGTTATACAGTTCATTGAAACTCGATTCGGATGGCGATATTGTCATTGCCTACCAGTATTATGACGACCCTGACGGCAGCATGAACTTCACCCGCTACTATTCTCTGCGCCGTGCTTACTACGTGGGCAGTAGTGCGGGCAACTGCGGCGATGATACGAACTGGCAGTGTGATACGATCCATACGCGCAGTTATAACCCCATTACCTTCCCTGCCACAGGCGGGCCTACGGCCGAGTACATCTCGCTGGATGTGAATTACGAAGATACCGTGTTCATTGCTTTTTACCAGGATGGTGACCTGTACTATACCTGGTACCAGGGCTTTGGCGGCAGTTGCACCAATACCGGCTGGAACTGCGTGTTGATCGATAGCAGCGGCGATGTGGGTATGTTCGCCTCGCTGCACGCCCCCGACAGTAACGCCGATAAAATGCAGATCGCCTATTATGACAGCACCAACGGCGATATTAAATATGCCATTATGGTTGGCAGCGGCGGCACCTGTACCAGCACCGCCTTCACCTGCTATGCCGTGGATGAAGTGGGCGCTGGGTTTACCCAGTTAGGCCTATCGCTTTCGGTGGACAGCGAGGGCGCGCCGATCATTGCTTATCAGCATGACAACCAGGAGCAGTACTCTGTCGTTTCGCTGAAGGTGGCGCGGCCGGCCTCGCGCATGGGGCAGTCGTTTGGCATCGGCAACTGCGGCGATGTGCCGCCGGGCTACCTGTTCATGTACTGGTGGTGCGAAACGGTGGATGACGGGTATCAGGATATCGTATGGGAGGCGGATTTTGCTGCGGTGGCCGTCAACCCCGAAGGCCGGGCCTATGTGGCCTACTACGAGGATGATTCGTACTATATGGAAGGGCGTTTGAAAATCGCCTGGCAGGAGTTCTACATGTCGTTCCTGCCGTATCTGAGTAAACAACCATAATTTTTTCTTCCGCAGAACCAGAATTGGGCGAGCGCNNGCGCTCGCCCAATTCTGGTTCTGCGATTTCTCAGGCCCGCCAGAAGCCGCGGCGCACCGGGCGCACATCTTCGGCGGTGATGAAGGCCTCGGGATCGATCTCGTTGACCAGCTTGCGCACGGAATCGACGTTCTTGCGCAGCACGCTGGCATTCAACAGGGTGACCATGCCATCTTTGCCGCGGGCGGGGATCTCCGTCACGGCGTAGCCCTGCTCGCGCAGGTGTTCGGCGATGGCCACGCCGTGCCCCGGGCTGACGATGTTGACCATAATATGCCCAATGGCCATGCGCTCTTCGATCAGCATGCCGATCACGTTGCCTGTGGCAAACCCGGCGGCATAGCCGATCACGTTGAGCAGGTTGTCGAGATTGCTCAACACCGAGCTGATCGCCACCACGAAGATGGCCGACTGGGCAAAGCCCAGCACCCAGGCCACCAACTTCCGCCCGCGCATCACCACCAGCACGCGCATCGTGTCCAGCGTCATATCGGCCACGCGCAGCAGGAAGATGAGCGCCGCGCCGAGAAAAGCCTGGGAGGTGAGGATCAGTTCCATGGCAGGCAGCCCTAGGCAGGCTTGTCGGTTTCGCTGTTCTCGGCGAGTGGGATGTACATGCGCGTGGCGTACTCTTTCACCATGCGGCGCATGCTGAAGCGCGGCGCCAGCGTGCAGATGGATTCCTTGATCTTGGCTAACCAGTCGCCGGGCAGGCCGTCGGCAGAGCGCTCGCGGTAATAGAGCGGCACGATCTCGTTTTCCAGCGTGTCGTACAGGTTCTTGGCGTCAGAGGCGTCTTGCACGGCATGATCTTCGTACTCTAACTCGTCGCCGATGGCCCAGCCGTTGTTCCCGTTGTAGCCTTCGCGCCACCAGCCATCCAGCACAGAGAAGTTGAGCACGCCGTTGAGGGCGGCTTTTTGGCCGGAGGTGCCAGAGGCTTCATTGGGACGGCGCGGCGTGTTCAGCCATACATCCACGCCCTGCACCATGTAGCGGGCCAGGTTCATATCGTAATCTTCCAGGAACACCAGCCTGCCGCCGTTCTCGGCTTTCTTCACCGCCCGGTAGACCTCCTGAATGATCAGCTTGCCGGGTTCGTCGGCGGGGTGGGCCTTGCCGGCAAAGATGATCTGCACCGGCATATTGGGCTTGTTGATGATGCTGAGCAGGCGGTCGATATCGTGCAGGATCAGGTTGGCGCGCTTGTAAGTGGCAAAACGGCGGGCAAAGCCAATCGTCAGGATGTAGGGGTCCAGCAGCACACCTGCGCCGATGATCTGGATGGGGTGGGAGCCGGTGTACATCCACTGCTCGCGGGCGCGCTCGCGCATGTAGTGCACCAGCTTGCGCTTGAGGTGGCGGCGCACAGCCCACAGGTCGGCATCGGGGATCTCCTCGATGCGCCCCCACACTTCCGGGTCATCCAGGCGCTCCATCCAATCGCGGCCCAGGTAGCGCTCGTACAGGTTGCGCAGGCGGCGGGCCAGCCAGGTACCGGTGTGGACGCCGTTGGTGACGTGGGTGATGGGCACCTCCTCCGCGGGTAAGTCGGGCCAGAGGAAATTCCACATCTTGCGCGAGACTTGCCCGTGCAGCTCCGAAACGCCGTTGCTATGGGCGGCGTGGCGCAGGGCCAGGATGGGCATGCTGAAGCTCTCGCCGCCCCAGGGCTGGCGGTTGCGGGCCAGGTCGATGAACTGTTCGCGCTCCAGCTTGATCTGAGGCCAGAAGTTGGAGAAGTATTTGTCGATCAGCCAGTGCGGGAACTCATCGTTGCCCGCCGGGACAGGGGTGTGGGTGGTGAAAACGGTGCTGCCGCGCACTTTCTCGGCGGCGGCCTCGAAGGTCAGCCCGCTGGTCACATATTCGCGGATGCGCTCCAGCGCCATGAAGGCTGAGTGGCCTTCGTTCATATGCCATACGTTGGGGTGGTAGCCCAGCAGGCGCAGGGCGCGCACGCCGCCAATGCCCAGGATCATCTCCTGCGAGATGCGCAGGTCGAGGTCGCTGGTGTACAGGCGGGAGGTCAGCTCGCGGTCGGGCTGGGAGTTGCCGTCTACATCGCTGTCGAGCAGGTAGAGCGGCAAGCGGCCCACGCGGATCTCCCACAGGCGGGCGAGCACGTTGCGTCCTGCCAGCTCCACCGAGACAGTCATAGGCTGGCCGTTTTCATCCAACAGCGGCAGCACGGGCAGTTCTTCAAACTTCAGGCGGGTGTAGCGCGCTTCTTGCCAGCCATCTTCTGAGATGTGCTGAGAGAAGTAGCCCTGGGTGTACAGGAAGCCAATTGCCACCATGGGCAGGCCCACGTCTGAGGCGCCTTTGATATGATCGCCAGAGAGCACGCCCAGGCCGCCGGCATAGATGGGCAGCGTTTCGTGCAGGCCGAACTCGGTGGAGAAATAGGCCATGCTCTTGTCCTGGCAACCTGGGCAAGAATGCGAGAACCAGGTGTTGCCAGCCTTCATGTACTCGTCAAAAGAGCGCAGCATGCGGTCGTAAAAATCCAGGTAGTAGCGGTCGTTGGTGACGGCTTTCAGGCGGGCTTTGTTGACCTGGTTGAGAAAGCGCAGGGGGTTGTGGTAGGATTTTTCCCACAGGTCGCCGTCGATGCGCGAGAAAAGGCGCTGCGCCTCGGGCGTCCACGTCCACCACAGGTTATAGGCCAGCTGTCCCAGGCGGTTGATGCGCCGCGGCAGGGCGGTAAAGGAGGGGATTTTGGTGCGGAAACCATTCATAGGTGATTTATCCTTGCTTTAAGATCCTCCGGCAGCCAAGATTGCGCCGGAGGAGTTTGGTGATTTAACAAACGGGTTTAATCTTACCACGCCGCGGGGCTTCCTCTGATGTGAGATTCCGACCAATTTCATCCCTTCAAATTCGGTCAATAAATCTCCACCAGCCGGTCGAGACCGGCGAGATCCTGGTGCAGGGACACCTGCGCAGATGGAAAGGCTGCCCGGCCCAGGGCCAGGGCAGCCTGGCCTTGTGAGGCCTCGATCTCCAGCAGGATCAGACCGCCGGGCGCCAGGCAAGCCTGCGCCTGGGAAAGCAGGCGGCGGATCAGCGCCAGGCCATCCGGGCCGCCATCCAGAGCCAGGGTCGGCTCGGCGCGCGACACCGCCAGCCCGGGCAGGGCGGCGCTGGGGATGTAGGGCAGGTTGGCGCAGATCATCTGCAGGGCGGGGGGTTGGCAGACGAGGGGCGAAAGCAGGTCGGCCTGGACGAAGTGCAGCCGCTCGGCTACGCCGTGCGTGATGGCGTTGCGGCCTGCCAGTTGCAGCGCATCCAGGCTGAGGTCCGCGGCCAGGATGTGCAAATCGAGGGTATGCACCGCCAGGCTGACAGCGATGCAGCCAGAGCCGCTGCCCACGTCGGCAGCCAGGCGGCAGGCAGGGTGGCTGCCCAGCCAGGCCAGGGCGCGTTCCACCAGCAGCTCCGTCTCGGGGCGGGGGATCAGCACCGCAGGGGTCAGGGCAAAATTAAGCCCGTAGAATTCCCAATGCCCGATCACGTAGGGCAGGGGCATGCCATTTTGCAAGCGGCGGCGCGCCTGCGCCAGGGCCTCTTCGTGTTCTGGGGGCAGGTCGGCTTCGGGGTGGGCCAGCAACCAGGTGCGCGGCTTATCCAGAATATGCGCCAGCAGCACCTGGGCATCTAGCAGCGGGGTTGCGCTGAGCGAGGCCAGGTCGCTGGCGATCTCTTGGATCAGGGCTTGGAGGTTATGGGGCATTGCCGGGCGTTGCGTGGGCAGCCTATTCGTCCGAATCGTCGTCCTCGCCCAGGGCCGACAGGCGCTCAGACTCATCCCGCGTGGCCAATTCGTCAATGAACTCGTCCAGCAGGTTGCCCTGCATGAACGAGGCCAGGTTGTAGGTGGAGACGTTGACGCGATGGTCGGTGACGCGCGACTGGGGGTAGTTGTAGGTGCGGATCTTTTCGGAGCGCTCGCCGCTGCCCACCTGCGAGCGGCGGTTCTCCTCAATCTCAGAGCGGCGCTTCTCTTCTTCCATTTCATACAGGCGGGCGCGCAGGATAGCCAGGGCGCGCACGCGGTTCTGTAACTGCGAGCGTTCATCCTGGCAGGCAACCACCATGCCGGTGGGCAGGTGGGTTATGCGCACAGCGGTGGCGTTCTTTTGCACGTTTTGGCCGCCAGCCCCCGCCGAGCGGTAGATGTCGATGCGCAGGTCGCTATCGGGGATGTTGATCTCCACCTCGTCCACCTCAGCCAGCACAGCTACAGTGGCGGTGGAGGTGTGGATGCGCCCCTGCGACTCGGTGACCGGCACGCGCTGCACGCGGTGCACGCCCGATTCATACTTCAGGCGCGAGTATGTGCGCTTGCCCTTGATCTGGAAGATAACCTCTTTGTAGCCGCCGATGCCGATCTCGTTCTCTGAGAGCACCTCGATTTTCCAGTTGTGGTTCTCGGCGTAGCGCGAGTACATGCGGAACAGGTCGGCGGCAAACAGGGCGGCTTCGTCGCCGCCGGTGCCGGCGCGGATTTCCACGATCACGTTGCGTTCATCGCGCGGGTCTTTGGGGATCAGCATGCTCTTCAGTTCGGCTTCTAAGCTGGTGATGAGCGGCTCCAACTCGCTGATCTCTGCCTCAGCCAGGAGGCGCATTTCCTCATCCTCATCCACCTCCAGCATCGCCCGCGCCTCTTCGATGCGCTGCAGCGCCTTGTGGAACTCGCCTGCCTTGAGCACGATGGCTTCCAGGTCGATGCGCTCTTTGTTCAGTTCAGCGGCGCGCTGGTAATCATCGCCCACTGCCTGCAGTTCCTGGTTCAGTTCTTCGTATCGGTTTTCAATTCCGGCTAATTTGTCGAGCATAGGACTCTACTTTTTTATAAGATTTGTGGGATGGATTATACCATCGGAACATTTACTTCTCAGGGGGCGTCTTAGTAGAGATCGTTGAGAATATCCACTCAGGAGGCTCCCGATGAAAACGAAATTGGCTTTGATCCTCTCGCTGATCCTGGCGCTGGCGTTCCCGCTGCAGGCGCTGGCAGATGGCATCATCGTCCCCGACCCGCCGTTCTGCGACCCCATGCCCTGCCCGCCCATCCCGCTGCCCATGGAGCAACTGGCGATCCGTTACCATCATGTGACGGTCACCATTCAGGATCAGGTGGCGATCACGCACGTGGACCAGGTCTTTTTCAACCCCAACACCTGGGCTATTGAGGGCACCTACATGTTCCCCATCCCGCTGGATGCCTCCGTGACCGGCTTTACCCTGTGGGTGGATGGCGTGCCGGTGCAGGGGCAGGTGCTGGATGCCGAGCAGGCGCGCCAGACCTACGAACAGATTGTCGCTACGATGCGCGACCCGGCGCTGCTGGAATATGCCGGGCGGGGCGCCTTGCAGGCGCGCATCTTCCCCATCCCGCCGCAGGGCGAGCGCCGCATCGAGTTGGAATACACTCAGGCCCTGGTTGCCGAGAACAGCCTGGTGCGCTATGTGTACCCGCTGAACACGGAGAAGTTTTCGGCCTGGCCCATCGAGAGCGTATCGGTGAGTGTGGATATCCGGCAATCCACCACGCCCATCCGGGCGGTGTATTCGCCCAGCCATGCCGTCTCGGTGAGCCGCGAGAGCGATACGCATGTGCTGGCAGGCTACGAGGCTGCCCAGGTGCAGCCAGACCAGGATTTCTCGCTGGTCTACTCGCTGGGCGAGACGGAGGCTTTCCATGTGCTTTCATACCGTGACCCTTCCGATGCCGCCGACACGGACGGTTTCTTCTTGCTGCTGTTGGCGCCGCGGGTCGAGACAAACACGCCAGCCATCCCCAAGGATGTGATCCTGGTGTTGGACCGTTCGGGCAGCATGGACGGCGAGAAGTTCAGCCAGGCGCAGCAGGCGCTGCGCTACATCCTGGATCAACTGAACCCCAGCGACCACTTCAACATCATCACCTTCAGCACGGGAGTCGAGATGTATGCCAATAACCTGCGCCCGGCTTCCGAAGCAGACCAGGGGCGCGCCTGGGTGGACGGGCTGAGCGCGGTGGGCGCTACGGATATCAACCGCGCCCTGCTGGAGGCGGCTGCTCTCACTGATCCCGAGCGCCCCACCTACCTGATCTTCCTGACCGACGGCCTGCCCACCGAAGGGGTGACCGACACCCTTTCCATCCTGAATAATTTCCTCTCCGCCGCGCCCGATAACCTGCGTCTGTTCGTCTTTGGCGTGGGCTATGATGTGGATACCATCCTGCTGGATACGCTGGCGCAGGAGCATCACGGCACCAGCACCTACGTCCTGCCCGGCGAGCGCCTGGATGAGATCCTCTCGGCATTCTATGCCACCATCAGCACGCCGGTGCTGACCGACCTGGAGCTGGATTTTGGCGGCCTAACCGTTTACGATCTCTATCCCAGCCCGCTGCCCGACCTGTTTGCCGGGACGCAGATCATCGTGGTGGGGCGCTACCGCCAGGGCGGCGCTACCAACGTGAGGCTGAGCGGCGAGATCAACCACGCCACGCAGACCTTTACCTTTGCGCAGCAGGTCTTTGACCAGGAATCCAGCGCTACCAGCATGGAAACGGCCATCCCGCGGCTGTGGGCCACGCGCAAGATTGGTCACCTGCTCAATGCCATCCGCCTGAACGGACCCGACCAGGAGACGATTGACCAGATCGTGCAGTTGAGCATCCGTTACGGCATCGTCACGCCGTACACCTCTTACCTGGTGACCGAGGACATGCCGCTGGGCGAGGCCGAGCAGCAGCGCATTGCCGAGGAGCAGTTTGGCTACATGCAGTCGCAGCCCACCGCACCTTCGTCAGGCGCAGATGCGGTGCAGAAAGCCACCGACCTGGGCGGGATGGGCGGCGCCTCGAACGCGGAAGGCGTGCCGCAGGAATCTGCTGATGTGGTGCGCATTGTAGGGGCACGCACCTTTGTCTTCTCGGATGGGGTGTGGATCGATACCGGCTTTGACCCGGATACGATGTCAACGGTGAAGGTGCCTTTCCTCTCGGCAGATTACTTCGCCCTGGCCAGCTCTCGCCCCGACCTGTCGTCGGCCTTTGCCCTGGGGGCGCGGGTGATCGCCCTGGCAGATGGCCTCGCCTACGAGGTGGTCGCCTCGGATGAGACGGTGCCGCCGGTGGCGCTGCCGCCGACGCAAACGCCGCAGCCGGTGGCAACCCATGTGCCGGGCGAGCCGTACCCCTCTGTGCCCACGCATATCCCCGCCACCAGCACTCCCGCCGGTGGTTCGGGCGGCGCGCCCTGCCTGGGCGGGGCGGCGCTTCTGCTGCTGCCGCTGGCGGGCATTCTCTTGCCGCTGCGCCGCCGGCGATAAAGGGATGTTCTCCCTTCCCAGCGGGAAGGGGGGAATTTTGTCAAAAACAGGTTATGTGCGGGCGGTTTTTGCCCGCACATAACCTGTTTTTGACTGTTTTGGGGAAGGCACCTTCAGATTCCTGAAGCGGGGTTGAACCCTGTCCGTCCCTGAATGCTGGGAGGGGGAGTTCTTTTTGTCATAAACAGTCAATGGGCGGGGTTATTAAGGTGAGCCTGAGAGGCGGAGATTGACCTTGACTGTTACAATTGAGCGTGTGAAGACGATCTCGAAACCTGCCAGCAAGCCGCTGCCCGACTTCGATGCTCTGTTCCAGGAGCATTGGGAGCGCGTGGTGGGTGTGCTTTGCCGCCTGGTGGACGATCCCGCGGAGGCCGAAGACCTGGCCCTGGAGACCTTCTGGCGGCTGTACCACCGCCCTCCTGCCGACCAGAGCAATTTGGCCGGGTGGCTGTACCGTGTGGCCACCAACCTGGGCTATAACGCCCTGCGGGCGCACAAGCGCCGCGGCCGCTACGAGCAGGCCGTTCTGCCCGCGGCCGCGCCCGACCCCGCCCAGCAGGTGGAGGTCCGCGAGCAGCAGCGCCGCGTGCGCCAGGCCCTGGCAGAGATCAGCCCACGCTCGGCGCGGCTGCTGGTGCTGCGTTACTCGGGTCTCTCGTATGCGCAGGTGGCGGCGGCGCTGCGGCTTGCGCCAGGCTCGGTGGGCACGCTGCTAGCGCGCGCCGAAGCCGAATTCCGCAAAAAATATGCAAGTTTGGAGCAAGGCGCTTAGCCGCGCCGCGGAGGTGAAGATGCACCCAAAACAAGGTCAACTGCGGGCTTACCTGGATGGCGAAACAGACGAGGCGGAGACCGCCCGCCTGATGCAGCACCTGGAAACCTGCCCCACCTGCCAACAGCAGGCGCACGATCTAACCGCACAGGCCCGCGGCGTGCAGGCACACCTGGCCTCCCTGGGCGCGCAAGCGACAGCCCCTGCCCGCCTGGCGGCTGCCCGCGCCCGCCTGGAATCTTATCGTATGCAAAAGGAGAATGAAACGATGTTAACCAAAATCTTTGCTCGACGTTGGCGCCCGGCCTGGATTGCCGCGGCGCTGGTGCTCATTCTGGGCATCTCCCTGACCTTCCCGCCCGTGCAGGCTTTGGCCAGTTCTTTCCTGGGGCTGTTCCGTGTGCAGACGGTGGCCTTTGTGGAGGTCGATCCGCAGGGATTGCCCTCTGGCCTGGGCAATTACCAGCAGTTCGACGACTTTTTCGCTGATTCGCTGCAGGTGGAAGGCGGAGGCGATGTGGTTAAAGCCGCCGATGCCGCCGAGGCCAGCCGGCTGGCGGGCTTTACGGTGCGCCTGCCCGACTCCGGCACTTACGGCGAACCGCTGCTGCATGTGGCGCCTGCGACGCGCGTCATCATGACGGTTGACCTGCCGCGCCTGCGCGGCGTTCTGGATGAGATTGGCCGCTCCGACATCTCCCTGCCCGACAACCTGGATCGGGCCGAGATCATCCTGGATGTGCCCGCTATGGTCACGGCTGAGTATGGCCAATGCGCCTACGACCCGGAAGATCCCGATTCGTACAACCCGTATGACTGCATGGTCTTCTTGCAGATGCCCAGCCCCACCATCACCGCCCCGGCTGGCTTGGATATCAACGCCATCGGCGAGGCTTACTTGCAGCTGCTGGGCATGAGCCCCGAAGAAGCGCGTGCCTACAGCCAGGACGTGGACTGGGCCACCACGCTGGTGATCCCGGTGCCGCGCAACCTGGCCGAAAATCGCACGATTGCGGTGGATGGCGTGACCGCCACCCTGATGACCAGCAATTATGGCCCGCGCTATTCCGAGTATGTACTGGTGTGGGTGAAGGATGGCACCTTGTACGGCTTGAGCGGCCTGGGTGATTCAACCCTGGCGGTGGAGTTAGCGCAATCCTTACGCTAAGTTGAGGTAAACTTAGGGTATGCAGAGAACATACCCCCACCCCTGCCCCTCCCCCGCTTGCGGGGGAGGGGAGTTTCCCAAGAATGGGTGTGATGCGGGGNNCCCCGCATCACACCCATTCTTGGGATTATTCTGGGCATGGGAGAAATGAGATTTGACATTGATAACACCTTCTTCCCTGGCAATTGAAACGCACGCGCTGCGCAAAACCTTCGGTGAGAAGGTGGCCGTGGCTGACCTCTCGCTGGAGGTGCCGCGCGGCGAAGTGTTTGGCTTTTTGGGGCCCAACGGCGCCGGTAAGACCACCTCAGTGAAGATGCTGCTGGCGCTGATCCAGCCCAGCGGCGGGGATGGGCAAATGCTGGGGCTGCCGCTGGGCGACCCGCGCGCCCGCGCCAGGGTGGGCTTCTTGCCGGAGCATTTCCGCTTCCACGATTGGCTGAACGCAGCCGAGTTCCTGCGCCTGCACGCCGAGCTGTATAAGATGAAGCGCGAGCAGATCACCCCGCGCATCAACACGCTGCTGGAACTGGTGGGCCTGGAGCAGCACGCCAACAAGCGGCTGCGCTCTTTCTCTAAGGGCATGCTGCAGCGCATTGGTTTGGCGCAGGCTTTGCTCAACGAGCCTGAGTTGCTCATCCTGGATGAGCCGACCTCCGGGCTGGACCCGGTGGGGCGGCGTATGGTGCGCGATATCATCCGCGACCTGCGCCAGAACGGCGTGACGGTTTTCCTCAACTCGCACCTGCTCAGTGAAGTGGAGATCACCTGCGATCGGGTGGCCTTTATCAAGTTTGGGCAGGTGATCCAGATCAGCCGGCTGCAAACGCTGGTGGAGGGCGAATTGACCGTGACGGTGCGGGCGCGCAACCTGACCCCCGAGATGGTTGCCGGGCTGGCGCGTTGGAGCGGCAGCGTGCGCCTGGACGGCGAGCATCTCAGCCTGACCCTGCCCGGCGAGGCCGACCTGCCCGAGGTGAACCGTTACCTGGTGGAGCAGGGCGCTGAGGTGTATGCCTTCCAGCCACAGAAGGTCTCGCTGGAAGACCTGTTCATCCAGATTGTGGGTACGGACGGTGGCCTATGAACAGCCTGAGATCAAGCGCAGTGTGGGTGATTGCCCGCCTGACCTTCCGCGAAGCGGCCCGGCGTTGGGTGCTGTGGGCGGCGCTGCTGCTGGGGCTGCTCTTCCTGACCGTGTTTGGCCTGGCGATGAACGAAATCCGCAAGGAGATGGAACTTGCTGCAGAAGGCCCCATGGCTTTATTGGCCACTGCCGAGGCCTATAATGTGCTCACGCTGATGGGCCTGTACGTGGTGAATTTCCTGACCATTCTCATGGCGGTGCTGACCTCGGTGGATACGCTCTCTGGCGAGATCGGCTCGGGCATCATCCATACCATGGTGAGCAAGCCGCTGCGCCGTTGGGAGATCGTTCTGGGCAAGTGGCTGGGCTTCCTCGTCATGATGACGCTGTACCTGGCCTTTATGGCGGGTGGCGTGGTGGCATTGATCTACCTGATCATGGATTATTCGCCGCCCAACCTGCTCAACGGGCTGGCGTTGATGTGGTTGAGCATTGTGGTCATGTTGGGCATTTCCCTGGCGGGCGGCAGCACCATGTCCACCCTGGCCAACGGCGTGATGGTGTTTGGCCTGTATGGGGTGGCGTTTTTGGGCGGCTGGATCGAGCAGTTTGGGGTGTACCTGGAGAGCCAGGCCGCAGTCAACATCGGCATTTTGAGCAGCCTGCTGCTGCCCTGTGAGGCCTTGTGGCGCCGGGCAGCCTTTGAGATGCAATCGCCGCTGGCGGGGGCGTTGGGTTTAACTCCCTTCAGTTCCAACTCGGTACCCAGCCCGGCGATGATCGTGTATGCCGTGCTGTATGCCGCCGCGGCCCTGGTGCTGGCGGCAGGTGTGTTCCGCCGCCGCGATCTATAAATCATGGCAAAATGAACCGTGCAGGCGCTTTGCGCCTGCACGGTTCGTTTTGCCATCTTTCCACGGGCAATGGTAGAATCATCCCCATGCACGCAGTGCCGAAAAAACCTTTGCTAGAAGAAGATGCAGACCTGTCCGAGGGGCCCCGGCCCATCGGACAGCCGGCGATGTTCAGCCTGCGCCTGCGCTGGGTGGGGCTGATGCTGGCCTGCACGGTGCTGTGGGTGCTGGGCTACCGCTTTGTTCAAGGCTGGTGGCAGGCGGAATATGCTGCCCGCTGGACGATCCTGAGCGGTCTGGGGCTGATCTTTTTGTTGTGGCGGCTGTGGCGCAATCTGGCTGAGAATCACCGCCCTGGCGAGGAGGTGCTGCTGCCCAAACTGGGTTGGGGCGGCGCGCTGACCTTTTGGCGCGGGGTGCTGACCTCGGCGCTGCTGGGATTTCTCATCTCGCCGCAGCCGCAGGGTGGTCAGGCCTGGCTGCCGGGGGCGTTCTTCTGCGCGGGGGTGCTGCTCCTGCCGCTGGCGGGCTGGCTGTCTTGCCGCGAGAAGCGGGTCACCTGCCTGGGGAGCAACCTCGCCGCGCCGGTGAATAGCGCCAGCCTGCTGATCGGCACGCTGCTGGTGGTGCAGTATGGGCAGGCGCCCTGGTGGTACCTGCTGGTGGGGCTGGGGCACAGCCTGTACCTGGTGTGGGTGTGGCTGCGGCAGCGTAAGGGGCAGCCGGTCTACCCTCTCACCCGCGGCGGGCTGCACAGCGCCCTGGCAGCCCTGGAATATCCTTTTCTTGGACTCATGCTTTTGCCATTGTTCTCGCCGCCGCTGACCACAATTGCAGCCAGCGCGGCGATGCCACTGTTATTGTTCTGCCTGTGGAAGGATTGGCAGTTGGCCACCCGCACGCCGCTCGAAAACCCCTGATGATCAAGGAGTTATTATGAATAAAAAACTTGTTTTGTTTTGTGGTTTTGTTCTTTGCCTGGGGGCGCTGATCTTGGGGGGGATGGTTTCGGGCGGGAAGGCAGCCGCAGGCGGCGAGACGGCGGCCGCGCTGCAGGGCACGTTTCACATCCTGTGGGGAGATGGCGCTCCCGGCAGCGGCGAAACCCATACGGGCTACTTCCTTGTCACACAGCCATCAGGGACGGTGCAGCTGCAGATCGAGGCGGCGGTGCTGGAGCAGGCTGGCGGGGCGCTGGCACTGAACCAACAACTGGTGACTGTCAGCGGGCGCTGGCTGCTCCAGGCTGAGCAGGGCGGCACCTTTGCCGCCGAGGCGCTGGCTCTGGCGCGACAGCCCGAGGCGGTGCAAGATGTGATCGGCCCGCAGCCGTGGGTGTCCGTGTTGTGCAAGTTCTCGGATGTGCCCGCAGAGCCCAAGGCGCTGCCTTACTTCCTGGATATGTATTCGAGCAGTTACCCTGGCCTGGATCACTTCTGGCGCGAGAACTCTTATGGCCGGGTGAACCTGGATGGCAGCGGGGCTTTTGGCTGGTACGTGCTGCCGCACGAGCGCGCCTATTACTTACCAGGCGGTAACTTGGCCTGGTGGACAGCCGCGGCAGACTGCGCCGCTGCAGCAGACGCGGATATCTATTTCCCGGATTATGTGGGCATCAACCTGATGTTCAATGATGTGTTGGACTGTTGTGCCTGGGGCGGATCCTGGTACACAACGCTGGATGGCGTTACCCGCGCCTGGCGCACCACCTGGGAGCCGCCCTGGGGCTACGGCAATGTGGGTGTGATCGCTCACGAGACGGGGCATGGTTTTGGCCTGCCGCACTCGAACTGGGGTCCAACCGACAATGTGTATGATAATGAATGGGATGTGATGAGCGACCTGTGGGCCAACGGGAGCCACGGGGGCACGCATCCGGTATACGGGGTGGTGGGACAACATACGATCTCGTTCCACAAGGCCATGCTGGGCTGGATCCCGCCATCCAAGATAGCGGTGGTGAACCCTGGCAGTATTCGCACGGTGACGTTAGAGCGCCTTGCTCTGCCCGGCGCCGCCGCGGTGATGGCGGTGCGGGTGCCGATCAACGGCTCGGAAAGTTATTTCTATACTGTGGAAGCGCGCCGGCGCACCGGCAACTACGATAACTGGCTGCCGGGAGATGCCGTGGTGATCCACGAGGTACAAACCGGTCGCAGTGAGCCTGCTCATTTGATGGGCACAGACGGCTCCACGGGGGGCATGTGGACGCCCGGCGAGACGTTCCCCGACGCTACCAACGGCATCCAGATCACCGTGGTCTCGGCAACCATCAGCGGCTATATGGTCACTGTGCGCAACCAGTTCGTGGAGATCAGCGGGGTTGACCTGGCTGGCCCGGCGCAGGCGTATGTGGAAGACAGCGTGATGCTGACCGCCACGGTCAGCCCGGTGAACGCCTCTCAGCCGGTAACCTATGCGTGGCAGGCCAGCGGCCAGGAGCCGATTACCCGCACCGGCACAACCCAGGATGTGATCACCTTCCAGTGGAGTGAGCCGGGCACGCGCACGATCACGGTGACGGTGGATAATGGAGCCGCCCATTTCAGCGATGTGCACAGCGTAGTGATTAAGACCGTTCCCCTGGGAGTGGCCATCCGCGGCCCGCAGGAGATCCTCATCAGCCAGCCCTATACCTTCACCGCCGCCAGCATCTTGAACGAAGGTGTGCTGCCCATTACCTATACCTGGCAGGCCAGCGGCATGCTGCCGGTGACGCACACCGGTGGGCTGACCGACACGCTCGAACTGGCCTGGTCAGAGCCGGGTACGCATACCATCACCGTCACCGCGCAGACGATTGGCTTCTCTGCCCAAGATACACACCAGGTGACCGTGTTCATCGGTCCGCAGTCCGTGACGCTGGAGGGCTCAGCGCAGGTGGAGTTGGGGCTGCAAGGTTACCCGGTAACGGTTTACGTTTTCCCGCTGACCGTCACACTGCCGCTGACCTATGCCTGGCAGGTGGATGGGGTGGATGTGCTGACCCACACCGGCGGCCTGAGCGATACCCTGGTGATCAACTGGGCCGCGCCCGGGGTGCATACGATCCAGGTTATCGTCACCAACCGCAGCGGCGTGATCGCCCAGGGCTGGCTGGAGGTCACGGTCACTGTGCGCACCTATTTGCCCTTTGCCGTGCGGCAGGAGTGAACCTGGGTAAATTCAAAAAAGGAGTGTGCGGCGGCGATTATCGCCGCCGCACACTCCTTTTTTGGGTTAATTCTTTAGCGATTGGCCTGGGCCAATTCCCAGCCCAGCAGGGCCTTCTTGCGCGCCGAGCCGTAGCGGTAGTTGCCAAAGACGCCCTCTTTGCGGATGACGCGGTGACAGGGCACCAGCACCGGGATGGGGTTGCTGCCCACAGCGTTGCCCACGGCGCGGGCGGCTTGCGGCTGCCCGATGGCCGCGGCGATCTCCTGGTAGGTGGTCACCTGCCCGATCGGGATGCGCAGCAGCGCTTCCCACACCTTGATCTGGAAGTTCGTGCCGCGCAGGTAGATCTGCAGCGGGGCTGAGGGGGCCGCCCCGGGCAGGGGGAAGATGCGCTCGATCAGCGCTTCGGTGGCGCTGGCATCGTACACCAGCTCGGCTTGCTGCCAGAAATGGCGCAGCTCATCCAGGGGGCAGCCATAGCCGCTGTGCTCCGCGGTGAAGCCCAAACCGCAGATGCCGCGCGATGTGACCGCCAGCAGGCATTCGCCGAAGGGGGTGGGGTGCATGCCGTAGCGGATGGTCAGCCCGGCGCCGCGCTGTTTGTACTCGCCGGGGGTAACCGCCTCGCAAGAGACGAACAGATCGTGCAGCCGCCCCGGGCCTGAAAGCCCGCTGGCATAGGCCGCTTCCAGCACGCTGGCAGAGTGTTCCAGCAGGCGCTTGGCGTTCTCTTTGGTGAGGAACTGCAAGAAGCGCTTGGGGCTGATGCCCACCCACTGGCTGAACAGGCGCTGGAAATGGTACTCGCTGAGGTGCACGCTGGCGGCAATCTCGCTCAGCTCGGGTTGGCGCTGGTAATTGGCCTCCAAGAATTGGATGGCTTTCTCGATGCGTTGGTAGTCTTCCGAAAGGGTGTTGTATGGGGTGCTGTCCATGCGGGCTCCTCAGCCTGGGTCAAGTGTGGATGGTGATATCCTGATTCTACGCCGAATTCCCCTCCACGCCACCCGATTCTTGCGCCAACTCAATTTTCCGGAAACGAGAGTGATGCGGCGCAAGGCGCCGCATCACTCTCGTTTCCGGTTAATTCCCATCCCCCCTGGCGGGACAGGGGTGGGGGTGGGCGGAGCACATTTCTTGCGCCAACTCTCATTTATGATACACTATACCCGCTTCAAAAAGGAGATATCTGTTGAAGAAGGTTCTACAAGATTACCTGTGGTTAGCCCTGCTGGCGGGCAGCATTATTGGCGCAGACCAGTACACCAAGTACCTGGTGCGCATCAACCTGGCGATCAACGAAACCTGGTCGCCTTGGGGTTGGCTGGATCCCTACGCTCGCATTGTGCATTGGAAGAATACCGGGGCGGCCTTTGGCCTGGGGCAAGATTATGGCACCGTCTTTGCCATTTTGTCCCTCCTGGTTTCGCTGGCCATTATCTACTTTTACCCGCAGGTGCCCCGGCAGGATTGGCCGCTGCGCCTGGCGTTGGGGATGCAGATGAGCGGCGCGCTCGGCAACCTGATCGACCGTCTGAATTACGGCTATGTGATCGATTTCGTTTCCCTGGGGCGCTTCCCGGTTTTTAACGTGGCCGATGCCAGCATTTCGATGGGGGTGGTGGCGCTGCTGCTGGGGGTGTGGATCAAAGACCGCCAGCAGAAGAAAGATGCTCTCCCGCTGCAGGAAGACGCCTTCGGCGAGGCGCTGATGGAAGATTCTACGGCCCCCGCTGCGGCAGAGCTGGCTGAGGCCAGCCCGGCTCCTGAGGTTGACGAGACTGAGGAAACCGCCCATGAATGAACAAGTGGTCTGCTTTACCTACCAGGGAGATGGCGTACAGCGCCTGGATAAGTTCCTGGTGACCTGCCTGCCTGAATTTTCCCGCTCACGCTTACAGGCCTTGATTGAGGAGGGCTTCGTTCAGGTGGATGGGGTACTGCCGCGCAAAAGCGGGCAGACGCTGGAAAACGGGGCGGTGGTGCAGGTGCACCTGCCGGAACCGGCTCCCTCATACCTGATCCCTGAGGCGATCCCGCTGGAGGTGGTGTTTGAGAACCGCGATCTGATCGTGGTGGACAAACCCGCCGGGATGGTGGTGCATCCGGCTGCCGGGCATGAGCGCGGTACCCTGGTGCATGCTGCCCTGGCGCACGCTCCCGAGATGACCGGCGTGGGCGGCGAGAAACGTCCCGGCGTGGTGCATCGCCTGGATAAGAACACCTCTGGCTTGATCCTGCTGGCCAAGAATGACAAGGCGCATCACTTCTTGCAAGAGCAGTTCCGCCTGCGCCAGACGCAAAAGGTATACCTGGCGCTGGTGGACGGCGCTCCGCCCACGCCCACCGGGCGGGTGGAGGCAGCCATTGGGCGCAGCAGCGCCGACCGCAAACAGATGGCCATTACCTCAGAGACGCACGGGCGGGCCGCGGCGAGCGACTATCACACGCTGGAGGCCTTTCGAGAGCATACCCTGCTGGAGGTGCATCCCGTCACCGGGCGCACCCACCAGATCCGCCTGCACCTGGCCTTTATCGGCTGCCCGGTTGCCGGCGATACGGTGTATGGGCCGCGCAAGAGCAGCATTCCCGTGGAGCGGCACTTCTTGCATGCCGCCCGCTTGACGATCACCATCCCAGGGGAGAAGCAGCCGCGCACCTTCGAGGCGCCTCTCCCGACCGAGTTGGCAGAGGTGCTTGCCTGGCTGCGCACCCGGGATGACCAGACCAGCGATTTAGGATGAGACGAATGATGGAAACGATTGACCTGCGTTCCGATACAGTGACCCAGCCCACCCCTGCCATGCGCCAGGCCATGGCGCAGGCGCCAGTGGGCGATGACGTGTACGGCGAAGACCCCACCATCAACCGCCTGCAGGAGATGGCTGCGGCGATGATGGGCATGGAGGCTGGGCTGTTCCTGCCCTCGGGGACGATGGGCAACCTGGCGGCGGTGCTGGCGCACTGCGGCCGCGGCGACGAGGTGATCTTGGGCAAGCAGGCGCACACCTTCTTGTACGAGGCCGGCGGCATCTCGGCGCTGGGCGGGGTGCATTCTGCCCAGGTGCCCAATCAGCCTGATGGCACGCTGGCGCTGGAGGATATCCGCACCGCCATCCGCCCAGAGGATGCCCACCATCCCATCTCGCGCCTGCTCACCCTGGAAAACACGCACAACCGCTGCGGCGGGGTAGCGCTGACGGCAGATTACACCCGCTCCGCCAGCGAACTGGCCCACTCGCACGGTTTGCAGGTGCACCTGGATGGGGCGCGCATTTTCAACGCCGCCGTGGGGCTGGGCGTGCCCGCCAGTGAGCTAACGGCCCCGGTGGACTCGGTTACCTTCTGCCTGAGCAAGGGCCTGTGCGCCCCAGTGGGCTCGGTGTTGTGTGGCAATGTCGATTTTATTCACCGTGCCCATCGCATCCGCAAGCAGTTAGGCGGGGGCATGCGCCAGGCGGGCATCCTGGCGGCGGCAGGTATTGTGGCCCTGGAAACGATGGTCGAGCGGCTGGCAGAAGATCATGCCCGGGCGCGGCGCCTGGCGCAGGGGCTGGCAGATTTGCCGGGGTTTGCCCTGGAGCCAGGCTCGCCGCACACCAACATGGTGTTTGCTCACCTGAGCGAGGAGGTAACTCTGACCGCGCCGCAGGTGGCGGAGCGCCTGGTGGTATATGGTGTGCGCGTGGGCGCAGTGGGCAAGCGCCGCTTCCGCATGGTGCTGCATTATTGGATCGACGACGCCGGTGTTGACCGGGTCGTCGACGCCTTCCGGCAGGTGTTGACATCTGCCTGATGGAATTTTCCGAAAATGGGGTTGCAGCGTGGCTTTGCCACGCTGCAACCCCATTTTCGGAATAGCAGGTTATTTTCCTGCCCATGTTATAATACCGCTTGAGGGGATAGGCTGGCCTGATTATTTCTAAGGAGAGGTAAGACGCATGGATACCTATTTCACGTTGGCTCAAATTGACGAAATTGCGGATGTGATCCGTTCCAAAACAACTTACCGCCCCCGTGTGGGCATGATCCTGGGCTCTGGTCTGGGTTCGCTGGCCGCGACGGTGGAACGGGCCAGCGTGATCCCTTACCAGGATCTGCCCCACTGGCCGGTCTCAACCGTGATCGGTCACCAGGGCCACCTGGTGGTGGGCAGCCTGGAAGGCCAGGAAGTGGCCGTGATGCAAGGGCGGGTGCATTACTATGAGGGGTACAGCATGGCGCAGGTGACCCTGCCGGTGCGGGTGATGCAGCGCCTGGGTGTGGAATTGCTCATCGTCACCAATGCGGCGGGGGCGGTCAACCCGGGCTTTGATGCGGGCGACCTGATGCTGATCCGCGACCACGTCAACATCATCGGCATGGCGGGCCTGAACCCGCTGATGGGACCGAACCTGGATGAACTGGGACCGCGCTTCCCGGATATGAGCCAGGCTTACGACCGCGCCCTGAACCTGCTGGCGCATAAAGTGGCCGAGGCAGAGAACATGACCCTGCGCGAAGGCATCTACGTCAGCCTGGCAGGGCCATCTTTTGAGACCCCTGCCGACTTGCGTTTCTTGCGCATGATCGGCGCCGATGCGGTGGGGATGTCCACCGTGCCAGAGGTGATTGTTGCCCGCCACGGAGGCACGCGGGTGCTGGGCATTTCGGGCATCAGCAACAAGGCCAACCTGGATGGCAATACCATCACCAGCCACGAAGAAGTGTTGGATGCAGGCAAGCAGATCGTCCCGAAACTGACCACGCTCATCCGGGGGGTGCTGCGCCGGTTGTAACGGCGGGCAGCTCACAGTTTGACCGCAAGGCGAAAACCGTGAGAACCCAGATGTTGCATGGAACTATATCTCCAATACTTTCTTGAATACGAAACATGGATTTATGTGGGTTTGGGGGTAATTGCCCTCTGGCAGATCCGTAAATTCGCCCTGGCATGGGACGAACTGCGCGGAGCGTTGTTTGGTATGGAGCGGGAGCGCGCCCGGGGCAGGTTGAACGGAGCCGCCACGATGCTGGTCTTTCTCCTGGTGATCGGGGTGATTGAATTTTCGGTGGTGACCTTTGTGATCCCTTCGGTGCCAGGGGCGATTCCCTTGCCCTCGCCCACGCTGGATCTGCTGGCGACGCCAACCATCACCCTGCAGCCAGCCGTTGCTCAGACCGCGCCCGCCACCACGCCCATCCCCGGTGGTGGGGAGGCCGGCACCGCCATGCCCGGCTGCGTGCCCGACCAGGTGAACCTGACCAGCCCGCAAAACGACAGCGATGTGAGCGGGATGGTGACCCTGGAAGGCACTGCCAATATCCCCAACTTTGGTTTTTATACCTATGAGATTGCCCGCCCCGGCGAGACGATCTGGCTGCCTTTGCAGGTGGGCCAGCAGCCGGTGATTGCAGGCACTTTGGGCACCTGGGATGTCAGTTCTCTGATCCCCGGTGAATACCAGCTGCGCCTGGTGGTTACAGATGGGGCGGGCAATGCTCTGCCGCCCTGTGTCATTTTGGTGCGGGTTACCGCGCCGTGAGGTGAACCGATATGCCTGAGATTCAAATTCGTCCTGTTGTTGCCGCGGATCTTCCCCTGCTGGTAGCGATTGACCACAGTTACACCAGCGACCATGTCTGGCAGATGGATGTGCAGCAAGAGACCGGGGCCAAGCCCTCGGATTTACAGGTGCACATCCGCTTCCGCCAGGTGCAGCTGCCCCGTTCGGTGCGCGTGGAATACCCGCGCCTGCCCGCCGAGCTGGCGGAGGATTGGAAGAAGCGCGCCGGGGTGCTGGTTGCGCTGTACGAGGAGACGGTGATCGGTTATGTGAGCCTGATGTTGAACCAGGCTCCCGCCACCGCCTGGGTGACTGACCTGGTGGTGGCGCGGCGCATGCGCCGTCAGGGTGTGGGCAGTGCACTGGTGCTGGCCGCGCAGGAATGGGCCCGTCACAAGGCCTGCCAGCGCATTGTGCTGGAGGTGCAGCCCAAGAATTACCCCGCCATTTGCCTGGCGCTCAAGCTGGGCTATGATCTGTGCGGGTATAATGATCGTTATTATACCAATCACGATATTGCGTTGTTCTTTGCACGCTCGGTACGCTGAGTATGGCTTTTTGAAATCGTAATGACTGGTATTGCTCTGACCGTTTTGCAATTCCTCAATCAACTGCTGACCGCTGGCATTGCGATCACTGCGGTTTCTTTGCTCCTATACGCACTGACGTTCAATTTGCGCGACCGCGTGGCGCGCTCCTTTGCCGTGATCCTGCTGTGCGTGGTGGTTGTCTACGTGGGCGACGCCATCAGCAGCATTGCCTCCACGCCCACTGCAGTGGAACTTTGGCTGCGCTTTGAGTGGGTGGGGATTGCTGTGCTCCCGGCGGCTTACTTGCAATTCTCGGATGCACTGCTGGCAACCACGGGCAGGCCCTCACGCGGGCGGCGGCGCCTGGCGACCCGCCTGGTCTACCTGATCAGCCTGGGATTCCTGGTCACTTTGCCCTTCGAGTTGTTGGTCGGCCCGCTGGTGACAGACCAGGCCCCCGCGCCTCATCTTCAGCGCACCTGGCTCACCTGGGTCTTCGCCATCTATTTCTGCCTGGTGCTGGTGTGGGCCTGGGTCAATTTTTGGCGCGCTTACCAGCGCGCCGTCACCCGCAGCAGTCAGCGGCGCATGCGTTATCTGCTGGCCGGCTCGCTGGCCCCGGCGTTGGGTTCTTTCCCATTCTTGTTGTTTGGCTCGGGCGTGGCCGAGGCGCAGCCCCTGTTCTTCTGGCTGGTAGCGATCAATATCAACTTCCTGGTGACTGCGCTTTTGGTGGTGATGGCCTATTCGGTGGCTTTCTTTGGCGTAGCCTGGCCCGACCGGATGGTGAAGCGCCGCCTGTTCAAATGGATCGTGCGCGGTCCGGTGACCGCCAGCACCATCCTGGCGCTGACCACACTGGCGCGGCGCATGGGTGTCTGGTTGGGCACGGAGTATTCGGCGGTGGTGCCGGTGGTGATGGTGGGCAGCCTGCTCATCCTGAACTATGCCATCACCCTGGCGGCGCCGGTTTGGGAGCGCTGGTTGTTCCACGGCGGCGACCGCGCCAACATGAGCTTGCTGCAAAAGCTGGAAGAGCGCTTGCTCACCTCCGGTGACCTGCGCCAACTGCTGGAAGCCATCTTGGCTGCCGTCTGTGACCATTTGCAGGCCAGCAGGGCGTTTGTGGTCTGCCTGGACAGGGACGGCGCCCTGGAGATGGTGGTCAGTGTGGGAGATGGAGAAGATTCGCCTGAGTTGCTGCCCGCCGAGTTGGTGCAGTTAGCCACCCAGCAGGCCCAGGCATCCAGCCTGTTTGCCTGGGGCAAGTACTGGCTGGTGCCGCTGCACCCGCAGGAAGACCCCGAGGATGGGCTGTTGGGGCTGCTGGGCGTGGAAACGGGCGGCGCGCAGGCTCTGGACAGTGAGGATCAGGCGACCTCCTCCGATCAAACCCAGGCCCTGCAGCGCCTGGCGCAGCGAGCTGCCCAGGCCCTGGAAGACCGCCGCCGCCAGCAAGAGGCGATCGGTTTGCTGGCGGTGCTGACGCCGCAGATGGAGCAATTGCAACGCCTGCGCGCCGAAACCCGTTACGATGGTGCCTACCTGCTGGCCTCGCCGGATGAGGCCCTTGAGTCGTCTGACCTTTCCCGTTGGGTGAAGGACGCCCTGACGCATTATTGGGGCGGGCCAAAACTGACCGAAAGCCCGCTGTTGGGTCTGCGGGTGGTGCAGAGGGCCATGGATGAACACGAAGAGAACCCCGCTAACGCCCTGCGGGCGATCTTGCGCCAGGCGGTGGATCAGGTGCGCCCGGAGGGTGAGCGGCGCTTTACCGGTGAATGGATCTTGTATAACATCCTGGAGATGAAGTTCATGGAAGGGCGCAAGGTGCGCGAGATTGCCATGCGCCTGGCGATGTCAGAAGCAGACCTGTACCGCAAACAGCGTGTGGCGATCGAATCGGTGGCGGGTGCAATCCTGGAGATGGAAAAGAAGGCCATGCAAACCGAAGCCGATTCTCCAGTGGACCAGTAAGGATTGCGCCGATGCGAAAACCCTCGTACACAGATTAGATGGAAGCAAGTACAATAATATAAATTCGGGTTAGCAGAAAAGTTAGTTTTTGTGTGTTATTTTTGGCGGCGAAGCCGCAAAAAATAACACACAAACTACTATCCCGAACTCACGGTACAATATGAATATGCTCGGGAGGAATGCTGAATGGTGAGACAGCAGAGTAAAAGCCAGGAACCGCCCATGCCGGACGAATCATGGTGGGCGGCGCTGTTGGGGGATGAAGATAGCTGTGTGCGGCGAGTGGTCGAGATGCCTGCCCCGCGCCAGTCAGCGGCGGTGAAGCAGGTGGAGCCGAGGGAAGCGCCCAGCAACAATCATAAAACCGCCGCGGTGGATTCTGCCATCGATTGGGATATTGTGCAGCGCTTATTTGAGCAGGATGAAACGATCGAGTTGAATGTGACGAGTTACAACCGCGGCGGGCTGCTGGTGGGGGGAGAAGATTTGCGCGGTTTTGTGCCGGTTTCGCACCTCATCGATATCAACTGCCAGATGGATGATGCCACGCGCGAGGCGCGCCTTTCGGCCTATGTGGAGCGCAGCATTAGCCTGAAGGTGATCGAGTGTGACCAGGAGCGTGGGCGGGTGGTCTATTCGGAACGGGCGGCCCTGGCTGCCGCGGGCCGCCGCAACGAGCTGTTCTGCGATGTCAAGCCGGGCGATTACGTTTTCGGCACGGTGACGAACATCACTGATTTTGGCGTGTTCGTTGATCTGGGCGGCGTGGAAGGATTGGTGCATGTCTCTGAGTTGTCGTGGGGGCGGGTGCGCCACCCTGCAGATGTGGTGAGCGCTGGCGATCACCTCAAGGCTTATGTGTTGCATGTGGACAAAGCGCGCTCGCGCATTGCCTTGAGCCTGAAACGGCTGCACCCCAATCCCTGGATGACGGTGGAAGAGCGCTACCAGCCGGGGCAGGTGGTGGATGTGGTCATTACCAGCATTGTCTCTTTTGGGGCATTTGCCCGCCTGGAAGAGGGGCTGGATGGGCTGATCCACGCCACGGAATTGAAAAGCTGTGCGGAGGCAGGCGTGCTGGTTGATGATCTGCGCGAGGGTCAGATGCTGCAGGCGCGAGTGATCAATGTGGATCCGGTGCGCCAGCGCCTGGGCTTGAGCCTGAAACTGGATTGACCCTCTGGTGGGGCTGGAGAGATGGAGCGCATCTCGCCAGCCCCACCATTTATTTGGGGAGGCATGGCGGCATGAGCCGGAATCTGTGGGGCATTGCGTTTGGCGTGGCAGTGGGTTTGTTGGCGGCGGGGCTGATCCTGTTTGCCAGCCGCGCCCCACGCGGCGAGCCGGTGGAGCTGCTGCCGCCGCCCACGCCGCTGCCTATGCTTGTTCACGTCAGCGGGGCGGTGGCTGCGCCGGGGGTGTACAGCCTGCCGCCGGGCAGCCGCGTGCAAGATGCCGTGGCGGCGGCGGGCGGTCTGCTCGCGGATGCCAACGATGGCCTGCTCAACCTGGCGGCTTTGCTGGTAGATGGGCAGAAGGTAGTGGTTCCCACTCGGGCTGCCGCGGCCACCCCTGGCGGCGGACAGGGTGAGGCACCGCCCGACCACCGCTCTGGTGGCGTGGATTTGCTGGTGAACATCAACACCGCCTCCCAGGCTGAGCTGGAGACCCTGCCGGGGATTGGCCCCTCGCTGGCGCAGGCGGTCATCGCTTACCGGGAGGCCAACGGGCTGTTCACTTCGCTGGAGGGCATCCAGGCGGTGGTTGGCATCGGCCCGGTCACTTTTGAGGAGATCAAGGATCTGATCACCCTGGGGGAATAAACCTAACCCCCCGCGTTGGCTACGCTAACGCGCCCCCCTTCCCGGGGCGGGAAGGGGGGGCGATTCTGTCAAAAACGGGTTGTTTGCGGGCGCTTTGCGCTCACAAGCAACCCGTTTTTGACAATTCCCCCACCCCTTGAGGGGCGGGGGTAGGGGGTGGGGTGAATTCACAGCTTCGGCAGGACGATGGAGCCTTGCTTCTGGTATTTGCCCTTCTTATCAGCGTAAGAGATTTCGCACGGCTCGTCGCCCTCGAAGAACACCACCTGGGCGATGCCCTCGTTGGCGTAGATGCGCGCCGGCAGCGGGCCGGTATTGGAAATCTCCATGGTGACATAACCTTCCCACTCCGGCTCGAAGGGCGTGATGTTGACGATGATGCCGCAGCGAGCGTAGGTCGATTTGCCCACGCACAGGGTCAGCACCCCGCGCGGGATGCGGAAATACTCCACGCTGCGCCCCACGGCAAACGAATTGGGCGGGATGGTGCAGATATCGCCGCGGAAATCCACCATCCAGCGCGGGTCAAAATCCTTGGGGTCCACCGTGGCGGCATGTGTGTTGGTGAAGATCTTGAACTCGTCGGCGATGCGCATATCGTAGCCATAGGAGGAGACGCCGTAGGAGATGACGCCCTGGCGTGCCTGGTTCTCGGCGAAAGGCTCGATCATGCCGGCTTCCAGCGCCATCTTGCGGATCCAGTGATCAGGTTTGAGACCCATGGAGGTTTCCTTTAGTGTTCCAGCGAGAGGTTGCCGCGGCTCAGCAGGGATGCGCGCACTTGCGCTTCCCATTGGTCGGCCTGGCGCAGCAGGGTGGTCAGCTCATCCAGCAGGGGCTGGGCGGGAGCCGGGTCGGCGAGGGCGTTGATGTTGATGCGCACGTTCAGCCCGGCGGCGGTGAGACAGGCGCGCGCCATGGCCGCGGCGGCGCCGCCATCGGATAGGGTGTTGATGTTACCGTTTTCAACTGCCTGGGCAGCCAGCTTCAGCACCTCTACGGCCTGGCGGGCCACGCCCAGCGGCACACGCGCCGCACCCAGCGTAGCCTGTTCGATGGCCTGGAGGCGGGCGGCTTCTTGTTCGGGGGTTTCTTTGGGCAGCTTGAAGGCGAGCATCACCTGTTCGTAAGAAGCGGAATCTTCCGCCACAGCTGCCGTCAGGCTCAGGCGCAGAGCTTCCGAGCGCTCCAGCACGGCGCGCATCTGCGCTTCCACGGCGGCATATTTCTTCTTGCCGATGGTGAGACGGCAGACCATCGAGACCAGGGCGGCGCCTTCGGCGCCGGTGTGGGCGGCAGCAGAGCCGCCGCCGGGCGTGGCGCTGCCGGTTGCCAGTTGAGAGATGAAATCGGGCTCGGCGTTGGTCGGCCCGCCGCCCATGGCGGCGAACATGCGGCCCTCCAGGATCTGCTCCGGTTCGAACTGGTCCAACTGGGTGTACCAACGGGCGGCATCTACCAGGGCATCTTGCGGGATGAGACCCACCAGCTCGGAGTGGTGGATCGCCACGCCGTAGCGGGCGGCCTCGCGGCGGATGGTCTCGACCACGCGGGCGATGGGGGTCTTGCGGTAATTGGTCAGGTTCATCGACACCTGCGCCTGGCCTTCCACCAACAGCCCCAGCGCTTTGACAAAGCGCAGCCCGCCGGAGGAGTTGCGCACCGCCCGAGCGATCTTATCGGCGATGCTCACATCCTCGGTGGTGAGGTAGACGTTGAAAGCCACCAGCGGCTGGCGCGCTCCGATGACGGTGGCGCCTGCCGGGCCGACGCGCTGCGGGCCGTAATCGGGGTCGCGGTAGGGATTGACGCCCATTTCGGCCTTGAGCGCCTCGTACTGGCCGCGGCGGATATCTTCCAGGTTCTTGCGGTCGGCGCGCTTGGAGGCCTCTTCGTACAGGTAAACGGGGATCTCCAGCTCCTGGCCCACGCGCTTGCCCAGGCGCTCGGCGATGAGCACGCAGTCTTCCATGGTGATGCCCGAGATGGGCACAAAGGGCACCACATCGGTGGCGCCCAGGCGCGGGTGCTCGCCGGTGTGCTCATCCAGGTTGATCAACTGGGCGGCTTTTTGAATGCCGCGGAAGGCGGCTTCTTCCACCGCCGCCGGCTCGCCGGCAAAGGTGATCACGGTGCGGTTGTGAGCGTTATCCGAGTGGCGGTCGAGCAGATGGGCGCCCTCCACGGAGGTGATGGCCTGCACAATCGCCTCGATCACCTCGGGGCGGCGGGCGTCGGAAAAATTGGGAATGCATTCAACGATCTGGTTAGACATAGGGTAACCTCGCTTTGTGAGATGACGGTATTATACAGTAAGAAACGGGTTCGTGAAATCGGCCGGCCTGCCAGCCGATTTCACGAACCCGTTTGTCTTTCCTGGCACGATCCATGCACCATCATCAGATGAGACTTTTCTTACCTCGATTCGAGGCTAATTTGGTTGACGGGGAGAATCGAGGCGAGTAGAATTTTCTTGAGGAGTGGATCATGCACCTGCGTTTGATTGCCCGCTGGTCTCTCATATTCCTGGCCCTGATTGCGGCTGCGTTGGCTTGCCAGCGTCCCAGCGCTGATCCAGACGCGCCCTGGAGCGCCTCCAACGCCACCCCGCCGCCGCTGGTGCTGGGGTCTGCGGCCGCGCCCACCTCGATGACCTACCTGCCGGTGGTGCGCGACGCTGATGACCCCATCTATACCCCCACGCCCGACGCCCCGCACGACCTGCCCCACCTGCGCACCCAGGCCGAGGAGTACACTGTGCAGAGCGGCGACACACTGGGTACGATTGCCCAGGCCTATGGGGTCAGCCTGGAGATGCTGATCGAGGCCAACGAACTGGTCAACCCCAACTACCTCTCGGTGGGGCAGGTGCTGGTGGTGCCGCCGCCCGACCCCGGCTCGATGGGCCCCTCTTTCAAGATCGTCCCCGATTCTGAACTGGTGTACGGGCCTCTGAGCGAAAACTTTGACGTGGCAGGCTTTGTGCAAGAGAAGGGCGGCTACCTGGCCCGTTACCATGAGGATGTGGAAGGCGAGACGCTGAGCGGGGCGCAGATCGTGCAGCGCGTGGCCAGCGAGTTCTCGGTCAACCCGCGCCTGCTGCTGGCGGTGCTGGAATACCGCAGCGGCTGGGTGACGGAATCCTGGCCAGACGAGAACTTTGCCGATTACCCCATGGGCGTGTACGAGACCTGGCGCGAGGGCCTGTATGCGCAGATGGCCTGGGCCGCCAATTACCTGAACCGCGGCTATTACCTGTGGCGCGTGGATGGGGTGAGCACGTGGATCCTGGCAGATGGCAGTGTCAGGCCGGTCAACCCGACCATCAACGCCGGCACTGCCGGGGTGCAGCAGATGTTTGCCCTGGTGTATGGTCAGGCCGAGTGGGAGGCGGCGGTGACGGAAGCAGGCGTGTTCAGCACGTTTTACGGCTTCTTTGGCTACCCCTTCGATCTGGCGGTCGAGCCGCTGGTGCCCTCTGTGTTATACCAGCCAGAGATGCAGCTTCCCTTCGAGCCGGACGTGGATTGGGCCTTCACCGGCGGGCCGCATGGCGGCTGGGGCGGCGGCTCTGCATGGGCCGCGCTGGATTTTGCCCCCGGCGGCGAGGCGCTGGGCTGTGTGCAGAGCGATGCCTGGGTGGTGGCGGTGGCAGATGGGTTGATCATCCGCACTGGCAACGGCGCTGTGGTGCAAGACCTGGACGGCGACGGGCTGGAGCATAGCGGCTGGTCGATGCTGTACATGCACATTGAGAGCCGCGAGCGAGTGCAGGCTGGCGTTTACCTGCAGGCAGGTGAGCGCATTGGGCATCCCTCCTGCGAGGGGGGCGTGTCCACTGGTACCCATGTTCACCTGGCGCGGCGGTATAATGGAGAGTGGATCCCGGCAGATCAGAAATCGCCCTTTGTGTTAGATGGCTGGATCTCGCGCGGGACGGGTGTGGAGTACGATGGTTTTTTGGTTCGGGAATATGATTCAGTTGAAGCCTGGGAAGGTTTTTATCCACAAAACACGATCCGGCGCGAGCCCTAGGCGCAGTCTGCTGCGCAGGCTGTTGGGCCTGTGGCTGCTGCTGGCGCTGCTGGGGACGTCTTGCTCAGTGGGGGGCAGCGGGCAGGGCGGGCCGTATTTCACCGCGCCGAACAGTTATGCCACCCCGCAGGGTGGCGGTTTGCCGCCGCTGGTCTTCCCTACCAGCGTGCCCACCGCCATCCCCGATGAGGTCCCGGCAACGGCTGTGCCTACCCAGGTGGTGACCACTCCCGGTGTGGTGGAAACGCCGCTGCCGGCGCCGATTGACACCACCCCGCTGCTCTATTACACCCAGGCGGGGGATACCTTGCCCGTGGTGGCGGTGCGCTTTGGCGTAGATGCCGGGGAGATCACCTCGCCCTCGCCCCTGCCGGCGATGGCGCTGCTTTCTCCCAACACGCTGCTGATCATCCCGCGCCGCCTGGGCAATACCACCTCCGCGCAGAAGATCCTGCCAGACAGCGAAGTGGTCTATTCGCCTTCGGCGATGGATTTCGATGTGGACGCGTATGTCAACCAGGCGGGCGGCTACTTGAGTACCTACAAAGAGTGGCTGGGCTCCACCTTTATGACCACCGGGGCAGAGATCGTCGAGCGTGTGGCGCGGGAAAACTCGGTCAACCCGCGCCTGCTGCTGGCGCTGCTGGAATTCCAGAGCGGTTGGGTGCTGGGCCAGCCGGGGAATATGCTGCAAGAGAAATACCCGCTGGGCAATGTGGGCCTGAACCGAGATGGCCTGTATGCCCAACTGGTTTGGGCGGTCAACAAGCTCTCCATTGGCTACTATGGCTGGCGGGAGGGCCTGCTGACGGATATTTCCTTTTCGGATGGCGTTACCGCCCGCCTGGCACCTGACCTGAACGCCGGAACGGTGGCTTTGCAGTATTACATGGCGCAGGTGTATGATTCGCAAGGCTGGGTGCAAGCCCTGGATCCAGCCGCGGGCCTGCCGGGCCTGTACGAAAGCATGTACGGCAACCCCTGGGAGCGGGCAATGAGGGTAGAGCCGCTGTACCCGCCCGACCTGACCCAGCCGACCTTGATCCTGCCCTTCTTGATCGGGCAGGTGTGGTCGTACACGGGCGGGCCGCACGGCGCCTGGGAGCATGACGGGGCGCGCGCCGCCCTCGATTTTGCGCCACCCACCATGGAGGGCGGTTGCGTCGAATCAGATGCCTGGGTGGTGGCGATGGCTTCAGGGCTGATCGTGCGCGCTGGCAGTGGCCTGGTGGTGCAAGACCTGGACGGGGATGGCAACGAGCACACTGGTTGGGTTTTGCTGTACCTGCACGTTTCTGATCTGGTGGTGAGCAAGGGGGATTGGGTGGAGACCAGCGACCTGCTGGGGCATCCCTCTTGTGAGGGCGGCGTCGCTACCGGCACGCATGTGCATGTGGCGCGCAAGTACAATGGGGAGTGGATCTCCGCGGATGGGCCGCTGCCCTTTGTGTTGAGCGGGTGGCAAGCCCATGCCAGCGCAGAAGCCTACCAGGGCACCTTGACGCGCGATGGTAGAACCGTCACCTCCAGCCTGAGCGGGGCGAATTTCTCGCACATCATGCGTGAGAGGGAAAACCCCTGATGAGAAAAGTTTTTCTGTGGTTCTGCCTGGCTGCCCTGTTGCTGCCGGGCTGCCAGGCGCAGCCTGCTGCGGTGAGCACCTCGAACCCCGAGATGCCCGCCGAGACGGTGGAGGCCATCTCCAGCCTGGAAACTGCCACTCCCTTTCCCACCCGCCCGGCCTACGCCCCCGGCGAGTTGGTGGATTACGTCGCCCAGACCGGCGACACGCTGCCTGCCCTGGCAGCGCGCTTCAACACCCGCGTGGATGAGATCCTGGCAGCCAATACCTTCATCCCCCGCGATGCCACCACCATGCCCCCAGGCATGCCCATGCGCATCCCCATCTATTACGCGCCGTTTTGGGGCTCGCCTTACCAGATCCTGCCGGATGGCTTGTTTATCGATGGCCCGGCCCAGGTGAGCTTCGATACGGCTGCTTTCGTCGCCGGGCAGCCGGGCTGGCTGAGGGATTACCGGGCCTATGCTTTTAGCGGCATGCGCACCGGGGCTGAGATCGTGGATTACGTGGCGCTGCAATACAGCGTCAGCCCGCGCCTCTTGCTGGCTTTGCTGGAATACCAGGCCGGGGCGCTCTCGGCTGCTGAGGCCACCGCGGAAGTACGCCTGTATCCCCTGGGCTACCGCGACGATCTGCGTCAGGGCCTGTACATGCAGCTGAATTGGGCTGCCAACCTGCTGAATAACGGCTATTATGGCTGGCGGGCGGGGAGCCTGGTTTCGCTGGAACATCTGAATGGCCGCGGGGAACGGCCTGACCCGTGGCAGAATGCTGCCACGGTCTCGCTGCAGAGCTACTTCATCCGCTTCATGGCGGAGGCCGAGTATGACCGCGCCATTGGCCCGGATGGCCTGGCGCGGGTTTACGCTGACCTGTTTGGCGATCCCTGGCAGGCGGATGTTGCCCATATCCCCGGCAGCTTGCAGCAGCCTGCTTTTAAATTCCCCTTCCGCGCTGGCCCCATCTGGGCCTATACCGGCGGCCCGCACACCGCCTGGGGCAGCGGTGAGCCGATGGCCGCGCTGGACTTCGCCCCGGGCAACATTGCCAGCGGCTGCACCCCCACGGATGAGTGGGCTACCGCCGTCGCCCCGGGGGTGGTGGCGCGCTCAGAGTTGGGCACGGTGGTGCTGGACCTGGATGGGGATGGGGATGAACGCACGGGCTGGGTGGTCTTCTATTTTCACATTGCCACGCAGGGGCGGGCGACTGTGGGTACGCTGGTACAGACCGGCGACCCACTGGGCTACCCCTCTTGCGAGGGCGGGACGAGCACTGGCACGCACATGCATATTGCCCGCAAGTACAATGGGGAGTGGATCCTGGCGGATGGCACGCTGGCCTTCAACCTGGAGGGCTGGGTGGCGGGCCGGGGCAACCGGCCTTACCAGGGAACATTGACCCGCGCTGGTGTGACGGTGATCGCCAGTTCGCTGGCGAATGCTGCCAGCCAGGTGCAAGCAGGCAAATAACCGTTATAATTTGCTTATGGCATCTCCTTCTACCCCGCGTTTTTTGGTCGCCGGACAACTGAGCCGCGATTATGCTATCTTGCCCAATGGGCGGGCGCTGGTCGACGTGCCCGGCGGCAATGCCCTGTACGCCACGGTGGGCCTGGCAATCTGGGAGCCAGACCCGGCGCCAGGGCTGGTGGCGCGGGTGGGCGAGGATTACCCCCAGGAATGGTTGGAGCAGTTCTCACGGCGCGGCATAGACACGCGCGGGGTGCGCGTTCTGCCCGAGGCGATGGACCTGCGCAACTTCTACGTGTATATGGACCGCAGCACGCGCCTGGTGGAAGATCCTGTGGCCCACTTTGCTCGCATTGGGCAGCCTTTTCCCAAGGCGCTGCTGGGTTTTCGCGTCCCCGGCAGCCGCATTGACAGCCGCACTCAGTTATTGCCCGCCTCGCTGCGCCAGGGGGATTTGCCCGACGATTTCTTGAACGCCTCTGCCGCACACCTGTGCCCGCTGGATTACCTGACCCATACCCTGCTGCCCGCGGTGATGCGCCAGGCCGGATTCACCACCATCACCTTGGATCCTTCCCCCGGGACGATGTCGGCCACGCTGTGGGATGATATTCCTGCCCTGCTCACCGGGCTGACCGCCTTTTTGCCCTCCGAAGAGAAAATGCGCGCCCTGTTCCACGGGCGCAGTACCGACCTATGGCAGATGGTGGAGGCGCTGGCAGCTTACGGCTGCGATTTTGTAGTGGTGAAGCGCGGTGAGCGCGGCCAGTATCTATACGATGCCGCCACGCGTTCGCGTTGGGAGATTGCTGCCTACCCGGCGCGGGTGGTTGACCCAACCGGGGCAGGCGATGCCTTCTGCGGGGGTTTTCTGGCGGGCTACCGCCGCACTTACGACCCGCTGCAGGCCATCCTGCATGGCAATGTCTCGGCTTCGTTGGTGGTGGAGGGCAGCGGCCCATTCTACGCTCTGGATGCGCTGCCCGGACTGGTTCAGGCGCGCCTGGAGGCGCTGCGGGAGGCAGTGCGAAAGGTATGAAGAGGTAGACGATGGATGAGAGCCTATTGAAGCGTTTGCTCGACATGGCTGTGGCTATCCAGCAGGTTCCCGCGCCGACCTTTGCCGAGCAGCAGCGGGCGGATTTCGTGCGAGATCAGTTCCAGGCAGGTGGCTTGGCTGAGGTGACGGTGGACGGGCTGGGGAATGTCTATGGCAGGCTGCCGGGGGCGGGCGCGAAGCGCCCGCTGGTGGTTTCGGCGCATTTGGATACGGTCTTCCCGTTGGACACCCCGCTGGATATCCAGCGGGAGGACGAGCGCATTGCCGGGCCTGGTATTGGCGACAACTCTTTGGGGGTGGCGGGGCTGTTGGGGCTGGTGTGGATGCTGCGCCAGCAGGGCATTACCTTGCCAGGCGACCTGTGGCTGGCAGCTAACGTGGGGGAAGAAGGCCTGGGCGATCTGCGCGGGATGAAAGCGGTGGTGGAACGCTTTGGCGCGCAGGCCCTGGCTTACCTGGTGATCGAGGGTATGGGCCTGGGGCATGTTTACCACCGCGGCCTGGGCGTGCAGCGCTACCGCGTCAGCGTGCACACGCAGGGCGGGCATTCGTGGGTGGATTATGGGCGGCCTTCCGCGGTGCATGAACTGGCTAAGATCGCGGCTCGCCTGGCGGGGATGACCATCCCCGCGCAGCCGCGCACCACGCTGAACGTGGGGGTGATCGCTGGGGGCACCTCGGTGAATACAATTGCCTCCGAGGCCTATTTCGAAATAGACCTGCGCTCGGAGGAAGCTGGTGCGTTGCTTGCCCTGGCCCGGCGGGTAGAGGGGGCGGTGCAGGCGGCGCACGAGCCGGGCAGCGTGCAGACCAAATCGGTGCTGATTGGTCAGCGCCCGGCGGGGAGCATCCCTGCGGATCACCCGCTGGTGCTTGCCGCGGCCCACTGCGTGGAGGAGCAATCGCTTGCCCCACGCCTGACCATTGCCTCTACCGATGCCAGCTGGCCGCTCAGCCTGGGCTACCCGGCGGTGTGCCTGGGGCTGACGGTGGGCGGCGGGGCGCATACCCGCCAGGAATACATTCTCACGCAGCCGCTGCACCAGGGCATGGCCCAACTGCTGGGGCTGGTGCAGGCCGCTTTTGAGATTTAAACCCCACCCCCTGCCCCTCAAGGGGCGGGGGTTTAACGTCAAAAACAGGTGTTTTGGGGCGCTTTGCGCCCCAAAACACCTGTTTTTGACAGAATCTCCCCCTTCTCTCCCCTGAAAGGGGAGAGAAGGGGGCAGGGGGACGAGAGGGGTAGTTAAGGGTAGAAGAAATCGATGAAGGCGCCGGGCGCCAGGTAGGCCAACCCGCTGCCGTCATAGCGCACCTGTAATAGCGAGGCATTATCCCAGTTCCCCGTGCGGATTTCCAGGATCAGGGTCTGGTTATCCAGCCAGCCCACCGGCGCCACCCATTCGACTGTGCCGCCAGCGGCTGTTGCCAGGGCATCCTGCGAGATCTCTGCGGTGATGGCGCCCAGGTTGTTGGCGATGCGGATGGTGGCCTGGAAATTGGGCACCTCGGCCATCTGCCAGCCGCTGCCTTCTTTCCAGGCAAGGTATTGGTTATCCGGCGAGAAGTAGGCATCGCCTGCGCCGCGGTCGCTGCTGACCAGCAGGGGAATGGTCACCGGCGAGACGGCATCATACAGGTTGTCGATCACCACCGGACCCACGGCGTACCCGGCGGTGTAGGCTACCCAGGTCAGGTCGGGCGAAAAGCCGATGGGGGTGATCGTATCGCCGAAATAGGTCAGGTCGTCGCCGGTGGTCAGGTCCAGGTAGTGCAGCGAGCGGCGCGGCTCGAAGACGATATCCCCGCCAATGCCGTACATCACCTTGGTGTACCACACGCCCACCGGCTGGCCCGCCTCAGCTACCACCGCCCAGGGCTTGATTGCCAAGGACTCGGGGTCGGTCACATCCAGAACGGGGGCGGCATTGAGAATGGTGCCCAGGTTGCCGGCAAACACACGGTTGCGCAGACCATTGTTGCCATAGCCCAGCACATTGTATGCCAACACCGGCTCTCCCTGTGCGCCGGTACCACCGCACTTAAACGTGGTC
>DIXA01000005.1 GCA_002428565.1 Anaerolineales bacterium UBA6092 | reverse complement strand
GAGGCCGAGATCCGCGGCCACCGCCGTACCTACATCGGCGCGCTGCCGGGGCGTATTCTGCAAACCATGCGCCGGGCTGGTACGGTCAATCCGCTGTTCATGCTGGATGAGATCGACAAGCTGGGCCAGGATTTTCGCGGTGACCCGGCTTCGGCCCTGCTGGAAGTGCTCGACCCCGAGCAGAACCATGCCTTCTCTGACCATTACCTGGAACTGCCCTACGACCTGTCGAAGGTGATGTTCATCACCACAGCCAATACCACCGGCACCATCCCGCTGGCGTTGCTCGACCGCATGGAATTGATCGAGTTCCCTGGCTACATCGAAGAGGAAAAACTGGTCATTGCGCGGCGCTTCTTGATCCCCCGCCAGTTGGAGGAGGCCGGTTTGGATGAGGTGGGCGTGCATTTTGCCGACCTGGCGTTGAAGCGTCTGATCCGCGAATACACCTACGAAGCGGGCGTGCGCAACATGGAGCGCGAGATTGGCCGGGTGTGCCGCAAATTGGCCCGCGCCAAAGCCGAGAGCAAGCCCTTCTCTACCCGCGTCAATGCCGCCTCAGTGGAGCGCTTCTTGGGGCCACCGCAGTTTTTCAACCAGGAGGCCGAGCGCCAGGATGAGGTGGGTGTGGCTACGGCGATCGCCTGGACGGAAAACGGCGGCGAGACCATGCCGGTGGAGATTTTGCTCATGGAAGGCAAGGGCAACCTGCAGGTAACCGGGCAGATCGGCAATATCATGCAAGAATCGGCCCAGGCAGCGCTCTCCTTCCTGAAATCGCGTTCCAAGCAATTTGGCGTGGACCCGGATGTGTACGAGAACCTGGATATTCACATCCACATCCCCGAGGGCGCCATCCCCAAAGACGGCCCCAGCGCCGGTATCACCATTTGCACCGCGCTGGTCTCGGCAGTGACCGGGCGCGAGGTGCACAAAGAGGTGGGTATGACCGGCGAGATCACACTGCGCGGCAAGGTGCTGCCGGTGGGCGGCATCCGCGAGAAAGTGCTGGCGGCGTACCGGGCCGGGCTGAAGATCGTCATCATGCCCCGGCGCAACGAGAAAGACCTGGTGGACGTGCCCAAGCGGGTGCGCAGTGAGGTGCAGATCCTGCCGGTGGACCACATTGACCAGGTGTTGGAAGTGGCGCTGTTACCTGCCAAAGATCATCCGGTGCCTGCCCGGCGGATGCGCAAGAAGAAGGCCGTAGAAAGGGAAGAGGTCGAAACGGAGGAGTAAAGCTCCTGTTTCGCCTCTCACCACAAAAGGTATTTCATGCAGCGATTGACGCCTTCAGCGAAAAACCTGGCAACTTTGCTCGCCCAGAAAATGGGCGACAATTTGCATTGGTTCCCGGAGGATGTGCCCGTTGCGCGGCTGGCGGCTGTGCTGGTAGGCATGGCCAATGGCCGGGGGGGCGTGGTGCTGCTGGGGATTTCGCCGCGTGCCGGTGAGGTGGTGGGCCTGCGCGATGCCGAAGAGGCCCTGGACAAGGTTTTTCAGGCCTCGCTGCTGTCCAGCCCGGCGCTGGTGCTGCCACTGCCGCGGCGTTTGCAGGCGGCGCGCACCGGCTCTGCCGCGCTGGTGGATGTGCTGTGGATGGTTGTCCCGCCGGGCCTGCCGCACGTGTACAGCCTGGATGGGCGCTACCTGGGGCGCGAAGGGGCGCAGACCAACCCCCTGCCCGCCCGCACGCTGCGGCGCCTGCTGGTGGAGCGCGGCGGGGTGCAGTTCGAAGAGCGGGTGTTGCCCGACGCCTCGCTGGGTGACCTGGACCCGGCACAGGTGCAGGCTTACCTGGCGCAGGTGGATGGCACTGGCGCGGCCGAGACCGCCGAGCAGGTCAGCCCGGCAGGCTGCGATTTCTTGACCCGTCGCGGCTGTCTGCGCCGGGAGGGGGAGACGCTGCGCCCGACCTATGCCGGTCTGCTGCTGTTTGGCAAGACGCCTCAGCAGTGGTTGCCTAATGCGGGCATCCTGGCGGCGCGCTTTTCGTCCACTTCGATCTCCGATTCATTCATCAAACAGGAGATGCACGGGTCGCTGCCCGAGCAGCTGCACCAGGCGGAGACCTTTATCCGCGGCAACCTGCGCAGCGTGGTGCGTCTGGTGGGGCTGACACACCAGGAATCGCCTGAATACCCGGTGGAGGCAGTGCGTGAGCTGCTGGTCAACGCGGTGGCGCACCGCGATTACAACCTCCAGGGTGATAATATCCACCTGTACCTGTTTGCCGACCGCCTGGAGATCCACTCGCCGGGAGGCCTGCCCGGCCCGGTGAACCTGGATAACCTGCTGGAGGCGCGCTTCTCGCGCAATGCGGTGGTGATGCAGGTGCTCTCGGATATGGGCTTTGTGGAGCGCCTGGGCTATGGGTTAAACCGAGTGGTGACGGTGATGCGCCAGGCCGGGCTGCGCCCGCCGCGCTTTGAAGAGACCGCCGGCACCTTCCGCGTGACGTTGTATAACGGTCTGACCGACCTGCCCGCCGGGCAGGCTTTGCCGGATCTTTCGATCTTCCAGGGTATGGCGCTGAACTCCCGCCAGCAGATGGCCCTGGTGTACCTGGCCAGCCGCCAGCGCATCACCAGCCGCGAATACCAGGATCTCTGCCCGGATGTGCACGCCGAGACGCTGCGCCGCGACCTGTCTGACCTGGTCAGCCAGGGGGTGCTGATCAAGATCGGTGATAAGCGCGCCACCTATTATATTTTCAAGAAGCCCCCTGGGGCCTCATCGTAATCTCCTTGCGGGATGCATCCAATGGCTTCTTCAAAGCCCGAATTTTCCACCCCACCCCCTGCCCCCGCC
>DIXA01000067.1 GCA_002428565.1 Anaerolineales bacterium UBA6092 | reverse complement strand
TGTTAAAGTGTCCGGTAATCAAAAATATATTAGACGACATTCGAGGCGCCGAGGATTCCTCTACCGCGATTAATTTAAATTTGAATACCTGACGATTGCCATCGCGCTCTTGCCACGAATCCACGAGAAGAAATATGCCATTGTAAGACCAAATACCGTTATGGATTTTTTCATAAACTTTAACTCTTTCTGGTGGTCGCAAACCTTGTTTGTATTCCTGGGCAGCTTTGTGAAACTTGCCATTTTCGGTAAGGGAGCCAGTTGGAGTTTTCCCTGGTTGATCGACAGATTTCGGATCAGGCGCATTATTCCGTTTAGATATATCATGGCCTTCATAAACAATTGTAGAACCATCATTCTCAAACCGGTCTTGATATGGGGCATTTTTCCGAATTGACATCAAAATAATAGGGCAATTATCACCGCTCTGAAAGTTCATGCCACGTTGAAGGCTTAACCCTTCGCGCTGGCACATTTCTAGGTAAGGGATAATTTCATTAGATATAGTCATTTCACTCCCTAAAAAACAACACTATGATAAATCCATCTAACACTACGGTGGATGTAGCCCATTTATGATTGTTTTCCCGCTGTTTCCACCACCTTCGCCGGACTCAACCTCTCCCACCGCAGCACAATACCCACGATATGCACCACCCCCGCGCACAGCGAAACGAACGAAAACACCGGGTACTGCGCCTCGAGGATGCGCGCAATGCGCATCAGCAGCCACACCTCAGAGAAGAACATCAGCCCGCGCAGCGTGTACAGCGCCGCAATCACGATCAGCCCCGTCCGCAGCAGCGGCAGGCGGCGCACCGCCCCCGCCCCCGAGAAGCCATACAGTCCCCAGACGGCGAAGACCGCCGCCACCCCCAACGTGATCAGCGCCGCCCAGGGCTGGCCCTGCTCGGCCCAGCCCGCCATGATCTCGCCCGCGCCGGTAAAGCGGTAAGCCGGCGCACCGATCAGGATGATCGCCACGTGCAGCAGCGCAATCGTGATGCTCAGGCTGCCGCCAAAGAGCAGCCACTGCCTGCCTTTTTTATCTTTTCCTCGCATGGTCTCTCCCTTTACAATACGCTGTTTGTCGCGCACAGAAGGCGCAGGTGGTTCAAGCCGCGGGCAAAGGCTGCGCCTTTCGATCCCGATAAATCATCATGCCTGACCCCACGATCCCAGCCAGGATCAAGCCAATATCCTCCAAAATGCCGATCGATACCGGCACCACCCCGCTCACTGCCCAAACGAACGGGATCACGAGAAACCACCTCGGCGCTTTGCTCACCAGCAGCAAGCCAAAGGTAAAGATCACCAGCGGGCAGGGGGCAAGGCCAAAAGGCAGCGACCGCGGGTAGCCGTGCCCCAGCCAATGCCCCAGCACAGGATACCCCAGCATGGCATAGGCAACCAACAGCATCCCCACGGCAGTATACCCATCTGGCCTGAACGCAAACCGGATGCGCTGCCGGAACGCGCCCTCCAGGAATAGCATCCCCTGGATGAGGAACAGGGCGCCAAAGGCATAAGCCGGGGTGTAGACCGGCGCCCAGTACAGCCACATAAACACAACCCCCGTCCACAACCACAAGAAGGCCAGGATACCCATAACAGCCTGGCTTGCATACGCGGCTGGCTTGAAGATGAGCAATAGAGCGGCAACTGCCAGCACATAAGCAATCAACTGCATCGGCCAGATCGCCAGGTTGTATGCCTGGAAGGTGGTCAATAACTGCTCAAGCGTCAGTGCAAAATTCATTTCGCGGAGGCATCCAGGCGCCCCTGGTAGAACTTGATGAACACGCCGCAGAAGCGGATGGCAAAGAGATACCACGGGATCAACGAGACCAGCGAGAAGATCAGGCCGATCAGCCCGGCCGTGGAGGGGATGGCCATAAAAAACCCCGCCACCAGCCCGATGACCGCCGTGGTTTTGCCATACGCCGGTTGGCGCAGCATCAACGCGCTGACCACGATCAGCGTGATGCCGTTGAGCACGTAATACACATCGAAGGCCGTACCTTGCCAGCCCGCCAGGGCGGCTTTGCCCGCCGCCAGCAAGATCAGCCGCTCGCTCTCCAGCGCTGCCCCGGCGTACTCTTTGGCCAGCGCAAACAGCTCAAACGTCTTGTTAGACGAGACATATGCCGCAATCCCCACCAGCCCCAGCACAATGGCAACCTGCAGCAGGCCCTTGTTGACCTGCTTGAGCGAATGGTAAAAAGCCAGGTAGATGGTCACAATGAGCAGGTTGTTCACCATCAGGAAGAAATCGGCGTGGAACAGGCCCAGCAGGGGCTGGCTGTTCATCAAGTCAAACCATTCCGCGGTGGAGACCGGTATGGGTGCGGCGATGAAAGCGACGATCTGCAACGGGATGATCACCAGCATGAGGATGGTGGCAATGGCGGCGATCTTGTAAATCACGCGCAGGTCAGTTCCAGGCATCAGGCGCTCCCCTTCGATCTCAGGGCCGGCAGCAGTTTGAAAAGCACCAGGTAAGCCAGGATCACCACCAGCGCATGGATGATCGTGCGCAGGCTGGCCTCCAGGGGGCTGCTTTCGACGCTTGACAGGTGATAGGTGATGCCATAGATCAGGCCCAGGCAGGCCCAGCGCGCCAGGCCACCCAGCCCATAATGCACCTGCTCACGCAGCACGGCGTGCATCAGCAGCCCGCCCACCACGCTCGCCACAATATAGATCACCACCACCAACGCCAGGAGCAGCCAGGCCTCCCCACCAGAGAAAGGAGGAATGCTGCCCGTTGACCGGTATTGGCTGACCAGGCTGAGCGCCAGGATGGTCGCCGCCACCACCAGGTTGGCGGCTGCGTCGATGAGAATAGCATTGCGTTTGCTTCTTTGCAGCATAGCTCTCCCTCACATGATCTTGCCCAGATAAATATACCACTGATGCGTGCCCGTGAGCAGGTAGCCCGCCTGCTCCAGCAGATCGGCGTTGCCCGTGCGGATATACTCGGCGCACAACCGCCCGGCCTCCGTATCCTGCAGTTCCGCCTCCAACGTGTAGAAATCCTTGGGGTCATTATGCGCCAGGGAGTAGAAGGCAAAGGCCAGCCGCCGCCAATCGGGATCGTATTTTTCCATGGTTATCTCGAGCAAGTTGTCCGTAATACCGCCCATCCTTACCCGGGCAGCGCGGCAGGTGCGATGAACAGCAGCACGCCCACGTAATGGCTCAAGCCGCCCAGGATGACAAAGATATGCCAGACCTCATGAAACCCAAATACGCCGGGGAACCAATCCATCTTGCGTGTAATATACACCAGCGCCCCCAGCGTATAAATGACCCCGCCCACGATCAAACACACCAGCGCTCCCGCAGGTAACGAAAGCAGCACCTGGCGTGGCATCAGCACCCCCAGCCAGCCCATCGCCACGTACACACCCGCCGTCACCCAGCGTGGCGCCTTGATCACAAACACCTTCACCACCACCCCAATGACCGCCAGCGCCCAAATGACCCCCAATACCCCCCAGCGCCATGCCCCGCTCAGGTAGCTGTAACAATACGCGGTATAGGTCCCGGCGATCAGCACGTAGATGGCCGAATGATCCAGCTTGCGCAAAACCCGCACCCATTGGGGCTGCGCTTGCACCATATGATAGGCCGCGCTGGAAAAGAACATCAGCAGCACGCTGAGCCCGTAGACCAGCAGCGAAATCTGCTTGCCGGTGTCGCCGCGGCCCACGATCAGCAGGGCAACCAGGCCAGCAATAGCTGCAATCGCAGTAAAGAAGTGAGTCAGCCCGCTCACGGGCTCGCGCAGGTTTTTGAACAAGGTTCTCCTTTATCCACCAGATCAATGTTGGCAGCCGGAGCCAATGCCCGGCTGCAAAACCGTCAACATTGTACAACCAAACAATCCACTAGCGCAAGCAGGAAATCTGTCAAAAAATGGGTTGTTTGCAGGCGCTTTGCGCCTGCAAACAACCCATTTTTTGACAGAATCTCGCCGCCCAATGCATCGGCGACTGGGTAACCGCTCTCCTAATCTAAAAGCGAACTGGGGATGTTGCCGCCATTTTCGGCAAGTTTCTTGAACACAGCCACACGCAGGGCTTCGTTCTTCGCGGCAGAGCCGCTTTCCAGGGCTGGGTCAATACCAAGTTCAGCCGCTAACGCATCCCGTTTTTCGCGTGAGCTGTTGATTCCAAGCAGCTTCAGGAAATCCACAACCGAGGTTTTCCAGTTCAAGCCCGTGCCTTTGGCTTTCTTTTCCAATACCGCCATCAGATCGATATCAGATAGAGTCTTGCCTGCCGTTGGTTTTGCGATCTTACCGATGTGGGATAGGGGCTTGCCGCCAAAAAGGTTTTTGATCTTGTCGAGTATGTTTTGAAACATTGATTCCTCCTGGGCGAAGCCGCCCAAACGATAGATGGTTGGATGTGGCAAATGCCAAAGCCTGGTTCAAGGCTTAAGTTTAGTATACTGATCGAGAGTCTCAAAAACGTCACAAGACGCCGCCAGTTGCAAAAAGAAAGTATCTCATTCCAGACCACAACCTCATGTAACCGAAAAATGAGTGCGCAGCAGGACAAAGCCCCGCTGCACACTCATTTTTCGGCATTTTCCCGAGGGGATTGAATTACCCGCGCCGGCGTTCATTCAGCCGGGGCAAGTTCTTGTTCATACGATCCTTTCACATAGGAATGCTGTTCACAGATCAGATCATCCTTCACCCGGAAGATCTCCACCCCGCGCAGGTATCCGGCCGCGCCCGCCTGCCGGCGCTTCCAGCGCAACACGCCGCGCTCGCCAAAGCCGAAGATCTCCTCGATCTCCAGGCGGGCCTGGGGATGCTGCTCAAAAAAGCCCTGCCAGAACTGCAGGATGGCATCTTTGCCCGCGTACATCGTCCCGCCGGGTGCTGGCGCGGCGCTGTCGAGGATGCAGTCGCTGCTCATCAGCCGCGCCATGCCGTCCAGGTCGTGGCGATTGGAGGCCTCGTGGAATTCGAGGATCACGCGCAGAGCCGATTCGGCCATCGCCAGGCGGTTCACTTTACCCATCGGGGCACGGCTCCTTTCTGCGCGGCATCAGCCGCCAAAGGCGATCTCTGCGGCGGCTTTGCGTTCCACCCCCGCGGCATCCAGCAGTTTGTGCGTCTTCTCGATCTGTTGGACGGCATCCTTGCTGTAATTGCTGTGCGCGTCCGCCGCCAGGATCACGCGGTAGCCCAGTTCCAGCGCACCCAGGCAGGTAGCCCGCACGCAGCCATATGACACCAGCCCGCAGGCGACCACCGTGGAGACGTTCTGCGCTTGCAGCATCTCTTCCAGGGGCGTATCTTCAAAGGCGTTGCCGTGCAGCTTGCAGACGCGCCCGTCTTCGGGCTGAGGGTGCAGGGCAGGGTGCAGCTGCCAGCCGGGTGTGCCCTTCAGCAGCATCTTCTCCGCCGAGTGCTGCACGTAGATCACCGGCACGCCGCTGAGGTGGGCACGCTCGACCAGCAGGTTGATGTTCTTGAGCATTGCCTCGGCCTGATACACCGGCGTCGATTTGTCGAACAGTTCCTGCTGCACATCGATGACCAGCAGAGCAGTTCCGCCATCGGCTGGCTTGGGGGTTGGCTTACGCACCACAACTTTTTTCATCCGAATCTCCTCTGAAAATTGTCTTTCTTTCCTCGTAGTAGCAACTTCAGTCGCTGTAACAACTAATTCGCACAAGCCAATCTTCCCGCCCGGATGCGGGGCGGGCAACACATCCTCAATTATCGCGCCGTTTTGGGCAAAATACAGTAGATTGTTTCCCCTGGAGCGAATAAACCCCTTTCCGAATCGGAAACAAATCTACTTTCATTTTTGTAGCTTTTGGTATACAATCTTTTTGGAGCCACTTTAAACCAAACGAACACCTGGTTCCTAGTGGAGGAAAATATTATGAAACTTTCTACCCCCAAGAACATCACGTTCTACATCGCCGTCGCCTTGGCAGTGATCGGCCTGATCGGCTACTTCGTTGCTGCCATGAGCGGCATCGCCCCCTGGCTGATCCTGGTCGCCTTCATCGTGCTTGCCCTGGGCAACCTGCTCGAAGGCTTCTAAGCCGTCACCGCCGCAAAAGGAAGATGCCCACCCGGCAGCCCAATATGGCTCCTCAGCCGCCGGGGCAGCGTCTTCCTTTTGTGATTCCTGTCGAAAACGGGACATTGGCAGGCGCCTTGCGCCTGCCAATGTCCCGTTTTCAGCATAATCCTTTCTAATAGCGCAAAACAAGCGCAATGCGCTGGTGGGCTTCGAGCTGACCATTGCCCACAAATGCCACCCGCCCTTGCTTGCTCAATACGGTTTCGATCAACTCGTCCACGGCATCATCCAGCACGTCTGGGCTGGTCACATCCTCCGCAGGGATCAGGTGCCTGCCGCTTTCGTCCACGCGCCCCGGGAAGTGATAATCCTCCTCCACCAGCAGCAGGCTTCCGCGTCCATCGTTTGCCATGCGCCAGGCCTCGCCAATGGTAGAAACAAATTTTCTCTCGCCAACCGCCTTATCCAGCTCATCTAAAACCTGCTGGCGCTGCCCGGCAAGCGCTTCTTTCATCAGCGGCCAAACCAATTGTCCCAGTTCATGCGCAGCCGTTTTGTCGTGACTGCCCTGCAGCGTAGCCAGCACCGCACTCTTGTGATCGGTCACCTCATTAAAAAACGAAAGATACCGGTTCACGCCCACCACAACCAACGGCAGGGGGTCGTCTGCCATGAACGACTTGAGCGTCGCATCCACCTGGCGGAAAAACTTGCGGTGGTACTCATCTCGATAGGCCGATTTTTTGATCCCAAAGCCGCCCGGCAAGGGCTGCTCTCCGCCCGGCCCTGTGTGCGTGATAGGAAAGCCATCCTCCTGGATCTCCAGAAGGTCGCCGCGCGTAGCTTCGTAGAGGCGGGTGGGCTTCTCGCTCAGCACCAGCGTCCAGTAGCGCGGGGTGCGGTTCATCGCAAAGATCAGGTCGCGGGTGCGGAAAGTTTCGTCGATATGCACACCTTCCTTCAAAGTGAACGGCAGATGCACGGCGCGGGCAAAATCTCGATTGGCAAACAAAGCCAGCCCATCCAGGGTGTAACGATAATCAATGCCTTCCACCAGCTTTTCAAGGCGGGTCAACAGCGGCGCAATCTCGCGCTTGCCAAACTCGGTCAGCAGGCGGTTCGCTGCCTGCTCCACCAGATTCTTGACCCGGATGGGATCCTGCTGGTTTTCAGGTGAGGTGCGATGCACTGGCAGCGTGAGCGTAACTGCTGGGTAGCCGCTCATTTGCTGTAAGATATGGATTTCGTGTCGATTCATGGTATTGTCCTTTCTTTTCTGCAAGCAAGCCGTCCGTTGGACGGGTCAGCCGTCATGTCATGGAACATCACGGTTGCTGCGCCTTGTACCCCTGGCGCACTCATTATCCCCCATATTCATTGTAGCATATAACCAATTGGTTTTAATCGGCACTCATAACGCTATTATTTTTGCCGTGCCCTTTCAGGGGCAGGCGCCTCGCCCAGGGCATAGATGCGAAAATCACAGATATCGCCGCCTTCCATCAGCGTGGTCGTGCGCTGCATGCGCAGGGCGGCGTTGAACGTTCGATACGCCGCCTCGTCGGTGCTGCAAGCCATCAGGTAGCCCACGCTGGGGTGACGCTCCTGGAAGTACCGGGCCCATTCACACTGCCGGACGTGCAGCACCACCTCTCCATCGCTGGCGCGCAGCAATTCCGACTCCAGCCCTGCGGTAAACAGGCTGGCTTCTTGCGGCTCGGCGGTGAAACCAGCGAAGAATTCAGCCGGGCTGCCGGTATGGCCTCCCCCGGCCCGGCGGCGCTCCTCTTGCAGCACATCATAGACGATCAACTCCCCCTGTTTGCCATACCGGCGGATCAGCGCTTCGGCAAGCAGGGCAAGGGCATCAAAACGCAGGTGCAGCACCTCGTAAGCGCTGGCGTCTCTCCACACATTGGGATTTGGCAAGGCCTGCCGCACCTGACGCAGCGGCGGCATCTGCTCCACCAGGCCGCGGGCTTCCTCCGCTGACACACCCTCGACCGCCGCCGAAAAAACTTCCGCCAGCCGCCCCGCGACGGCAGCCTCTACATCCGCCGCCGGGGCCGCCTCCTGCCACCCCACGCCCAAGATCTGCTGCAGAAAAGTGTCGTCATAACCCTGTGGCACCTCCCTCCAGGTCGCCAGGGCGCACTCGCTCCCCAGCCGCTCGAGCAAATGCCTCAGCCAGTGCAGGTACGAAGCGTAACATCCCGGCAGCCAGGCTGCCAGCCGGAACGGAAAGACGCGTTGGGGGCAGGGGAGTGTATTCATCCCCCTGCCGCTGTACGCCAGCCGTACGGCAGCAGTTCGCTCAGGGCCACCACTTTTCCCAGGCCCACCAGCACTTCGGCATTGAAGTTGTCTGGGTGCAGTTGGTCAATGAATTCCCGGCAGCGGCCGCAGGGCGGCAGTATTTTTCCATCCCAATTCACTGCCACCATCTTGACCACGCGGTTTTCCCCCGCGGTGACCATAGCCGCCGCGGCGGCATGCTCGGCGCAAAAGCCCATTGAGCAGGCCGTATCAATGCACACGCCGGTGTACACATTCCCGGCCTTGGTCAGCAGCGCCGCCCCCACACCCCCAGCATCCGCGTTTTCCGACAGGCGGCGGGGGTTGAGCACCGCTTTGGCGCGTTTGTACAACTCATCAAAGCTCATTTGCATATTCCACTTCCCTTCCGCATCCTCAACATTCTCAATAGATTGGCAATTGGTTGTACGATCAAACGTAGATTATACTCTAGCCCATCGCCAGATGTCTCCATTGCGTTTCACGTAATTACGTGATATACTTATTTGCGTGATACTCCTGTTTTGGAGGCAACTATGGAAAACACCCAAAATGTAACCCTGGCGATTCCCAAAAATATCTTACGCAAGGCCAAGATCCTTGCCGTGCAAAAGAACACCTCCCTCTCCGGCCTGCTGACCCAAACCCTGGCAGACCTGGTGGCGCACCAGGAGGCATACGAGCAGGCGCGGCAGCGTAATTTGGCGCAGTTGCAAAGCGGTTTTGACCTGGGCACGCAGGGGCAGATCACCTGGAAGCGAGAAGATTTGCATGAACGCTGATCCCCAGGCAGCCACCTTTCTGGATACCAACATCCTGGTATACGCCTACGATCGCTCTGCTGGGCAGAAACACCGCCTGTCCAGGCAATTGGTAGAAGAATGTTGGGAAAATGAAAATGGCTGCCTCAGCCTGCAGGTGCTGCAAGAATTTTACGTCACGGTCACCCGCAAGATCGCCGCACCGCTGGACCCCCAGACCGCCCGCCAGATCGTAGCCGACCTGGCGCAATGGCGCATCCATACCCCCCAGGCCAGCGATCTGCTCCAGGCGATCGACTTGCAACAGCAGCATCAACTGGCCTTTTGGGATGCGCTGGTGGTGCAAGGCGCAGCCAGCCTGGGCTGCAAACAACTGCTCTCCGAAGACCTGAATCACGGCCAGGTGTATGGCAATGTGCAGGTGATCAATCCTTTTAAAGAGAAATAACCAACAGAGGTCAAATCATGAACGAAACCATCCGCAACATCTTAGCCCGCCGCAGCATGCGCAGCTACGAAGCCAGGCCGGTGGAAGAAGAAAAACTGGCTGCCATCCTGGAATGCGCCCAGTTTGCGCCCTCGGCGACGAACCGCCAGCCCTGGCATTTCACCGTCGTCCTCAGCCGGGCCATGCTGGATAAGATCAGCGCCGAGAACAAGAAGGTCATGCTGGCCTCCCCAGATGAGAAGGTGCGCCAGCGGGCGCAAGACCCCGGCTATGACAGCTTCCGCGGTGCGCCCATGGCGATCATCGTCTCGGGCGCCAAAGAGGCCGCCTATGCCGCCTGCGACTGCGCCAATGCCGTGGAGAATATGGCCATCGCCGCCACCTCCCTGGGGCTGGGTTCCTGCTACCTGGGCTCGTTCAAGGTCGCCATGGAAAGGCCCGAAGGCGCTCACCTGCTGGCGGAGCTGGGCATCCCCGAGGGCTATGTGCCGCTCTACGCCCTGTCCATCGGCTACGGCAACGAAAGCCTGGGCGAGCGCGCCCCCCGCAAAGAGGGGACCATCACCTTTATCCAGTAACCCACTCGAGATTACGATCCTGTACCGCCGGCTTTCACGGGCAGCGGCGCTATGGTCTGGGCGGTTTGGGCGTTTTCGTCGGTTTGGGCGTTTTCGTCGGTCTGGGCGGATTCGTCGGTCTGGGCGGATCCGTTGGTTCGGGCGGGCTCGTCGGCCCAGTTCTGCTGGTTGATTCGGGCGTATTGGTCGGCCGGGGCGTATTCGTGGGTTGGGGCGTGAGTGTGGCCGTGGGCGTGTTCGTCGGTTGGGGCGTGAGCGTGCCCGCGGGCGTTGGGGTAGCTCCCGCAGTTGGAGTAGGTGCATCTGTGGCGGTTCTCGTTGCGCTGTTGATCGGCGTGGGCAAGCCAGAGGGGATCGGGGTGACCGTCACAGTGTTGGCTGGCATGGTTGCGTTCGGTAATTCTTTTGTCAGTCTGGGTAAGATGTTGATTGGCGCCGGCAGAGCAGGCTGGTCTGTCCCCCTTAATCTGTATGTGACATCGATCACGAGGCGGCTTCGCGCCTGGTCTTCTTGGACAGCCTCCTGCTCCAAACTTGGATCAAGCGGGTTGAGGCGCATAGCAAGCTCCTCCTCGGTGCTGTAATCGTCCTGACGGTACGGAATTACAGAATAATAGAGCGGATCAAGGTTTGGCTGGCTAAAGGCTAACATAATTGCGCCCCGCACCACCACCAGCCCCAAGGCAATGGCCACAGCAACCGCCAAACCCCACAAGATTGCTTCATGTCGCACGTTCATAAGGTGAACACTCCATCAGATCCTAGGGAAGAACCGGCGCGTCGCTATGGTTTATTACATATAAACGGTGCAGTTCCATATCGCTCAAGTTGAACTCCAGGTATAGCTCAGCTTTGACCTGCTCGAACCGGGAGGCAGCGCTCTTGATCCATGACTTAACCGATTTGAGCGGCAGGTTCTTGGCGGTGGCAATCGTCTTTAGATCAAACCCGCGGCAGTACAGGTAGGCTGTTTCAAGCGCGTCGCGGTAGGGCACCTCATTACGTTGGGTGGGGCTTTCTGTCTGTGTTGTGTTTGGCGAGGTTGTGGCCAACCGCATACCAATAACCTTGTAGATATGTACCGCTTCTGCCCTCCCTTTGAGTTCGACAGCACCTTCGTCGGTGACCAGCAACCGCTGGCGTTCGGCGAAGGCCTGGTAGGTTCCATCGGTAATAAAAATATTACTGTCCGTTAATTGACTGGCGAGGTTCTGCACGCGTGAGGCCACATTTACCGCATCCCCGATCACGGTATATTCAAAGCGCTCCTGCGCGCCAACATTGCCCGTGATGACTTCCCCTGTATTGATGCCGATGCCGATGTTGATCGGCTCCAGGCCGGCCTGCACGCGGCGCGCGCTGGACTCCAGGATGCGGAAGCGGATTAAAAGAGCCGCACGGAGCGCCCGGTAGGCTGTCTCGCTTGGTTCCAGGTTCACTGGTGCGCCAAAGATCGCCATGGTGCTGTCGCCGCCGAACTTGTTGATCATCCCGCCGGCCTCACGGACCGCGCCATTAACGATGCTGAAGTAAGTATTTAGCATATCCATCACTTCCTGGGGACTGTGGCTTGCAGAAAAATTGGTAAACTGGCGAATATCGGTAAAGAGCACGCTAACGATTTTTAGATCGCCGCTCAAGTGCAGGTGATTACCGAGCAGCAGCTCCTCACGCACTTCTTCGGAGACCATATGGCCGAACAAATCATGCATGATATCGCGCTGGCGCAATTGAACAACCATCTGATTGAACTGGCGACTCAAAAGACCAAATTCATCCCGGCTCTGCTCCCGCACGCTGGCATTGAGGTCGCCCTTAGCCACCCGAGTTGAAGCAGCCACCAATTCAAACACTGGGAGGGCAATGACTTTCGCAATCAAAACCCCCAGTAAGATCACCGCCAGCACCGCCAGCACAAAAGCAATTGCTAAGAGCCCCGGGCTCACCCGTGCACTTTCGGTAATGAGCGCATGCGGCAGTGCCACAGAGATCATCCAACCACTGGACTGACCGCGCACCAGCATGGGGCCGACTGCTTCGTCATAATCGTGCGCACCCAGAGCCCAAAGGCGATTTTGCAGGATGCGGTTTGGCCCTTCAGCGTTGACCGCAGCCAGTATCTCAGGGGTCAACGCAGGTATTTGGGATTTTTTTGGAAACGTGCTGAACGCAGCCTGCCCGTCTGGCTGGTAGAGGGTTACCTGGGCAACAGAGTCAACAACCATCTGTGGCAGCAGGGCGCCGAGTGGATAACCAACCAGCACTACGCCTACCTGTTCATTGTTCAGAACAAGTGGGCCGGCAACATACAGCGTGGCCCCCCCGGGGCCAACCACCACACCAGAGAACTTGTCGCCAAGAGCGTCCCTCTCGCTGTCCAGCACGCGGCGCACTGGAGGCCAGGTAGCGAAATCGGCGGCTTCATCCCGTACATTTTCCTTCTGGGTCAGGCGCAGCCCGTAGATCAGCGCGCCAGACGCATCCAACACATGCACTACTGGCGTGTGTGTGTTAACCACCAGAGGGCGGATCAGAGTATCGAGGCTGGCGGTATCTCTGGCTGCTGCCGCTTCGGCCACGCCAGCGGTGCGCGCAATGGCACGTTCCGTGATGAGCGCATTGGATTCAGACTGAAACACTTCCAAACTGGCCGTTTCAAAATTATCCACTAGCTCAATATTGAAACGCTCCTGCAGGCTGGTGACGAAGGACTGAGTAATAACCCACGTGGCTAGACCGGCCAATAGAATAGCTACTACAAAGTAGGGAAGCGTGATTTTGAAACGCAGGGGCAGAGAGAGAAACGCTCTAGCGGTTCTACTCAGCGGCCGGGAGAGCATTTCGGAAGTCTTGATGAGTTTAGGTTTCATTTTGGCACCACCATTCGTACTCGGGTTCTTGGGCTCCTGTGTCTTCGGCCTCCATACATTCATATAACCCGCTTTATGCTAGCGGATAGTATTTCTTGATACATTTGATCCTCTTGAGCAAAGCCGTGCAACGATTTGAGGTCTGATGTGATGAATGCCAAAGTCGGCTCAACTCTTAAGTTAAGTATAAAGATCTGGCGTCTCAATAACGTCACAAGACCCCGCCCGGTGGTGTTCATCGAGACGCTCATTTTCCCCTGTCCCCCACTCGCCAACGGCCACGAACCGCCAAACCTGGCATTTCACCGTCGTTCTCAGCCGGGCAATGCTGGATAAGATCACCACTGAGAACAAGAAAGTGATGCTGGCCTCCCCGGATGAGAAAGTGCGCCAGCAGGTAGGCATTCCCAAGGGATACATCCCCCTCTACGCATTGTCCATCGGCTACGGCAACGAAAGCCTGGGCGAGCGCGCCTCTCGCAAAGAGGGCGCCATCACCTTTATTAAATAATGTGGGGTATATTTTGCGGGNNCCCGCAAAATATACCCCACATTATTGGCAAATCTCCACTTTACTCAACTGGCTCGACGGTGATAACAAGGATCTCACGTTGATAGCCTTTCGCCGAGAGGGTGACCCTTGCGTTGCCCAATATCATTTCCACCGTTTCACCGTTTGCTCCCACAACTCCGAGAATATTCAGTGACACCGCATTGAGTACAGCATCGCCAACGTGCGTGGTTTTCCGCAGAAACATTGTCCAAGAGTTTATTGCGGTGGGGATATCCTCTTGCGACAAATCGATCTGCAACACGGCCTTGGCCACATGCGGATCACCGATTAAGGTTATGGTTGTATAATTGTCAACCCCCTGCTGGGCTGGCTGCCCATCCACATCCTCAATCGCGCTGAACGTAAATGAGTTAAAGCTATCGATCATCGTCTGGGTAAGGATACCTAACCCAGGCATCCTGGTAGGCGTGAGCGTGCGCGTCCTCGTTGGTGCGCGGGTCGCGGTGGCGGTTGGGGTGAAGGTCGGCGTAATTGTGGGCGTTGCCGTCGGCGTCGGCGTGAACGTGGCGGTGGCCGTTGGCGTAAGCGTATTGGTGGGGGTGGCGGTGTAGGTAGCCGTAGGCGTCAACGTCGGGCCAAACATCTGCCCTGGCCCACAAGCCGAAAGCAGCAGGCTCAACACGCACAGCAGCATAACCAATTTAGTGATTTTTTGCATCATCTATCCCTTGGCCTTTCAATTTTACTCAACTGGCTCGACGGTCATGACAAAGATCTCACTCTGATAGCCTTGCGCCGAGAGGGTGACCCTTGCGTTGCCAAACACCTTTTCCACAGGCGCATGGTGTGTTCCCACAACTACGAATATATTCTCGGCCACCCAATCAGCTGCCTCCTTGCCACCATACGTGGTTTTCTCCAGGAACAGGATCCAACAGGCTATTGCGATGAACATATCCTCATGCAGCATATCGATCTGCAACACGGCCTTGGTGAGATACGGATCACCGATTAAGGTTATGGTTGTATAATTGTCAACCCCCTGCTGCGCTGGCTGCTCATCCACATCCTCAATCGCGCTGAACGTAAACAAGCTGTCAAAGGCGTCAATCATCGTCTGAGTACGGATACCTAACCCGGGCATCCTGGTAGGCGTAAGCGTGGGCGTCTTCGTTGGCGCGCGGGTCGCGGTGGCGGTTGGGGTGAAGGTCGGCGTAATTGTGGGCGTTGCCGTCAGCGTAGGCGTGAACGTGGCAGTGGCCGTTGGCGTAAGCGTATTGGTGGGGGTGGCAGTGTAGGTAGCCGTAGGCGTCAATGTCGGGCCAAACATCTGCCCTGGCCCGCAAGCCGAAACCAGCAGGCTCAACACGCACAGCGTTATGACCAATTTAGTGATTTTGCGCATCATCTATCCCTCCACGTATATTGTTTATCTCCGCCCTTCATTCTCTTAAATTGCAGGGATGCAGCGGGCGAACACCCACTGCATCCCCCAACAGCAAAGCACTACTCGATAATCGCCAGCACCTGGCGCATCTCCACCGTATCACCCTTCTTCACCATGATCTGCTTGACCACACCGGAGGACTTGGCCTGCAGCTCGTTCTGCATCTTCATCGCTTCTAAGACGATGATCACCTCGCCCGCCTGCACCTTGTCGCCTTCTTCCTTGTTGACCTTGATGATCAAGCCCGGCATAATGGCAGTGATGGCCCCCACCTCATCGGCAGCGGCGGCGGCAGCTTTGTGTTTCTTAGTGGGCTTAGGCTCTTCCAGCCCCAGCGCCTCGATCTTGTAGGCAATCCCATCCACGGTAGCCTCGTTGCCGCGCATTTCCACCACATGCGGGTTGCCGCCCACGGTGATATTCGCGCCGCTAAAGCCCCAGGGGAACTCCTGCCCGTTGACCAGGATCAGGTCGCCCTTGCGCTCGATCTCGTAGGGCACGCCTTCCAGGGTGAGTTTGAACTTGTTGATCATCGCCAGCCTCCCTGCCCTAAGCGGGCTGCCCGGCCTGAGATCTTCCAGGGCGAGCCGCCCACCGCCGGCCCTACAGCCGCCTTGGCGGCTTTGATGGCTTCTTTTTCCTCGTGCTGTTTGAAGAGCGCTACCGCCACCGCCGCAGCGGTCTCTTCCTTACCGCCCAGACCCTTGGCGCGCCGTTCCAGGAAGGGGCGGGCGATCTGCGGGAAGAGAGCGTAAGAGATCACATCCTCTTCCGATTCCGCCAGGTCGCCGATCTCGCTCTTGGCCTTTTCCCAGCCCGGGCTGAGCATGTCTGCCGGGCGGCAGGTGATGGGCTGCTCATCACCGATGGCCTTGCGCTGCACTTCTGGGTCGATGGGCGCAGGCGCTTTTCCATAGTAGCCGCGCACGTACTGCTTGACTTCCTCGGGGATCACTTTGTAGCGCTCGCCCATCAGCACGTTGAAAGTGGCCTGTGTGCCAACGATCTGGCTGGAGGGGGTGACCAGCGGCGGGTAGCCCAACTCTTTGCGCACGCGCGGGATCTCGTCCAGTACGGCATAATATTTATCCATGGCATTCTGCTGGCGCAATTGGCTCACCAGGTTGGAGAGCATGCCGCCCGGCACCTGGAACTGCAGTACATTCACATCCACCGCGGCCACACCAGCCTCGAAGGTTACATATTTCTTGCGGATCTCGGTCACAAAGCGAGAGATCTCTGCCAGCGCGCCCAGGTCCAGGCCGGTATCGTATGCGGTGCCTCTCAGGATCGCCACCAGCGTTTCGGTGGGTGGCTGGGAAGTAGACAGAGACATGGAGGAAATGGCAGTATCGGCCACATCCAGGCCGGCTTCCACAGCTTTGAGCAGCACCGCCGTGCCCATGCCGCTGGTGTAATGGGTGTGCAGCTGCACCGGCAGGCCCACATCCTTCTTCAGCGCCGCCACCAGCTCGTAGGCCGCGTACGGCGTGATCAGCCCGGCCATATCCTTGATGCAAATGGAGTCGGCGCCCAGCTCGGCAAGGTCTTTGCCCATCTGCACAAAGGTCGGGATATCGTGCACCGGGCTGATGGTGTAACTGATTGCCCCTTGCACGTGCCCGCCCACGTTCTTGGCATATTTCATCGCCGGGGCCATGTTGCGCAGATCGTTCAGCGCGTCAAAGATGCGGAACACGTCAATACCGTTGCGCCGGGCAGCGGTGATGAAGTGCTCCAGGATATCGTCGGGATAGTGCTTATAACCGACCACGTTTTGGCCGCGCAGCAGCATTTGCAGGCGCGTGTTGGGCATCAGCTTGCGCAGGGTGCGCAGGCGCTCCCAGGGGTCTTCGCCCAGAAAACGCATGGCGCTGTCGAAGGTAGCCCCGCCCCACACCTCCGCTGACCAGTAACCGATCTTGTCCATTTGCTGGGCAATGTGGGTCATATCTTCGGTGCGCATGCGCGTCGCCAGCAGAGACTGGTGGGCGTCACGCAAGATGGTATCGCAGATCATCACTTTTTGAGCCATAAAGCCCTCCCTACTCCGACTCGTGCAGCTGGAACATTTCTTTGGGCTTGATCATGAGCACCAGGGCGCCGTCCTTCGACTTGGGGTTGTGCGTGGTGTAGGCGCGCACCACCGTGGTGTCATTTTTCTTCAGGTGAGCGGTGGGCTGGTTGTGGAAATCGATCTCCACCTCGCCCTCCAGTACAATGTACATCTCGTCCTGGGTGTGGCGGTGCCAGTGGCTCTCGCCTTCAAAGCGCAGCAGGTACGCGGCATGATCGTTGACCTGGCCCACTTCCAGGTGCATGTAGGGCACAGTCAGCAGGGGCGACAATTCGTCAAAAGAAACAATACTGGACATGAAAGGCTCCTTTTACAGCGGGATATTGCCGTGCTTCTTGGGCGGGTTAGCGTCGCGCTTGTTTTGCAGCATGCTCAGAGCCCGGGCCAGCCGCGGGCGGGTCTCCAGCGGCTCGATCACATCGTCCACATAGCCGCGCGAGGCCGCCACGTACGGGTTGGAAAACTTGTGGGTATAGTCCTTGATCAGCTCGGCGCGCTTAGCCTGCGGGTCGCCGGCTTTCTTGATCTCTTCGCGGCAAATGATATTGACCGCGCCTTCCGAGCCCATCACGGCGATCTCTGCGCCGGGCCAGGCCACCACATAATCGCCGCGGATGTGCTTGCTGTTCATCACGCAGTAGGCTCCGCCGTACGATTTACGCGTGATCACGGTCATCTTGGGCACGGTGGCCTCGCAGAAGGCATACAGCAGCTTGGCCCCATGGGTGATGATGCCGCCATGTTCCTGGTCCACGCCGGGCAGAAAGCCGGGCACATCTTCGAAGACGACAATGGGAATATTGAAGCAATCGCAGAAGCGCACGAAGCGCGCCCCTTTGACGGAGGCTTTGATATCCAGCACCCCCGCCAGCACCATGGGTTGGTTGGCCACAATGCCAATGGCGTGACCATCCAGCCGGGCGAAGCCGACGACGATGTTCTGGGCGTAGCTCTCCTGGATCTCATAGAATTCGCCGTTATCCACCACCAGCTGGATCACTTCCTTGATGTCGTAAGGCTTGTTCGGCTCATCGGGGACGATCTCGTTGAGCTTCTGATCCATGCGATCGGGGGCATCACCCGTATCCAGGCGCGGCGGGTCTTCCATGTTGTTGGAGGGCAGGTAAGACATCAGCAGGCGGATGGACTCGAACATGTCGTCTTCGTCTTGGGCCACCACATGGCAAACACCGCTCTTGCTGCTGTGCACTTTGGCGCCGCCCAGGTCTTCAGACGACACTTCTTCGCGGGTCACAGCTTTGACCACGTCCGGGCCGGTGATGAACATATAACTGGTATTCTTGACCATGAAGATGAAATCGGTCAGGGCGGGGCTGTAGACCGCGCCGCCCGCGCAAGGTCCCAGGATGGCGCTGATCTGGGGCACCACGCCGGAGGCCAGCGTATTCTGCAGGAAGATATCCGCATAGCCGCCCAGGCTGGCAACGCCTTCTTGAATGCGCGCCCCGCCCGAGTCGTTCAGGCCGATCACCGGCACGCCGTTCTTCATCGCCAGTTCCATGATCTTGCACACTTTGGCAGCGTGCACCTCGCCCAGCGTCCCGCCAATGACGGTAAAGTCCTGGCTGAACACATACACCGGGCGTCCTTCGATGGTGCCCGAGCCGGTCACCACGCTGTCGGAGAGGAATTTCTTCTCGTCCATGTTGAAATCGGTGGTGCGATGGGTGACGAACATATCCATCTCGAGGAACGAGCCTTTATCAAGCAGCTTCTCCACGCGCTCGCGGGCGGTCAGCTTGCCTTTGGCGTGCTGGGCTTCGATACGGTCCTGCCCGCCGCCAAGTTGGGCCTCTTTTCGTAATTCATGCAAGCGTTCAATTTTTGCTTGTGCAGTCATAATACCTCCGGTGGGGGATTGGATAAGGTATGAGGGGTGCGGGAAATAATGACAAAATCACCCTGGTGCGGGCAGTGTCAGCCATCATTCTAGCACTATTAACGCCGGAATGCAATTTGACAAAAGTCATGCGGCCTGCCAGGTGATTGTTACTATACACACATAATCTCAGTGTTTTGCCATCGGCTAATCGAACAACACGTGCGGGTTCATCTCGCTCGGCGTTTTCCACTCCAGGCCATATTTCTCGCGCAGGATACGTTTCGCCTCAGCCCACAGACGATGGCAAAAACCGCGCCCGTGTGGAACAGCCGCCAGGTTTTCCTCCGCTTCCTGCATGGCCCGTTCCAGTTTGGATTTGAACACAGGATCATCTTCTTGCGGATCGTGTTGCAGGCTCATGCGCGCTTCTCTTGATCCTGCCGGCCACTTTGGATCAATATTAGAGTATTTATCGATGATTTATCCCCGATCATCATAACCATGTGGATTTTCTTTCCCCGCAAAGACCGCTCTGAAATCGGTCAGCGCGTCGGCAAAAGAACCGGCATCGAAGCGATCATAACTCCCCGCTCGCGGCAGGAGGATATCCAGGCAGTGCAGCGCCATACGCACGCGCATGCGCTGCCGGAACGCATAATCATACGGGTACCCAGCGCGTTGCAAGAAAACCGGCCTCAATTCCGGCAAGTAATACCACCACAGGAGCGCACCCATATCGTGAGCGGGGTCATCGAGAGACATCGCATCTAAGTCCACCAGGTACACTTTCCCATCGCCAGCAATCAGCCAGTTGCCATTGCATATATCGTTATGTGAAGCCACCAGGCCCGAGCCGGCAAAACCCTGCATCTCTTGCCCAAGGTGCGCCAGCCTTTCGTCCACCTCGTTTGCCACAGCCGAAACCTGTGCGCGCTGTGCGGCCCATTTTTGCTGCACACGCTCGAGCGCGGCCAGCCCGGCATCTTTGCACGTCTCAGACGCGCGCGCGGGCAAGATGCTCTTCAACGCTGGGCTGTGATGCATCTCCATCACCACGGCTGCAATTTCGGGCAGGTGATCACGGAAATCCTGCCAGGATGGATGCCTACCGCTGATGTAAGCCTGCACCAGGATCGAGGTGCCATCTTCCAGGCGCCCCGCCTCGAGCACAGCAGGCGTCAATCCCAGCGAGGCCATCACCTGGTAACGAGGAAGGTACGCCCCCAGTTTGATGAAGTAGCGCTTGCCGTTCCCTTGCGCAAGATAAGTCTCATGCCCCCGCCCCCAGAGCGGCAGAGTCAACTCCCAGCGCTGGCTGCCCAGGTGGCTTTGTAGAAAGGCGATCACTTCCTGGCGATTTTGATATCTTTTCGGCATCAGGAGTTTTCCACTTCAGCAATCAACATCTTTTTTCTTCTCTTTGCCGCCTTGGATCAGTTTCAGATCAAACTTCTGCTTCTGCTTGCCCTTCAACACGGTGACTTTCCCCTGGAAATCCACATTCGCCCCGCTGTGGATGTCGATATCGCCGCGGATCTCCACATTGGCGTTCTTGCCGAACACCACGTCTGCCCCTTTGCGTATTTCGAGCACCGGCTCTGTGGTCAGCAGTTGGAACAGGCTGCGGCAGTAGGCGCACTGCACCCGTTTCACCCCCGCATCGATAAAGTCGCTTGCGCCGCACTGCGTACATTCGTAAGGTTTGATCATGATTTGGAGGTGGTTCAGGCGGATTCGGTGTTGGGCGAAGTTTCGTCCTGCAATTGAGCGATGATGGTATCCACGCTCGTCACCCATGAAAAACCGAACGCCAGATTAAGCAGGCTCGCCAGGTGCATCTCCTCGGTGATGCTGCCTGTTCCATCCGCGAGGAAGAATACCCGGTAATCTCGATAGTAGGCATCGCGAGCGGTTGATTCGCAGCACATGTTGGTCATGATGCCCGTCATAACGATATCTTCTATTTTGAGGCAACGCAGCACGGTTTCCAGGTCCGTATGATAAAAAGCCGAGTAACGATGTTTGAAGACCACCTTCTCGCCGCGTATGGGGGATATTTCCGGGTGAACTTCACTCTCTGGGCTTCCCTCCAGGCACATGCCTTCCCACCACCCTTCCATGATCCCCGCATCGAGACGGTCGGGATGATGGACATGTCGCGTATAAATCACCGGGCGGCCTGCCTGCCGAAAGGCACGAATCGCTCTTTTTAGGTTGGGGAGAATCGCCAGACCGCCACAGGTGAATGATGGAGAGGCGGGGTCCAGGAAAAAATCCTGCATATCAATCACAAGCAGCGCCGCCTTATCCCGATTGAGGTGCATGCTGTGGGTATTAAACGGCGCAATGTGTTCCAGCCACTTTTGCCCTTTTGTGGAGATGGTTTCTGGCGTAACGTATGGTTCCATATCGATTCCTTTCCTATGTTAGCTCTCACTTCTGGTAAGGCGCATGATCAGGCCTGCATGGTGAGGAAATTCCCGCAGCAGATCCTCGCGGCGCGCCATGCTGAATTGCTCAAACGAGAATGGCGGCGCGCAGACATTGGCGCCAAAGGCAAAAGGCTCCCCCTCGGGCAGTTCCGCCGCCTGCCAGTACCCTGCCGGGACGGTAACCACCGGCCTCTCCCCGGCGTGAAAGTCCATCCCCAGGCGCAGCACCTGGTGTGCGCCGCCCGGCTCCAGCACATGCACCAGCAGCCGCCCCGTATGGATCAACCACAGTTCCTCGTTGTTCAGCACCTTGTGGAACGAGGAGAGAGCCCCCGGCAAAAACAGCCAATGGCCTGACGTGCGGTGTGCATCGCGGTGCGTCTCCACAAACTTGGGGCCATCGGGGTGGTCAAACCAAGCATACGCGGCGAGGAGTTCTTCAACGGTGGTCATCGATTTTCTCATCCTGTTTCGCTTCTGCAGGCATCAGCTTGCGCCGCAGGGCTAACCCGGCGGCGATAAGCTCAATCAGAACAAAGAGCGCCACGCCGTAGATCATACCAGAGACGAGTTGCGCCAGGAAGGTGCGATCCACCTTTGCGCCGGTGTCTGGATCGACGCAAAAGATGTCGACCGACCAGGTGGTATCGCCGGGGCGGTATGAGTAGGTACGTTGGATAATCTCCATTGGCTGGCTGCCGCAAACGATCGGCCCGGCGACGCGGTTCATAGGGGGGTACATACTTCCAATCCCAACGGTGAAGACGATAAAGCCGCAGAACAGGCAGATGCCAAGCAGCACCAACATACCGGTCAAACGGGTATTCATAGTTTCCTCCTCGAAAGCGCCGCCCAATCATCGATGATCTGCTGCTCCAATTCTTTTCGGGGCAGGTTATTCAGGCGCATCGTTGGGTGCGTCGCTGGGTCAGCCTGCGCTTATTTTTGATAAAGGATTCGCACCTGGTTCAAATCTAAGGCCTCAAATCCACTTTCTGGCCATAACGCCATCATGCCAACTTCTCCTTGTTCATCCACCACAATCATGAGCAACTGCGTTGGAGAGGGATGCAAACAACCCAATTCCATCGCCACGTTCATCATGGAAGCAAACGCCAGAAAATCTGCCGGCCCATCCCATTGTGCCCAAACATTTCTTCCAGTTTCATCGATCACAAAATAGAAAGTCACATTTTGTCTTTCGATGAAAAAGTGGTTTTGAATCCTGGCGCGTGTGTCTTGCCAGGTACAGGCGCCACTCGGCGCAGGCCGCGGTTGTTCTGGTGCGATTGTTCGAACGTAACCAATGGTAAAGACAGCTTCCACTGCATCCAATTCGTCTTCGCTTGGGTTCTCACCTTCAGGCAGGAGATTGGGCTCCACCTGCGCAGAGAACCAGCCATTGTAATTGCTGTCCACAACGATCGGATTGATCGCCTCAAACAAAAAGGGAATACAACTGTCTATTTGAGCAAGCCGCTGGCTTGCCAGGGCCGCGCCGCGCATGGCAAGCTCCGCATTTTGATCAACATCATCACTACCAGCAATTGGGTTGATCTCAGAATCCACATACCAGAGAGTCAGAGTGCTTAGATCATCCATCGTGAGGTAAGAAATCTCAAATTCCTCATATGGAAAATTGGCTTTGATGTTCCTGAGTACATCATCTGGATCACAATCTGGGGTCGGCGATGGCGTAAAGGTTGGAACGGGGGTATCTGTGCTGGTGGGAACGGGCGTGAACGTTTCCGTGGGCATCAGGGTAGCGGTTGCAGTCGGGATGGGCGTGTTCGTGTTGGTGGGCAAAACGGTTTGCGTGGCCGTCGCGCTTGGGCTTACTTCAGGCTGCGCATTACAACCGACCAGAACCACAGACATCCATATCAGGCATAAAGTCAGGCAGCGATAGTTTTTCATGGATTTTCCTCCAAATTCTGTTTTGCAGCAGAACATCGATTTTGAAAAAGTATACTACATCCTGATAGACTACCCATGCACCTCTCCACCCACGCTAGGGCTGTTGCAAAGTCCGGGTTA
>DIXA01000053.1 GCA_002428565.1 Anaerolineales bacterium UBA6092 | reverse complement strand
ACCTGGTGGGCAACAACACCCCGGTCTTTTTCCTGCGTGACCCGCACTTCTTCCCCGACCTCAACCGCGCCGTCAAGCGCGACCCGCAGACCAACCTGCGCTCTGCCACCAACAACTGGGATTTCTGGACCTCCCTGCCCGAGGCGCTGCACCAGGTCACCATCACCATGAGCGAGCGCGGCATCCCCATCTCGTACCGCCACATGCACGGCTTTGGCAGCCACACCTACAGCATGACCAATGCCAAGAACGAACGCGTGTGGGTCAAGTTCCACCTGCACACCCAGCAGGGCATCCACAACCTGAGCGACGCCGAAGCCGAAGCCATCGTCGCCAAGGACCGCGAAAGCCATCAGCGTGACCTGTTCGAGAGCATTGCCAAGGGCGATTTCCCCCGCTGGACGATGTTCATCCAGGTGATGACCGAAGAGCAGGCCCAGAAGATGCCCTACAACCCCTTCGACCTGACCAAGGTCTGGTACAAGAAGGAATTCCCCCTGATCGAGGTGGGCGTGCTGGAACTGAACCGCAACCCCGAGAACTACTTCCAGGATGTGGAGCAGGCTGCCTTCAACCCTGCTGCCATCGTGCCGGGCATCGGCTTTTCGCCGGACAAAATGCTGCAGGGCCGCCTGTTCTCCTATGGCGATGCGCAGCGCTACCGCCTGGGCGTCAACCATCACCAGATCCCGGTCAACAGCCCCAAGAGCGCCCCGGCGCACGCCTCTCACCGTGACGGGCTGATGCGCGTGGACGGCAACCATGGCACTACCCTCGGCTACCAACCGAACAGCTTCGGCGAGTGGCAAGAGCAGCCCGAGCACAAGGAACCGCCCCTGGATCTGCATGGCGCCGCCGATAACTGGAACTTCCGCGAGGACGATTCTGATTATTACACCCAGCCGGGCAAGCTTTTCCGTCTGATGAGCAAGGCGCAACAGCAGGTGCTCTTTGAGAACACTGCCCGCAACATGGGCGATGCCCCCGAATTCATCAAGATCCGCCACATCGGCAACTGCCTGAAGGCCGACCCCGCCTATGGCAAGGGCGTAGCCAAGGCGCTGGGCATCTCGCTGGATAAAGTAAAGTAGGCTGTACGGTCCTGTCTGAAACGGGTGTTGTGCGGGCGCTTTGCGCCCAAACAACACCCGTTTTTGATCGTTTGCTTTTTTGAAAATACTTGCAGAATGCGCACATTTAAGGCAAAATACTTCTGACGTTCTTCCGGATTTGTACGGAGTATTTTTACCTCCAATACAGAGGGTTGGATGCACCATTGATATTCTTGTCTTTCAGTGTTCTAACAGGTATCCTCCTGGCAGGGTTGGCGCCGCTGCTGCACCGGCGCTTTGCCACCCGCTCTGCCGCGCTGGCGCTTTTCCCGCTGGCGATCTTTGCCCAGTTATGCCTCGCCATTCCTGAGGTTGCCGCCGGAAAGGCCTGGCAGGTTGCGCTTCCCTGGGTGCCCAGCCTGGGATTAAGCCTGAGCCTCAGGCTGGACGGCCTGGGCCTGGTGATGGCGCTGCTCATCTCGGGAATTGGTGCGCTGGTCATTATCTACGGCGGCGCCTACCTGCACGGGCATCCCTTCCTGGGACGCTTCTACAGCCTGGTGATCTTGTTCATGACCGCCATGCTGGGGGTGGTGCTGAGCGATAATGCACTGCTCCTGTTCGTTTTCTGGGAACTGACCAGCATTTCCTCATTTTTTCTGATCGGTTTTGAGCACCACAAAGCCAACGCCCGCGCGGCTGCCTGGCAGGCGCTGCTTGTAACAGGCTCGGGCGGGCTTGCGATGCTGGCAGGCTTTTCTCTGCTGGCAAAGATCACCGCCTCGTTTGAGATCAGCCACTGGATTGGCCATTCCGCCGACATCCTCGCCCACCCCCTGGCGCCGGCCGCTTTCTTGCTGATCCTGGCAGGGGCTGCCACCAAATCTGCCCAATTCCCTTTCCATTTCTGGCTACCCAATGCGATGGAAGCTCCCACCCCCGTCAGCGCCTACCTGCATTCGGCCACCATGGTCAAGGCGGGCATATACCTGCTGGCCAGGTTGTTCCCCGTCTTTAGCGGGCTGGCGTTGTGGCCGATGGTGATCACCAGCATGGGACTGATCACCCTGGTTGGCGGGGCGCTGCTGGCATTGGCGCAAACTGACCTGAAACGCCTGTTGGCCTATACCACCGTCTCTGCACTGGGCTCGATGGTTTTCTTCCTCGGGCTGGGCACCACGCTGGCGGTCAAAACAGCCCTGGTGGTGCTGATTGCCCACGCTCTGTACAAAGGCGCTTTGTTCCTGGTCGCAGGCTGCGTGGATCATGGCACTGGCACGAGGGATATCACCATCCTGGGCGGCGCCGGGCGGGCAATGCCCTTCACCGCAACCGCGGCCGGGCTGGCCGGACTCTCCATGGCTGGGATTGCCCCACTGCTGGGCTTCATCGCCAAAGAACTGATGTATGAGGCCACCCTGGAGGCCACCCTGCCGGCGCTGCTGACCGGGCTGTTGTTGGTTGCCAATGTGGGCATGGTGGCTGTGGCGGGCTGGGTCAGTTTCAAGCCATTTTGGGGCAAGCCCGGACAAGAGCATCTGCATCCCCACGAAGGCCCAGCAGCCTTATGGTTTCCACCGCTGCTCCTGGCCGCATTGAGCCTGTTGCTGGGGGCTTTTCCCCAGTTGATCGGAAAGTGGCTGGTCGCACCGGCTGCTCAGGCCCTCTGGCAGGCGCCGTTGTCGGTCAAGCTGAGCCTCTGGCACGGGCTTACCCCCATGCTCGGCCTCAGCGCCCTCACGCTGCTGCTGGGCATCGGCATATCTGCCGCTGGGCCGCGCCTTCAACCAGGCATCACGCGCTTCTGGCATGCCCTGGCCAAATTTGGCCCGGCGGCCTTCTACCCGCGCAGCCTGCATGCTGTACTGTCCTTCGCCGCCTGGCAAACCACGGTGCTGCAGAGCGGGTATTTACGCCTCTACGTTGGCTCGATTGTGTTGTTCACAGTCATCCTGGCAGCGTTGACCCTGGCGCTGCGCCCCAGCCAGTTCTCTGTCCCAACCATCCTCCCACCGCGCTTTTACGATGTCGTTCTGATCGGGATCATCCTCACCGCCACCTTTTTGGTGACACGAGCACGTTCCCGCCTGGCGACCATCGCCCTGCTGGGTTCGATCGGCTTCAGCATCGCCATCCTCTTCCTGCTCTACAGCGCCCCCGACCTGGCCATGGTGCAGTTCGCCATCGAGACCCTGACCGTCATCTTGTTTGTGCTGGTGCTCTACCGCCTGCCAAAGTTTAAACAGTTGAGCAGCCGGGCAACCAAAACCGCCGATATGCTGTTGGCGCTGATGGGCGGCGTGTTGATGACTGCGCTGATGTTGATCGTTTCCGCACACAATTCCGACTCGCATCTAACACGCTATTTTGCCGAGAGCAGCCTGCCGCTTGCCAACGGGCGTAACATCGTCAATGTGATCCTGGTCGATTTTCGCGGCTTTGACACCCTGGGGGAGATCACCGTGCTGGCCATTGCCGCCCTGGGGGTTTTCAGCCTGGTCAGGCTGGCAAAGAAAGGCGGGCAGAAGCGCCAGGCTCCGCCCACAGGAGGCAAACAATAATGCAGCGTTCTATCCTGCTTTCGGCTGCGGCCCACTACTTGATGCCTTTGATGCTGGTCTTCTCGATCTTCCTGCTGATCCGCGGTCACAACGAGGTGGGGGGCGGATTTGCCGGCGGTCTGGTTGCTGCCAGTGGGCTGATGCTGTACGGCATTGCCATCTCCCCGGCTGCGCTGCGCAAATTGCTGCCCATCCAGCCGCACTTGATTGTGGGCATCGGGTTGCTTTCTGCTCTACTCAGCGGGGCCATCCCCATGCTGATGGGCAAACCCTTTTTGACCGGGCAATGGCTAAAAACCCCCTTGCCCGTGATTGGCAAAGTTGGTACGCCTTTATTATTCGATACCGGCGTCTACCTCGTGGTCATTGGGGTCGTGGTATGGATTCTACTCACCCTGGCGGAGGAATGAAATGGTCTTACTGCTAGCCATTACCGCCGGTGTGCTCTTCGCTGCCGCGATCTACATGATCTTGCGCCGCAGCCTGGTGAAGATCCTGGTCGGCCTGCTGCTGCTCAGTTATGCGGTCAACCTGTTGCTGTTCAATTCGGCCGACCTGATCCCCGCCCGCCCGCCGCTGGTTGCGGCAGACAGCCTGCTGCCTCCCACCATCTATGCCGACCCTGTGCCCCAGGCGCTCATCCTGACCGCCATCGTGATCGGTTTCGGCCTCACCGCTTTTGCCGTGGTATTGATGCGCCAGGTATACAGCACCCTGGGCACAGACGACCTGAATGAAATGCGTTGCACCGATATCCCCTGCCAGGAGGTTGAGATTGCCAGCGAAGAAGAATTGATGGAGGATCCGTTGTGATCGCCCTACCGATCCTATCGCCGCTCCTGTTTGGCATATTGAACCTGTTGGCATGGCGATCGGCGCGCCTGCAGAAAGCGCTCAGCCTGGCCGGGGGGGCCGTTCAGTTGGGGGTGGCGCTCTGGCTGCTCCACACGGTGCAGCAAAGCGGCATCCAGCACTTGCAGGTAGGCAACTGGCCCGCCCCATTCGGCATCTCGCTGGTAATGGATTTGTTCAGCGCCATCCTGGTGAGCGTCGCCGCGGTGATCGCGCTGGTGGTGGCAGCATACAGCCAGGCCGGGATTGATGCCCCACGGGTGCAGTTTGGCTACTATCCCCTGTTCTTTCTGCTGCTGATGGGCGTCAACGGCGCCTTCATCACCGGCGATTTATTCAACCTGTACGTGTGGTTTGAGGTGATGCTGATGGCATCCTTCGTGATGCTTGCCCTGGGCGGCGAACGTCCCCAAATTGAGGGCGCCATCAAGTATCTCATCCTTAACCTGCTTTCTTCCACGCTGTTCCTCTCGGCAGTGGGGCTGCTGTATAACCTGGGTGGCACGCTGAACATGGCTGACCTGGCGCTGCGCCTGCCCAAACTGGAACAGGGCAATCAGGTCACCCTGATCGCCATCCTGTTCCTGGTCGCCTTCGGGATCAAATCGGCCATTTTTCCCCTCTTCTTCTGGCTGCCAGCCTCTTATCACACCCCGCCGGTCACCGTCACCGCCCTCTTCTCTGGGCTGCTGACCAAGGTTGGTGTGTATGCCCTGTTCCGCGTGTTTACGCTGCTGTTTGTGCAAGATACCGCCTACACCCACGCTCTGATCCTGGTGATTGCGGGTTTCACCATGGTCACTGGCGTTTTTGGGGCTGCGGCGCAAACCGATTTCCGCCGCCTGCTTTCTTTTCACATCATCAGCCAGATTGGCTACCTGTTGATGGGGTTGGGCTTGTTCAGCCAACCTGCCCTGGCTGCCAGCATCTACTTTATGGTGCACGTCATCCTGGCCAAAACATCGCTCTTCCTGGTGGCGGGCATCGTGGAGAAGCTGGACGGCTCTTTCAACCTGAAGGAATTGGGCGGCATTTATCGCACCCGGTTTGGTGTGGCGCTGCTCTTCTTGCTGCCGGCCCTGTCGCTGGCTGGCCTGCCGCCTCTCTCAGGCTTTTTTGCCAAGTTGGCCCTGATCGTGGCGGGCTTTGAACTGCAACAATATTCCATTGTGGCGGTCGGCCTGGCGGTCAGCCTGATGACCCTTTACTCGATGACCAAAGTGTGGAATGAGGCCTTTTGGAAGGAACCCCAGCAAAGCACACACCACCCGGCGCACAAACCCATCTCGGCCTGGCTGTGGGCTCCCACGGCTGCCCTGGTGCTGCTCTCGCTGCTGGCTGGTATGCTGGCAGAGCCGCTGCTGGGTTTGGCCAATCAGGCCGCGGCCCAACTGGCTGACCCATCCATCTATATCCAGGCCGTGTTAGGGGCTGTGCCATGAGCCTGCTCTTGCTGAACATCCTGTTAGCCATTGCCTGGGCAGCGCTGACGGGCAGTTTTGAGCCGGTGGACCTGCTGTTCGGTTTTGGGCTGGGTTACCTGGTTTTATGGCTCATCACCCGCATGGGCAAACCCAACCCATACTTCCGGCAGATCCCGCTGGTGCTGGGGCTGCTGGGCACCTTCCTGGCGGACCTGCTGCGTGCCAATATCCGCATGGCCGGCATCATCCTCTCCCCGCACATGCGGCTGCGCCCGGCAGTGATCGCCGTGCCGCTGATCTTGAAATCCAAAGCTGCCATCATCCTGTTAGCCAATCTGGTGACCCTCACCCCCGGTACGCTCAGCCTGGATGTTTCCACCGACCAGCGCATGCTGTTCATCCACACGGTCTACCTGGAGAATCCCGAACAGTTCAAACAGCAGTTGCTCGAAGGCTATCAACGGCGGCTGAAGGAGTTGTTCGAGTCATGAGCGAGTTTCTGTGGAATGTCATCCTGCTTCTTTTATCAATCGCCCTGATCAGTGCCTTCACCCGCCTGGCGCGCGGCCCCTATCTCCCCGACCGGGTGGTCGCGCTGGATTTGATCAGCATTGTAGCCATGGGGTTCATTGTGACCTATGCGGTGCGTTTTAACCAACCCACCTTCCTGGATGTCGCCATCATCCTGGCAATCATTTCCTTCCTTGGCACGGTGGCTTTTGCCTATTATCTTGAAAGGAGAATGTGATGTTGCGCGAAATCATCGTGATGACGCTGATTTTAGGCGGCTCATTCTTCATGGCACTGGCAGGCCTGGGCTTGCTGCGCATGCCCGACCTGTTTTTACGCATGTCATCCACCGCCAAGGCTGGCACGCTGGGCGCCGGGTTGATCTTGCTGGGTGCGGCGATCTACTTTGACAATTTCAGCATTTACACCCGCGCCATTGCCATCATCGTCTTCCTGCTGCTCACCGCGCCAGTTGCCGCTCACATGATCGGCCGGGCAGCCTACTTTGACGGGGTTCCCTTGTGGAAAGGCACGGTGCAGGACGATCTGTACGGACATTACCGGGCTTCTACCCATACCCTGGAAACGACCACCATTCCAGAGGAGGACAGGGTAGTGATAGATAGGGACGACATCCCCGATAACAGCAACTTTGACCGGTAGAAAAATACGCCGTCCATTCACACCCCACCCCCCTTAATTTTCCCTCCGCACTGGGGGCATGGCAAATTGGCCCCCAAATTGACATGCCCCCCTCCACACAGGGCATTAACATTCTAATCTGAG
>DIXA01000003.1 GCA_002428565.1 Anaerolineales bacterium UBA6092 | reverse complement strand
GCGCTTATTTGCGCAAAAACAAGGTCAAAATCGAAAACCACGCCATCTTGTTTTTTGATTCTATTTCGGTTATAATCTAACACGTTAGATAAACATCTAATGGATACCTATGGATCTATTTTTCCCGAACCCAGACGAAGAACGCCTACCCCCTGAGCAGGTGCGCCTGCTGGATTTGCGCGCCGAGCCCTGGCCCGACGCCAAACGGGTGAAGGTTCTCATCGAGATCACCCCCTTTGAAAAACGCCCCAGCCTCGAGATCAGCCTGACCGATGCCTCGGGCAGCCAGGTGGCCTCTGCCAATATCCTGGAAACCATGGCGCGGCGGCTGGAGATCAACCTGCACCTGCGCGCGCCCGCCCCCGCCGGCGAGGTGTACAGCCTCTCCGCCACGCTCTACTACCAGAAACCGCCCACCCAGGGCGGAGAAATCGATTACCCCGCCGAGCCGCTGGTGGTTGACCACCGCCAGATCAGCTTCTCCATTACCGCGGTGTGAAAGGGTTCTCCCCCTTTCCGCCAACTCAAAACTATATCGCAAAGAAAAAGAAACTATCATGACCCATCTCTGGCGCTTGCGCGCATTAATCCGTCCCTATCTGTGGCACGTACTTCTCTCGTTGCTGCTGCTGCTGATCCTCACCGGCCTCAGCCTGGTGGTGCCCGAGATCATCCGACAGGTGATCGACGTGGGCCTGGTGCAGGGGCAGGTGAAGTTGCTGCTCCAATCTGCCCTGATCATCCTGGGCATCGGCGCGGTGAATGCCACCCTGTCTTACTTCCAGCGTTACCTCAGTGAGTGGATCGCCAGGCACGTGGGCTACGACCTGCGCAACCGTCTGTACGACCACATCCAGCACCTGTCCTTCACCTATCACGATCACTCCCAAACCGGCCAATTGATCAGCCGCTGTATCGAAGACGTGCGCTCCATCGAGGCCTTCACCGGCACCGGTGTGGTTGAGCTGGTGCGTGTGGTGGTGCTGCTGACCGGCGTGGTGACACTGCTGTTCGTCTCCAACGCCCGCCTGGCGGCGATTGCCCTGCTGCCGATGATCCCGCTGATGCTGATGACCTCCAACTTTGGGCGGCGCATTGGGCGCTATTTCTGGCACGTCGATAACGCTCTGGGCGATCTCTCTGCCCGCCTGCAGGAGAATGCCAGTGGGGTGCAGGTAGTGCGCGCCTTTGCCCGCGAGCCGTATGAGATCGAGCGCTTTCGCCAGGGCAACCGGGTGCTGTTCAATGCCCGCGTGGCGGTGCTGGGCGAGTGGTCGAAGATCATGCCCACCACCAACCTGCTCATCGCTGCCGGCACGATCCTCATCTTGTGGTTCGGCGGGCAGATGGCTCTGGAGGGGCAGATCAGCATTGGCGAGCTGGTGGCCTTTAACGCCTACGTGCTGATGCTCTCCGGCCCGGCGCAGCAGCTCACCTGGCTGGTCAATGCCGCCGGTGAAGCCGTGGCAGGCTCGCAGCGCGTCTTCGAGGTGCTGGATACAGACCCTCAGATCCAAACCCCGCCCCAGGCGGTCGTTCTGCCGCCGCTTTCGGGCAAGGTGGAGTTTCGCGATGTATCCTTCCAGTACCGCGGCGAAAGTTCCACCGCCCTGCAAGGCATCAACCTGAGCGTTCAACCCAACCAGATCATCGCCCTGATCGGCTCCACCGGCTCCGGCAAAACCAGCCTGATCAACCTCATCCCGCGCTTTTACGATGTTAGCCAGGGGGCCGTGCTGGTGGATGACCAGGATGTGCGCCAGGTGGACCTGGTATCGCTGCGCCAGCAGATCGGCATCGTTTTGCAGACCTCGCTGCTCTTTTCTTCCAGCGTGCGCGAGAATATTGCCTATGGACGCCCGCAGGCCAGCCTGGACGAGGTGATCGCGGCTGCCCAGGCCGCCCAGGCGCACGAATTCATCCAGCAATTGCCCGATGGCTATGACACCGTGGTGGGCGAGCGCGGCGTGACCCTCTCCGGCGGGCAGCGCCAGCGCATCGCCATTGCCCGCGCTCTGCTGATGGATCCGCGCATCCTGATCCTGGATGACTCCACCTCCAGCGTGGACACGCAGACCGAGCGCCTCATCCAGAAGGCCCTGGAGTATCTGATGCAGGGGCGCACCACCTTTGTTATCGCCCACCGCCTGTCCACCGTGCGCCGCGCCGACCTGATCCTGGTGATGGAGCATGGCCGCGTGGTGGAACGCGGCACCCATGCCGAGCTGATCACCCAAAACGGCCCCTATCGCGAGATCTACGATTTGCAGTTATGCGACCAGGAATCGTTCCGGGCTGAGATCGAATCTCTGGCAGACCAACCAAAACCCCGCATCCCCGCGGCCAAGTCGGGCGGGGTGGAGTAAAGCGCATGGCAGTCATTACACCTCCCTCCGATGATATTATGATGAAGGGGTACGACCCCAACATCACCCGGCGCCTGCTGGGGTTCGCCCGTCCGTACCTGTGGCAGATCCTGGTCTCGTTGGTGTTGATGCTGGGCGGCTCGGCAGTGATCGTGGCGGGGCCGTACTTTGTCAAGGTGGCGCTGGACGACGGCCTGCGGGCCGGGTCGCTGCCCACGCTGCGCTGGGCGGTGATCGCTTATGCGCTGTCGGTGATCGCCCAGTGGCTCTTCGTTTACTTGCGCGTCTACATCATGTCCCGCGCCGCTCAGTCGGTCATCTTCGACCTGCGCGCCCGCCTCTTCGAACACTTACAGCACCTCTCGCTGTCCTTCTTCTCGCATTACAGCGTGGGGCGCATCATCACCCGCGTGATTAACGATGTGGGCGTGGTGCGCGAGTTCCTCACCTGGGGCTTGCTGGCGGTCGCTCGCGACCTGTTCACCGTGATCGGCATTATCATCGTCATGCTGAGCATGAACCTGCGCCTCTCGCTGCTGACCTTTGCCGTGCTGCCGCTGATGGTCGGCGCCACGATCCTCTTCCGCAAGGTGGCGCGGGATAACTACCGCAAGGTGCGCGCCGCCATTTCCTGGGTCAACTCGGTGCTGGCAGAGAACATCAACGGTGTGCGCGTGGTGCAGGCTTTCTCGCGCCAGGCGGTGAACTATGCCCACTACCGCGACGAGGTCAACCGCAACAACCTGGATACCAACCTGAAGGCGGCCCGCGTGGCCAGCGCTTACCCCTCCATCATCGATTTCCTCGGCACGCTGGCTGCTGCCCTGGTGGTCTGGCTGGGCGGGGCAGCCGTCTTAGGCGAGCAGATCACCCCCGGCGTGCTGGTGGCCTTCATCTTATATATTGACCGCTTCTTCGAGCCGATCCGTGACCTCAGCCGCCGCTACGATTCCTTCCAATCCACCATGGCTGGCGGCGAGCGCATCTTCGGCCTGCTGGATGCCCCCATCGAGGTGCAAGACGCCCCCGATGCCATCGAAATGCCCGCCATCCGCGGCGAGGTGATCTTCGACCACGTCTCCTTCCACTACCTGGATGACCCCACCCCCGTGCTGGAGGATATCTGTCTGCACGTGCAGCCCGGCGAGACCGTGGCGCTGGTGGGCGAGACCGGCGCGGGCAAATCCACCCTGGTCAAGCTGATCAGCCGCTTCCACGATCCCACGCAGGGCCAATTGCAGATCGACGGCCTGGACCTGCGCCAGGTGACGCAGCAATCGCTGCGCCGCCAGATGGGCATTGTGCTGCAAGACCCCTTCCTGTTCAGCGGCAGCGTGGCGGAGAACATCCGCTTTGGCCGCCTGGAGGCCACTGACGCTGAGGTGCAGGCTGCCGCCCAGGCCGTGGGCGCGCACGAGTTCATCACCCACCTGCGCCAGGGTTACGATACCCCGGTGGAAGAGGGCGGCACGATGCTCTCGGTGGGGCAGCGCCAGTTGATCTCGTTTGCGCGCGCCCTGCTGGCTGATCCGCGCATCCTGATCCTCGACGAGGCCACCTCCAGCGTGGATACGCACACCGAGCGCATCATCCAGCAAGCCCTGGCGCGCCTTCTGCAAGGCCGCACCGCCTTCGTCATCGCCCACCGCCTGTCCACCGTGGTCAATGCTGACCGCATCGTGGTCATCCAGGATGGGCGCATTGTGGAAGATGGCAAACACCTCGACCTGCTGGCCCGCGGCGGCGTGTATTACGAGCTGTACCGCATGGGATTTGAGGATTGATCGTGTAACGACAAAAGTCGTTACTACGATCACGACAGCCTCGTAGTAACGACTTTAGTCGTTAACTGCCTCAGCCGCGATGACGACTGAAGTCGTCACTACAGAATTTGACGCCCATCCCTGGACATGCTACAATCCCTCAGAGTCTATAAAAAATGGGCACCCCTGATAATCCCAACCCTAACCTTCTCCAAAGGCCGCGGCCGCGCCGCCGCGGCGGCTGGACACTGCGCCTGACCCCCGGCGGGGTGCTCTTATTGCTGGCGGCCAACCTGGTGGCGCTGGGCCTGCTCACCCTGGGCATGACCAAGGCCACTAACCAACTGCTCGCCCATATCACCCTGCCGGCGGCCTCCCCGCCTGTTGCCAGCTACACTCCCTCGCCGCTGCCCACGGCTTCGCCTACCGCCAGCCTGACCCCCACGCCGCCGCCAGTCAGTTCCCCGGCCTCTGCCACCCCGGCGCGGCAGTTGCTGGAGCAAGGCCTGCTCATCCTGGCCCTGGATGAAGGCGCTCATTCCCATCTCTTTGCTTACCAACCGCAGTTAGCCAGCGATGATCTGCCCATCCCGCTCACCCGCCTCACCACTGGTCCCTGGGATGACGCCGCCCCGGCGCTCAGCCCGGATGGCCAAACCCTGGCTTTTGCCTCCAACCGCAGCGGATACTGGGACCTGTACCTGATGGACCTGCCCAGCGGCATGGTCACGCGCCTGACCGATACCATCACCTACGAATCGGCCCCCACGTGGTCGCCGGACGGGCGCTGGCTGGCTTACGAAGCCTATGTGGACGACAACCTGGAGATTTTCATCCAATCGGTGGCCGAACCGGGCGAGCCCTTCCGCCTGACCAATTCGGCGTCTGCCGACCACAGCCCGGCCTGGTCGCCGCAGGGACGGCAGATCGCCTTTGTTTCCACCCGCAGCGGTGAGAGCGAGATCTGGCTGGCGGACCTGGACCAGGCCGAAAGCGAGCGCTTCCAGAACATCAGCCAGAACCCGGGCGGAGCAGACCGCCACCCGGCCTGGTCGCCGGATGGCAGCCGCCTGGCCTGGAGCAGCGATGCAGACGGCTTTCACCAGATCGTTCTCTGGCAGCCCTCCCCGGCGCAATCGACCCCCACGCCGCTGGCGCAGCCCATCCGGCACGTGCTGGGCAGCGGCGATTGGCCCGCCTGGAGCCCCGATGGCGAAACCCTGCTGACGGCCCTGCTGACCCCCAACCAGGCCTACCTGACGGCCTATTCGCTCAGCGGGGCGGGGCTGGCTCTGCCGCCCATGCCCCTGCCTGGCGCCGTTTCTGGCTTGCTGTGGGGAACCGCCTCCCTGCATTGGCCGCTGCAAGACCCTTACCGGCAGGCCTCCCTGCAAACCGCCCAGCCGCTGTGGCAGCCCAGCCTGCTGGCCCTGCCTGAAGAATTGGGCGGTCGTTACGACCTGGCCCCCCTGCAAGATGTGGAAGCCCTGCAGCCGGTACTGCACGACCTGGTGAACGAATCCTTCCAGGCGCTGCGCGCCAACCTGACCGCCGAACTGGGCTGGGATTACCTCTCCACGCTGGAGAATGCCTACGTCCCGCTCACCTCGCCGCTCAACCCCGGCATGGGCAGCGATTGGCTTTACACTGGGCGGGCCTTTGCTGTCAACACCCTGCCCATTAACGCCGGCTGGATGGTGGTGGTGCGCGAGGATTACGGCACCGACACCTACTGGCGCGTGTATGTGCGCACTCGCTTCCAGGATGGCTCTGACGGCATGCCCCTGCGCGACCTGCCCTGGGATTTCAATGCTCGCTTCAGTGGCAGCACGCTGGAGTATGAGCAGGGCGGCCAACCCTACGAGGCCATCCCGGCAGGGTATTGGGTCGATCTGACCCAGCGCGCCGCCGCCTTTGGCTGGGAGCGCCTGCCCGCCCTCACCTCCTGGCGCGCCGCAGCCTCTGCCGCCCGCTTCAACGAGTTTGTCATCACCGGTGGCCTGGATTGGGCCACTGCCATGCTGGAGCTGTACCCGGCTGAGGTGCTGATCACGCCTTCGCCGGTGGTGCCCGCCACCCGCACCCTCACCCCCACCTCGCGCTGGTACCGCACCCCCACGCCCACCCTCACCCCCACGCTGCGGCCTACCCTCACCCCCATCACCCCCTCGCCCACGCCCAGCCACACGCCGACGATCACCCGCACCCCTACGCCCACACGCACACCCACGCGTACACCCACACATACGCTCACGCCCACCCTTACCCCTACTGAGGAAGTGATTATCATTGGGCCCTGATGCCATGAACGCCCGGCGCAAATCCCTGCTTTCGCTTCTACTGCTGGCGGCGCTGCTGGCCTCCTGCCAGCGCGGCACCCCCACGCCTGAGCAAGCCACACCGGTTTCGGGCGCTACTCTGCCCACCGCCGCCTCCACGCGCACGCCCGCCGCGCCCAATTTTCCCACCGCCACCTCGGTGCTCTTTTCCGGCGGGGGCAACCCCACGCAACAGCCCGGCACCGCCTTGGATACCCCCGTCCCCGATCCGCTGCGCTTCGTTTTCCCCACCCCGGCCCGCGCCCCGATCTCGGCCTGGAGGCCGCCGCTCTACCCCACTCCCTGGGCGCCCACCCTGTATGATCACTTCTTCTTTTCCCGCCCCATCGCTGCCGACGAGGTCAACTGGCCGCAGGGCGATTACCGCTACGGGGGCGTCTTCTGGGAGGATGTCGTCCACAGCGGCGTGGATATCCCCGCGCCCACCGGCACGCCCACCCTGGCAGCCGGGCCGGGTAAAGTGATCCTCGCGGGCTATGGCGCCATGCTGGGCAACAATGATCCCCAGGATCCCTACGGCCTGGCGGTGGTCATTCGCCACGATTTTGGCTACCAGGGGCAAGCCCTGTTCACCCTGTACGGGCATCTCAGCCAGGTGGATGTGGCCAAAGGCCAGCACGTGGAAACTGGCGACCTGCTGGGCCTGGTGGGCGAGACCGGCAGGGTCACTGGCCCGCACCTGCACTTTGAGGTGCGCTTGGGCGAAAACCAATACGGCGCCACCCGCAACCCTGAGCTGTGGATCTCCCCGCCCATCGGTTGGGGCGTGCTGGCGGGGCGCATCCTCACCACCGATGGCTATATTGTCAACAGCCAGAACCTGGTGGTGATCAACCCCACCACCGGGCAGCGCTGGTACTCGCGTTCGTACGGCCTGGGCTACGCCAACAGCGACCCTTACTACCGCGAGAACATCACCATTGGCGACCTGCCCGCCGGGGTCTACGATCTGTACGTTTTGTACAATGGGGAAGATATCGAAGGCCAGGTGGAGGTGTTCGCCGGGATGGTCAGTACCTTCACCATGCGCGGCTACCGGGGCTTCTCGTATGAGACGCCGGCAGCCCCCGGCGCCGATTTTGACCCCTTTGCTACGCCTACCCTCACACCAACACCATGATCTTGTTTGTGGTGTGTATTTTTCGAGCGAAGCTCGAAAAATACACACCACAAAACCTGAACGCCCTTGACATCTAGAACATTCGTGCTAAACTTGCAATGATGATATCCATCAGGCTCTATAACGAACAGGAGTACTCAATATGGCAAAAAAATCTGCACAGCAACCCCGCGGTGAGGTCAACGAGGCCCGCCAGGTAGCCCTGGACAAAGCCGTGGGCGATATCACCAAACGCTACGGCGACGGCTCGATCATGCGCCTGGGCGAGGCCCACCAATTGGTGGTGGAGGCCATCCCCACCGGCGCGCTGTCCCTGGATATCGCCCTGGGCGTGGGCGGCATCCCGCGCGGGCGCATCACTGAAATCTATGGCCCCGAATCTTCCGGCAAGACCACCATCTGCCAGCACATCGTGGCTGAGGCGCAAAAGCTCGGCGGCACCTGCGCTTTCATCGACATGGAGCATGCCCTCGACCCCTCCTACGCCGCCCGCTGCGGTGTGGATGTGGACAACCTGCTCATCTCGCAGCCCGACATGGGCGAGCAGGCGTTGGAGATCACCGAGACACTGGTGCGTTCCGGCGCCATCGACGTGATCGTGATCGACTCGGTGGCGGCGCTGGTGCCCCGGGCTGAGATCGAAGGCGACATGGGCGACTCGCCCATGGGCATGCAGGCCCGCCTGATGTCGCAGGCGCTGCGCAAGCTCTCCGGCGCCATCAAGCAGACCAACACCGCTGTCGTCTTCACCAACCAACTGCGCCAGAAGATCGGCGTGATGTTCGGCAACCCCGAAACCACCACCGGCGGCATGGCGCTCAAGTTTTACGCCTCGGTGCGCCTGGACGTGCGCCGCATCCAGTCCATCAAGCTCGGCTCGGAGATCATCGGCAACCGCACGCGCGTGCGCGTGGTGAAGAACAAGGTGGCGGCGCCCTTCCGCACCGCCGAATTTGACATCATGTACAACGAGGGCATCTCCCGCAGCGGCGACCTGCTCGACCTGGCCACCGAGATGGAGATCATCACCAAGCGCGGTTCCTTCTACAACTACGGCGAACTGCGCCTGGGCCAGGGCCGCGAGAATGCCAAGGATTACCTGCGCCAGAACCTCGACCTGGCCAACGAGATCGATATTGCCGTGCGCGAGCGCGCCGTGAGCGGCGAAGCCCTGCCCTTCAGCAGCGGCGGCGCCGTAGAAGAAGACAGCGGTCTGGAAGACGGAGAATTGTAAATGCGTCTTGGCTGGTGGGTGGTGAGCCTGGCTTTTGCTGGGATCATTCTCTCTGCCTGCACGGGTGCAACGCCCACGGCCTTCCTGCCGCCTACCCCAGTTCCCCAGGCTTTGCCGCCTACCCCGCCCGAGCAGGTGGCTGCTCCCACCCCAGCCGCCACACTCACTCCGGCGCCATCGGCTACGCCCGCCTGCAGCAACGACCTGACCTTCGTGGAAGATCTCACTGTCCCGGATGGCACGCTGGTGCAGGCGGGCGAAGTGTTGGATAAGGGCTGGCTGGTGGAGAACAGCGGCACCTGCAACTGGAACGAGAGCTACCGGGTGGTGCTGGTTTCTGGGCCAGGCATGGATGCATTGGTCGAGCAGGCGCTCTACCCGGCGCGCAGTGGCACGCAGGCCATCCTGCACATCCAGTTCACTGCCCCAACCGAGCCGGGTCTATACCAGAGCGCCTGGCAGGCCGTGGACCCGCAGGGCAACCCCTTTGGCGATGCCTTTTTCATCCAGGTGCTGGTGGGCGGGGCGCCGCCCATACCTTAAAGCTTAATGCTGTCTGTTTTTGCGGCGCTCTGCGCCGCAAAAACAGACAGCATTGATTATTTTCGCGTTATAATTCCAATTGCGCCCCTCGGCTGGCCGTGGGGCGCAATTGTCAAACAACTGAGGGAATGGTATGCACCGATTGGTGAATCTATTGCTTGTGGCGGTACTGCTCCTGGCGGTGCGGCCGACCCCGGCCCTGGCAGCCGCTTCTTCCACCGAAGACGCCGCAGCCAGGGGTATTTTGTTCTGGTCTAACGGCTGCCCGCACTGCGAGACCGTTCTGCTGGAGGTGCTGCCTCCGTTGCAGGCTCAGCATGGCAGCCAGCTGAGCCTCCTGCTGATCGAGCTGATCACCGTAGAAGATATCGACGCCCTGTACCAGATCGGCGCGGCGCTGGGACTGGCTAAGGAGCAAGTCAATTTACCTCTGCTGGTGATGGGCCAGCAGGCGTTGGTGGGCGCAACGGCGATCCTGGAGCAGCTCCCCGGCCTGATCGAGAAACACCTGGCCGCGGGAGGCGTGGACTATCCCGGCCTGCTCATTCCGGATGCGCTGTGGGCGCATGGGGTGCTCTTCACCGATTTTGACCCGGCCCAGCTCCAGGCTGCCCAGGAACCGGTCTCGGAGGGCTTTGACCTGGCCTGGGTGGTGATGGGGCTGATGGCGCTGGCCCTGCTGGCCTCGGCGGTGGTGGTGATATGCGCCTTCCAGGGCCATTCGCTGAAGCCCCTGCCTGCCTGGGTGGATCTCTCCACGCCAGTGCTGTGCCTGGTGGGACTGGGCGTGGCGCTCTACCTGACCTATGTGGAAATGACCGCCACCCCGGCGGTGTGCGGCCCGGTGGGCGACTGCAACGCCGTGCAGAGTTCCTCTTATGCCAAGTTGTTTGGCATCCTGCCGATCGGGCTGATGGGGTTGATGGGCTATATCGCCATCCTGGCCGCCTGGCTGTGGCGGCGCTATCGCACAGGCACCCTGGCTGAGCTGGCCGCCCCGGCCGTGTTCGGCATGACCACCTTCGGCACGCTCTTCTCTGTCTACCTGACCTACCTGGAGATCTACATCATCAAGGCGGTGTGCATCTGGTGCCTATCTTCGGCGGTGATCATGACCCTGCTGATGCTGGCCAGCCTCGGCCCGCTGATGCCCTGGATCGCCGCCTCCGATGAGGACGATGAGGAAGCCTAAGCGGGCATAGCGCTGAGATTATGGGACGCCTTAGCCTCCGAGACACTTTTCTTTCCCTGCAATATCCCAATTACCGCTTGTGGTTTTTCGGCCAAATGCTCTCCATGGTGGGCACCTGGACGCAGTCCACCGCGCAGGGATATCTGATGTTCGAACTGACCCAATCGTCCACCTACCTGGGCTACGTGGGCTTTATTGGAGGCTTACCCACCTGGATCTTCACCCTGTATGCGGGGGCCATCGCCGACCGCATCCCACGGCGCACGATGCTGGTCTTTACACAGGTTGCGATGATGTGCCTGGCCTTCATCCTGGCTGTGCTGACCTTCACCGGGCTGGTGCAGCCCTGGCATATTCTGCTAATGGCCTTCTGCCTGGGCATCTGCAATGCCTTCGATGCGCCTGCCCGCCAGGCGTTTGTGGTGGAACTGGTGGAGAAGGATGCGCTCACCAACGCTATTGCCCTCAACGCCACCATGTTCACTTCGGCAGTGGTGCTGGGCCCGGCGCTGGGCGGGCTAGCCTACGCTGCCCTGGGACCGGGCTGGTGCTTCACCATCAACGGCATCTCCTTCCTGGCAGTGCTGGGCGCCCTGGCGCTGATGCGGCTGGCCCCCTTTGTGCCCAGGCCCGGCAAAGCCGCTACGTGGACCTCGATCAAGGAGGGGCTGCGCTTTGCTTTTGGCCATCCCACCGTGCGTATGCTGATCACCAACCTGGGCATCACCAGCCTGCTCAGCCTGGGCATGATCACGCTCATCCCGGCCTGGGCGGTGAAGATTCTGAGCGGCGACGCCACCACCAACGGCTGGCTGCTTTCGGCGCGCGGCCTGGGCTCACTGACCGGCGCGCTGTTGATCGCCTCCCTGGGCAATGCCCGCTTCCGCGGCCGCCTGTGGACGGTGGCCAGTTTTGTGCTGCCGCTGTCGATGCTGCTCTTTTCCTTCACCGATACGCTGTTGTTGTCATTGGCCAGCATGGCCGTTTTGGGCTGGGCCTTCACGGCTCTCAACAACACCACCAACGCCATGGTACAGACCCAGTTGCCCGACGAGATACGCGGGCGGGTGATGGGCATTTACATCTGGATCTTTTTTGGAGCAGCGCCGCTGGGGGCGCTGTTGGCTGGCTACCTGGCCACTGCCCTGGGTGAGCCGGTGGCGGTGCGCATCGGCGCACTGATCTTGCTTGTTTTTTCCGCGTGGACCTTCTGGCGCAAGCCAGAGATGCGCGCATTGAGTTAGAATGCGGCACAAAAAAAGAGCGGCAAAGCCGCTCTTTTTTTGTGCCGCATTCTAGTTTACTCTGACTGAGGGTAGCGCCGCGACCAGTAGTAGGGGATAGACAGGACGAACAGTAGCGTCATCACCACGGCTGAGGCCAGGCACCACAGGCAGGTGGCGCCGATGACAAACGGCTCGAGGTAGGTGAGGTAGATCGAGAAGAGCGTGCCGCCAAAGGTCATCGCCAGCAGCGCCAGCGCAGCCCACTCAGCCGCTTTGCCTTTCAACATGCCCGCTCCCCAGGCCAGCAAAATGGCGACATAGCCCGCCAGCCCCACGATGCCCACCGGAATGCCCCATATCTTGGCGTACTCCGATTGCTGCACGGTGTTGCAGTCGCCTACTGGCCCGCAGACCGCCAGCGTATGCGTCGATTCCACATAGGCCAGGTAGATCGAAATGCCCAGGCCCGCCAGCGCCAGCAGCGGGATCAGCCAAACGCGCCAGCCCATGCGCACCAGCGTGGGGCGCATCGCCGGGACGGCTGCCAGGCTGACGGTGGCAACCATGCCGATCAACACCACCACCGCCAGCAGGTTGCCAGAACGGTCTTGGGTAAAGTTGGCGTTGATATCCAGGGGAGGCGGTGCGGGGGTGGGTGTGATGGTGGGGATGAGCGTTGGCGTGGGAGAGGCCATGGGGGTCGCAGTGAAGGCGGCGGTGATGGTGATCTCCAGGGTGGGGGCCTCCACAGGGGCCGGAGTGGCCAAAGTAGCCAGCACATCTTCCAGGCCGGGGATCAACGGCCATTCGATGCCGCCCTCTTTCAAATAGGTTTCGATCAACCCCGGGAACAGGTTGGGGATCTCCGACGAGCCCACCAGCGCATTCTCGCCCACCACCAGCGTGGGCACGCCGCGGCGGGTACTGGGGATGTTCAGCGCGACGGTGGCTGCCTGGTACAGGCTGGCGCCGGCTTGCTTGGTGATGTCAATAGACAAGATCACCAGTTGGTCGCCATACTGTTCTACCAGGGGCGGCAGGGTTTCGATCATCACTTTGTGACAGTGACCGCAAGTGGGCGAGAAGAACAGCACCGCCCGCACCACGGGCGGCTCTTCTGCCGCGGCCCGGGCCGGCAGGACGCCCAGGCTGGCGGCTGCCACCGCCAGGAGCACTGCCAGCCGCAGCGCAAAAAGGATTCGGTGTTGGTTGGATTGTTTCATGGCTCACCCGGTGCTTCGTAAGATGGCGATATCTTACCACAAATGTTAATACAGTTGCCGCACCATGCCTTATAATAGAGGCAGCAATGGCTTACCCCAAAACCGGAAGGATAGTATGAGCGAGATCGAGATTCTCTCCCCCCAGCAGATCCAACGCCTGAGCGAGCACCATGATGAAGCCGTCAATGGCAACCGCGAGGCTTCCAACCCGTCCTTTCTGCGCCTGCTTTCTTCGATCAGCCGTAAGCAATTGAACCTGCTGATGACGGAGAGGCGCTGTGTGCCCGGCGAGGTGGTATACCGCGAGGGGGATGCTGGCGACAACCTGTACATGATCTGGTCGGGGCAGGTGGTGGCCTTCATGGGCCAGCCCGACTCGCCCACCATTCTGGGGTACCGCGGGGCCGGCGAAACGATCGGGGAGATGTCTCTGCTGGATAATCAACCCCGCTCAGCCTGGGTGGTGGCGCTGACCGATCTGCGCCTGCTGAAGATCACCCGCGAAGCCTTCTACGAGTTGCTCAGGCAAGAGCCAGACCTGGGCATGAGCATCATGGAGGCATTGAGCTCGCGGCTGCGCGGCTCCGACCAGGAGCGCAGCCTGGGCAAGACCAGCGAGCGGCGCCTGATCAGCCAGGTAAGCGAGCTAGAAACGCAAAAGCAGCAGTTACTGGAACTGCAGCAGGTTCGCCAGGAAACCAGCGACCTGATCATCCACGATCTGCGCAACCCACTGGGCTCCATCCAGCTCTCGATCAACATGCTGGAAATGGTTTTGCCGGAGGAGGTACTGCAAGAGAACGCCCAGCTGCTCGAGATTGCGCGCAATTCCTGCAACCGTATGCTGCGCCTGGTGGATTCGCTGCTGGACGTTTCGCGCATGGAATCGGGCGAGGCGCAGCTCTACTTTGCCCCGCTGGACCTGCCCGCGCTGCTGCACAGCGCTGCGGGCAGCTCGTTGGCGGCGCACGATCGCGGCATCCAGATGGTGGTAGACCTGCCCGAGGCGCTGCCCAGCGTCAGCGCAGACCGAGATAAGATCGAGCGCGTGGTGGCCAACCTGGTGGATAACGCCGTCAAATACACCCCCGATGGCGGGCAGATCACCCTGGCCGCCCGTGCGGAGGCAGGTCACCTGCTCTTGAGCGTGACCGACACCGGGCCGGGCATCCCCGAGGAGCAGCGCCAGCGCATCTTTGAGCGCTTTGCCCAGGTGAAGGGCGACACGCGCGCCCGGCGCGGCTTTGGGCTGGGGCTGGCTTACTGCCGCCTGGCAGTGGAGGCGCACGGCGGGCGCATCTGGGTGGAGCCGGGCCCAAGCGGCGTGGGCAGCCGTTTTGCCTTCACCCTGCCAATTGCACCCCGAAACTGATTGACGCACGAGCAATCAGGTGGTAAAATTCTGCCGCTTTGCCCCCATCGTCTAGTGGCCCAGGACGCGGCCCTCTCAAGGCCGAAACACGAGTTCGAAACTCGTTGGGGGCACACAAAATCCGCCTTTCAAGGCGGATTTTTACGTCCGGCGCAACCAGGTAATTTACGCCTTACACAGGCAGGGTATGATAATTTGTGATCTGGCTCAGAGGTATGGATTGTCAGAGAAACCGGTGTGGGGGATTTGCACAGCGGAGAGAAAAGAAGCTAGTAGTTTGTTAATCATGCTTTGATGGGTAGCGAATCTTTAACATTCTCGTCCAGATGGATAACCGGGTACAGCTTTTTGAGTTTAATGCGGGCATCACTTGTGGTGAAACGCCACTCTACAGTAGCTTCTTTGGCGTTTCGTTCACTTTTCCAAGTCAATGTTTCGCGTTCCAGAGTGGCAATATCAGGAATATAGCCACTCAAACACTGGCGACTAATGACGCTCAACTCGATTTCGGCCATATTGAGCCAACTACCATGTTTAGGCGTGAAATGAAACTCCAGGCGATCCAGAATGCTTTTGGCTTTGGCAGGTTCAAAAACTTCATACAAAGCGGCAGGCGAATGCGTGTTCAAGTTGTCTTCTACCAAAACACACCGTTCGGCCTGCGGGAAGTGCTGATAAACCAGATCATGCATACACCAGGCCCAATCCTTCCTGGTGCGATGTTCCGTGACTTTGACATGCCGCCAATTCAGCAAGGGTGCAAAAAACATGAACAGGTTAGCACTTCCATGGCGACAATATTCGTAATCATAGCGTGCTGGATGGCCTGTTTGCATGGGAATGGATTGACGCGTTTCGCTGATCAACTGAACCGGGGTCTCGTCAAAACAGATTATTGGCCGCTTCGGGTCAAAGGGGCGATGATAGACATCCAGCACATCTTCCATGTGGTACACAAACTCAGCATTCTGTTCTGGAGGAATACACCATTCTTCTTTGAGCCAGGGCTTCAACTCATTGCTTTCCATCACATTTCGCACGGTTCCATAAGAGAGTTCTTCGATGTACTCCTTTTTTACCATCTCACTGGCCAACAAACGCAAGCTCCAACGGCGATAGCCTGTCGGCGCTTGACTACAGGCCAGAGCAATCAAGTGAGCTTCCTGAGCACCATCCAACAAATGTTGATATTTGCGCGTCGTGCGATGAGAAGTCAATGCCCCTTCCAGGCCTTCTTCAACGTAACGTTGCCGCACTCGCTCAATGGTTGGCACACTGACCCTCATAGCCTTCCTGATCTCTTGATCTGGCCATCCTGCATTAGCATTCAACAGGATGTTGGCACGCATAACTTTACGCACGCGCTGTATTCCAGATGTAGTCATGCTCTTCAGCAGTTCTTGCTCAACATCACTCAGCTTGACGATGTATTTCTTGGCCATCTCTGTCTCCTTGTTGAGACAGATCATACCAAGCCACCCATCAAAGCATGTTTAACAGACTACTAGCTACCTGACACTTTAAAAATC
>DIXA01000017.1:43730-72149 GCA_002428565.1 Anaerolineales bacterium UBA6092 | reverse complement strand
GGGTAATGTGACATTGTCAAAGTAGAGACTAAATATGCCTACAAAAACAATTGTCTTCGCACTGGTATCTTTCTTCCACGACTTGTTCACTGTGATCTGGATGGGTGGTTTGATCGTTACTGTGATCAGCTTCCTACCAGCCCTCAAAGATGCGCTTGGCCCTGGCCCGCAGGTCAAGAAAGTGATGATGGCTTTTCAAAAGCGGCAAAGTGTCTGGGTGTACATCAGTATGGTGGGCTTGATTGCAACCGGTTTGGTGATGACACACCGCAGCTCAGATTTTGAACACTTGTTTGGATTTGGCAATGCGTATTCGGTAGCATTGTCGCTCAAGCACATCTTGGTTATCGGCATGATTGGTATTACGTTATATCGTACACTTGTACTTGGGCGTGATCCAGCAGGCATGACGCAGGAAAAAGAACGCCTGAATTTGAGGCTGCTTCTGGTGAATGTGGTGCTGGCTGTGGTTGTATTACTGCTCAGCGGCCTGGTGGCGGCGTTCAACAGTCCGCTGCATGGTTAGGGTAAGTCGCAGATAACAGCCCAGTCGTTATCCAAAAAATAAAAAAAACGGAGGCAAAGAAAATGAAGGAAACTGCACAAAAGAATCGCAACATCATGTCGATCATTGCCATTGTGGTTGCTTTGCTGATGATCGCCGTGATCCCTTTCCTCGTTCAGACCTCGCTGGATCGCGTTCTGCATGGTCTGGATGAGCATGTAAAGGCTGGTAATCCGACCTTTGCCAGCGGCATACCGCTCTTCGATCTGTTCTACCCGATCTGGCGGGCAGTGATTTTTGTGGCCGGCATTGCACTGATCGTGATCTCGCAGGAGATCCGCAAAGGCGAAGAATGGACATACCCGCTGTCGATGGCTTTGTTTGCACTGCCAGCGATTGGCGGCATGTTTATGTTCCTGCCCTATGTCAGCTGGGTGGATGGCTTCCCACTGCCGATGGTGATCTCATTGATCGGGCTGGTGGGTTACTTCAGCTTTATTTTCCTGCTGAAGTCCACTATGATGCAAAAATGGGCCCGTTTGGGCGCTTTGACTTTCATTGGCATGCTGTCTACACATGCTTTTACCATTGGCATTGGCGCACAGCGCACCATGATGACGCGCCCTGGCCATCCCTTCTATCAGGATTTATCCTGGTGGATGTTCAACTGGGTGGGCGAGGTGAACTGGGTGGCGGTCATCCTGCTTTTCCTGGCCATCCCATTGCTGGCGGTTGGTAAGCGTCAGGGGTGGTGGATGGCTGTAATTGCATCGATCGCAATCCTGGCGATCAATATCCCTACGCAGTTTATACGCACCAAGACGCTGGATTACTTGTATGGTGCGCTGCTTGCTATGGGTCTCTTGATCTTCTTGTTTGTGCCCTTCTTCAAGAAACACTTGCTGGTAGAGAATGAGAGCCTGGGAGTTGAACATGAAAAACAATCATAAATTAGGAGCAGTTCTGGCCGTTGTAGGGATTGCGCTGGGGCTACTGGTTCTATTCCTGATGGCCAGTATTTACCAGGTGAACATTGATGGCAAAGTTGCAGATGGGCGCCCGGACGAGGCTATCACCGTGCGTATTGTCTTTGCTTTGCTCGCCTGGTGGGGCGTGGCTGCTGGGGCCTTATGGGTGATGGTTTTGTATGGTTTTTTGACCAAAGCCAAGTGGGCCTGGTTTTGGGGCACAGTGGCAGCGACGATCCAGATTTTGGCAGGTTTCTTCCCGATCATCCCTCCCTCCAGCATAGACCTGCCTGCGCCTACGATGTGGGTCTTTTTGATTGCAGTTGTGTTGTGGTTTGGGATGCTGCTCATCGGCGGCGTGGCCTGGAAGATCATTGGGATTGCTTTTGTGGGCGGGTTGGCCTATGTGCTGACGTTTATTGACGGCGTGGGGGCCATCTCGCGTCATCAAACCGAGGCCGAAGGCTTCATCAGCTCCATGTATGCGATGTCGCAGATGGTCAACTGGTGGGGAGCGGCAGCCTGGGCAGTGTTTATTTTTGCTTTGATCAAGGGCAAACCATGGGCTTTGCCACTGGGCATCTTTTCTGCGGCAATGTCGATGTTTGGCGGTTTCCCGGTTGGTATTACAGATGTGATTGTCAAAGGGCGTTTTTCTATGTTCCTGGTGGCGCCGGTTCTGAGCACGGCTTTACTGGTGTTCTTGTTGTTGCCAGCCACGCGCAAAATGCTTGAAAACTGGAAGGGTGAAGCAAGCTTGTGATTTTGGTCACAGACGACTGGCGCGATTCTGTGCCATAATACACATATTGCTGAGTTCCTATTCCGACTGAGGAGGATGTACGATGTTCACACTGGGTAATCTGTTCTTACTTCTCACGGGCTTGCTTGCTGCGTTCCTTTGCTGGTACTTCTGGCAAAGGTATAATCTGCACAAGGCATTGCACAACATCTATTACCTGATGGGTTTTGCGGTGCTCTTGGTATCTGGGCTGCTGCTGATTTTCTTGGGAATGGATATTTTGGCATCTCCCTACGTGTTGACCGTTGCCAGCTTGATCCCGCTGGGTATTTCGATGGGTATTGCGGAGGAATATTATCCCGCCTGGAAGAAGTACTTCAAGTGGTTCGCCGCGCTTGGCTTCCTGGCTATAGCCATCACCAGTATCGCGGGTATGGATACGCTCAAGAAAATCGCTGTGCCGCTCTTTCACGGTGTGGCGGGAATGGTCATCTTCCTGGGGCCGTTCTTTGCCAAAAAAGCGCCCCAGGGTTTCTTTTGGGTTGGCATTGGCGGCTTGCTGATCGGCCTGGGCGGGATTGCTCTGGCATTCATCTCGGTTGGCAAGCAGCTGCTGTTCTTCAGCCCTGAGTTTGTGATGACGATCCTGCCTCCGCTTCTTTTCTTGATGGCGGGTGCGTTCACGTTGGGCTTTACCAAAAAAGGATAGAAAACGCTCATGCAATTCATCAAAGACCGTTTCACTTATCTCTTCAATTCCACCAAGGGGCTGATCCTGGTGGCGATTGCTATGGTGGCCATGGTCACGGCGGTGTGGGGCATGCTCTCTGGCCCAATGGCTGAGTGGGGCGTGCGCGAGGTGGTGGTGAAGTTGTTGGGCATGGATATGGTGCAGGCGGAGCGTGAGGGGCGTATCATTATCTTGTACCATTCCATTGCCATGGCCATTGTTGCCATCGAAGTTTACATGGTCACCAGCCTGCTAAAGATGAAGCCCTTGATGAAGACGGTGATCCGGGCGATCATCACCGTTGGTTATATCGTCACCATGGTTTTTGGGCTGGCGTTTGCGTATTTTGGTCACAACTGGGCCTTTCATGGCGTATACATTGCCGGGTTATCGCTGATGTTCTTTGGTGGTGTGCTGCTGACGATTGCGCTGTGGCCGTGGAACAAGGAATACTATCAGCCAGATAAAGATTATGCGCGCACCAAAAACGGCGTGGATGTGGAGCGCATGGCTTTCTTTGCCACGGCGCTGACCACGGTGCTTTCGGCGTTGTTTGGCGCGGTGCCAGGGTCTTATTTTGGCAATGGGTTTCAGGTTTTCCTGGCAGAGAATGTGATCCGCCTGCCCGAGAAGACCACCATGCAGTTTGCCATCATCGGCCACCTGCATATCATGTTGGCGCTGATCTCCATCATGCTCACGCTGATCATCGGCCGCTGGCTGGAATTCAAGGGCATCTGGCATAAGATTTCGATGCCCCTGATGATCCTGGGTACCATTGTACTGAACCTGGGCGTGTGGGGGGTGGCTACACCCCTGGAGCCGATCGCCCACATGATCATCTATGTGGGCGCAACGCCTTCGATGCTGGCGGCGCTCTTCTTGCTCATCTGGAGCTGGAACAGGTTGATCCAGGAGGGTACGGCTCATCTCCAAAAGCCAAATATTGGACAGAAGATCAATGCCCTCCTGCGCGACCCGCTCAAGTTTGGGCCGACCTGGCAGATGCTCTTTATGAACTTCACCACCAGCGGTATCGGCATCTTTATGGCGGTCAAGCTGGATGAGATTTTCCGTGTTTGGCCGGCACGAGAAGAGCGTATTGAGCTGACCGGGCATTGGCACGTGCTTTCGGCGATCGTTGCCACCATCATCCTGCTGTACTATGGCGATATGCTGGGCTTCAAAGGCAAGCTGCGCCAGTTGTATGGCTGGGGCCTCATCATCCTCTCGGATATTGCCTTTGCCGCGGTGACGATCTTTGAGATGAAACGCCTCTTTATCAGCGAGGCGGAACAGCAGCCGCTGGTGAATGTGCTTATGTACGCCATGGACTTCGGCCTGGCAATGCTGCTGCTCTTGCTGGCGTGCGTGATGGTGTGGCGACTGGTGGATTTGTTCAAGAAGAAGGGACGTTGGACAGAAGAGGTGGATCAAGAGCTGTCACAGGAGGTGTGGAAATGAAGCGCATGACCCTGACGGTGCTCCTGTTGGCGGCATTGCTGGCTGCATGTGCGCCAGTGGACCTGAACGCGCCGCTGCCGGTTTACGATACCGGGGTGGATCCGAATGCCTGGGCGCAGATCCCGGCGGGAGAGTTCTACTTTGGGCAGTTTGAGGATGAAGTAACCACCGAAGCCTACGAGATCATGATCACGGATGTCACCACGGAGCAATATGCGGCCTTCCTTAACCAGGCCCTGGCAGATGCTTATGTGCGCCTGGACGGCGAGCAGATTGTGGGTTATTATCCTGGTGATGTGTTCCATGGTGTGAAGCACGAGGAGCCGATTGAGGCTGGCGACTGGATCTTCATTCCCCTTAATGACCCTGCGCTGCGTTTGCAGTTCGATGGCAGCACATTCACTGTGCAGCCGGGCTATGAGGATCACCCGATGACGATGGTGAGCTGGTTTGGGGCACGCGGCTACTGCGAGTACTACGATTGGCGGCTGCCCAGCGAGGTGGAATGGGAGAAGGCCGGGCGCGGCGCAGATGAACGCCCCTTCCCCTGGGGGTACGAGATCTTGCGCGAAAATGCCAACTTCTATGCCAGCCGCGACCCATTCGAGGATATGAGTTCCTTTGGTTCCCGGACGACCCCTGTTGGCTTCTATAATGGCAATACCTATGATGGTTATGCTACGCTCGACTCGGTCTCGCCGTATGGGTTGTATGATATGGCAGGCAATGTCTGGCAGTGGACCGGCGACGTGTATGAAGGCATGCATTACCGCTTTATGCGCGGCGGCTCAAAGGATACCTACGAGATGGATTTGCGATTGTGGGTGCGTAACAATGCCACGCCCACCTATTTCAGCCCTGGAGTGGGCTTCCGCTGTGCCCGCAATCCGTAACACTTGAATGAGGTGAGTTGGTGAAAAAAGTGCTGGCAAAGTTCCGCCTGTATTGGCCGCTGATCAAATCCTTGCAGACCGGCCTTCTGGTTGCCACGGGGCTGGCCGGGTATATGAGCGCGCGCTGCCCCATCTTCAACCTGGGCACCCTGGGCGGGCTGTTTGTCAGCCTGGTGGCAGCGATCAGCGGCAGCACGGTGCTGAACATGTGGTGGGATCGCGACATCGATGCCAAAATGGGGCGCACGCAAAAGCGCCCGCTGGCATCTGGCAAAGTGGATCCTGCTGAGGCTTTGCGGGTGGGCTTGACGCTTTCTGTCTTTGGTGTGGGGCTGGCGCTGGCCATGGACCCCCTCTATGGGTTGATCATCTTTGCGGGCCTGTTTTTTGATGTAGTGGTCTACACCATCTGGCTCAAGCGGCGCACTTGCTGGAGTATCGTCTGGGGGGGGATCTCGGGCGGCATGCCCATCCTGGCGGGGCGAGCCTTGGGCGTGGGCGGCCTGGATTGGGTGGGGGCAATGCTCTCTCTAGGCATCCTGTTCTGGATCCCGACTCACATCTTAACGTTCAGTATGCGGTATTTTGATGATTACCAGGCCGCGGGCGTGCCTACATTCCCCTCCACTTACGGATTTAAGTTTACCCGCGCAACTATTGCCATTTCTAGCATCCTGGCGGCGCTGGCGATGGGCCTCTCAGCCTGGGGGTTTGGCATGGCCTGGGGCTTTCTGCGCCTGCTGGGGGTGCTCTCGGTGGGGCTCTTGATCCTTGCCGCGGCGATGATGTTCAAGCCCTCCGAGCGGGTGACCTACGGCTTGTTCAAATATGCGTCGGTGTATATGCTGGCGGCAATGATCCTGGTGGCGATCGAGGCGATGTAAGATGCCCAAGATGGCCCCGTTGGATCGCATTTTGCTGCTCACCACGGGTATCCTGTCGGCTTATCAGGTGGCGGTGGGGATTGATCACTTTGACGCTTTCCCGATCCTGGCCTACAGCATCGCTTTTGGCGTGCTTCTGGTGGCTAGCTTGTTGTTGATCATCCTGGGCTTTGAAATCCTGGACTTGCCGGCGGTGGTAGTGATCTCAACGATCATTCCCCTGGCGCTCTCGTTGGGGTTGGTTTGGCAGCACCTTGCGGCCTGGCGCATCCCTTACCTGGTTTTTAGCATCCTTGGTTTCCTGTCAATTCTCATCACCCGCTCGATTGCCATGCGCAAGATCCTGCCCATTGTGGTGCTGGCCGTCACTCACGGCGTTGCCGGTATGATGATCTTCTTGCTGCCGATCTTGCTTGCGCTGCGAGGGGTCTTGGAGCCGGCTTTCTCTCTGGTTGGGGTGGGCGGGGCGTTGATCGGACTGGGCGGTTTGCTGCTGTTCTTTCTCAAGGCAGGCAAGCCGATCCTGTCGCGCGAGAACATCCTGAGAGTTTTTCCTGGCTTGTTGCTGCTGATGACGATTTGTTTCGTGGTGGGCTTTCGGTTTGGGTAGTGAGGATGGATCATCTTGAAAAGCTACTTCTCAAAAGGAGAATGAAATGAACGCAAACAGCTTTTTAGCAAAATTCCTTCGCTATCTTGGCATTGTGTTGATGGGATTGACGGCTGGCTTCACCTTGCTGGGCGGGGTGGGCACAAGCTGCGCGGCTTTCTTCCCAGCGAAATTTGGGAGCATGGCGGTGCTGGCATCGCTGCAGTGGTTGTATATTCTTTTTGTTTTGATTGGAATCGTGCTGGGCGTTTTAGGGATCCTCGCCACGATCAAGCTGGTTAAGGGGGGGAAGAACTCTTACCGTGATGCGCTGATCGTATTGATTGCAGGCGTGGTGGTGGGGGCGATCCACATTATTGTTTCACGGGATCTGCGCGGCACATCCATGCCGGTGGACGCGGTGGTGTATACCACGGTGTTGACCCTGATCCTCTTCCTGATCTTGCGCATCCCGGCGATCTGGCAGGGCGTTGATTTTACCAAAGGCAGCGCCAAATCCAACCAATCTGCGGCGGGCATGGCGTCGATCGTGCTGGGCTTGCTTACGCTTACCATCCAGTACACCATGGGGCCTACGCACACTTGGGGCGGGGTCAATTATGCGGATGCGTTCAACTTGTGGATGACGGCTGCGGGGGCGGCCTGCCTTATTTTTGGCGCAGGGGTGTGGTTGAAGAGCATGCGTTTGCCGAGGCAGGTGAATGCTTCTGCCCTGGCAAACAGCAGCGGGGATTGATTTTTTACATTCTGTCCCTCAAGAAAAGAGTAAAACGGGTTATTTACAGGCATTCCCTGCCTGCAAATAACCCGTTTTTGGCACAAGGATTAGAACCGGGTGGGTTATTCTGGCGAGACCATCCAATTTTGCCAGAATCTCCTGGATTTAGGGTGTGCCTTTGACCAGCGTTGGCAGGAATATACGAGAAATTGTTGTGAACGTAGTGGTATAACGGGCGATTGCAAAATCGTAGTATGTGCCAGGCTGTGTGAAACCAGCAACGACCACGTCCCCGTTGGGCTGGATCAGGATATCTCGGGCTCCGTCATATGCAGTGCCCAGGTCGCTGATGATCAGCCCGCCGCTGCCGAAGTTGGGGTCGAGGCTGCCAGTTGAGTCGTAGCGCGCCACAACGAAGTCGACATCGCTGACAAAGCATTCTCCTGCAACGGTGATTAGGCCGCCCTGGATCGCTACGGCGTGTGCACCAGGATAGTTGCCTGCAACAGTGGTGACAAGTCCATTGATTCCAAAGGTTTCATCCAGGCTGCCGTCGGCATTGTAGCGCGCCAGAGCGATGTGACTTGCGCTGCCCACCGTGGCGCTGCCAACAGCCACCAGTTTGCCATCTGGCTGCTGTGCCAGGTCAAGCGCCACATCCACCCCGCCGGAGAAATCGGTGGTTACCAGGCCGCCTGTGCCAAAGGTTGGGTCAAGGCCGCCATCCGGGTTAATACGTGCAAGCAGGAAATCCATTAAGCCATTGGCATCGGTTGAGCCGGCCAGCACGATAGCGCCATCGGCCTGCAAGGTTATGTTGTTGCCATTCTGTTCATTAGGCAGGTCGATCACCTGGTAACCATTGGGTGCGGCGAAGGTGGTGTCCAGGCTGCCATTTGGATTGTAGCGGGCGATGGCAAGATCGCTGTCGGTGCTGTAGGATGAGCCAGCAGCAACGATGCGGCCATCGGGCAAGATGGCAAGGCCGTAAATCGAATCAGAGCCTCCCAGGTCGGTGACCACATAGCCATTGGGTGCGCCAAAGGTGGTATCCAGGCTGCCATCTGTGTTGAGGCGGGCGATGATGAAGTCGGTGCCCGAAATGGATTGTTCTCCACCGACCACGATCTTACCGTCTGACTGAAGCACGGCCACGCCGGTGTATTCGCGTCCGCCCAGGTCCAGGTTGAGCATGCCGCCCGTGCCGAAGGTGTCATCCAGGGTGCCATCGGGATTGTAGCGCGCCAGGCCAAAGTCGCGGCTGGTAGTGTTCACAGCAACCTGCCCGGAGAGGATCAAGCGGCCATCCGGTTGGATTAGGACAGAGTCCACGATGTCGCTGCGGCCGAAAAAGTCGAGCGTGGTCCAGCCATCATCGGAGAAGGTTGGATCCAGGCTGACTGAGGTGATGTTGGCGCTATCTGCCTGGGCATAGCCCGCGGATAGCAGCCCGACAAACAGCAGGATGGCTGCCAGGGTGGAACGGATACGGAAATTTGTGTTCAAGATGAATCCCTCTTTTCTTCGTGGTGAATTATGCTGGCTTCTTCGCCGCGGGCGGCACAAAACCCTTAGGCAGCAGCCCGGCTTCGCTGACGATGCGCGGCACGATCTCTTCCCAGCCGACAGCCATGATGTGGAAGCCGTTGATGCCCTGCATGCTCTTGATGTTCTCCATCAATTCCAGGGCGATCCGGATGCCTTCTTCGGCAGCGCCACTCTCCCCAGCGGCTTCCATGCGCTTCATTAGCTTGTCAGGGATGCACACCCCAGGCACCTCGTCGTTCATGTACTGCGCCATTTTCAGGTTCTTGAGCGGGGTGATGCCAACAAGGATATACACCTTATCAAGAATTTTGCGTTTGGCCAACTCGTTGAGCCAGATTTCCAGGTGGTCGGGGTCATAGACCAGGTTGGTTTGGAAGAACTGCGCTCCGGCGTTAACCTTCTTGTGTTCGCGGATGGCCTGGAAGCGCGGTTCAGAGGCGAAGGGCGAGGCGGCTGCGCCGAGGAAATAGGTCGGCGGGAATTTGAGATCGCGGCCGTCAAGGTAATGTTTATCGTCGCGCATGCGGCGCAGCATCCACAGCATTTGCACCGAGTCGATATCCGAGACATCCATGCGGCCGCGCGGGCTGGGCGCCATAGACATGCTGTCGCCAGACAGGCACAGGATATTGCGCACCCCCAGGGCATTGGCGCCCAGCACCTCGGCCTGCAGGCCGGTGCGGGTGCGGTCGCGGGCGGCGATCTGCATCACAGGTTCGGCGCCTTGCTGCACAGCGATGCTGCTGCAAGCCCAGGAGGACATGCGCGGCGTGGCAGAAGGGCAATCGGTGAAGTTAATGGCCGTGACATAGGGCTTGACCAGTTGGATGTTACTGATCAATTTCTTGGTGGCGGTGGTGAGGGGTGGTGCGACCTCGCAGGTGACAACAAACTCGCCTGCTTTCAGGCGCCGTTCCAGTTCGGAGACGGGTTCGGTGTAGGCGGGCGGGTGGTACACGGCATCGCCCTGCCACCAATCGGGCTGGCGCACCGGACGGAATACGGCATCCCAAACAAAGGTGCGTTGGTGGGCGTCGCGCGAGAGCAGGCCGGAGAAAAACCTGCCCGTGCCAAATTTGCGCATCTGGGTGATCACATCTCCCCAGGTTTCGGTGCCGGTCTTGTCCCAATCTAGCGGGGGCAAAACCTCCAGCAGCATTTCCTCGCGCCCCATGCGAAAAGCGCGCTCGTAGATCTTGTACCACATGCAGGGACGGGTTTCATCTACATAGCAGTGTTCTTCCGTTGAGCCTCCGCAGGGACCGTTGCGGATACCTTTGGGGCACTCCATGGGGCAGATGAAGGCGGTCTCTTGGAGCAGGCAGTTGCCACACATCCTGCAGCCAAACAGAGGGCCTTTGACCATCCGCTCTACGGCAGCCAGGGTGCGTTTTCCCAGTGGCTCGCGTTTGAAGGGCAGGTAAGGGGCTTGCCAACGTCTTCCGGGGGTGAAACCAGGCATGTGGGTTCTCCAAAGTATGGGTGTTCGGCAGCGACGGTCGCTGCCGAACACCCATTGAATTGTAAGCGTCTAATCGGTTTGGGGATTAGGCGATCGGTGGGGCAATAAAGCCATCTTCCATCATCATGTGGGTCAGATCGCGCGAGCGCTTGATGATGGCAGAGGCTTGTTTGAATTCTTCCTCGTAGCTGAGCTTGATGCGGGCCAATCCTTGCTCCTGCGCTTTCATAGCCACGGCAGCGGCTTCGCGAGGGAACACTTCCCAGTCATCCATGTTCGGCAGGATCTGCTCCGGTCCAAGCTTGTCGCCGATATGATCGGCCAGGGCTTTGGCTGCGGCAAAGCACATTTCGTCCGTGATCGTGCTGGCGCGCACATCCAGCGTGCCGCGGAAGATGCCAGGGAAGCCCAGGGAGTTGTTGACCTGGTTGGGGAAATCGGAACGTCCGGTGGCGACTACAGCAGCGCCGGCTGCTTTGGCCTCCCAGGGCCAGATCTCTGGTACGGGGTTGGCGCAGGAGAAGAGAATCGAATCCTTGCCCATACCCTTGACCCATTCGGGCAGGATCACGCCGGGGCCAGATTGCGACAGGGCGATGGTTACATCTACGCCGCGCATGGCATCGGGGATGCCGCCCTGGCGGCCTTCTGCGTTGGTGATCTGGCACAGGCGCCACTTGTCCACGTATTCATCCTTCTTGGCTTCGAGATCCTTGCGGTGCTTGCCCAGGATACCCTTGCTGTCGACCATGAAGCAGTTGGCTGGGTTGGCTCCCCAGCCAAAGATCAGGCGCGAGATGGCCACGTTGGATGCGCCGGTGCCGATGAAGGCGATGCTGACATCCTCGATCTTCTTGCCCACCACCTTCAGGGCGTTGATCAGGCCGGCCAGGGTGACAGTGCCGGTGCCTTGCTGATCATCGTGCCAGATGGGGATCTCGGCCTTTTCACGCAGCTCGTCCAGGATGCGGAAGCATTTGGGCTGGGAAATATCTTCCAGGTTCACGCCGCCAAAGCTGGGCTGGAGCATCAGGGTGGTTTTGATGATCTCGTCTGGATCTTTGGTATCGAGCATGATCGCCACGCCGTCAACCCCACCCAGGTATTTGTAGAGCAGGGCTTTGCCTTCCATCACCGGCAGACCAGCCTTGGGGCCGATATCGCCCAGTCCCAGGACGCGCGTGCCGTCGCTGATCACCGCTACGGTGTTCCACTTGTTGGTGTGTTCGTACACCAATTCGGGGTCCGCAGCAATGGCGCGGCAGGGGGCAGCCACTCCCGGCGTGTACCAAATGGCAAAATCGTTGAAGTCGCGCACGCAGCATTTGAGCGCAGTCTCTACTTTACCCTTATAGAAGGGGTGTAACACCATCGCGTCTGCAGAGGGCTTTTTCGCCTTGGCTAATAGTTCCTCAACACTGACTGCTTTCTTTTCCGTCATCATACTGTTTTCTCCTGTGGTGCTTTCCTTATGATGTTCGATAGCCATCCGCATAGATGGCTTGTTCCAAGCTGGCAATTTAGGAATAACACAAATCGCCTGGGTAGATCGGCGTGGATAGACCGACCATTCCCTGGCGATTTTGGGGAGTGATGGGATGTAGTAGAACGCGCGCCCTGTTTTTTCGCATGGCGGCTGTTTGATGCGCTGGGTTTAGTGAGTTGCAGCGGCTAATTGAAGCCGCATGTAACCCAGACGTTCCATCAAAACTTTGGCAGTTTCTTGCATGATCTGGTAGCCCAGGAGGGGGTCTTTCTCGCATAGGTTGCGCAGTGCCACCGCGTCAACCACGATTACCTTGCAAGTTTTGGTGACCTTGGCAGTTGCATTGAGCGAGTATGGCTCAATCAATGCGCTGATGGCAAACACCTCTCCGGGGTTGATCTCGCCGACCATGAATTCCTTGGTCAAATCGGGCCGGTATTCTTCCACAACCTTGAAGAACAAATCTACGCTGCCGTCTTGCAGCAAGTAGAGTTTGTCGGCAAGGCCGCATTCCTCGAAGATCTCAGCACCCTTTTCGATGGTTGTCTCTTCGGCGATCATGGCAATTTCTTTGAGGTGCGCATCAGCCAGCACCCCAAAATACGGGTAGCGTCTTAACAACTCTGGTGAAACCATAAACAGACCTCCTTCTTGGGCTAGATGCTCTTACACGTACTTTCCGGTGATGTAATCGTGGAGGTTGTCGATTGTGGCGGCTTGATCTGAGATGATCGCGTTCACCACATCGCCAATCGAGATAACCCCTGCCAGCTTTCCGTCTTTCAGCACAGGCAGATGACGGATGCGCTCGCGGGTCATCAGTACCGAGCATTCTTCGATGGTGGCTTCAGGGCTTACATAGCGAACTTCCTGGGTCATGATTTCGCTAACGGGCAGGGTCTTGGATGCTTTTCCTTCGAGGATCACTTTGCGGGCATAGTCTCGTTCTGAAATGATTCCGACCACCCGATCGTTTTCTACCACGATCAGAGCGCCGATATCTTTGTCGGCCATAACCTGAAGTGCCTCAAATACCTGCGCCTGGGGCGAGATCACAAAGGTGGCGTGACCTTTTATGCGTAGAATTTCCTCAACTGTTTTCATTCTTTATCTCCTCCACCAATAAGCCCCTTCGGTTTGTATACGTACGCTATAGAAAATGGATCGATCTGCCAGTTGATCAGCCCTGACCAACTGGCAGACCATTTTTTGCCAGGATGATTTATTTTACTTGGACTTGCGCAGGTACACAAGCCAGTAAACCAGGCCTACCATAAGCCCACCGCCGATGATGTTGCCGATGGTGACGGGCAGCAGGTTGGCGATGAAGAAATTGCCCCAGGTGAGGTTGACATAATCTGCGGCTGTTTTTCCGATTTCTGTTAAGAAGGTAGCATCGCCCTTGATGAACAGCGCAGCGGGGATGAAGTACATGTTGGCAATGCTGTGTTCAAAGCCGGCAGCAACAAAGCAGGCGATGGGGGGGATGATCGCCAGGATCTTGTCGGTGGTGGTGCGGGCGCTGTAGCACATCCAGACGGCCATGCACACCAGGGCGTTACACATAATGCCCAAGGCAATCGCCTGGACGAATTCCAGGTTAACCTTGGCGTTGCCAATGCCCAGCGCAGCCAGGCCAATGGCGCCGCTGCCAAACGTGTATTGTTTGCCCAGGAAAACGATGTAGGCGGTGGCGATGGAACCAATCAGGTTGCCGACATAGACGATGCCCCAGTTGCGCAGCAACTGCAGCAGGGTGACTTTCTTGCTGGCAAAGGCCATAGTGATGAGGGTGTTGCCGGTGAACAGTTCGGCGCCACCGACGACAACCAGGATCAGGCCGACGGTGAAGACGAAACCAACCAGCAGTCGATTGACGCCGTAGGGCAAGGCCGCTCCGCCGGCTGCGGCGGTTGTGGCGAAGATGGCCCCAATGCCAATGAACGCGCCAGCCAGGACGGCCAGCATGAACATGTTGAAGGCTTTGAGATTGGCTTTCTTGACGCCTAGGTCTTCCGCTTTGGCAGCCATGGCTGGCGGCAGCAGGGCATCCAGGTTGATAGGTTGATCAGTCATTTTATTCTCCTCGGTTTTGTTATATTTAAGATTTGTACAGCTTGTCTTACAAGTATCGCATGATCTGTGTGCCTTATCTTGGTCTCAGGTCAGCGGTCCTCCTTAGGGTGGGATTCGCCTGTGTCGCCTTGCAGAGAATGCAAGGTGAAAGGCTTGGCGGTTCGATTAGCCTCCCCAGGGCATTTGATTGTAGAGCTCGTAGGCCTTGTCGTGCATGTTTTTGAACAACACTTCGTGGCCGCGCTCCCATTTGCCGAGCAGATTGAGCACCTTCTTGGCTTCGCCGGTAACCTGTGTGGCAGCTTTCTCGTAGAATTCGGCAAAATCCTTTTCAATGAGGTAAGCGGTTCTCAGTACCGGCAGGTCCGGAACCATGGCTTCTAGCACGGTTTGATCCAGCATTTCAGCGGCGGCCCGCTTTGAGAAGAAACTGCCTTCTTTCAACTCTTTGGCCAGAGCGGCACTGCTAGAGAGTGTGCCTTTATTCAGGGCCTCGATCTGGCTTTGGATGAATTCAATGTGCTTCTGTTCTTCCGCGGCCAGTTCTCTAAACGCACCCGTTGCCGCGGCGTGGCTTAAGCGGCTGGCATTTTCTTCAAAAAAGCGTTTCCCTTCATATTCGCGCTGGAGCGCATATTCAAAGATCTTTTTGATATCGATATTCATAGTATACCTTTCCTCTTGACTGTGAAACGGCTGTGCACGAACGTTGGTGCACAGCCGTTTCGCGGGTTTATTTTACAATCTCAACCTTGACCGCGCAAACCTTGTATTCCGGAATCTTGGCGACCGGGTCAATGGCAGAGTTGGTCAGCTTGTTGGCGGCGGCTTCGGCAAAGTGGAAGGGGATGAAGATCACGCCGCGCTTGATATCGTCGGTGACGCGGGCATCCAGCTCGATCTCGCCGCGCCGGCTGGTAACACGCACGCGCTTGTCACCGTTCAGGCCGAGTTTCTCGGCGTCGCGCACGTTGATCTCCACGTAGGCCGTGGGCACCTCGCTGTCCAGTTTTTCCGAGCGGCGGGTCATCGAGCCGGTGTGGAAGTGGAACATCAGGCGGCCGGTGGTCAGCGTGAAGGGGTATTCTTCGTCGGGCAGTTCGGCGGGTTCCTTGAACTCGAGCGGGAAGAATTTGCCCAGACCGCGGGCAAACTTGCCCTTGTGCAGGTACGGCGTCCCGGCGTGCTCAACCGTTGGGCAGGGCCATTGCAGCGAGCCAAGCTCTTCCAGGCGGGCGTAGGTGATGCCGCCATAGCTGGGGGTGAGGGCATTGATCTCGGTCATGATATCTGACGGGGAGGCGAAGTCGAAGCCTGTGGCACCCATCTTCTTGGCCAGCTCGCAAATGATGACCCAGTCGGGTTTGGAGTCGCCGATCGGTTCGATGGCCTTGCGCACGCGCTGCACGCGCCGTTCAGTATTGGAGAAGGTGCCATCTTTTTCTGCAAAGGTGACGCCCGGCAGCACCACGTGGGCCATTTCCGCCGTTTCGGTCATGAAGATGTCTTGTACCACCAGGAACTCAGTTTCTTCCAGGCAGTGGCGGACGTGGTTGAGGTCTGGGTCAGAGACCATGGGGTTTTCGCCCATCACATACAGGGCGCGCACTTTGCCCTCCTGGGCAGCGTGCAGCATCTCGGTGACGGTCAGGCCGACGGTCAGCGGGCCAGCGGAGCCCCAGGCATCCTGGAACTTCTTTTGCACGTCGGGGATGGTGACGGCCTGATAGCCAGGGTAGACGTTGGGCAGGCCGCCCATATCGCAGGCGCCCTGCACGTTGTTCTGCCCGCGCAGTGGGTTGACGCCGCCGCCAGGGATGCCCATGTTGCCGCACAGCATAGCCAGGTTGGAGGTGGATTTGACGTTATCCACGCCGGTGGTGTGCTGGGTGATGCCCATGGCGTACAGGATGGCGGCAGGCTTGGCTTTGGCGTAGGTGCGAGCGATCTCACGGATGCCATCGGCGGGCACACCGCTGATCTCGGCCACTTTCTCCGGTGTATACTCGGCAACCAGCGTCTTCAGGGCCTCAAAGTCTTCGGTGCGCTCGGCAATGAAGGCTTTGTCTTCCAATCCTTCGCTGATGATCACGTTCATCAGGCCGTTGAAAAGAGCCACGTCGGTGCCGGGGCGGAAGGTGTAGAAGATATCTGCCCAGTGGCCGATCTGGTTCTTGCGTGGGTCCACCACGATGATCTTGGCGCCGCGCTTTTGGGCCTTGAGCATGCGGGTAGCGATGAGTGGGTGGCCTTCGGAGGTGTTCGAGCCAATCACAAAGAAGCAGTTGGTATTCTCTTCGAATTCGGGGATCGAATTCGTCATTGCGCCACTCCCGAATGATGCGGCCAGACCGGCCACAGTGGGAGCGTGTCAGAGACGGGCGCAGTGATCGACGTTATTCGTCCCGATCACCGCGCGGCCGAACTTCTGCAGGAGGTAGTTCTCTTCGTTGGTGCACTTGGCGGAAGTCAGAAGGGCAATGCTGTCGGGGCCGCTTTTGGCCTTGAACTCGCCGAGTTTCTCGGCAACCAGGCCCAGGGCTTCTTCCCAGGTGGCCTCTTCTAGCTTACCGTTCTTGCGGATCATGGGCGTGCGCAGGCGATCTTTATGGTTTACAAACGCATGCACATTCCAGCCTTTGATGCACAGCCCGCCCTGGCTGATAGGGTGTTCTTTGGCGGGCAAGGTGCCCACCAGGGTGCCATCCAGCACCTGGAGGTGCAGGGTGCAGCCTGTGCCGCAGTAGGGGCAGGTGGTTAGAACGCTTTTGTATTCAATCATATGATTCTCTCCTTAATGCGGCAGTCCAGTGCGCTCGTATTCGCCTTCTTCCAGAACCAGCAGTTGCGGTGGTTTCTGTTCCAGAATGGCGCCGGTTTCGTAGGAGAACATCTCCTGAACATCGCGGGCGATCAGGCGGAAATGCACTGCCATGGGGATATCGGCAGGGCAGGTCTCTTCACACTCGCGGCAGGCAACGCATTTGGCGGTCATGTGCATGGCCCGGATGAGGTGATACATGGAGGGGTTGGGCATAGGCAGTCGCCCGGTCTCAACAAACTTTTCATCTTCCAGGGTGCAGATATTGCAGAAGCACTGTGGGCAGATGGTGCGACAGCCGTAGCACTTGATGCAGTGCAGGAACTGCTCTTTCCAGAATTCCTGTTTTTCTTCCCGGCTCATGGCGGCGACCTTCTCGGTGACCGGATCAGGAACGCCCTCGATCGGCTCGCCAACCACGATCTTGGCATGCACCGTGTAGGGCTTAGCGCAGCGGCAGAACTCGGCTTCTTCTTTGGTGCACTGCAGGCCGATCAGGGTGAGATTGTCCCAGTTCAGTTGGGAGTGTTTCATCATCTCAACCACGCCGCGTTCCTCGCAGCCCCGGCACACGATGGCCAGTTTTGCCTCGGGGTGGGCTTTCTGGATTTTTCTGAGCACATCGGGCAACGGTTCTTTGGGCCAGATGGCCAGGGCTTCCAGTTCTTCGGGATGCTCGCTGTGGAACAGGTACGGAGAGATGATACCGCCTGGCCCGCGGCGAATGCCCAGTACCCCATCCACCTGGGGGAATACTTGTTGAATTGCTTCACGCAGGGAGGTGAGTCGGTCGCTCATTTCGTCTCCTCCATTTTCATCGTCTCCGCGAAGGGCGGCATAGCGCTGATCTGTTCGGTGAATTCTTTGATCACCGTGGCGAATTTTTCGCCCTCAGCGGCTGACACCCAGTTGATGGCCAATCGATCTGAGTCGATGCCGGAATACTCCAGCAGTCTCTTCAGAACGGGCATACGCTTGGCGGTGCGGTGGTTTCCAGTGCTGTAGTGGCAGTCACCGATGTGGCAGCCCAGCACCATCACGCCATCGGCGCCTTCGCGGAACGTGCGCAGCACTAACTCGGGGGAGATGCGCCCGCTGCACGGCACGCGGATGATCTTGACGTTCGGTGGATACTTCATGCGTGCCATGCCGGCAGTATCCGCGCCGCGGTAAGAACACCAGTTACACAGAAATCCGATGATCTTGGGTTCGTACATTATGCCACCTCCACTGGTACGGGCGCCACTACTTCGAAGGATTTCATCACGGTCATGGCGCCGATCATTTCAGCCACAATTTGCTCGTCGGTGAAGTGCTTGAGCGTGATCGATTTGGGCAGGCAGGTGCCAACGCAGGTGCCGCAGCCCTTGCACAGCGCCTCGATCACGTACGCTTTGCCGCGCTCGGCCTGGAATTCGATGGCCTGGTAGGGGCAGGAGGACACACACTGCGTGCAGCCCACACAGGTTACATCGTCCACGATGGCGGTTGCGGCCTCGATCTCGATCTCGCCCTGTCCGATGATGGACAAGACGCGGGCTGCAGCGGCTGCGCCCTGCGCCACAGATGCGGGGATATCCTTGGGCCCCTGGCATGCCCCGGCAACAAACACGCCGTCGGTCATGGTGGCCACGGGGTCCAGTTTGGGGTGACGCTCAATGAACCAGTCATCGTGGCTGCACGAGATGCCAAACTTCTGCGCCACTTCCTTGGCGTCGTGGCGGGCTTCCATGGCAGCCGAGAGGATGACCATATCCACCGGGATGCGGCGCTGCTTGCCGATCAGGGTGTCTTCCACCTGGACGATGAGCTTGCCTTCTTCGCTGGCGTTGCGGGCGGCATCGGTGATTTCGGCCACTTTGCCGCGTATAAAGTGCGTGCCCTCCCCCAACAACCGCTGGTAGAATTCTTCGTAGCCTTTGCCAGGGGTTCGTATGTCGATGTAACAGTTGTATACGTCCGCGCCGGTTTTTTCTTCCACCAGGTGGGCAAACTTGAGGCTCTGCATACAGCAAATCGCAGAGCAGTAGGGATGGTAGTTCTGGTCGCGGCTGCCGACGCAGTGTACGATGGCTACTGACTTCGGCACGGTTTTCCCATCGCGCAGGACGATATTGCCGCCGGTGGGGCCGGATGCATTCGAGAGACGCTCGAACTCTAAGCTGGTATAGACATTCGCCAAGCGGCCATAGCCGTAGTTGGGGACCTTGCGGGTATCGAACAGGTCCCAGCCAGTGGCCAGGATGATGTTGCCCACTTTGATGGTGATGATCTCGTCTTGCTGCTCGAAATCAATGGCTCCGGTGGGGCAGAATTTCTGGCACACCTTGCAAGTACCCTTCTGGAAGAAGGTGCAGTTTTCGTGATCGATGACCGGGTAATTGGGGACGGCTTGTGGGAAGGGGGTGTAGACGGCCTTGCGGTAGCCCAGGCCGGCCTCGAAGACGGGGTCGATCACTTTCTTGGGGCATTTCTCCCAGCATACGCCGCAGCCGGTGCACAGGTCTTCCGTGATGAAGCGGGCGCGCTTGCGGATGGTGACGGTGAAATTGCCGATGTAACCTTCCACCTTCTCCACTTCGCTCCAGGTCAGCAAGGTAATGTTCTTGTGATTGCCAGCATCGAACATTTTCGGGGTCAAGATGCAGGCGGAGCAGTCCAGGGTGGGGAAGGTTTTGTCGAACTGGGCCATGTGACCGCCGATGGTGGGTTCGCGTTCAACCAGGAATACCTTGCGACCGCTGTCAGCGATCTCCAGGGCAGCCTGAATACCGGTCACACCGCCGCCGACGATGAGCACCTGCGGATCGATGGGCACGAAGAGCGAGCTGAGCGGTTGTTGGTACACCACGCGCCCGACCGCGGCACCGATCAGGGCTTTGGCTTTTTTGGTGGCCTCTAACTTGTCCGTCGTGACCCAGGAGTCCTGCTCGCGGATGTTGGTCATCTCAAACAGGTAGGGGTTGACGCCAGCACGAGCGCAGGCGTTGCGGAAGGTGGGCTCGTGCAGGTGCGGCGAGCAGGCAGCAACCACCACGCGGGTCAGGTTATGCTCTTTGATATCCTTTTCGATCAGTTCTTGCCCCAGGCTGGAGCACATGAACTTGTAGTCGCGGGCGATGACAACGCCATTTTTGGCCAGTTCTTTCCCGGCCCAGGCGCTCACTTCAGCTACATTTACTACGCCGGCAATGTTGCTGCCGCAGTGGCACACGTACACGCCTATTTTTTCTGACATTCATTACCTCCTTTATGGGTTTGGAGAACCACGTTTGGCAAAGGATAGAGCAGGGGTGGTTGAAACTAATTCCGACCCAATTCTCAGTTGTTTTGGAGAAATTCCAAGTGCAAGGCCGACGAGTTGCGTAAAGTACAGAACCGGGATCGAGTAATCGGTGCCGAATTCTTGGTTGACTTGTTTCTGGTAACACTCGAGATTGACCTGGCACATCGGACAGGCTGTGGCGATAATGTCTGCCCCGCTCGAGATCGCATTATGGAGAATGTTGCGCACCATACTCAATGCCGCATGTCGATTTGTAATGATCAAAGCGGCGCTGCAACAACGTAACCTCTCTGCAAAATCGATCGGGGTTGCCCCAATGGATTTCATAAGTTCCTCAAAGAACACAGGCTCTTCAACCGTTAAGTGCTCTTTTTTGGGGCGCAAGATTTGGCAGCCATAATAAGCAGCAACTTTCAAGCCTTCCAACGGATTGGTGACTTTTGATTTGATCTCTTCAAATCCGATATCGTTTACAAAGATTTCAATCAGGTGATGTACAGAGATATTGCCAGAGAACTTGAGGTTATCTTCCTCGAGGGCGAAGTTGATGTGTTCGGCAAGATCAGGATCTTCCTTCAGGTATTCATTTGTGAAGTAGGAGTTTTTGTAGCAGGCAGCGCAGGGAGCAACCAGATCTAAGTTTTCTTTTTCGGCTAATGCCAGGTTTCGCGCGCTGAGTGTATAGGCAAGCAGCTCATCAATGTGGAAATACGCTGTTGCTCCACAGCAGTTCCAGTCTTCTAGTTCCTGTAATTCCACGCCCAACCTGCTGGTTGTCTCCATTGTGGATACGTGGTAGCTCAAGGCCATCTTCTCAAGGGAACATCCCGGAAAATATGCATATTTTTTCATTCGAGGCCTCCAATCGGAATAATCCTACCCAACATCCGTCTGAAGTTTTTTAGCCCCTTGATTCTAGCAGGTAACACAGGTAATCTTCCCTTGAGCATTAGAGTTGTGGCAGTTTGCGCTTCCTGGATAAACTCTGGGACACCGAAGCTAAACAAGTAAGATGTTGCCAGAACAGGTTCATATGATCTTCCAGATCCAAAAATTGTTTTTACAAAGGTCTCAGAGAAAGTTGGTCCAATAAGGTCCTCTTGATACTGTTGATTCCACATGGAGTACCGCTTCAATGCATACATAAGTTCTGCAATATCGATTTCCCTTGGACATCTCACAGTACAGTGAAAACAGGATGCACAGAACCAGTATGTATTACTATTGACAACATCCTCCTTCATATCGGCGTTGATCATTGCAATGATACGCCGGGGAGAGTGTTTCATGAACGGCGCGGATGGGCATGTGCCCGAACAGGTTCCACATTGGATGCAGGTATTGAGAGGATTCCCGTGTGATGCATGTAACAGGTTTGCTATTTCATCGCTGAATGTCAATTCATCAGCCATATCATTCTTCCTTAGACGTTATCTTGTTTGGTCTTGTTCGCTTCTGCGGCTTTGAGTAGTGCACTCACCTTTTCTAGAAGGAGAGTGGGTTTGATTGGTTTCTCGACCAGTTCATCAACTTCAACAAATCGTGGGTGGGCAGGCCCTCCAGGAAAGAGAAAAGCCATTTGCTCCCGGATACCGGTGATGATCAGCACAGGCATTTCTCTCAACTTTGGGTCTTTTCGCATCTTACGAGCGATCATAATACCTTCCGCGCCACGCCCCATCATGATGTCTAGCAGCAAGAGATCGTAATTTCCGGTTTGTAATGCTTTCAACCCATCCTTGGGGTTGTAGCAGACATCAACCGAATAGTTAGCGGCGACGAGAATGGCTTTGATGCCCTCGACAAAATCGGGGTCATCGTCAATCATTAGCAGTCTTTTTGGGTCACTCATTGCATTTCTCCTTTTCACCAGGTTGACAAGGTATTACTACCCTACTATTGCCTTTTGTATTCATACTTTTATACTTTCTTTGCCAAAGCCGGTATACGAATCACAAAGGTTGTGCCTCTCCCAATCTCGCTTTCTACAGAAATGGTTCCATTATGTGCTTCGATGATTCGGCAGCTAATTGTCAGGCCAAGTCCATGGCTATCTTCGATTGCTTGACCAGATTCCCCTCTGTAAAAACCTCCCAAAACTCGTGGCAGTTCTTGTGTCGAAATACCCACACCGGTATCCGAGATGGATATTTCAACAAATGTATCATCGTTTTTTACTTTAATGAGTACTTTGCTACCTGGGTAAGAATATTTGATTGCATTAACGACAATATTGACGAGGGCCTCAACAAAGCTCCCCTCATCTCCCTCGATCTGGTGGATAGTTCCTTCAATCGAAGTAACAACTTCGATATCCTTTCGGACAGCATGTGGGTCAATACTTTCCGTCGCTTTGGTGATTAATTCTGGAATGGATATAGGCACAAAGCTTTCCCTAATCTTGTTGATATCCACTGATAATACCCTGAGCCATGAAATAATAAGCTTGATAAGATCATCTACTCTGATCTTCATCCGCTCCAGGAGGTGTTTCTGGCTCTCTGTCAGATTCGGTAGAAGTTCGCTTTCCAGCAAATAGAGACTTTGCTGTAATGCGCCAAGGGGAGACTTGAGTTCATGAGACACAATGGCGGCGAAGTTCTCGCGCAATATTTCTTTTTCTCTGCGGAGTGCAATGGTTTCTAATGTAAGCCTTCTACGTTCAAGCCCTCGTTTGGTGATCAGCCGGAATTCGTCAGGAGTGAAGGGTTTGGGCAGAAAATCGTAAGCACCTTGCTTCATCGCTTCAACTGCCGAGCTTACAGTAGCATATCCAGTGATAACCACTGTCACAATAGTCGGGTCAAACTCATGTACTTTCTGCAAAACTTCAATACCTGAGATACCGGGCATTTTGAGATCAACAAACATCAGGTCAGGTTGGAACTCGTGTACAAGATGCAATCCCTGAGTGCCTTCTGGTGCAGTTGCAATTTCGTAATTGCTACCCTCCAGAATCTGTGTGCACGAGTCGAGGACGACTTCTTCATCGTCGATGATAAGGATTTTATATCTGCTGCTCATTTTCCACGTCTACTTTCATATTCGTCATCGGTAACTTGACAATAAATGTTGTCCCTTTATTGGTCTCGCTCTCGACGAGAATAGTTCCTTTGTGTTCTTTTACGATCCCATAGCTGATGGCTAACCCGAGACCAACCCCGTGACCAGTCTCTTTGGTAGTAAAGAAGGGGTCGAAGATTTTTTCTAGGTTTTCCACCGAAATGCCGTGACCGGTATCTGAGATTTCGATCTCGATAGATTCTTTTGTCTGATCTTGCCGGGTTTCTATCGTCAGCCGCCCCACTCCATCCATCGCGTCGGCTGCATTCACGATGATATTGATGAATACGCGCTCAATTTGCGATGGATCAATGATTACTCTAGGAAGATCGGGAGCGAGAGAGAGCGCGATCTCGATGTTCAGAAAAGACGCCTGTTTTTCAACCAGGGAGATACATTCTTGCAAGATCGAATTTACATCCGAGAGGGTTTTATCGGGTTTTCTTTGGCGGGAAAAATCCAGCAAGCCGCGAATGATATCCCGGCAGCGGTTAGCCTGGGTAACGATTTTCTGCAGATTACTCCTGGCGGGATCATCGTCGCTGCTTTTCTCTAGAAGCAGGTGAGAGAAGGTCACAATCCCTTGCAAGGGGTTATTCAACTCGTGGGCGATATTAGCGGCTAATTGTCCAATCAGAACCAGGCGTTCTGACTCCATCACTTTTCTGCGGGTGAATTCTTTTAGCTTTTCGTCGCGTTCCTTCATGGCGGCTGCCATCATAGTGAATGCGTCTGACAGTTCCCCAAGCTCATCATTGGAAGTCTTTTTTACGATTACATCCAGATTCCCGTTGGCTAATTCCCGAGAAGCTGAAACCAGCCGGTTTACAGGAATGGAGATGCTGCGAGAAATTAATTGTGCAAACATGATGGATACAATAACACCAGATAAAGAAATTCCGAGGAAAACGAGCGCAGAGCGGTCACGGATATCGGTATACTTTTTCTCAAGAATTCCCACATATAGTATGCCAACAACATCACCGTCAGTATTTTGGATTGGTTCGTAAGCGGAGATATACCAGCTATTGACCACATATGCTCGCCCAATCCAAGGTTCTTTGTTCATCGCCACCTGGCTGTATACTTCCTTGGAGATACGAGTCCCAATGGCTCTCGATCCATCCTCATTTAACACATTGGTGGAAATTCTAACATCATCAAGAAAAATTGTGGCGGTACCAATATCTTTACCCTCATACTCCACACCCTGGAAAACGGTGTGCTTGATACGATCGACGATCTCATAGTTCTGGTTTATCAACACTCCACCGTACAATACCCCGATTAGATTCTGTTGATCATCAAACGCCGGGGCAGCAGCCATTAGCATCAGGCCTGACGTTTTCTTGGTCTCTATCCTGGGGATAGCCATGGGAGTATCAACTAAGTAGATAGCTGCCCTCTCAGATAACGCATATGATTCCCTAGATAGCTCATCTGAGGAAAATACTACCGTGGTGGCAACAGAAAAACTACCTCTCAGGACGGCGTTTACAACAGCATTCTCACTCTGGTCATCTCCCAGGATTTCTGGATTGCCAGCACGTAAGATGACAATGCCGTTTGCATCTGTCAAGGTCAAGATGTCAAGGCCCTCATTGTTCATAACGGTCATAAGATCGGCCAAGATTGTATCGTCATAGCCTGATAGCAGCGCTTCTGATATGATCGGGCGGTAGGCAGTCATGCGGACAACGTCAGAAACATGGCGTAGTTCGCCTAGGTATATTTCGCGTGCCGAGTTGAGATCGGTACGTACCCTTTCCTGAGCCTCAGATACAATCCGGTTTCCAATCAGGCTAATTCCTGCAATGGTAAAAATCAGGTTGCCACCAACAATGATCACCAAGAAGCTGGCAACCAGACGCGTTGCAATTGGCACAGTGAATTTGCGCCGGATGCCCGTGTTGGACTTTTCGGTTTGTCCAATCTGATTGCTTCTGACAACGCTTGCCATATATTACAAAGCTTCGCTTACAAGTTCAATCAAATCCTTTACAAGAATGCGATCTTCTTTGCCGGTGGTTTTGACGGCATCCCGATACATAGTTACATCTTTGGGGCAAGCGACCACAAAAATTTGCACGCCATCCAGCTGGGTAGCTTCGTGGATACGCGCCTCACTGGGGCGTTCTTTAACTTCACCTTCTTCCATCCAGATGCGCCCACCACCTGCTCCGCAGCAAAATGAATTCTCGCGGCAGCGAGGCATTTCTATCAACTCACAGCCAGTTGCAGCAATTACTCTACGCGGTGCATCATACACGCCATTATAACGGCCCAGATAGCATGGGTCATGAAATGTTACTTTGTATCCAAGCTGCCTGGTAAATTTAAGCTTGCCTGAAGAGATTAGTTGATCCAGCAATTCAGTATAGTGCAATACTGTATGAGCACCATCTGCCGGGTACTCGTTTTTGAGGGTATTATAGGTATGAGGGTCCGTGGTAACGACTGTTTGGAATTGGGACTTGCTGAACGCAGCCGCATTCTTTTCCGCCAACATCTCAAATAAGCCTTCTTCACCCACGCGGCGCGCATCGTTACCAGCATTGCGTTCGCTTTCATACAGGATACCGAAATCTAAACCAATTTTCTGAAAGACCGTTGCAGTGGTTTGGGTGATCTCAGATAGACTGGCGCTATAAGATGCATAATCACCCACAAACCACAGGTATTCAGCGGCTTCACGGCGTACATCCTTAATCTTTGGCTGTATGGGTTGGGTCCATTTTGCGCGCATACGGTCGGAAAGGCCGAAAGAGTTACCGTAACGGCCTAGGTTTGCCAGCGCATCCTGAAGTTGCGTATCAATTTTACCTTCGTTGACCAGGTAGCGACGCATATCGATAAAGGACGAAAGGTGATCGATGAAAGCCGGGCAAACCTGAACACATGCTCGACATGTGGTGCATGCCCATAATTCTTCTGGAGTGATTACATCACCTTGAAGATTTCGCCCGTTTTTCTTCTCCCACAGGTGTGTCTCAAGCTTGATGATCATATTGCGAGGTGAGAGTATCGATCCACTGGCGTAGGCCGGGCACACATCCTGGCAGCGACCACAGCGAGTGCAAGCCTCGAAATCTAATAGCTGCTTCCAGGAGAACTCATTCCATTCTTTGACCCCTACTGTGCTATCATCGCGAAGGGGCAGCAGTGCTCCTGCAGGCTGAAGAGAGCTGAAGAATATGTTGGTGGGCACCGCGATGATATGGAACAGCTTGGTGAACGGTATGCTACACAACGCGCCAAATGATATAACAATATGAAAGATCCAGATGCTTGTGTGCAAGACTCTATTTGTCGGATCACCGGTTGCTGTAAAGAGTGACGCCAGGGCATTGCCCACCGGCGACCAGGGTGCCCATTCTGGATTAACTACAGCAATCCTTAAACCTTCGACCAGGTAACCGCTTACAACAACAAGGGAGAGTATAACAAGAACATATAGATCATCGCGGCTCAAGAGTTTATTGGGTAGATTCTGCAGGCGTGCTGGCCGGATGACATAGCGGCGGTAGATGGCCAATCCAAGTCCTAGGACAAGGAGAAAGCCCAAGATATCCAGCATCAACTCGTAAATGACGTAGACATTCCCCTTGAGAAATTGAAAATCAAAGAACAGGTGGGTGACATCCCAGTCTACGGTTGCAAGAGCGGTCCCGACGAAGAGTGTAATGATACCCCAGAATATTGAGAGGTGCATTATCCCAGGGTAGGCATCCCGTGCGGTTCTAAGCTGGATAATCGCCTGCATAAATACATTGACCAGGCGTTTGCCTATATGATCAGTGCGTTTCTCTGGCTGACCTTGCCTCCAGCGCCGGATATGACGAAATACACCGTAGAAGAAAATTACGATCGTCAGGAAACCCAGTACATACTGTCCGATTTCCGCCCAGTGAGGGATGTTCCAGAAAGTATCTCGGATCGGTTCCAATTTGATGTCTCCTTGTGGGGAATTACTTGGCGTCGCGGATTTTCTGGGTTAATACAGGCACTAAGTCGAAAAGGTCAGCAGTGGTGCCGTATTTTGCAAGGTTGAAGATCGGCGCATTTATATCAGTATTGATCGCGATAATAGTTTCGCTGCCGGTGATTGCCTCGACGTGCTCAGGTGCCCCGCTGATACCCACTGCCAGATAGACTTTGGGCTTGACAGCCTTGCCAGATTTGCCTACCAGTCGGCTTGTAGGTAGCCAACCTTGGTCTATCACTGGTCGGGAGGCGCTGACAACTCCTCCCAATGCTTCAGCTAGTTCTTCAGCAATAGAGATATTATCCTGGGTTTGAATGCCGCGCCCCACAGATATTAAGAGCGGCTCTCTGGATATATCGATATCAGCGACCTCTGGCTCGATGTACTGCTTCAAAACTACTTTGAGGTCCTCTAAGATTGGCGCCGGCAGAGATAACACCTGGGGATTTTGTGCACTTTGCCCCTGTTCAGGTTTGTACCCACCTGGCACCATTGTGACCAATACCGTGGAGCCAGGGAGCTCGCCCTCAGCCATGATTTTTCCTCCGCAAATCTGGCAAGTAAACTTGCCATCCGATGCAAATGTTCTACCGGAGCTGATCATGGGTAAATCCAAGCGGGCGGAAAGGATACTGGCAACATCGGCACCGATTGTAGTGTGCCCAAACAATACAGCCCGTGGTTGTTTTTCACCAATCAGGCCAAATAGCACTTTCTGATAGGCATCAGAGGTGAAATCGGCCAGAAGTGGGTGGTCAAGATAGAGTACCTGATCACAGTTTAGGTTGCCACTAAGTCCGTCGGCATTATGGCCGAGCAGCACGGCGATAACTTTCCCGCCGCTCCATTGTGCTAAACCGCGTGCAGCGGCCAGCATCACAAAGGAAATGTCTGCTACTTGTCCACGCAGGTGTTCGATGATAACAAAAATATCCTGGTTCATGGTTTCCTCCGTACTAGAGCACGCCTAATTCTTTGAATATTTCGATGAGCCTATCTGCTATCTCTGCTTCAGTTCCTGATATCAGGGTGGCTTTTTCAGAGGTTTCAGGAAGGAACATGCGGCTGACCGTTGGCCCACCACTGAGGTTGAGTGCTTCCACATCAAGCTCGTCGATCGTGGTAGTCTTCATCGTCTGGCGAATCTTGCTGATGGCTACGTAACGAGGAGGTTGCTC
>DIXA01000017.1:0-43721 GCA_002428565.1 Anaerolineales bacterium UBA6092 | reverse complement strand
GCACAGTGACGGTCTCGCCTTGCCCACTGGCCCCAGAGACATAGCCAACATACGGGAAATCCAATAAACCAGCCAGTAAGGGGCCGATAGGTCCGTCCATATCGGTGTGGGCCTGTACGCCAGTAAGGATCAGGTCGGGTTGCAGATTTGTGATTTCCTGGGCAAGCGCGCGGGCCAGAGCATGGTTATTGGTTCCACTCTCGAAGTCGCCGTTAAGTTTTATGATCTGATCAGCACCTTTGGCAGAGGCTGTAAACAGCATATCGTCTACCCCTTCAGCGTTTGGGGATATTACAATTACCTGCCCCCCAGAGCTTTCTTTAAGTAAAATAGCTTGCTCAATAGCATGATCGTCAAACTCACTAATCATCAGTCGCAACCATGTTGTGTCGAGTGCGGTGCCATTTGCGTCAATGGCTAACTCTTCAACCAAGTCAGGAACCAAGCGTGCTAGAACTACGATTTTCATGGGGTCTCCTCCTCGCATCTATATTCCTAGAGATTCTGCCAAGATCTCTGCTATATCCTTTACGACCAGTTTTTCGGCGTTTTTGATCATCTTCGCGGCGTCTTCAAAGCGGGGCGGCTCGTATGGGCATGCAACTGCGAGAATATCGGCTCCGGTTTCTACCGCTTCGCGTACACGCCACTCGGATAGCCGTACATGGGCTTTTTCCCAGTGATAACCATCCATCCACATCCCACCGCCACCGCCACCACAGCACAAGCTGTTCTCCAACTTGTGGGGCATCTCAACCAATTCCACTCCCGGTACGGCCTGTATCAAGATGCGTGGCTCATTAAACACACCATTTACACGTCCCAAGTAGCATGGATCGTGGTATGTGACTCTAGCTTTAATTTCATTCTTCAAGAGGGGCTTAAGTTGATCTAGCCGTTCTGCTAGAAATTGTGTGTAATGCTTTACGGGGAAGTTAATACCTAGCCGGGGATATTCATTCTTGATAGCATTGAATGCGTGTGGATCGGCCGTAATGATTTCATTAAAGGCATATTTATTGAATGCGCGCCCATTTTTCTCGGCCAACAACTCGAATAACCCTTGTTCGCCAGCCATTCGCTGAGTATCGCCGTCGCTATTTTCCTCAGGCCCCAAGATGCCGAAATCTATCCCCAGGGCATTGAGTATTTTGGCAAGCGCTTTTGAGACTGATTGGACCCGGTTATGGTAGGATGGATAATCACCAACAAACCACAACACATCTACTGGTCGTTTGACAGTTCCCATGATATTGACTTTAGGCTCAATACCGATTGTCCAATCGGCTCTCTTACGCGGAGATTCTCCCAAGGGGTTGCCGTAGCGCTGGGAGTTCTCAAGCGCAGTTTGTAGTTCTTTCGGAACTGTGCCAGCCAGTAGCATTTCTTCTTTGGCGCGCGTCATCAGAGAGTTGGTGATAGGTATCTGGGATGGACAGAACTGGGTACAGGCGTAGCAGGATACACAAAACCACGCCGAGTCTGAATTGATAACATCTTCAAACATATCAGCCCGTAAGGCTGTGATCATCAGTCCTGGTGGAAAATCCATCAGGTAGCCAAAAGGACAAATTCCACTACACGTTCCACATTGTAAGCATTTCCTGATTCGTTCCCCATCCGCCAAGTCAAACAGGCTGTCCAAAAACTTCACACTAAACGAGGGTTTTTGGGAGATTTCGGTCGCTGGCATCACTACACCTCCTGTCTTGAGTTAGAAAATGAGGGTAAACGTGCTTGTATACCATTTTTGCCAAACTCCTCTTTGTAATGACATAGAGGAACATGAAACTTGATCAGTTACCTGTCACCAGTCCTTGCGTACGAAGCAGGAGTTTGCTACTGCATAATACCAACGAATTCCAAGAATCACCGATACCAATGCAAAGAGAAATTTATCGTTGAATTATGGTCTAAGTATATCGTATTTACTAGTGAATAATAACACGCTTCAAAAGTGATGATTGTCATGGGGGAAAATCCATAACATCTCATGTATTATAGAGATATTTTTCCTGGAACGCAAGCACAATCAGTTCCGAAAAAGAGGTCGAGCGGGGCTATGCCTTGCTTGACCTCTTTTTCGATGGATAGGCGATACAGCCTAGCAGATGCGCGGCAGCATCTCGCCCGCCAGCATATCCACGATGCGAGTGCCGCCGATGGCTGTTTTCATCAACACGCGCCCGTTGGGGGCAGCCGTGATCTCGCCAATGATCACTGCCTCGGCGCCATAGGGCGCCTGGTGCATGGCGCTCAGAACGGCTTCGGCCTGGCCGGGGGCTACAATGGCGACCAGTTTTCCTTCGTTGGCCACATACAACGGGTCAAAGCCGAGCATTTCGCAGACTGCGGCCACAGCCGGGCGCACGGGGATACTGGCCTCGTTGAGGTGGATACACACTTGTGACTGCCGGGCGATCTCGTTGAGCGTGGTTGCCAGACCGCCGCGGGTGGGGTCGCGCAGCACATGGATTTCTGGCGCGGCTGCTGCGAGCAGCGCTGCTACCAGCCTGTTCAGGGGCGCAACGTCGCTTTGCACATCGGTTTCCATCTCAATCTCTCCGCGGGCGGCGAGTACGGCAATCCCGTGATCGCCCACCGGCCCTGAGAGGATCACCACGTCGCCGGGCCGGGCGTTGTTCCCGGAAATATGGATCCCTTCTGGGATGGTGCCCAGACCACTGGTGGTGATGAAAAGCCCATCCGCGCTGCCTTTCTGCACCACTTTGGTATCTCCGGCGACGATTTGGATGCCCGCTTCTGCGGCGGCAGCCTGCATCGAGCGCACCACCTGTTCCAGCACAGCCGTTTCTAACCCCTCCTCCAGGATGAAACCGGCGGTCAGGTAGCGCGGTGTTGCACCCATCACCGCCAGATCGTTCACTGTGCCGCACACTGCCAATCGCCCAATATCTCCGCCGGGGAAGAATAACGGCGTGACCACATGACAATCAGTGGTCAGGGCATAGCGCGCAGTGCCCTTGCTGGCGGCAAATACACCTGCATCGTCGCCAGCGCGCAGGATCGGGTTATCGAATGCGGGGATGAACAGCCGCGCGATCAGATCGTGGCTCATCTTGCCGCCGGAGCCGTGGCCCATCACAATGCGGTCAGTGTGCGCCAAGGGCAGGGGGCAGGCAGCCCCTGGCAGATTGGATGTCGAATCGTGCGTCATGGGCGGGATAACCTTTTAGCTTGCCGGGTAATGGTAGTACGCCGCGCAGGCTCCTTCGGAGGAGACCATTGTTGCTCCCAGGGGGTGCTCGGGCGTGCAGGCGCGGCCAAAGGCCGGGCATTGGGGTGGCTTTTTCAGCCCTTGCAAGATCTGCCCGGCGATGCATAGAGGCGATTCTTCTGGCTGGATGCTGCCCACCTGGAAGCGGGATTCTGCGTCGTACGCCTGGAATTCGGGCCGCAACTTCCAGCCTGAGAGCGGGATAGCGCCGATGCCGCGCCATTTACGGTCGCAAGGCTCGAATACCCGGGCGATGGCTTCCTGGGCAGCGTGGTTTCCTTCGAATGTAACCACCCGTTCATAAGCGTTGCGCACTTCCACGCGGCCGCTTTCGAGTAGCTTCACCGTTTCTAGAATGCCCCGGGCGATGTCGAGCGGCTCGAAGCCGGTTACCACCATCGGGACGCGGTACTGCTCTGCCAGGGATGGGTACTGGTGATAGCCCATCACGGCGCAGACATGCCCCGCCAGCAAAAAGCCCTGCACCCGGTTGGCGGGCGAGTTCAAGATTGCTGAAAGAGCAGGCGGAACGCAGACATGGGACACCAGGGCTGAATAATTCTTGAGCCCCAGTGCTTTGGCCTGCAGCACGCTCATGGCATTGGCCGGGGCGGTGGTCTCAAAGCCGATGGCAAAGAAAACCACTTGCTTATGCGGGTTTTGCTGGGCAATGCGCAGGGCGTCTAGCGGAGAATAGACCACACGTATATCCCCGCCAGCGGCGCGCACTGAGAACAGATCACGATCGACGCCGGGAACGCGCAGCATATCGCCGTAAGAGGTGAAAATTACCTGGGGATCGGACGCAATCGCCAGCGCTTTTTCGATCAAATCCAGAGATGTGACGCATACCGGGCAGCCCGGCCCATGCACCAGCTCAGTCTCCGGCGGCAGAAGCTGCTCCATGCCGTAACGCAGGATGGCGTGCGTTTGCCCGCCGCAGATTTCCATGATCACCCATGGCTGCGAGGTTGCCTGGCGGATTTCTGCCAGGGTTGCCTGAACGAGAGAAGGTGAACGGTAGGGGGTGAACATGGCATATCCGCGCCGGGGGGGCTTTACGCGGCGTCTCCGTCCAACTCTTGGAACAGGCGTAGGGTTTCCAGGGCTTCCGCTTCGTCTACCAGATTGAGCACAAAGCCAACATGGATCACGGCGTAATTGCCCACCTGAGCCTCGGGCGTGTAAGCCAGGCAAGCCTCGCGCACCACGCCGCCCATATCGATCTTGCCCATGCGCAGGCCATTGGCTTCGTAAATTTCGATGATCTTACCTGGGACCGCTAAACACATGGTATAACTCCCAATCTACTGATTCTAACGGATGGTATGGAGGCGTGTTGCTGCAATCACCGCTTGCCCCAGGGCTACCCCGCCGTCGTTGGGCGGTGTCTGGCGGTGCAGCAGTACGGTGAAACCGTCGCGCTGCAGCAAATGGACTGTCTTGTTCAGTAAGGTGATATTCTGCCACACACCTCCGGACAATGCAACCTCGCTGAGGCCGGTATCTTCGCGCAAGTGCGTGGTCACCTGGCGCACCATCTCAGCCACGCCGTTGTGAAAGCGGGCGGAGATCACTGGCTGAGGAACGTTGCCGCGCAGATCAGCCAGCATCTGCTTGAAGCAGGGGGCAGGGTGGATGATGTAATCTTGTGCGGGTCCGGCAGTGACCTCAAAGGGGTAGGCCTCGTGCTCGGCGGCATCTGCCAACGCCTCAAATTCGATGGCCGCCTGGGCCTCGTAGTTCACCTTTTGGCGCACGCCAGCCAGGGCGGCTGCGGCGTCAAACAGCCTTCCCATGCTGGAAGTCAGGGGCGCGTTCAGGCCTTCCTCTAACTGGTGACGGAGCATTTTGAGGCCCTGGCTGGATTCCGTTGAGGAGAGTGCGACTTTGACCGGCTCTAGCCCATCTTCCCAGTCGATGTCGCATAGCCATAACCAGGCCAACGCCATGCGCCAGGGCTCACGGATGGCAGCATCTCCGCCTGGAAGGGGCGCACAGGCCAGGTGAGCGGCGCGCCGAAACCCAGCATAAGACCCCACCAGGAATTCTCCTCCCCAGATGGTGCCATCCTCCCCGTAACCCGTGCCATCCAGCGCCACGCCAATCACCGGGCGCTCACCGCTCAGGCCATTATCGGCCATGCAGGCGGCGATGTGGGCGTGGTGGTGCTGCACTCCGAGTGCAGGCAGGTTTTCTCTCTGCGCCCGTTCCAGCGCATAACGCGTCGCCAGGTAGTTGGGGTGGAGATCGTAGGCGATGGCCTGGGGCTGGATGTGGAACAATTGCTCAAAGTGGAATACCCCATCTTCGAAGGATTGCAGGGTCTCGTAATAGGCCAGGTCGCCGATGTGCTGGCTGAGGAAGGCGTAACGCTGGCGCGCCAGGCAGAAGGTGTTCTTCAGTTCTGGGCCGGTCGCCAGCAGGGGGGGGAGATCAAAGGGCAGGCGCATGGGATCGGGGGCGTAGCCGCGCCCGCGGCGCAGGAATACCGGGCGCGGCTCGGTATGTTCGTCTGTTGCGGGTAACACCCGCAACACCGAGTCGTCGCAGCGGGTGCGGATCTCTCGGTTGTGCATCAAGAAGGCGTCGGCGATTTCGGCCAACTGCTGGCGCGCCTCCGCATTGGTGATGGCCATGGGCTCTTCCGACAAATTGCCCGAGGTCATTACCAGGGCGGTGAAACCCTCGAGCAGCAGGTGGTGCAGAGGTGTGTAGGGCAGCATAACCCCGGTGGTGGCTTGCCCTGGCGCAACCTGGCTGGTAATGCCCGAATCGGGACGGCGGTGCAGGATTACGATTGGGCGCTGCCGGCTTTCAAGCCACGGTCGCTCAGCCGGGCTGATGACACAGTGTGCTTCGGCTGTAACCAGGTTGGGCACCATTACCGCAAACGCCTTATCCACGCGCAGCTTGCGGCGGCGCAGCCTGCTCACCGCCTGGGCATTGGTGGCATCGCAGGCCAGGTGAAAACCGCCCAGGCCTTTGACCGCCAGGATTTTGCCCTCTCTCAACAGGCGCTGTGCTTCGGTGATAGCTGCCTGGCCTTTGATTTCCTGCGAGCCGTTTTCGAGCCAGACCTGGGGGCCACATTTTGAGCAGGCCACTGGCTGGGCATGAAAGCGCCGGTTGGATGGATCGTGATATTCGGCGGCGCACTCGGGGCACAGCTCAAAACCGGCCATGGTGGTGTTGGGGCGATCATAGGGGATCTGGGTGATGATGGTAAAGCGCGGGCCGCAGTTGGTGCAGTTGATGAACGGGTAGCGATAGCGCCGGTCTTTGGGGTTGAACAACTCTTCCAGGCAGTCGGGGCAGGTGGCCACATCCGGTGAAATGGGCATAAAATCACCGGGTTGGGAGGCGGAATGTACGATGGCGAAGTCTGTAAATCCTTCAGCCGGGCATTCGGTGGCGACGAATGAGTCGATCTGCGCCAGCGGGGGCGGCGAGGCCTTCAGCGTTTGCACAAATGCTTCCAGGGCGTCTGGGCTGCCTTCGGTAACAATATCCACACCCGCGGCAGTGTTGCGCACCCAGCCTTTCAGTCCGTGGCGCGCCGCGAGGTTGTGCACAAAGGGGCGAAAGCCCACACCTTGCACAATGCCGGTGATATGGATACGAACACCTTGCGTGCTCATGTTGTGGTTATCTGGCAGATTTGAAGCGCTGCTGGGCTTCCACCAGCCACACCAGCCAGGCTTCCATCCCCTCGCCGGTCAGGCAGGATAGCGGAAAGCTGGCTACGCCTGGGTTCAACATTGCCACACCTTGACGGAAATAATCCAGGCGGAAGGGTACATAGGGCAGCAAATCCATCTTGTTGATCACCAGGGCATCGATCTCCCGGTAACTGCCCGGATACTTGTAGGGTTTATCGTCCCCCTCAGGGATGGAGGCCACCAGAACGCGGTAGTGCGTTCCCAGGGCAAAGGTTGCCGGGCAGACCAGGTTACCGACATTCTCCACGATCAGCAGATCAATTTGATCCAGCTGGAGCTGCGGCAAGGCCTGGGCGACCATTACTGCGTCCAGGTGACATTCTCCGCCGGTGTTGATCTGGATAGATTGGGTAGCCCCGGCGGCCGCGGCGCGGTCGGCATCCAGGCTGGTGGCGATGTCGCCATCGATCACGGCGAGGCGCAATTTACCTTTCAGGCGCTGCACGGTCTGCTCGATGAGCGAAGTTTTGCCTGCCCCGGGCGAAGCCATGATGTTGAACGCCAGGACGCCGGCGGCATCCAGGGCGGCGCGGTTTTCTGCCGCCAGGCGGTCGTTAGCCGACATGATTTTTTCGATCACGGGGATGCGATTTTGCATTCTGGTCATTCCTTCCAGACCGGCAGCGTGACCGTGAAGGTTGTGCCCTGGCCCAGTTGGCTCTCAATGTGGAGCTGCCCGCCAAAACGGTCGATGAACTGCTTGGCAATGCTCATGCCCAGGCCGGTGCCGACAATGCCCTTTCGGTGCACTTCTTTAGCCCGGAAGAACTCTTCCCCGATGTGCGGGATATCTTCTGGGGCGATGCCGATCCCGGTATCACTGATGCGGAATTTGACCTCGTCGCCTTCTTGGTCGATCAGGATCTGCACCCGACCCTCGGGCGGCGTATACTTGACCGCGTTGCAGAGCAAGTTGCGCAAGATGGTATCCAGGCCGTCAGGGGTGGCTTTTACCCGTAATGTTGGATGCGAAGGCGGAATTTGCAAATCGATGTGCTTTTCTTTGGCATCCTCAGCGTGACGCTCGATCACCCGTTCCATCACCTTGTCAACTTCGACCGCTTCTAAGGGTTTTTCATCTTCCAAGGATTTGCTGGCAGCCAGGGTGAGTAGATCGTTGATCAGCATCAGCAGGAAATCCAGGCGGATGTTCACCCGACCAAGCAGTTCGGACTGCTGCGGGCTCATTTCACCTGCCATGCCGCGCAGCATGGTACGCACCAGGCTTTGCGCCCCGCTGACTGGCGAGCGCAGTTCGTGTGCTACCATGGTGGCGAAATGCGATTTGAACTCGTTCAGGCGATCAGACTGCTCTTTGGCGCGGATCAACTCAGCAGCCTCTTGTTCGAGAATACGCATGCGCTTGGAATCCAGGGATAGCTGTCTTTTTTCCAACCCTTGATTGACCGTGATCAAAAGCATGTTGGCTGTGAAGGGTTTCGAGATGAAGTTGTAGGCTCCATGCTGGATGGCCTCAACGGCCAGTTCAGCGGTGGCGTATCCGGTAATGACGATTGCAATCGTGTCGGGGTCGCGTGCCAGGATGGGCTCCAGCAAGTTGATGCCGCGCCCGTCCGGCAGCATAACGTCGAGCAATACCAAATCAAAGGTGTCTTGCTGAATTCTTGTCAAGCCATCTTGAAAAGAACTCGCCGTTTCCACCTGGAACCCGTGCGGTTCCAAAGCCCGTACGCAGCCTCTGCGGATGCCATCTTCGTCATCAATTACAAGAATTCTAGCCTTGGCGCCCATAACTCTCCAAAATTTCTAGCCAATGAGGTCGTTGTCCTCATTGCTCCCGGGTGTTAATGCCCCGGCGGGTAAGCGAACCGGCAGGGTGAAAATGATGGTTGTGCCCTTGCCGAGTTGACTTTCAACACGGATCTGTCCGCGGTGCATTTTGATAATGCCGTATACGATGGACAGGCCCAGCCCGGTGCCTTTGCCGGTCGGTTTGGTGGTAAAGAACGGCGTGAACAGCTTGTCCAGGTTATCTGCGGCAATGCCTGCGCCGGTATCCATAATGCGCGTTTCCACGGTGCTGGCATTGATGAGACGTGTTGTTATGGTGATCTTACCACCATTTGCCATGGCGTCGGCTGCATTATCAAACACATTATACAAGACTTGCTGAAGTTGGGCTGGGTCAGCCTGGATTATCGGCAGCGCCGGGTCAAAATCGTGAACGATCTCAATGGCTTCGTATTGAGGCTGCTTGGCGATCTTGCCGGCCACTTCCTGGATCAAGTTGTTCAGGTCCGTATCTTGAGCCAGTAGTTCATGCTGACGGGCAAAGTTCAGCAGGTCTGAAACGATCACTTTGCAGCGCAGCGCTTCACTAATGATCAATTTCAGATCCTTGTGCCGCGCGTCGTCCTCGGTAGTTTCTTGGAACATGGCGTCGGCGAAGAGCATGATGGTGCCCAAGGGGTTATTCAGCTCGTGCGCCACACCGGCGGCCAATTGGCCCATGGAGGCGAGTTTTTCCTTGTGCAAGAGCTCGCGCTGCGTGGATTTCAGGGTGTCTACCATGTTGTTAAAGGAATTTCCTAACATGGAGATCTCGCCGCTGCCTATCGTTTCCACGCGCACGCTCATATCCCCTTTGGCCAGGCGTTGGGTGGCCTCGGCCAGCTCGCGGATCGGGCGGATGATCACGAGTGTGATGGGGATGGCGCTTAAACCGGCGATAATCACTGAGACCAGGGCGATCAGGGCAGCGGTTTGGTTGAACGCGTCTACCAGGTTCTTAAACACCGATTCGCGTACGCCAACGTAGAGCATGCCCACAACGTTGTTGGCATGGTCGCGCAGGGGTTCATACTGCCCGGTGTACCAGTTATTTACCACAAACACCCGCCCCAGATACGATTCGCCTTCCCGTAGGACGCGCAAGTAAACGCTTTGCGAGACGCGCGTGCCCACTGCTCGCTCACCGTTCTCGTCGACCACATTGGTTGAGACCCGCATATCGCCGAAGAAGATGGTGGCAGTTTCGATCTGAGCCATCTGACGAATATCGTCCACAAAGTAAAAGTTGTTATTGAACAAGTAGATGGTGATTACTGCGCCTGAGACCTGGCCTCTGGAATCTTGCAGAGGAAAAACGGCCATTTGTACCAGCCCGGCTGTGCCCTCGCGCACATCGAACAATACGGGAGGGGCCTGGGGGGTATCACGCAGGGTTACCCGAGCCTGCTCGGCCAGGCCGATCTGAGCCATGTATTTGGCGGGGATGATCTCGGTGGCTTGCAGAGGCTGCTGCGTCTCGAAAGCAGCTGCTACAATTGGCAGGCCGAGCCAGCTTCCATCGGTGGCAAAGATGGCAGACGATCCTTCCCCGGTGGAAGCCTGCCCATAAGCGATATTCCCCTCCGCATCCAGCACCACAATCGCCTTGTAGCCAGCCAGGCCGCTCTCAGTGATCTCGCGGATGAGCACTTGATCGATGGACTGGTAGGCGTTGCCTTCATCAGTGTTTGTGCTATGCTGGTAGATTGCAGCAATATCCAGCGCCACGCGGCGGCCAATTCTGGCAACCCTGTCCAGGTTTTGCTGGTACAGGCCGGTGGAGGTTTCCATGTCACGCGTCACCCGGTCAGACTGAGCGTTTTCCAGGTAGTTATCGATGACGCGCGAAATGGCCAGGGTATTTAATACCCCGGCCAAAGTCGCAATCAAGGCGAAGGAAATCGTCAGAACGAAAAGCAGATGCCCGCTGAATAGCCTGGATATGAACTGCCGCATGACGGCTAAGCCTTCTGGCGTTCAATGATCCAGGAGACTTTGCGGATCAGGTCATCCGGATCGACGGGTTTGTCCACAAACAGATCCACCGGCAGGTAATCAATATCGGGCTCGTAGTGCAGCGGGGTGGTGCTGTGAATGGCAGACAACATCAAGATGGGGATGTTCTTGAACTGCTTCAGGTCAGAGGCCGGGTCGGGGCTATGCAGCTTGAGCGCCAGTTGGAAGCCCTCGGTATGGGTCTCCATCATGACGTCCAGGATGATGAGGTCCGGTTTCTCAACCGGTAACTTTTCCAGGCCCTCTTTGCCGCTGTTCGCGGACACTACCTGGTGCCCGACACTGGTCAATGCCAGGTTTACTGCGGTAACAATATCGGGGTCGTCGTCGATAATCAAGATCTTAGCCATTTTATTTTTTCCTTTCATCACATTGGTTATGTATTGGGGAAAAGCCTTCCCCACGATCAACGAATTGATTTACTTTCCTTGTTACATTACGTTGGCCAACTCACGGGCCACTTTGCGCACTGCCCTCGCAATTTCAGGGGTCAGTGGCGCAGTTTCAAAGGTCTGCTGCGGCTGGATGCCGAGCAGAGCCACCTCACAGCCCAACTCCTCGGTCAGGTAAGCTGCCATGATGTGCAGCGGCAGGGTGTGGGTGGAGGCGCTGAAGCCCTGCGTATCCCGCCAGTCCAGCCATTGCACGGTTCCGGGAGGGCAGTTCATCAGCGCGGCATCAACCAATAAGACCAGGTCTGGGCGGAAGGAGCGCAGCTTGCCGGTGAAATTTTCCGGGGCGGGGCCAGCCTCCAGCGCTAACAGACGCTCATTGGCCGCAACAGATTTGCGCAGTAAGCCAGCCACGCGAACGCCTGCGGCATCGTCGCCGCCCAGCTCATGACCTATTCCCATCACAGCCAGGCGGGCCGGGCAGCCCGGCTTATTCGCTCTTTGCAGCGCCGTCTTCAGGCTTGTTTGCCAGGGCTTCTTTAACATCTTCGGGTGCTCCAAATATGGTTGCAAAAGAATTTCGATCCAGCGCGGCCAGTTCCCAACTCTGATTGTTCATCACGATTGAGCCCTGCTTGCAGCTCATCACGCATTGCCCGCAGAAGGTGCAGCGATCTACATGATATACCATCACAAAGCGTTTGGCTTTGCGGTCTAGCACGGTCAGCTCCAGTGCTTCGGCTGGGCAGTCCATCACGCACAGGCCACAACCGGTGCAGGTGGATGGGTCCCACTTCAGCGCTCCGCGCAGGCGTTCTGGCGTTTCGGATTGCACGGCAGGATAGTTCTCCGTCACCGGGCGGCGAAATAAGGAGCGGGTGATATCGGGCAACATGGTGAAAAACCGTTTCATAGCATGTTCCTTAGAGCAAAACCATTAATAACCACTGTACCAAAACCAGCAGCACGCCATAGCGCCACCACAAACCCACGGTTTGATCAATGCGCAGGCGAGCCAGCAGTGCTTGCAGCACAACCATGATGAACAGCAAGGCCAATGTTTTGATCAGGAACCACAGTGGGTTGGACAGCCCGCCCAGGAAGAAGGCTGCGATCAGCGTCAGGCCAATCACCAACTCAATCGCCTTGCCCAGGTGAAAGAAAGCCAGGCCGCGGCCGCTGTATTCGGTCAGTGCGCCTGCCACAATCTCCGTGTGCGCTTCGGGTGCATCAAAGGGCGGCATCTCTAGCTTTCCCATCAACCCAATCAGGGCGACTAAAAATCCTAGCGGCTGCGTCAGGATCAGCCAGTGCTGCCCAGAATAGGCGGTGATGTTGCTGATCTGCCAGCTTCCTGCCGCGGCAGCCACTCCCAGCAGCGCCAGCAGGAAGGGCGCTTCGTAGGAGAATACCTGGGTCAAGGTGCGGGTAGCCCCGATCAGCGAGAAACGGCTGACGGTGTTGGTGCCAGCCAGTCCCATGCACAGGGTGAGCAGGCTGAGCAGGTAGAAAACCATGATCAGGTCGCCATCGAAACTGGCGGATGGGGCCAGTCCTGCCAGCGGCACATACAGGGCGGCGGTCAAACCGCCCGCCAGGGCCACCATCGGCAAGCCGATGAACAGGAACTTGTTTGTCCCGGTTGGGATGACCTCTTCTTTGGCCAGCAGCTTGATCGTATCGGCCAAAGGCTGGAACCAGCGCGGGCCAACCCGGTTTTGCAGCAGGGCCAGCAGCTTGCGGTTGCCCCATTCGTACAGCAGGCCAGAGGACAGCAGGAAGAGCCCGCCCGGGAAGATCGATATGGCAAAAAGCGCCGAAAGTGTACTCATGAGTCCGTCTACCTTTTTCTACCTGGCCTCATATTTGCGAATCGCATACTGACGCAATTCTTCCCAGCTCATCAGAGATGATAACCCATTGGGTTGTGCGCCGCCATCTGCCTGGCGAATTTGCACAGTGCGATCATTACACGAGAAACACGGGTCAATGCCTGCCAGGATCATGGGAACATCAGCTAACTGGTGCCCAACCGAGAGGCGCACTACCGAGGTCATGTTGCAGATGGTGGGCGTGCGCACTTTGAGGCGCTCTAGCTTGTCTGTGCCGTTACTCTTGATGAAGTAAAACACTTCGCCGCGCGGTGCTTCCAGCCGCACGATCATCTCGCCAGCGGGTATGCGGCGTGGTACGCGCACATTCAACTCGCCTTCCGGCAGGTTGTCGAGGATTTGGTTGATCAGGCGGTAGCTCTCGAATAGCTCGTTGATGCGCACCTCGAAGCGGGCTTCCAGGTCGCCGCGGGTGTCCAGCACCATTTGCACAGGGAAATCCTTGTAGGCCGCGTAGGGGGCTTCAACCCGCAGGTCGCGCTGCACGTTGGAGGCGCGCGCCGTCGGTCCGAGCGCACCCATCACCTCAGCCTGAGAGCGGGTCATAACGCCAATGCCCCGCGTGCGCTGCAGGAACATGGTGTCGTGCATGATCACGTCCAGGTAATGCTTGGTGCGTTCTTCCAGGAATGTCAGTCCTTTACGGATAATATCTGCCTGGGTTGGGGTTACATCAAACTTAACCCCGCCCAGCACGTTGGCCGAGTAATTTACCCGGTTTCCGGTCAATCCTTCCAGCACATCCATGATCGTTTCGCGGTCGCGCCACGAGTACATGAACAGAGTATCAAAGCCTGCCTCATGCGCCGAAACGCCCATCCACAAGAGATGGCTGTGAATGCGCTCTAGCTCCGCTACAATCACACGGATAGCCTGGGCGCGCGGTGGCGCTTCAATATTCGCCAGCCTTTCCACTGCCAGGCTGTAAGCAAAGCCATGAATATGTGAGCAGATGCCGCACACCCGTTCAAGCAGATACAGGTTTTGCACCCAGTTGCGCGACTCGGCTGCCTTCTCGATACCGCGGTGAGCATAGCCCAGGCGCACGTACGCGTTGGTGACGATCTCACCATCCACGGTGAACTCGAAATGGCCGGGTTCTTTCAGCGCGGGGTGCTGCGGCCCGATGGGCACGGTGAAGCGTTTTGAAGCAGCAGTGTCAGGCATGGGTTAGTTCCTCTCCGAGGGGGTGTTCTCTGCGGCTGGTGCAGCGGCCAGGAGCACACTGGGATCAAAGTCTTTGCGCAGCGGGTAAGTGTCGTCGGGCCAATCGTCTGGCAGGTAGAGGCGTTGGGGGTTGCGAAGCCCGGTGATCTGGATGCCGAACATCTCGCTCAATTCACGCTCGAATACTTCTGCGCTGGGGATCACGTCGCTCAGGCTGGGGAGCGTGGCTCCCTGGCGAGGCACGCGCACCCTTAGAACGATCGCGGCATCTCCCGGGCAGAAGTAATACAGCACTTCCATTTCGTTTGCTTCGGGGCCAAGATCGAGGCCAACAATGGCCGACAGGAACCCCAGCCGCTTGACACGTAAACCGACCACTGCCGGATGCAGTTCGGCAAGCGAAGTGACTTTGACGTCCAGTTGATTCGGACGCGTACGCACGGATTCGGATGTCCAATCCCAGGCGCTGACGACCTGTTCCGCAATGGTCAAAATTTCTTCTGTGTTCATTCCTCTACCGCCTTTTCCGTACTCGGTTTATCGTTGCGATCTGCTACAGTGATCTGATGATTGGCAGGGCTGAGGCTGTTTAGCAGCTTGACCACACCGTCGATAATTGCTTCAGGGCGCGGTGGGCAGCCGGGGATATAGGCGTCTACCGGGATCACTTCCTCAATACCGTTCATCACATTGTAGCAGCCCCGAAAAACGCCTCCAGACAAGGCGCACGATCCAATGGCTACCACAAATTTGGGCTCATGCATCTGCTCGTAGATGCGGATCAGGCGCTCGCGAGCCTGGCGGGTGACTGCCCCCGTGCACAACAACACATCTGCATGGCGCGGGCTGGCTTCCAGCCGCACGCCCAGGCGTTCCAGATCGTAGCGAGGGGTTAGGGTAGCCAGGATTTCAATGTCACAGCCGTTGCAAGAGCCGCTGTTGAAGTGCAGCACCCAGGGCGAGTTTACCCGCGCCCAGTTTGTCAGCCCGTCCATAACCTCTTGCACAACATTTTTCTTCTCGTCCATACGCTTTATCCTCTAGCCCAAGATCAATGCCAGTAATGCTAACATTAAACCACACAAGTAGATGACCAAAACAGGAGACGAGATGCCGGTACCCAAAACCAGCACACCCAAATGCAGCACCGCGAAGAAGAGGGCGACGACAAAAAAAGGACGATACCCGGGTGCAGCCATACGTGTGGGGGCTTCTTCGCCGCTTGAGTAGATGCTGGATTTAAGCGCGCTGTATTTGGATGGGCCGGCCATCCTTTTGCCCAATAAACTGAGCAGCGCTACCAGGAGCAGGCAAATCAGAAAAGCGATTGGGGGAACCAGGAGTAAGTTTGTCATTCTGTCTCCCATATCACTGGCCGGCCAAAACAGCCAGCAAAGACCGGGCGGCTGGCTCGGTGAGCCAGTTCATCAAGCTGGGCCATACGCCCAGCACTACAATTGCCAGGCCCAGGATCACCAGCGGTATGCTCATCACCCACGGTGCCCGGCCGCCTTCGCGCACCCTGGCAGAAGGCTCGAGCCGGTACATGGCGTTGACCAGCGGGGCATAGTATACCAATGAGAGCACGCTGTTCAGGGCGCCAAAGATCACCATTGTTTCCAGCCAAATGTTATGGGTTTGGAAACCCGCTACGAAGATCTGCCACTTGGACATGAATCCGGCCAGCGGCGGTAAGCCACCAAGGGCGAGGACAGCCATGCTGAAGGTCAGCGCCGCCAGGGGATAGCGGGTGGCTGCCCCGGCCAGGTCGTCGATCATCAGCGGGCCATGGTGTGAGCGGGCAATGTACAGGGTGTACAGCAGGGTTCCGGCAGAAAGGAATGCCAGGCCTTTCATCAGGCCGTGGTTGAACAGGTGGAACATACTGCCCTGTGCCCCGGCAATCTGCCCGCTGTAGAAGGCAATGCCCAGGCCGAGCAGCATATAGCCCATGTGGGCTACACTGGAAAAAGCCAACAGCCGCTTGACCTGCTTCTGTTGCAGCGCCATCAAATTGCCCAGCAGCATGTTCAATGCTCCAAAACCAATCAGCAGCGCCGGCCAGGAGGCGCTGACGGCGAACAAAGCCCCCAGGGAACGCAGTAAGGCTACCAGCCCGGCCTCGATGACCACACCCGAGAGCATGGCGCTAATGCCGCTGGGCGCCTGCGAGTGAGCATCGGGCAGCCAGGTGTGCATGGGCACCAGCGCCGACTTGACGCCAAACCCGACCACGAACAGCGCACCGGCCGCGATGAGGATGGGGGCGGGGGCTGCGGCGCGGATACCTGCCAGGTCTAGAGTGCCTGTGGCGCCGAAAATGATGGCAATTCCCACTACAACCAACACCGAACCGGCCGCGCTCTGCACCAGGTACTTGAACCCGGCTTCCAGCGAGGCTGCTTGCGTGCGGTAGAAGGCTACCAGTAAGTAGGAGGTGACGGCCATGGCTTCAAACCAGATCCATAGGTTGAACAGGTCGGTTGCACAACCCAGGCCAACGATCATGCTGACCATCAACACCAGCATGGCGTAGAATTTTTCCTGCCCGTCTTCCTTGGAGAGGTACGGGCCGGAATACAGCGCCACCAGGCCGCCCAGCCCAAGGGCAACGGCAGCCAGCAGCAGGCCCAGGCCATCCATGTGCAGAGAGATTGAGCCAAGCTCGTAGTGCAGGGTCTCGCCCGCTCCCAGGGCGCGAGCCGCCAGGACGAAAGGCACCAGGGAGATTGCCAGCACCAGTACCGCAGCCAGGTAGGGGAGGCGGGCCAGTCCTGGCTTGCGGAAAAGGCGTCCAAGCAGATAGATCACCGGCGAGGCCAGCAGTGGCAGCAAGATCAGCCACAAAAAGACAGGGATTTGGCTCATGACGATATGCCTCGTGCGAGTAGGATCAAGACGGCCAGCAGGCCCAGCAGGATACCGGCTACATTCCAATTCACCTGACCGGTCTGGGTGTGCTGTAAAAGCGCCGCACTCCCCCGCACCAGGCGAGATATCTGGGTTTGCAGCCACTCAAAGCCGAAATCGTGCACCAGGATCGGCTCGAAAATACGTCCCAGGGGAGCCAGCTTGGCGCGCCCAAACCACAACGCGCCGCTCAGCAAAATGACTGCCATGGCTACCCAGGTGGCTGGCGCTGAAAAGATGTGCTCTGCAACCGTGAGTGTGGTTTCTGCTTCGATGTGATGGAAGGGCAGCGTGCCCGCAAACATGTTTCCCAGCCCGCCTGCCAGCAGCCAACTGGTCAGCGTGCCCAGGGCCAATATGCCCAGGGAAACTCGCATGGCGGGCAAGCCATCGTGTTGGGGTTCTGGGCCGCGGGGCTCGCCAGCGAAGATCAGCCAGTTCAGGCGCAGTGTGTAGAGGGCGGTGATACCTGCCCCGGCAAGCATCACCAGGTACAGCGCCAGGGGGCCGCTTTCCAGGCCTTTTTCCAGGATCAGCTCTTTGCTGAAGAAGCCGTTGGCAATCGGCAGGCCTACCAGGCCCAGCGAACCGATGATGAAGGCCAGGCGCACGAAGGGCATTTTCTTGCCCAGGCCGCCCATTTTTTGCAGGTCACGCGTATCGATCGCGGTGATGATCGCTCCGGCAGCCAGGAACAGCAGGGCTTTGAAGATGGCATGGCTGAGCAGGTGGAATTGGCTGGCAAAGATCGCCCCGCAGCCCACCGCGTAAACCATATACCCCAACTGGCTGATGGTTGAATATGCCAGCACGCGTTTGATATCGCCCGCGGCAACAGCCATCAGCCCCGCCAGCAGGGCGGTCAGCGCGCCCACGATCATCACCGTGGTGCTCCAGCCGGGGATCTCGGCAAAGGCCGGGTAGAAGCGGGCCAGCAGGTAAACGCCTGCGTTCACCATGGTGGCGGCGTGGATCAGGGCGGTTACCGGGGTGGGGGCCTCCATGGCATCCGGCAGCCAGGAGTGCAGCGGCACCTGAGCCGATTTGGCGGCGGCGGCCAGCAGGAAGCTAAAGCCAATGACTGCCAGGACGCCAGGCGGCAGGGTACCCGCCTGGGCCAGGAAAGTGCTGATGGCGTAATCGCCCAGGTAAGCATAGGCCAGCAGCGCGCCCGCCAGCAGGCCCACACCACCCACCTGGGTCATGATCAGCGCTTTGATACCGCCTGCAACGGCCTTGGGATCATCATTGTGGAAGGAGATCAGGGCGTAGGAGCAAAATGCGGTGATTTCCCAGAGGAAGAAGGTCAACAGCAGGCTGCCAGACAGGCCCAGTCCAGACATGGTGCCGATAAAGAACAGCACCAGGGCATAGAAGCGCGCCAACTGATGTGCATGCTTCATGTAATCTGTGGCAAAAATGATTGCCAGGCAGCCAATCACGCTGGCAATTGCGGCGATCAAGATGCCTAGCCCGTCTGCTACCAGGCTGAAATTGCCAAAAATACCCCCCAGCGGCAGCGAAATGGCGATCTCTTCGGATGCGTAGGGGAGCATTGCCAGGGCCGAAAGCCCCGCAGCGGCAGAAAACGCCACGGCGAAGGCGTGGAGTAGGCGCGGGCGGCGATCACCGATCAGCCAGATACAGGCTGCACCCAGCCAGGGTAACCCAATGGTCAACAGCAGAAAGAGCTTTAGCATGATTAACCTTTTAACTTGGACAGCTCTCGCACATCCAGAGTGCCCATGTGGCGGCGGATTTGCACACCCAATGCAATGCCCATCACGGCTACGATCGTATCGGCAATGATCACGGTCAGCGCCAGGCTCTGGGCCAGGTTGATCTGCCCGTTATAGTTCCCAGCCGCGATCAAACCCACTAAAGCTGCTTTGACCAGGACCTGCAATGCAACTACGATCTTGATCAGGTTGCGAGAGACCAATAAACCATAAAAGCCAGCCCCCAGCAGCCCAATGACACCGATCATGATGATGAGAAGGGGAGAAAGCGTCATTTCGAGACCTCCTGGGGTTCGCTGAGCTGCGACTCCATTTTATTCAAGTCGCGCTCCCGGCGGGCGGAGATTTCCTCAGCAACGGAACCTTCCAGGGGGGCTTTGGCTTCGGCCAGCAGGCCGAGCAGCCCCAGTACGCCGGAAAAGATCAACACGATCTGCACCAACATATCCAGGCCGCGTTCCTGCCACAATACTTCTCCCAGGCTGCTTTCCAATTCTGGCGAGGCTGCCGGAGTGTAACCTGCTTGGGCAGCATAAAAAAACAGCACCAGCACGAACAACACTGCAATGCCAATGCCTAGCGGCCGGTTGATCACGGGCTGCATGTCGATGGCATCATCTCCCGCCACGCTGATCGCAAAGGCAAAAAGGACTGTCACCAGCCCAGCACCAACGCTGAGTTCAACCACCGCCACCAGATGCGCTCCTAACAGATAGAAAACGATCGATAACAGCGCGCTTACTCCTGCTAACCAGATGGCGCTGGTCATCAAGCGCTTTGCCTGGATGGCCAAGATGGCAAAAACCACTGAAACAGCAGTTAATGCAAAGGGCAGCATGATTGCCTCCTAGGCGGCTGCTTTGGGAGCGGCTGTGTTCTGCCCAGCAAGATAAGTGTCAAGGGATACACCGTAAAAGTCAGCCATCGCCTTGGGGTTGTTCACGTCCACTCGGGCCCATTTGGCCTGTCCCAGGTCGCCGGGCAGGTTGTAGCGCCCGTCATAGGGCTTCCCGTCGGGCATCATGGCACCGAACAGGTGGCTGACGCTGGCAAGCTGCTGCTCGCACAGGTTGCGAGCGCCGCGCAGGTTGACCTTGTGCATATCAGCAAAGGTCAGGTCAGCGTGATCGAAATTGACCCCTTGCAGGCTGGCGCGATTGAGTTTGGCGCTGTTCAGCTTGGCTCCGCTCAAGTTGGCAAAGTCCAGGCTGGCTTGGTGGAAATCCACTTCGCACAGGTCTGCGTTGGTCAGATCTGCACTCTGCAGTTGCGCCTGGCAAAATGCAACGCCGCGCAGGGAACCGTCGGAGAGCCAATTGCGCACGCGCATCTCTTCGATGGCCTGCAGCGAGTACTTGTTTTCCTGGCTCCAAATCTTATTGATCAATTCAGTTTTTGTGGGCATAGTTTTCTCCGCATGCTCAAGTGGTGGTAGAGAAAAAAGAAAATCGTTTGTTCTTCGTGATGGTAAGTATATTGGATGGTTGTCACAATCGTCGTAACAGGTTGGTTACAAAGCGGTAACAAAAAAATAGGGTTGAGCGGAACCCCGTCCCGTTCAACCCTATTTTTGAGAGAGACGATGATCACCTTTTGGGCGGTTTGCGTTCGGTAACCAGTGAATAACCGACCCCGGGCACGGTTTCCAGGCGGGTATTTTTGGAGGCGGCGCCGATCTTTGTACGCAGCCGGTACATCAATTGCTTGAGCATGGCTTTGTCGCCCCCGGCGGGTCCCCAAACATGATCGATCAAGGTGCTGGCGGGGAGGGTCTGGTTCTGGTTGAGCATCAAAGTTTGCAAGAGCTGGTTTTCCAGGTGGGTCAGGCGACCCAGCGGCTCCCCGCCGATAATAATTTCGCCCCGCAGGCAGTCGAGGGTGAGATCCCCGGCGGTTAACTGCTCTGGAGAGCGATGTTCGACCCCGGCTCGACGCAAGACAGCCTCCACGCGGGCAACCAGCTGCCGTGGGCTGAATGGCTTGACCATGTAATCGTCTGCGCCATAGTGCAGGGCCGCCACGACATCATCGTCCTCGTCGCGCACGCTCAGGATCAGGATCGGGGTCTTGGATGTAACCCGGATCCGCTGGCAAACTTCCAGCCCATTCAGCTTGGGCAGGTTGAGATCCAGGATAATGAAATCGGGTGCTTCCAGTTTCCAGCGTTCCAGCGCCATGGCGCCATCGTTGGCTACGATCACTTCGTGCCCGGCGCGGCGCAGGGTAAAAGAAACCACGTCCGCCAGGGCCAGGTCATCATCAACAACCAGAGCTTTCATACTTTTTCTCCCTGGACGAGGATGGTGAACCAGAAGATTGAGCCGCCTCCGGGGCGCTCGTCCAGGCCAACCGTCCCACCGTGCTCTTCAACGATTGTTTTTACCAGCGACAAGCCCAATCCAACCCCGTATTGGGGCTTTTCCTTGTGGTCCAGGCGGATGAAACGGCGGAAGATATTTTGTCTCTCTTCCTCGGGGATGCCATCGCCTTGATCGGCGACGGACACTTTGATGGTTTCTTTTTCCAGGGCCATGGTCAGCTCAATCGGTCTTTCCATCGGGCCATACTTGCTGGCGTTGGAAAGCAGGTTAACCAGCACCTGCGTCAGACGCATGGGGTCAACCTCAACCTGAGGCACCTGTGGGTCAACGCTGATCTTGAGCGCCTGCTTGCGCCGTTCCAGCAGAGGGCGCATGATTTTGGCGGCCTCCGCGGCTAACACCCGGAGTTCGGTAGTGCGTTTGCGGATCTGGAACCGCCCCGCCTCGATGCTGACGCTTTCCAACAGATTGTCGATCAGGGTTTGCAGGCTGGTCAGGCTGAAGTGAACCGAGTTGAGCAGAGAGACCGTTTCCTCTAGGGAAAGATCGGCGATATCTTCAAGCAGCAGTTCCACTGAGGCCATCAACGCAGAGAGGGGGGTGCGGAACTCGTGGGAGATATTCGCCAGGAAGTAGGAACGCAGGCGTTGCGCGGCGTCTGTTTCGGTCACATCCCGAAAAACCAGGGCTATCTGCTGATTGCCACCTGCCGCGGGTTGAAAGGCCGAATGGGTGACCGCCACGGCGATCTCTTGCCCTTGACGGTGGTGGATGTAGATGAGCAGAGGTGCGTGTTCCGAAGCGAGGTAGCCCAGCGAATTCTTTTCGCTGCCCATCTCCGGAAAGACCTGGCTGAGCGGCTGGCCCCGCACTTCATCCTCAGCCCAGCCAGTGATCCGTTCGGCGCTTTGGTTGAAGAGGATGATCCGTCCTTCCGGATCAAGCGCCATAACGCCCTCCGGGATGGACTGGATCAGATCGTAAGAAAAAGGGAAAGGTTGGTTCTGCACGTCAGGGTTCCATGAGTAAGCAAGTCTATACTCGAATTGTAGCAGTGTTTTGCGCAACTGACGACCGTTTTTGCTTTTTTGTTGGGGCAAAGATGCGCAGACCGCCATGCTTCTGCGGTACAATACGTTATCATCGGAAATTGGAGGCAACTCGTGAGCAAAACCAATCCATTGATCCAACAAGCGGTCAATACGATCCGTTTTATGTCTGTCGATGGTGTGCAGAAGGCTAACTCTGGGCACCCAGGCTTGCCCATGGGCACTGCAGCCCTGGCCTATACGGTGTGGATGCGCCATCTGCGCTTTAACCCGCGCAACCCATCCTGGCCGGGACGTGACCGCTTTATCCTCTCCGGCGGCCACGGCTCGATGTTGCTCTACTCGCTGCTGCACCTGACCGGCTACGATCTATCCCTGGAGGATTTACAGCAGTTCCGCCAGTGGGGCAGCCGCACGCCCGGGCACCCCGAGTACGGGGTCACGCCCGGTGTGGAAGCCACCACCGGCCCGCTGGGGCAGGGCTTTGGTAATGGGGTAGGCATGGCCATCGCCCAGGCACATCTGGCGGCGGTGTATAACCGGCCGGGTCATCCTGTGGTGGATCACTACATTTACGGCATCGTCACCGATGGGGATTTGATGGAGGGGGTGGCCTCTGAGGCGGCCTCGCTGGCTGGGCACCTGGGCCTGGGGCGGCTGATCTACCTGTATGACGATAACCGCATCTCGATCGATGGCAGCACCGATCTGGCCTTTACCGAAGACCGCGGGGCGCGTTTTGCGGCCTATGGCTGGCAGGTGCTGTACGTGGCAGATGGTAACAATGTGGAGGCGATCGATGCTGCGATTGTTCAGGCCAAAGCCGACCCGCGTCCCTCGCTGATCGTCTGCCGTACGCATATCGGTTACGGTCTGCCCACCCGCCAGGATACTTCCAAGGCGCACGGCGAGCCGCCCGGCGAAGAAGAGCTGCGCGGGGCAAAGGAAAAGCTGGGCTGGCCGCTGGAGCCGAGTTTTTATGTGCCGGATGATGTGCGCACGCATTTCCGTAAGGCGCTCAGTCGCGGCAAGAAAGCTGAAGCAGAATGGCAGGCTCGCCTGGAAGCCTATGGCGGGGAGTATCCTGAGATGGCAGCCGAGCTGGAACGCCGCCTGAGTGGGACTCTGCCGCAGGGCTGGGAAGAAGACCTGCCGGCTTTCCCGGCGGATACCAAGGGCATGGCGACACGCGCGGCTTCGGGCAAGGTGATCAATGCTCTGGCGGGGCGGCTGCCCGAACTGGTGGGAGGCTCGGCGGATCTGGCGCCCTCCAACAATACCTGGATACAGGGTTTGCCGGCCTTCCAGAAAGACACTCCAGCCGGGCGCAATTTCCACTTTGGCGTGCGTGAGCATGGCATGGGGGCGGTGGTCAATGGCATGGCGCTGCACGGCGGGTTGATCCCCTATGGCGGCACCTTCCTGGTGTTCTCAGATTATATGCGCGGGGCGATGCGCGTGGCGGCGCTCTCGCACTACCCCAGCATCTACGTGTTCACGCATGACAGCATTGGCCTGGGCGAAGATGGCCCTACGCACCAGCCGGTGGAGCATCTCGCCGCGCTGCGCGCCATCCCCAACCTGGTGACGATCCGCCCGGCAGACGCCAACGAAGTGACCGAAGCCTGGAAAGCAGCGATTGCCCGGCGTGATGGCCCCACGGCGCTGCTGTTCAGCCGCCAGCCTGTGCCCACGCTGGATCGGGCGATCTTTGCCCCGGCGACCCGGCTGCACCGCGGCGCGTATGTGCTGGCAGAAATTGGCAACAGCCCGGCGGAATTGATCCTGATGGCCTCCGGCTCGGAAGTGAGTCTGATCGTCCAGGCAGGGCTTACGCTGGCGGCAGAGGGCATCAGCCTGCGCCTGGTTTCTTTCCCCTCCTGGGAGTTGTTTGCTGAGCAGCCCGCCGCGTATCAACAGGAGGTGCTGCCACCGCAGATCAAGAAGCGCCTGGCGGTGGAGGCGGGCATCTCGCAGGGCTGGGAGCGCTGGGTGGGTGATGAGGGGGCAGTGATCGGCGTGGACCGATTTGGCGCCTCGGCCCCTTACCAGACCTTGTTCCAGCAATACGGCCTGACGGCAGAGAACATTATGCAGCGGGCGATGGCTCTCGTCCGCGGCTGGGAGGCGATATGATCGTTGCAGTGGCGTGTGACCATGCGGGTTTCCCGATGAAAGAGACGGTGATCGAAGCGGTGCGCCAGGCCGGGCACGATGTTCTGGATCTGGGCACCTACGACACGCACAGCGTGGATTACCCCGATTATGCCGAGAAACTGGGCCGGGCGATCCAGGGCGGCAAGGCAGCGCGCGGCATTTTGCTGTGCGGCTCGGGGGTGGGGGCGTGCATTGCGGCCAACAAGATGAACGGGGTGTATGCCGGCGTTTGCCACGATATCTACTCGGCGCACCAGGGCGTGGAACACGACAACATGAACGTGCTGTGCCTGGGGGCGCGCATCATCGGCCCGGAGCTGGTCAAGGAATTGAGCCTGGCCTTTTTGCGGGCGCACTACACGGGTGAGGCGCGGCATCAGCGCCGTCACGAAAAGGTGCTTGCACTGGAAAACGAAAGCAAATCTCACGCAGGATAAGGGAAGAATGCCATGAATGCCATTGAAACCGTCCACGGATTAGGCCAATCGCTTTGGTACGACAACATTGAACGCCGCCTGCTGGAGAATGGCGGGCTGGCGGCATTGATCGCCCGCGGCGAGATCCGCGGCCTGACCTCCAACCCGAGCATTTTCCATAATGCCATCGCCCGCTCGACGGATTACGACGCTGCGCTGACGCCGATGGCCTGGGCGGGCTATTCGGCCGGGCAGATCTACGAAGAATTGGTGGTCGAGGATATCCGCGCCGCGGCAGATTTGCTCCGCCCGCTCTTTGAGCAGACCCAGGGTGGGGATGGCTACGTGAGCCTGGAGGTCAGCCCGCGGTTGGCCCGCGACAGCCGGGGCACGTTGGACGAAGCCCTGCGCCTGTGGCAGCGGGTGGACCGCCCCAACTTGATGATCAAGATCCCGGCGACGCGCGCCGGGCTGCCTGCCGTGCGCCGGGCGATTGCCGCGGGTTTGAACGTCAATGTCACGCTGATCTTCTCGCTGGCGCGCTACCGCCAGGTGATGGAAGCCTATCTCTCTGGTTTGGAAGACCGCCTGGCTGCCGGGCAAGTTGTGGATGGGATTGCATCAGTGGCCTCGTTCTTTGTCTCGCGGGTGGATTCTAAAGTGGATGCGCGTCTGTCTGCGATGGTGCAGGCAGGTGGGGAGCAAGGGGCGCGGGCGCAAGCCCTGCTGGGCAAGCTGGCGATCGCCAACTCGCGCCTGGCTTACCAGGAGTTCCGCAAAGTGTTCGAGAGCAAGCGCTTCCTGCGCTTGAAGGAACGCGGGGCGCGCTTGCAGCGCCCGCTGTGGGCCTCCACCAGCACCAAGAACCCGGCTTACCCGGATACGATCTACGTGGATGGGCTGATCGGCCCGCACACGGTCAACACGGTGCCGCCGCAAACCCTGCGCGCCTTCGCCGAGCATGGCCGGGCGCAGCTGACCCTGGAAAACGATCTGGAGGCGGCGCGCCAGGCAATTGCCGAGGCCGAAGCGCTGGGCATTTCGATGGCGCAGGTGACGCAGGAATTGGAAGCGGAGGGCGTTAAGGCCTTTGCGCAGGCTTTCAAAGAACTGCTCAAGACGATCGAAAAACGCCGCAAGGCGGCGGTGCGCCAGTTGGGCCCGCTGGCCCCGGCAGTGGCGCAGGAGGTGGCGCGTCAGGAGCTGGCGGATTTCCCGCAGCGGCTGCACGCCGGCGACCCGACCTTGTGGACGGATGACCCCGCCGGGCAGGCGGAGATCCGCGTCCGCCTGGGCTGGCTGGACCTGCCCGAAACCAGCCGCCCCATGCTGGAACCTTTGAACACGTTTGCTGCCCAGGCGCGCGCGGATGGCTTTACCCATGCGCTGCTGCTGGGCATGGGCGGCTCCTCCCTGGCGCCGGAGGTGCTGCGGCTGATCTGCGGCATCGCCCCGGGTGGGCTGGACCTGGCGATTTTAGATTCGACCGACCCAGCGCAGGTGCGCAGCGCGGCAAGGCGCTCACCGGTGGAGCATACCCTTTACATTGTTGCCAGCAAGTCGGGCGGCACAGCGGAGGTGAACGCCTTTTTGGATTATTTCTGGGCGCGCACCAAGCGCAAGTTGGGTGCACAGGCGGGCAAGGCCTTCGTGGCGATCACTGACCCGGGCACTTCGCTGGAAAAATTAGCCCAGGAGCGCGGCTTCCGGCAGGTTTTCCTGGCAGATGCGCAGGTGGGCGGGCGCTATTCAGCGCTGAGCGTCTTCGGCTTGCTCCCGGCGGCGCTGCTGGGGTTGGATGGGGCGGGGCTGTTGGACCGGGCAGGCTGGATGGCGCGGCAGTGCGGGCCGGATCACCCGGCGGGGCGCAACCCGGGCCTGGTGCTGGGGGCGATCATGGGCCAGGCGGCCCGGCAGGGCCGGGATAAGCTGACCCTACTCGCGGATGCTTCGCTGCAGCCGCTGGGGGCCTGGCTGGAGCAGTTGATCGCGGAGAGCACCGGCAAACAGGGCATGGGGATTGTGCCGGTGGATGGCGAGCCGCTGGCGCCTCCGGTTCAGTATGGCGATGACCGGCTGTTTGTCTACTTGCGCCGGGAGGGCCGTTACAACCGTGCCGCTGCCCGCCTGCAGAAGGCGGGCCAGCCGGTGCTGGTGTTTGATCTGCCCGAGTATATCGACCTGGGGGCGGATTTCTACCGCTGGGAGGTGGCCACGGCGATGGCCTGTGCGGTGCTGGGGGTGAACGCTTTTGACCAGCCCGACGTGCAGGACAGCAAAACACGCACCAAGGCCAATATCGCCGTTTACCGCGAGCGCGGCGCCTTCGACGAGGGCCAACCCGCCTGGGAGCAAGACGGCCTGCGCCTGTATGGCGATTTGCCCAAGGGGATCAAGACGGTGGGGGAGGCGCTGGCAGCTTTCCTGGGGCAGGCAAAACGCGGCGACTATGTGGCGATCAACGCTTACCTGCCGCGCAACCAGGAGATGCAGCGCAACCTGCGCGAGTTGCGTATAGACATTCGGAAACACACTGGCTTGCCCACCACAGTGGGCTTTGGGCCGCGCTTCTTGCATTCTACCGGGCAATTGCACAAGGGCGGCGCGGACAACGGGCTGTTCTTGCAGATCACGGCTGACCCGGTGGTTGACCTGGATATCCCGCAGCAGGGCATGAGTTTTGGCGTGCTGGAACGCGGCCAGGCGCTGGGCGACCTGGACGCGCTGCGGGCGCGTTCCCGGCGTGCCCTGCGCATCCACCTGCCCGAGCCACAGGCGCTGAAGCGGCTGCTGAAGTAGGCAAGATCTGGATGCCCGACCTGTGCCGCACGTCAGCGCGGGTGTGATGGATGTACGCTATTTATCGCACCTGGGCATCCAAACTTATGGCTTTACAACGTTGTGCCTTCCCGAGAGCATGAGCATGGCCTGATTTATGCTGCGGATGGGCGCGTACTGGTGGATGCATTGGGTTTTGGCGCGGAAGCAGCATACCGGGTCATCACAACACTGAACGAACATCGGTGAGGATAATCATGGCAGAGAAACAGACTTCAGGGATACGGATCAGCCGCAAAGCCTTTATCCAGGCTGTGTTGGTAATTTTTGCTTTGATGATCGTGGCAGGGGCGCTGACGTTGATTGTGCCAGCCGGGCAGTATGCCCGCCTGGAGCAGGATGGGCGCGAGGTGATTGATGCGGCCTCCTTTAATTACGTTGAACAGCCCAACTACCCGGCCTGGCGCTGGTTCACAGCGCCGGTGGAGGTGCTCTTTGCCGAGGGCAACGTGACGGTCATCGGGATCATCCTGTTCATCGTTCTGGTGGGGATTGCCTTCGCGGTGATGGATCAGAGCGGCATCCTCAAATATGCAGTGGGAGCGATCGTCCGGGCTGTGGGTGGGCGCAAGTATACGCTGCTGCTGGTCATCGCATTTTTCTTTATGGCCCTGGGCGGGTTCTTTGGCATTTTTGAAGAGGTCATCCCGCTGGTGCCAATTGTGATTGCGCTGGCTTACTCGCTGGGCTGGGATTCGCTCACCGGCCTGGGGATGTCGGTGCTGGCGACGAATGTGGGTTTTTCCATGGCGATTTTCAATCCCTTCACCATCGGTGTGGCGCACCGGCTGTCTGGGCTGCCGCTTTTTTCGGGCGGAGGATTGCGCTTGATCTGGTTTTTCATCGTCTACGCCATCCTGGCAGTGTTTTTACGCTGGCACGCCCGGCGCGTCGAGCGCCGCCCGGAAGCATCGCCGGTTTACGTGGAAGACCAGGCTGAGCGCCAGCGCCATGGCGCCTTTAAACTGGATGAAGAGCGCCTGAGCGATCCGCGCTATCGCCGGGCGGGGATTTTCCTGGTGGTATTCTTCGTTTTGATCCTGGCGGTGCTGGTGGCCTCGCCATTCGTGCCCATCCTCAGCGACCTGGCTCTACCGCTGACGGGCCTGCTGTTCATCATCGGCGGGATTGGATCGTCGTTGCTGGCAGGCGCTGGCCGCAATGCCTGGCGGGCAGCCTGGGATGGCTTCCTGGGGATTGCCCCAGCGATCCTGCTGCTGATGATGGCAGCCAGCGTCAAACACATTGTGGCCTCGGGCGGCATCCTGGACACCATCCTGCATTGGGCCTCAACCATCTTTGTTGGCGCCAGCCCGCTGACAGCTGCACTGCTGATCTACGGGCTGACGCTGGTGCTGGAGTTGTTCATCACCTCTGGTTCAGCCAAGGCGCTGCTGGTTATCCCCATTCTGATGCCGTTGGCCGACCTGGTGGGCGTTAACCGGCAGATCGCCGTCAGCGCTTACTGCTTCGGCGATGGTTTTTCGAACCTGGCGTATCCGACCAACGCGGCTTTGTTGATCACCCTCAGCCTGACCGTGGTGCCCTACACCAAGTGGCTCAAATGGCTGCTGCGCCTGTGGTTCTTTGTTTTCCTGGCAACGGTGGCTTTCCTGGTGGTGGCCGTGGCGATCAATTATGGGCCGTTCTAGGTGATAGTTTACGGATCTGCAGAATTTCCGGGCAGCCCCGGTTCGTTTGATGGGCCATTCAGATGGCCTCTTTTCAACAGCCCGATCTTAGTTCAACGCTCAAGGCTGTTGAATACGAAAGCCGAACAGTTGATTACTATCACCCAGCAGGGCCAATATTGTATCTGTTTTAGGATCATAGGCAACATAGTAACCATCTGCTTCTGTTTTACTGTCGCGAACGAGAAAAGGAGCGGGGGTAAAGATCACCTGTGAGACTACATCTCCAGTTTGCGTATCTGCTCCCACCAGTAACCCTTCTTGGGTAAGATAAAAAACTACATTTCCGGCCACAACCGCGTTGCTGATTACAATCCTATCTGTGTTCCACAAAATGTCTCCGTTGTTTCGGTCAATGGCATATAATCGTCCCATTGCTTCGTCAGTTCGCACAAAAACAATACTGGATGTAAAGACCGGCGGTTGTAAAACCCTTTCATAAAGATGCGCTTCCCAGGTTACTCCACCCCCTTGGTTTTCAAGGAGTTGTAACGCATTGGAATATGATTGGCGAACAAACGTCTCACTCGCGGTACGCAAAAATACAGGATTTGCGCTGTGTAAAGAGTATTCCGTATCACCATTATCCCCACGGAGCACGTAAAACGAATCTGGATTCAAGTAGACAGATGCGTTATCACCTTCTGCTGCCATGTATAGAACACTGTTCGAATCCAAAAAGCGCCTTTGCCAAACAACTTCACCAGTACTGAGATCATATAAAACAACTCTGGCAAACCCGCTGGTATCGCCAACATACAATCCGGCTGATGTGGCGATCAGGCCATCTTTGAACCCCTGGTCTCTTTGCCATACGGGTGTGCCATCTGTGGCATCCAGAGCGATGAGGCTGCTTTCCTCTTCTCTCGATAAGCGCCCCGCAAGAAAAACTTTGCCATCGTAAGCAGTTACCAGAGGCATCATCCAATCATAGCTAACACAGACATCTGATCGTTCCCAGAGCTGTTCCAAACCATTCACACTTACCACTGAATGCGTCGTTAGCGCTGGGTGCCATGGGCTTGTTTGTGTTATCTCATTACAGGCAGCAAGCGAGACAGAAATCAAAAGCCCAAGCAATAGCAAAATCCAATTGCGTAAAGTCCAGGAGATCTTTCTCCTTCTCATTTACACTTCCCTTAAGATTCCCTGTTCTGCAAGGCTTCTTCTCAGCGCTGGCGGTATGCTGCCCGCCAGGTGGTTACGGCCAGCACAACGATGACCAGGCCAATGGCCAGGTAGAACAGCTCGATCACCGTTGGGCCCGGCGGCACCTGCTTGAGGATCAACACTTCCACGGTAACGTATCCCATCAAAACCAGCCCGGCCAGCGCGGAGATGACGGTGCTGGCTTTGGGGCTGACGAAGATAGCCACGCAGGCCGCCAGGGCGCTGCCGCCCACGGCGATGGCCAACAGCAGCGCGGGGATGGTGTAATCGGTGAAAGGTGTACCTTCCAGCCAGGCCAACGGGAAGCGCTGCGCCTCCGCACCGACTAGCATGGCAATCCCTCCCCCGATGGCGGTCAAGGCTACGAAGCCGGTCAGCAAACCTAAAGTGATGCGAACCCCTTTTTTCATAGTGAATTCCTTTCTGTGATTTTGGCTAACTCGCCATCTTTTGCCTGCTGCTCGTTATGCTGGCGCACCAGCTCGCGGCGCAGGATCTTGCCCACATTGGTGCGCGGCAGGCGTTCTCTAAACTCGATCTGGGTGGGCACTTTGTAGGGGGCCAGGCTCTCCCGGCAGAACAGGCGCAGCTCTTCTTCGGTGACGGTTTCATCAGGGCGGAGCACCACCCATGCCTTGACCGTTTCGCCGCGGTATGCGTCGGGCACGCCAGCCACGCCCACTTCGAGCACTTTCGGGTGAGCAGCCAGCACCTCTTCCACCTCGCGGGGCCAGACCTCGAACCCGCCGGGCTTGATCAGCTCTTTCTTGCGGTCTATGATATAGAAATAGCCGTCATCGTCCATGCGGGCGATGTCGCCGGTGTACAGCCAGCCCTCGCGTAAGGCCAGGGCGGTTTCTTCGGGCAGGTTGTGGTAGCCCTGCATTACCTGCGGGCTGCGCACGATCATCTCGCCCGCCTCGCCGGGAGGCAGCGGGGTGAGGCCATCTTGCAGGCTGACGATGCGGCAGTCCACGTCGGGCAGCGGCAGGCCGATCGAGCCGGTGCGGTTCTCGCCGAGCATGGGGTTGCAGTGGGTGGCGGTGGGCGCCTCGGAGAGGCCGTAGCCCTCCATCAGCTTGCCGCCGGTCAGCGCCTCGAAACGCGCTTTGGTCTCGCTCAACAGTGGGGCAGAGCCAGAGATGCAGGCGGTGATGGTGCTCAGGTTGTATTTGCCGGCCTGCACGTCCGGGTGGTTGTTGATGGCGTTGTACAGCGTGGGCACGCCGGGGAAGATGCTGACCTTGTATTTCTGGATGCTCTTCAATAACTCTGGCAGGTCGCGCGGGTTGGGGATGAGCACCATGCGCGCCCGGCTGTACAGCGCCAGGAGCATGCCCAGCACCATGCCGTACACGTGATAAAGGGGGATAGCAACCAGGATGGTTTCCTTGCCATCCTGCGTACCCACCAGCCAGCGGCGGAACTGCAGGGCGTTGGCAACCAGGTTACGGTGCAAGGCCACGGCCGCTTTGGGAGTGCCGGTGGTGCCGCCGCTGTACTGGAAGAGCGCCACATCCTCCGGGCCGACCTTCACTTCCGGGCGGTCTTCCGGGTCGTAGCGGGCCAGCAGGTCTTTGAACCACAGGTCGCCCGGCGCGGCCTGGGTGCGCCCGATATTCTTCTTTTCCTTCGACCAGTTGTAGAGGAACCATAACACAGCCGGAAGGTAGTCGTTGGGGCTGGTCAGGATGACGGTCTCGATCTGCGTTTGCGGCTGGGCTTCCTTCAGGGCGGGGTAAGCCGGGCTGGCGGCGATGGCGATCTTGATCCCGGCATCTTGCGCCATGGCCTGGATCTCACGGGCAGTGTAGAGCGGGTTGATCGCCACCACTACGCCGCCCGCCTTGAGGATGCCAAAGTAAGCGATGACAAACTGGGGGATGTTGGGCATGAGAATGCCCACGCGCTCACCCGGCTTGAGCCCCAGGTCAGCCAGGGCGGCAGCCATGCGGTCGGTCAGTTCGTTCATCTCCTTGAAAGAGATGGAGGCGCCTTTGAAGACTGCGCAGGGAGCGTTGGGAGAGGTACGCGCCGCCTCCTCCAGGAAATGGAAGACCGGCACGGGCGGCACCTCGATGTGAGCGGGCACCCCCTCGTCATATTGTTCCAACCACGGGCGCTCATCCATTGTGTTCTCCTGTATTGGTAGTAAGCCATTCTCGAATGGCCGATTCGACTTCATCCACGGTGTCATCTGCGACGCGAAACCAACGAATGTTGGGGTCGTTTTCTTTGAACCAGTTGGCCTGGCGGCGGACAAAGACGCGCGTGCGCCGTTTCATCAGCATCGCTGCCTCATCCAGGCTGATCTGCCCCTGCAGGTATTGGGCCACCTCCGCATAGCCGATGGCTGAAAGGGTGGGCAGATCGGAGGCGTAGCCCTGTGCCAGCAGGCCGCGCACCTCTTCCACAAAGCCCGCCGCCAGCATGGCCTCGATGCGGGCATCGATGCGGGCATACAGCTCGGGGCGCGGCCGCCACAGCCCCACCTGTAGGACGTGGTAGAGGGGCGTCTGGCGTAACTGCTGAGCAGAGAAGCGCCGCCCGCTGCTCAAGATCACCTCCAGGGCGCGCACGGTGCGGCGCATGTTGCTGGGGTCAATCGCCTGGGCGGCGGCGGGGTCCAGCACGCTCAGGCGCTGGTGCAGCGCCAGATGCCCGATCTGTGCGCCCCATTCTTCCAGGAGGCGGCGCAGGCGCGGATCGGGCTGGGTATTGGGGATCTGCCAACCTTCCAGCACAGCGTGGATGTACTGCCCGGTGCCACCCACCAAAAAGGGCAGGCGGGTGCGCTGGTTGATCTCCAGGATGGCCTGGTGGACTTTTTGCTGGAATAAGGCCAGGTTCCAGACCTCGTCTGGGGGGGCCACGTCGATCAGGTGGTGCGGCACGCGGGCCAGCTCGGCGGGGGTGGGCTTGGCGGTGCCGATATCCAGGCCGCGGTAGAACAGGCGCGAGTCGGCGGAGATGATCTCGCCACCCAGCCGTTCTGCCAGGGTCAGGGCAATTTCTGTTTTGCCAACCGCGGTTGGGCCGAGGATCACGATCAGGCGGGGTTCAGGAGAGGGCATTTTCAAAATGGGTGATCAGGGGCGGCTGGCCTGCGGGTTGGCGCTGCACGGTGATAACATCGATGCGCCACCCGGCAGCCTGCCCCGGATGCTCCTGGATGTAAGATTGGGCGCAGGCGAGCATGTGGGCTTGCTTGCGCGGACCCACAGATACCTCGGGCGGGCCCAGGCTGGCGCTCAGGCGCGCCTTCACCTCGACGAAAACGATGGTATCCTGGATGCGGGCAATCAAATCGATCTCGCCATAGGGGGTGCGCAGGTTGCGCTCCAGGATCTCGTAGCCAAGAGAAGTCAGGTACTGCGCGGCGGCGGTCTCGCCCCAGCGCCCAATTGCCTGCCGGCGGGGTGATTTCACAGTAACCATCCTAAGCGAATTCCGGCAAATCGTCAAGCGCGGTCGTTGCAGAAAGTGAACCGTCATCCGGCCGCGCCCGGTTTGCGCGGCGCAGGAAATCGGGGTAAACTTTGAGAATGTTCTTTCCGCGGAAAATGAGCTGAGGTAAAACGATGCGACTCTATTTTGTGCGGCATGGCGAAAGTGCGGCGAATTTGCTGCGCGAGTTTTCGAACAGCGGCTGCAAGCACCCTCTGACCGAAGAGGGGCGGACGCAGGCCCAAACATTGGCGTGCAGCCTGAGCGGTCAACGGTTTTCCCTTATCTACACCAGCCCAATCTTGAGGGCATTGCAGACGGCGCAGATTTTGGCTGAACACCTGGATGCGCCGCTGGAAACCAGTGAGGCGTTACGCGAATGGAGTGTTGGCATCTACGAAGGAACGACGGATCCGGCGGGGTGGGAGGTGCATCGTCAGGTGCAGGAAGATTGGTTCGTACATCACAAATGGGAGAGCAAGCTTCCCGGTGGTGAAAGCTTGCTCGAAATACAGGCGCGTTTTGTTCCGTTTATCGATGGATTGGTGGCACAGGCTGGCGCTGCCGATCAAAACCTGCTCTGTGTGTCACATGGCGGCCTGTATAGGGCCATGCTGCCGGTTGTCTTGAAGAATGTCGATCATGCCTTTGCTGCTGAACACGGTTTCCCCTACACGGCGTGTGTGGTGGCAGAAGGCCGAGCGGATGGGCTGTATTGCTGTTCCTGGTGCGGCTTTCCGGTTACTTCATAACCTTTGCGCTCTCGATATTGCAATGTAAAAAAGGCTCTTCCAGTTCGAGCGAGCCATAACAGACCTGGGCGGCGGCTTTGCAGCCTCCCTGGCATTGCAAGCGCCGTTTGCAGGTGGTGCAGAAGACCGGGATAGCCTGGGTAAATGTCTGCATGCGCTCAGGGGAGGTAATTTCAGTAAAAGTTTCTGTTAGCAGGTTTCCCAAGATGAGATCGGTATGATTGCAGGGGCGCAGGTTGCCCAGCGGGTCCAGGGTGTAATAGGCGCGCTGGCTGCCGGCGGCGCAGTAGCCAAAGCCCAGGTTGGCGTAAGTGCTCGTATCGATCAGGCAGGGCTGGATGGGGATGGAACAGGCGATGGGCAAGCGCAGCTCGGCCGCGGCGGCGTTGGCGGTTTCCAGCGCCTGGCGCACCTGCTCGACGGTGGGCAGCAGCAGTTCCAGGTGATCCCGCCCGCGTCCGCCGGCGTTGAAGCGGTTGAGCATGGCCGCGCGTGCGCCGAAAGCGGCTGCTAGACGCAGCGTTTCGTACAGGTGCTCGATATTCAGGCGGGTGGCGACTAAGGCGGCAGCAAACTGCCCGCGGTGCAGGCGGATATTGGCCATGGCGGCCAGCACGGCATCCCAGGCGCCCGGTGCGCCCGAAAGCCGGTCATGGAGGGTGCGCTGATGGCTGAGCAGGGGCAGCTCGAACAAGCCCACGCCGTATTGGAGCATGGAAATCACGGTGGGCTCATCCAGCAGGCGGCCGTTGCTGATCAGGGTGATCTGGATGTGGCGGGTTTTCAGGAAGTTGAGAATTTCTGGCAAGTCGCTGCGCAGCAAGGGCTCGCCGCCCGTGATGGTCACGTGGTGGCAGTCAATTTCATCCAGGACTTTCTCCAGCAGGTGCAGCGTTTGGGGTGTGTCCAGCTCGCCGCGGGGATAGGGCGGGCGCGGGCTGTTTGGGCCTTGCCAGACGTTATAGCAATGCAGGCAGGTGTGGTTACAGCGTTGGGTGACCTCGAAGATCAGTGATTGCAGGTGAGGCCGCGGCTGGCTCATTTCCCGGTCAGGAGGGCGATGATAAAGCGCGCCGCTTCCTGAGCATCAAGAGACACTTCCAGTTCCACGGCGTCAAAGGCAGGGATGGGCTGGCCTTGCTCTTGGGCGGCCGCCTGGATGCGCTCATATAGGGCATGAACCTCTTCGTCGGTCAGTTCGTAAAAGGCCATGTCATGCTCGAGGGCGGCCTGGGCTTTGGCAAGCGTTTCCGGGTCGATCTCGCCCTGGCTGGCGATTTCGCTGAGGAGGTCGGCTTGCTTCACCAGCACGTTTGCGCCAACGGGCGCGTAATCAACCCACACGGGTTCGTAGCAGGTGATGGGCACGTTGGAGCGCCACACGTGGTATACAGCGGCATCGTAGGCTTCCTGCACCAGGTCGGCAACCGGCTGGGTGATTTCCCCGGCAGCCAGCAGTTCATTCAGCGCGGCCTTGTGTTCGGTCATCATCTGCTGGCCGATGGCGTTCTCGTAGCTGCCGTTCCCCTGGCCGGGATCGGCGCTGGTGGCCTGGGCCAGGTCGCCAAAGCCCTGCCAGCAGGTGCGCAGCCGGTCGATAGCGGTGGGGGGCAGGGCAGTGGGGGGGAGGGGTTCGTAACAGGTGGGCGTTGGCGTGGTGGCTTTGCAGCGCGTCACCAGGAGGGAGGCCGCGGCGGCTCCAAAAATTTTCATGAAATCACGGCGAGAGATGCTCATCGGTCACCTCGATGGGGAGAGGGGGCAGGTTGTGCGGATTCGATTATAGCACATTGCGCGTTTGGGCCAATTGCTGATTGATATTTTTGCTATATTTGCTACAATAGAATCGTTGATTAAGAATTAGTTAATATATAGGCGGGGAGGTGGAATGGAAATCCATGCCCATGACCTGTGGTGACAATCATCGCCAACATTGCTGTTGCCGGGTGGTGAAGACAGCAACATCAATCACTCAACCTTAAATTAATTCTTATCTGCTTCATTAGGAGACAAAGCTGATGAAAAGGAGAAAATTACTACCTCTTACCTGTCTTCCTCTGTTATTGGGCCTGGGCCTGGTGATTGCCTGGCTGGCTTTTCCTGCACCGGCAGCCGCTCAGCCCAACCAACCGGAGGAGACCCTCTTTTGGAGCGAGGATTTCTCGGCTCCATTCTCGCCCGCCTCGTACTATATCACTGCCACACCTGGATCGGGCGTTGTGATGACCGATACCTTCCTGCTGACCGAGAACGCAGGGGACGAGCGTGGGCGCATCTTTTACCTGACCCCCACACTGATGGATGTGTTCAGCGCCACGTTTTCGATCAACCTGGGAACGGATGGTGATGGCGGCGGCGCAGACGGCCTGGCCTTCCACTTCTGCCCGGTGTATGATTACGCACCTGACTTGGGCGGCACCCTGGATGCAAGCTGCCCGGGGGGGTACTTTGTGGCCTTTGACACCTACCCGAACTATAACAGCGAGGTGTACCTGGCGCACGGGAATCATACTACCCGCCTGGTGCAGGCCAGCACAATCCACCTGGAAGACAATGCCTGGCATGCGGCAGAAGTAAGGCTGGAAGCCGGTGTGATCACGGTGATCCTGGATGGCGCAACACTGATCAATCATTACGCCATCCCGAATTACACACCCTTCACTGGCTACTTCGGCTTCAGCGCGGCCACGGGCGGCGAATATAACACCCAAAGCGTGGATACCATTCAGGTCACCACCGGCGCAAGCGGCAGCCTGGAAGGGTACGTTACCGACGAATTGACCACCCTGCCCATCGCGGGGGCCACCGTCTCAAGCGGGTGGTTCCATGCGCAGACGGATGCGAATGGCTTCTTTACTTTACCCCTCCCGGTGGGCACCTACACGGTGACCGCGGCATCTCTCCATTATGTGGCCGAGTCGGTCGCTAACGTTGAGATCGTCTCGGGGACAGTCGAGACGCTTGATTTCGCGCTGGCGCCGCAGGCACGGCTCTATGGCTACGTGACCAGCGCCGATACGGGCGCCGGCCTGGCTGCCACCATCTCCACGGATAACGGCGCATCGACGACTACCAACCCGGCCGACGGCTACTATGAACTGTACCTGGATCCGGATTCTTATGTGATCACCGCGACGGCCACTAACTATCTACCCCAGACGGCTTCTGTGACGCTGAGTATTGGCGATGAACTGCAGCAGGATTTTGCCTTGTGGAATGCTGTAGCGTTCGATCCATCCCCACTGACGATTACCCTGACCATGGGCGATAACGGTACCGTCCCGGTGACGCTGACCAACAACCAGACCACCGCCTACGAGTACGAGTTCATCGAGATCCCGGAAACGATGGTCCAGGCAGGCGAAGATGTGCTGGTGGTGGCTCCTGACACCACGGCGGCCACCGCCATGGAAGCCGCCCTGACCGCCAATGGCTACACCTTCCTGCGCGTCACTGCGGGGGTCTTCGAGAGTATGCCTGTGGCAGATATCCTGGCGTACCAGGCGGTCTTCTGGGCTGGCAATACCACCTCCACCTATACCGATGATTTGATCGAGTATTTGGACAACGGTGGCCGCCTGTACATCTCGGATAACGATCTGGGTTTCTCCAATAACGCGAGCGTTTTCTACCAGACCTACCTGCAGGCCACCTATAACGGCGATAACGGCGGCGATGGTGTGGTGACCGGCCTGGATATCATGGCTGGGCTCAACCCCGATATCACCGCTGACCCCTACCCGGACTACTTCACCGTGGGTGCAGAGGGTGTGGAAATCTTTGAGTTTACCAGCGGTAGCTCGGCTGGCGTGGCGTTAGAACGCGCCAGCTACAAAGCCATCTACACCTCCTGGGACTTTCAGAATATTTTGGATCAGGCCGATGAAACCGAACTGGTGGCGCAGGTGATGGCCTACCTATCGCCAGGTGATGTGCCCTGGTTCGCCATCGAGCCCATCAGTGGCACCGTACCGGCGACCTCCTTTATCAACGGCACGGCCACCTTCACTGCCACCGCGGCGGTGGGTGTTACCCAGCCCGGCGACTACAACATGACGCTGCGCGTGGATGGCGACTCCTGGGTGGAAGTGTCGGTGACGATGACCGTGCTGCCCTCGGCTGATATGGGCTTGCTGAACGGTACCATTGTTGATCGCTGCACCGGAGAGGCTCTGGAAGCCACCGTCACGATCACCGGGGGCGTGCCGATCACCCAAACCAGCAGCGATCCGGACTCGGGCTACTACTCTGCCTGGTTGACCGCTGGCACCTACCAGGTGGCATATACTGCCGCCGATCACCTGCCTTATACGGCGACCCTCAGCGTGACTGCCGGGCAAACTACCACCCTGGATGTTGAACTGACCCCCAATGGGCCTTGTATCGCGGTGGATCCTGCCAGCCTTGCGGCTGAGGTATGCCCCAATGAGGTTGTAACCCAGCCTCTGGAGGTATGCAACCTGGGCAGCGGCGCGCCGCTGGACTGGAACCTGCAAGCAATCTGTGAGGCCTCCATCGGCAGCACAGCCAGCCCCTGGGGCCCTGGCGGCACACGCGACCGTGGCAACATTTTCGAGGCGACTCAAGACAAGGTTCTGAGTGAGATACGCGTCTACCTCAACTTTAGCGCAGCCACGGATGCCTACTTTGTTGTCTATGAGGGCAATGCTGTCACCGGGGCATACACCCAGATCCACCAGAACCAGGTGTTCAACCTGGGCCCCGGCGAGGGTTGGTACAGTTCGGGGCCGATCAACGTGCTCCTGGAGGCGGGTAAGTTCTACTACGTTGGGGCCAGCTGGAACGGCGCTGCCAATTATTACCGCAGCAATGAGGTAACCCCCATCTCGGTGCCGTGTATGGGCACGCTGCACACCGGCATGCCAGCCAGCCTGGCTGGCTACCCGCCCGCGCCGACGATCAACAATACCTATGCCAGCGGCGCTTTCTCGCCCTACTACTTCACCCTGGTGACTGGGGGCGACGTTCCCTGGCTTTCCCTTGACCCCACCTCGGGCAGCCCCGCGGCAGATACCTGCCAGGAAATTACCGCCACCTTTGACTCGACCGGGCTGGATTGGGGCAGCTACTACACGGTGTTTGGAATTGCCAGCAATGCGCTCAATACCCCATTGCTCAACGTGCCAGTGGCGATGACGGTGCTCCAGCCGGTGGATGTCCTGGATGTGGCCTATTCTGCTGACGAACTGGTGGTGGCATTCACGCCGACGGTCGAAGGCGCTTTGCCGATCGACTACCTGTGGGACTTTGGCGATGGCATCACCTCCACGGAGGCCACTCCTGTTCACATCTATGCTGCTTCGGGCACTTACGCCGTCACTCTGTGGGTCACCAATGGATGCGGGGTGGATGAATACGAGGTTGTGCTCACCGTGGCGTCGTATGCAGAAATGGGCCAGTTGGTTGGAACCGTGCTTGATAACTGCACCGCGGCAGGCGTCGGAGCCGATATCACGATCATCGGCGGATTGCCTATCTCCGAAACCTCCAGCGACCCGAGCACGGGGGCATACGGCATCTGGCTGCTGCCCGGCACCTTCGAAGTGGATGTTTCTGCGCCGGGCTACCTGCTTTACACAACCACTGTGGATATCGTCATCGGCCAGGTCACGGCACTGGATGTCAACCTGGTGCCAGACCGGGCCTGCATTGCGATCGACCCGCAGGAGTTTGAGGTGTGGGTGATCACCGGTACGGAGGTCTACACCCATCCTACCGGCTTGAATCTCCTGAACGGAGGCAGCCAGGACCTGGGCTTTTGGATCGCCGAACAGGAGGGCGGCTACATCACCTCAACACTGGCTGGATACACGCCTCCGATCCTGACCACCATCCCGGCAGCGAGCCAGGCCTTTACCGATGCGGGCTTGCAAGCTGCTCCGGCCCCCGGCGCTGACCTGCCGGTCGCCCCGGCGCGCTATGCGGGTATCAACGGGCTCACTTTCTATGGAGATCGCCCTGCTTTCGACAGCGACAACCCCGGTTTACCAGTGGAGGGCTTTGATAGTACGCTCGTTGCGCCTGGCGCTGTGTTGGACTGCAGCGGGCCCTTTGACAGCAGCACCAACAATGCCTGCTTCGCCCCGGGCGGCATCCTGGACGGGATCCGCTTGATGAATGTTGATCCGGTGAATACGATGGTTGTCCTGGGTGCTGGCGTTGTGGGAAATCCCACCCCGCTCGCTGGCCCCAACACGTTCCCTGACGACCATGATCTCACTTTCTATGGGGGGCCTGTCTACGCGGTTGGTTTCGAGCTGTGGAGCCCGATGGGCGCGGCCACTTTTGATATCTACATCTATGGGCCGGGGGATGTGCTGATCGGGCAGACCTCGGTTGCGGCCAGCACGACGGGCACCTTCTGGGGTGTTTCGTCTGACGATGTACCTATCACCCGCATCCGCACCGACGATTATGGCAATTCATACGGCGAGCTGTTCGATAACATCGCCTTCGGAGGTTCACCCGGTGATGTGCCCTGGGTGTGGGAGGAGCCGATCAGCGGGACCGTCCCGGCGTTGAGCAGTGCGAACGTCGAAATTCTGTTCACCGCGCTGCATACGGATACGACCCCCATGCCGCTGGGCACCTACACTGCCACCTTGCAAATTGTCAACAATGCTGACGAGGGGACTCAAACGATCCCCACCACCATGCACATCGTGGATCAGTTCATCGCCCCCACGGCTGCCTTCCTGCACAATGCCCCGCTCTGCCTGGGTGAGACGGTTGTGTTCACCGATACCAGTGATCCGGGCATGCCTGAGGTGGCCGAATGGCTGTGGGACTTTGGCGACGGGAACACTTCTACCGAGCAGCACCCAACGCATCTGTATGCTGGCCCAGGGAGCTATCTCGTCACGCTGACGATCACGCAGGCGCAAACCGGCCTGACCAGCACCGTGCAGCAGACAGTGGATGTGCTGGTGCCGATGGCCGCGTTTGACTACCTGGCTGACCTGCTGACGGTGACCTTTACCAACACCTCAACGAACGCTGACAGCTACCAGTGGAGGTTTGGCGATGGGATCACCTCCACGCTGGAGCATCCCGTACACACTTACGCCGCGGCGGGCACTTACACGATCACGCTGTGGGCTACCGGCGTGTGCGGGGTGGCTGAGTACGAGGCGGCGCTGACGGTCTTCGTGCCGGTGGTGGCGAACTTCGTTCCGCTGGAGATCACCGTCAAGGCCGGTGAGGTGGTGACCTTCACCAACCTGAGCACCGGCTCCGGCCCTCTGGCCTACACCTGGGACTTCGGTGACGGTACGCCCAACAGCACGGAAACCAACCCCGTGCATATCTACACGGTGGCGGGCGACTACGTGGTGACCCTCACGGTAGTTGGGCCATACGGCGACCCGGATGAGGTGGAGGGCATTGTGCATGTCACTCCTGCCTTCCTCCGTATCTACCTGCCGGTTTTGAATCGACAACACTAGAAAGTGCAAGGCCCGGCACATCCCGAAAATTTGCCTTTCGGGGTGTGCCGGGCGCACGTATTGCAAACAAAAGGTTCGCAGCAGGCATTCGCCCGCTGCGAACCTTCTGTTTCGACAAATAGCTTTACCAGCGCGCCTGGTGTTCTTCAGCAAAACCGATCAGGCCAGCAAGTTGGATCGTCTCGCCGTCATCGGCAACCACCCGCCCGGCATAGCGCCCGAACATCTGGTGCACCTCGCTGAAGATGACGCCCAGGTTGGTGGTGGCGAGGCGATCCTTGAAGGGGGTGAAGGTCAGATCCAGGCGGCCTTCGTCATCGCTGAATTTCCAGGGTTTCATGTAATCGCTGGAGGTGTAGTCAAAGCGCACCTGCCCCAGCTTGTGGATGCGCCCATCCAGGATGAGGCAGTTCTCGGTGGCGGCGGAGGTATCGCCAAAGCCCATGCCCAGGTTCAGGCCCACGCGGCGGCCATCGGGCAGGAATCCCGAAGCGCTGGCCCAGTTCCAGAAGGAGCGGTAAGCCCACACGCCGCGGCCCCAGTCCAGTGAGCCGAGTGACTCGTGCGGGTGCAGCTCCTCGCGCTCATCGCCGTACTGGATATAGCCCTCGGCGGGCAGGCAGTTGATCTTGCGGTTGTAGTAAAAGCGCTTCTGTTCGATGGGGATGACGATGGTCATCGACTCGTGCTCTGGCGGGCAGCGCAGGCTGATCTCTGCCTGGATGCCGCGCCCATCGTGGAAGCCCGGCCAGTTGACCGAAACCTTGCGCGTCTCGTCAGCCACCTGGAACGAAAGCCGCGCTCCCTGGCCCTCAAAGGTGGATGCGCCCTGGGTGCTGTTACGCGGCAGGGCAATGCCGCTGCCCAGCGGGATGACCAGTCCTTCCTCGTGCAGGTCGCCGCTGCTGAAATCGAGGGTGTAGACGAAAATGTTGCCGGCGTAGCCCAGGTCGGCGATGGTGGCGGAGAAGAAACGCCGCGGGGTGAAGAAGGCGTAGTAATCCCAACGCTTGATGCGGAAGCGCTGCAAGGGGCGCAGAGCGTAGAAGCGGGCATCTTCCAGGTTGCAATCCTGCAGCGGTTGGCGCATCCAGCCGGGCTGGGTCAGCTTTCCGTGCGGGTCGAGCAGTTTTCCAGGTTGTGTGATTTCTGTTTGCATGGGGTCTCCTGAATGGAATGATCTATCCATATCTTTGGTGTGGGCTATTCTGTCTCTGGGAACAAGTTTTCCTAACCACCGGGGGGAACGGTGCAGGATGATGCCGATGTGATTGAGCTTACGTCCCATAGCCAAAGATTACCATCATCATTTCCGATGGCTAGGTATTTCCCGTCGGGGCTGAATGACAATTCAACAAAGCTTACAGTGTTATCATAAACGTAAATGGGGGCACCAGTACTCACACAGTAAAAAGTGACCCCGTAGTCGTAACTTATTGCGACTACTTCCCGGTTAGGGCTATAGGCCAGTTTGGGATACCAATAATTATTAACCCCAGCGAATATCTGTAATCGCTCGTCTGTAACTACTTTGACAATGTCACATT
>DIXA01000018.1 GCA_002428565.1 Anaerolineales bacterium UBA6092 | reverse complement strand
CCCCCGCCCCTCAAGGGGCGGGGGAGAACAGTCACAAAGGGGTGATTGCGGGCGCGCAGCGCCCGCAATCACCCCTTTGTGACATACTCTACGGCGGGATCGAGGCGGGGGGCACAAAGTTTGTCTGCATTGCGGCGGGCGGGCCGGGCGATATCCGGGCGGAGGCGCGCTTCCCCACCACCACGCCCGCCGAGACGTTTGCCCGGGCGGTGGCCTTTTTCCGCCAGGTGGAGGCGGAGCATGGGCGGCTGGCCGCGCTGGGCATCGGCGCGTTTGGCCCGCTCGACCCGCTGCCCGGCTCGCCCACTTACGGCTACATCACCTCCACACCCAAGCCGGGCTGGGCTAACACGGATTTCGTTGGGGCGATGCGGGCTGCGCTGGAGCTGCCGGTGGGCTTCGATACGGATGTCAACGCCGCGGCGCTGGGGGAATGGCGCTGGGGTGCGGCGCAAGGATTGGACACATTCATCTACCTGACGGTGGGCACGGGCATTGGCGGCGGGGCGATGGTCAACGGGCGGCTGCTGCACGGCCTGGTGCACCCCGAGATGGGGCACATGCTCATCCCGCACGATTGGAAGCGGGACGATTTCCCCGGCGTGTGCCCGTATCACGGCGACTGCCTGGAGGGCCTGGCGACAGGCCCCTCGATGGGCAAGCGCTGGGGCCAGCGCGCCGAAACGCTCCCGCCGGAACACCCCGCCTGGGACCTGGAAGCGCACTACCTGGCGCTGGGGGTCAGCAACATGATCCTGAGTTTTTCGCCGCAGCGGGTGATCCTGGGGGGAGGCGTGATGCAGCAGATGCACATGTTCCCGCTGGTGCGCCAAAAGGTGCAGCAGTGTCTGAACGGTTACGTGCAATCGCCGCAAATCCTCGAGCAAATTGATCAGTACATTGTGCCGCCGGGGTTGGGCAGCCAGGCGGGCGGGCTAGGGGCGATTGCCCTGGCAAAGCAGGCGCTTCAGGCGGCCTGAACCTCGTCGAGAGCGTGCACCATGCCGTACAGGCGCGGCACCTGCGCCTGGATGATGGCGGGCTTGGTGCGCCACTCGAAGATCTCACCCACACCGCCGTACTCGAAGGCCAATTGCCAGGGATGCGCCCAGGCGCCCTGGCGAATGCGCCCCAGCACCCATTCCAACTCTACCCAATCGGCGTCCAGCGCTTCCAGGTGATCTTCCCAACCGCCATTGCGCCGGTGCAGGCCGGTGAAATGCAGTTCTTTGACCCGGTCTATCGGCAGGCTCTCGATGTAAGCGCGTTCATCGATGCCCAGCGAGCGGGCGGCGATGCGCGCATGGGAGATATCCAGCAGCAGGCCGCAGCCGGTTTCGTTGAGGATGGCCTGGATCACCTGCGGCTCGACCGCCGGGCGCACGGTGCTGCCCTTTGCCCTGCGGTAGGGCACGTTTTCCACGATCACGCGCTCAGCGCCGTAGCGTTTCGCCACTGTTTGCACGTCGGCGATGGCGCGCTCTGCCACGCGCTGTTGGTGGGCAGGCTCAGTGGTATCGGCGGGCATGCCGGGGAAATCCTCTTCCAGCGGGCAGAGGTGCAGGTTGACATAGGGGGTACCGGTCTCTGCCAGCAGGCGGTCGATCAGCGCCCAATCGGTATCGCCCAGGCTGCTGCGCCCGGCAGCCAGGGTGAAATGCACGCTCACCTGCGCCAGCAGGGTGGCCTCGTCGATCATCCAGGGCCATTCGGGGGTTTTGAAGCGATCCAGGTGGATCGAGCCGTCGGTTACCAATGCAGCCGCGGCGGGGGAATAGTTGAGGGCTAGTTTCATATCAGGGACAGGCGTTCTCCAGGTGCTCTGCAAAGGTGCGGGCAAAGAGGTGCAGCCCCGAACCATCACAGGCGGCGCGGAAGTAGTAGTAGGGGGTCTCGGCGGGGAAGGCCACTGCGCTCAAGGCCGTCAAGCCGGGGTTGCAGATCGGCCCGGGGGGCAGGCCGGTGTAGCGGTAGGTGTTGTAGGGTGAGTCGTATTCCAGGTTTTGCAGCGAGAGCGGATTGGTCCACCACAGCCCCTGGCTTTCGTTATAGCCGAGGGCATACTGCACGGTGGGGTCGGCAGCCAGGCGCTCGCCGATGGCCAGGCGGTTGTAGAACACCGAAGCGATCAGGGGCATTTCAGCATCCACGATGGCCTCGCGCTCGATGATGGAGGCCAGGGTGACCGCCTGGTACAGGCTCAGACCCTGCTGCTCGAAGCCAGAGCGCAGCTCACTGCTGATGGAGGCATCGAAGTTAGCCAGGATGGTGGCGATGAGCTGGTTGGCGGTGATCTGGCGTTCCAACTCATAGGCGCCGGGCATCAGAAAACCCTCCGTGGTAGCAAAGGGGATCTGCTCCGAGAAGGTGTAGCCCTGCGGCTGGATCAGGGCGGCTTGCAGGAATTCCTCCGGGCTGATCTCCAGGCCGGTGGTGGGCAGGGCCGCAGCCACCTCTTCGATGCGCCAGCCCGCCAGGATGGTCAGCGTGGCCGCGCCGCTGGGGGTGGTTTGCAGCGCCCGGGCAATTTCCACCGGGGTCATGCCGGCGCTGAGCGAGTACTCTCCGGCTTGCAGGGAGGTATCCATACCGGTGTACTGCAAGTAGGCGCGGAACGCGCCGGGGTCCGAGATCAGCCCGGCTCCCAATAGGCGCCCGGTGATGGAGGGGATCGACTCGCCCAGGGAAATCTCGAACGTCACCAGCGGCGAGCCGGGGTAGGTGGGCTGGAGCAGGTCATCGGCATGGGTTACCAGCGTGGTCGAGAGGAACAGGCGTTGGCTGGCGCTGATGCCAGGCCTGGGCGGGCCGAACTGCTCTTCGGCGCGGGTGGTGATGCTCCACAGGCTGGCGAGCAGCACAACGACCGCGACGAGGCAGCCCCCGACCAACGGCAAGAAGAAAGCCCCCCAGATGGATGAAGAGCGGCGGCGTTTGGTCATATCAATCCTGATGAGCGTCCAGGTAAGATTGCAGGATCACCGTGGCAGCCAGATCATCCAGGTGGCCGCGGCGCTGGCTGCGCCGGACGCCCATGGCGATGCGGGCCTGGCGGGCGGCCTGGGTGCTGCCACTTTCGTCCCACAGGGCGATGGGCAGGTCGCTTTGCAATTGTACGGCCTCGGCCAGGCGGGCAGCGCGGCGCGATTGTGGTGTGGCCTGCCCGTCGTCGTCCAGCGCCTGCCCGATGACGATCAGCCCGGCCTCGTGTTGGCGAGCCAGGTCGGCGATGGCGGCGGCATCAATGGCACGCGCCACATGCCGTAAAACTGTCAGCGGGTTGGCGATCGTGCCGGTGGGATCGCTGATGGCGATGCCCAGGCGTTTTTCTCCGGGGTCAACAGCCAGGACTCTCATTGGCCTATTCCCCCAGCGGGGAATATCGGCAAAAAGGGGTTGTTTGCGAGCGNNCGCTCGCAAACAACCCCTTTTTGCCAGTTTTCCCCCGCCCCTTGAGGGGCGGGGGCAGGGGATGGGGTGAAGCTGGCAGGGTTGCCCTGTGCATCCAGAATGGTCACCTGGATGCGCAGGGGCAGGAAGGGCAGGCGCGGCCACCAGGCAGGCGAAACGCTGACCTGCGGCGGGGCGCCCAGGGGTAATTCTGCTGCCATACTTTGGGCTGCCTGAGAGATGGAGAGCCCCAGCGCCAGGTTCACCGCCTGGGAAGTGGAAATCTCAGACTGGATGGCGCGGCTGGCCTGGATGTTCCAGTGAGCGGCGCCTTCGTCGTCCAGGGTTGGGGTAGATGCGGGGGTGATCACCAGGCTGCCCGGCAGCGCCATAAAGCCCTCCGGCAGGCTGGCATCCAGAATGGGCGTCACCAGGGCCTGCAGGTCGGCGGCAGAGACCATCAGGGCGCTGTATTCCACCTGCAGGGTCATTTCTACCTGTTCACCCGCCTGCCCCAGGGGAGGCATAATGCTCTCTTCGATCACCTGTACAATGGTCAGCGAGGGCGCCAGCAGATAGTCACCCTCTGCCAGGCTGGCTTGCAGATCTTCCAGAGCGGCCTGCTGCAGGGTGGCCTGGATGCGCTGCGCAAGGATGTCCTGGTCGAGTACGGTAGGGGCAGGGGCGGGGCTGTCGGCGCCGTCGCTGGTGGCGCTGAGATTGGTCACCGAGAGGCTGAGTCCCAGGTCGCCTTCGATGGCGGTCAGGCTGAGGGCGGGCAGGTTGCCCGAAGTACCAGGCTGCAGGGCGCCGATTGATGCAGTGATGCTCAAGCCGGGCCCGCCGGGAGCGGTGACTTCCCGCGTGGTGGCAAAGCGGATGGGATTGGCGCCCAGCGTGCTGACCACTGTGCCCTGCGGAATGGTCACCGACTGGCTGGTGAGGTTGGTGAAGCGCACGCTCCCGCTGGCGGCCTGCACCGGGATCAGCACCGTGCCGGTGCTGGCCTGGCTGTCTTGCGCCTCCACGATCACCGAGGCGGCCCGGGCGGGCAGCGAGCCAGCCAGGTTAACGGACTGAATAGCGGCGCTGGCAGAGACCGGCAGGGATACTTTCTGGCTGCTGGCCTGGGGGGTGAGGGTGATCTGGGCAGCGGGCAGCAGGAATCCGGTCAGGACCAGCAGTGCCAATACGCTCAAAGCAAAGGGGATCAGCCGGGCGGCTGGGTGGTTCATCCAGGTTGGGGCGGGCGGGTGTGCCTCCTGGCGCAAAGCGACCAGGTCGGGGCGCAGCGACCGGCGGCGCGGGCGCGCTTTGCGCCTGCGGCTGGGGCGCCAGTGGGCGGTCTGTGCTTCTAAAGGGGTGCCAAAGACCGGCAGGCCGAGTTGCCCGGCATGGGCGATCACCTGGGGGTGGTCAGTCACCAAGGCCAACTGGGCGCCCATGCTGGCGCTGTGCCGCTGCAGCAGGATCAGGTCGATGCGGCGGGTGAGGATCTGGCTGTGTTCAGGCCAGACGAGCAAGATGCGCCCAGTTTGCCCCCAGGCCATCTTGTCACGCACCGAGATGACATCATCATGAGCGTCCAGGGTCAGGATTTGCGTTTTCATGGGCGCGGATCAGGCAGCCAGGCCGGGCGTCCTAGCACGGCTCAGGCTTTGCTCTGCCCCTGGATTGCCAGGATGGTGCCAACGATGCCGCCCACCAGCAGGCCAAAGCCGGTGACCAGAATGCCGATCGCGGCATCGGGGCGCATGCTGAGATAGACTGGTATGTCAATCTCGGTGTTGAACAGGATCATCAGGTAAGGTGCCAGGGAGAACAGGCCGAAAAGCAGCACCGCCAGCCCCGCCAGGGCAAAGAGAATCCCAAAGATGATGATGCCGGTGTTTTTGTGGGCGGAAATGCTCTTGTACTTATCCACTTCCACCTGGGCCACAAAGCGCTGCGCCTGGCTCCATTCGATGCCCGTTCGCTCGCAGACGAACATGGTGATCTCGCTGCGTTTGCGGCCTTTTTTGAACATTGAAAGCACGGCCTGGGTCAGCTCATGGTTTTCCAAAAGCTTAGCCTGCCGGGCAGCCTTGGCAGAGGCGATCGTGCCCGTCTCGGGGCTGGGCAGCGCGGTGGTGCGGGTGCTGGCAATCTCCGCTGGAGGCACGGGCGCCAGTTCTGGCTCAGGCGGCGCGGCGGCCTCGTCGAAATTGCTCAGGAAGGCGGAGGGCAGGTCTGCGGGGAGCTCCTCGATCGGGGCGGCAGGCACGGCTGCCTCGTCAGCGGGCACCTGCGCGGTTGGCTCGGGCTGCGCCTCTGGGCGGATGTGTGGGTGCTGTGCTTCGACCTTTGCCACGAGGGTATTGAGCACATCCTGAGGGGCTTTGAGATGGCGCGACAGATCACGCACGATCTCTTCTTGCGTATAGTCATGAGCGATGCGCTCTAAAATGAAATCAATTGCCTGCTGTTTATCCATATTGCGCTCCCATTTACGGTCTCTTGTTCGCTTAGGAGACCGTTCTTTATGCGTGAATCTTTTCTGCCACCCAGGCGGCTACCGAATCCAGGGCTTGCGAAAGGTGGGAGGCATCTTTACCTCCGGCCTGGGCCAGGTTGGGGCGTCCGCCGCCGCTGCCGCCTAACGGCGCGGCAACATGCTTGACCAGTTCTCCGGCGTGCAGGCCGCGTTTTACCAGGTCGTCGGTGACCACAGCCAGCAGGGCGGGCCGCCCGCTGCTGAGGCAGGCCAGCACGGCCACGCCCGCGGTGGGGAAGTGCTGGCGGAAGCGGTCTGCCATCTGGTGCAGGCTGTCGGGGTCGGCGTTGGTCAGTGCAACCGACAGGACGTTGACGCCGTTCACCAGGGTGGTGCGGCTCAAGGTCTGCTCAAATTCCTCAGCCACCAGGCTCTGGCGCAGGCTGGTGATCTGCTTGCGGCTCTGGCTCAGTTCTTCCAGCAGGGAGGCGGCTTTCTCGGGCAGCCCATCGGGGGTTGCGCCCAATAGCGAGGCAGTGCGCTCCATGGCCTGGAAGCGGCGCTGCACCAGTTCATATGCGCCGCGCCCGGTCACCGCCTCAATGCGGCGGATGCCGGCAGCCACGCTGCTCTCGCTGGTGATCAGGCACAGGCCAATATCGCCGGTCTCATCCACATGTGTGCCGCCGCACAGCTCGTAGGAATACGCTTCCTGCGGGTTGATGGTGATGGTGCGCACGGTCTCAGCGTACTTTTCGCCAAAGAGGGCCATGGCGCCCTCGTGGATGGCCTGCTGCAGGGGCTTGCTGACGATCGAAAGGTGGTAGTTGCCCAGGATGCTGCGGTTGATGCCGGCCTCGATGCGCGCCAACTGTTCGGCGGTGACTGCCTCGGGGTGGGTGAAATCAAAGCGCAGGCGGTCCGGCGCTACCAGCGAGCCAGCCTGGCGGGCGTGGTCGCCCAATTCGGCGCGCAGCTCGGCGTGCAGCAAGTGGGTGGCAGTGTGGTTGCGCATGATATCCCGCCGCCGCGCCGCGTCGACGCGGGCAACGGCTTGTTCGCCAACCTGGGGACTGCCCTGCGCCACCCGCCCCACGTGCACGATCACGCCCGCGGCAGGCTTGCGCATCTCGCTGACCTGGATCTCCCAGGCGCCGTCGGCAGCCTGGATGATGCCATTATCTGAAACCTGCCCACCCGACTCGATATAGAAGCAGGTGTCCGGCAGGATCACTTCCACCTTTTCGCCGGTCTGCGCCTCAGAGATGGGCTGGCCCTGGCTGATCAGCGCCAGCAGCGGCCCGCTCACTTCCAGGCGAGTGTAGGGGTCGTAGGCTACGCCTTCCGCACCCAGGCCGCCGTTCTGCTGAAGATGGATCAGCAGGTTGCGGTACACGTCCACATCCTCGCCGCCCTGTGCGCCCATGGCTTTGCCCGCGCCAGAGGCCAGGCGATGCTCTTCCATGGCTTGCTTGAAGCCGGCCTCGTCCACGTCCAGGCCGCGCTCGCGGGCGATATCACGTGTGATCTCCAGCGGCATACCGTAGGTGGTGTAGAGATCGGCGGCTTTTTCGCCGGAAAGGATATGTTGGCCCGCCTGCTGCAGATCGTCCAGCAGGTTCTCCAGGTAGGCGGTAGCCCGGTCAAGGGTGCGCTGGAACTGCTCCTCCTCGCGGGTAATGGCGGTCAGGATGGCGCTGCGGTTGCGCTGTAATTCGGGGTAAGCCGCGCTGTAGCCATCGATGACCTTCTCGGCCACTTTGGCCAGGAAGGGCTCTTGCAGGCCGATCTTGCCGCCAAAACGGTAGGCGCGGCGGATGATCATGCGGGTGATGTAGTTACGCCCCAGGTTACCGGGCACCACGCCATCTGCCACCAGGAAGGAGGCCGCTCGGGCGTGATCGGCAATGACACGATAGGGGGTGAAGTTGGCCTCGCGCTCGGCGTCGGTGTGGCCGGTGAGCGCCTGGGTGGTCTCGATCAGCGGCCAGAACAGGTCAGTGCGGTAGTTGGAATCGACATTCTGCAGCACCGCCACGATGCGGTCCAGGCCCATGCCAGTATCCACGTGCCGGGCAGGCAGAGGCTCCAGGCGCTCGGCATCCAGGCGGTTGTACTGGATGAACACCAGGTTCCACAACTCCAGGTAGCGCTTGCAATCGCCATTCACCACGCAGACGTGCCCGGGCACAGCCTGCATATCGCAGAATTCCACACCGCGGTCAATGTGCAGCTCACTGCAAGGGCCGCAGGGGCCGGTTTCGGCCATTTCCCAAAAGTTATCTTTGCGCCCGCAGAAGAGCACATGCCCCGCCGGGAAACCCGGCTGCGCTTGCCAGGCTGCGGCTGCTTCTGAGTCTTCGGGGATATTGCCCTTGTCGTCACGGAAGCAGGTGGCCCAGAGGTGCTCTTTGGGGATCTCGAGCACATTGGTGATCAGATCCCAGGCCCATTGGATGGCTTCGGGCTTGTAATAATCCCCAAAAGACCAGTTGCCCAGCATCTCGAAGAAGGTGTGGTGGGTGTCATCTCGGCCTACATCGTCCAGATCGTTGTGCTTGCCCGCCACGCGCATGCATTTCTGCGAGTTAGCGGCGCGGGTGTAGGGGCGCTTATCCGTGCCAAGGAATACATCCTTGAACTGCACCATACCGGCATTGGTGAAAAGCAAGGTCTGGTCGCCGCCGGGGACAAGCGAGGTGGATTGGACGAAGGTGTGGCCGACTTCTTCGAAGTAGTCAATAAAAAGCTGGCGGATTTGGGCTCCGGTGAGTTGCCTGGTCATTCGGTCTCCTGCTAGGGTTAGGGTTGGCGGCGCCGGTGATCCATATCGGCGCAGGTATTGGGCCGGGCATGGCTCGGTCCAATACCTGCTTGTGCCGCGATACCAAGGTTTTTCTTTAATGGTGATGCTGGGCAGTAAAACCGCTCATCATCACCAATTTAAAATCTGATTGCCGAACTCGCCTTATTTCAGTTCTGAGGTGCAGTGCGGGCAGCGCGTGGCTTTGATGGGGATGGCGGTGAAGCAGTACGGGCAGTCCTTGGCGGTAGGTTCAGCCGGGACAACCGCAGGCTTGGGCTTCATCTTATTGATCTGCTTGATAACCAGGAAGATCACAAAGGCCACGATCAGGAAGTCGATCACGGTGCTGATAAAAGCGCCGTAATTGAGCGTGACCGCGCCGGCAGCTTTGGCTGCCTCGAGGGTGGTGAACTTCTCGCCCGAGAGAGTGATGAACATGTCCGCGAAGTTGACTTTCCCCAGCAGCAGGCTGATGGGGGGCATCAGCACGTCGGCAACAAAGGAGGAGATAATTTTACCAAAGGCTCCGCCGATGATCACACCGATGGCCAGATCGATCACATTACCACGCATGGCGAATTCTTTGAATTCTTTAAGCATTTCTCTATCCTTTCGATGAACAGTTTGTATCGTCTCAATAACCTGGGGTGTGGGGTATTTTGGGCGAGCAAAGCTCGCCCAAAATACCCCACACTTCCCTTTTTTTGAGAAGATACAATAGTTTGGATGTATCAGGTCAATTATACGCAACCTGTGAGAATGGGGCAATGGGAAGAAGGGGTGAGTATTGTGGGAAAAGGATTGGTTTTGGGCGCTTTTCGCTCGAAAACAACCCTTTTCCCACATCTTTGATATAATCCCCCCGACGCCTATGAAACGATACATCTACTTTACTGTGTTCATCTCTGGCATGACCACACTGGGGCTGGAATTTGCTGCCTCGCGCCTGCTGGGCAGCGTGTTTGGCACCAGCAACCTGGTGTGGGCCAGCATTATTGGCCTGATCTTGATCTACCTGACGGTGGGCTATTTTATCGGCGGGCGCTGGGCAGACCGCTCTCCGCATGCGCGCACCATGTACGGCGTGCTGGCCTGGGGGGCTTTCACTGCCGGGCTGGTGCCTTTTGTGGCCCGCCCGGTGCTGCGCCTGGCGGCAAACGCCTTCGATCAACTGCAGGTGGGCGTTTTGTTGGGCTCATTTACCACCGTGCTGATCCTCTTTGTGGTGCCGATCACACTGCTGGGCACCATCTCGCCCTTTGCCATCCGTCTGGCGATCGTTGACTCGCGCCAGGCGGGGCGCATCTCCGGGCAGATCTATGCCATCTCGACACTGGGCTCCTTCGTGGGCACCTTCCTGCCCGTGCTGGTGATGATCCCGGTTTTTGGCACCACCTACACCTTCTTGATCTTCAGTGCGGTGTTGGTGCTGGTGGCGCTGGTGGGGCTGTGGATGGAGGATGGCTGGCGCAAGGCGCTGCGCTGGACCTGGATGCTGCTGGTGTTAGCCGTGCTGACGATCCTGTGGGCTGCCGGGCCGCTCAAGAACACTGCCGGGCAGATCTATGAAAGCGAATCGGCTTATAACTATATCCAGGTGCTGGAGCGAGACGGTTACCGCTACCTGCGCCTGAACGAAGGCCAGGGCATTCATTCCGTCTGGCACGAAACCGAACTGAACTATGGCGGACCCTGGCAGCAGTTCTTGGTGGCGCCCTTCTTCAATGCCGCACCCTATTCCACGGATGACGTTCAGAGCATGGCGATCGTGGGGCTGGCCGCGGGTACCATCCCGCGCCAGGCGACGGCTGTGTTTGGGTCCATCCCCATCGATGGCTTTGAGATCGACCCGCAGATCATTGAGGTCGGTGAGGCATATTTTGGCATGACCATGCCCAACCTGCGCGCCCTGCCGCAGGATGGGCGCTGGGGGCTGGAGCATTCGGGGCTGCGCTACTCGGTCATCGGTGTAGATGCTTACCGCCCGCCGTACATCCCCGTGCACCTGACCACGCAGGAGTTCTTTCAGATGGTGCGCGACCATTTGACCGAAGATGGCGTAATGGTGATCAATGTGGGCCGCTCGCCCAGCGACCGCCGCTTGATCGATGACCTGGTCAGCACCATCCAGACCGTCTTCCCCTCGGTGCATGTGGCCGATGTGCCTTATTCGTTCAACACCATTGTGTATGCCACGGTGCAAACCACCAGCTTTGACAACCTACGGGCCAACTACGAATCGCTGACAGAAAGCGGGCAGGCACACCCGCTGCTGCTGGAGTCCATTCAGATTGCCTGGAGCAACCGCCAGGACACGCCTGCTACGGGAAGGGTGTACACCGATGATTGGTCACCGATTGAGTGGGTGACCAATAATATGGTCTTGAACTACGTTTTGTTTGGTGATCTGGAAGGGATTGGGTATTAAGCTATGGCTGCGAAACGTTTGCCGAAAGTGCTGGCCTGGTTGGTGACCTTGCTGATGCCGGTGGCGCTGACCCTGGCAGCCGTGCGGGCTGTGCTTGGTCCCTGGTACGTGGAGCTTGAATACCGCACGCCCGATTTCCCCGAGGATCCGTTTGGTTTCACCCTGCAAGACCGCCTGGATTACTCCAAAGTTGCCATTGAGTACCTGGTGAACGATGCTGATCTCTCCTTCCTGGGTGATCTGCGCTTCCCCGAGGGGCAGCAGGCGCCGCCGTACTCCTGTGCAGATATGGATGACTGCACCCGCCTGTACAACGAGCGGGAGTTGGAGCACATGCTGGATGTGAAGATCGTGGTGCAGGCGGCGCTGCGTGTGTGGTACGTCTCGCTGGCGGCGTTGCTGCTGCTGGGTCTCTTGGCCTGGCGCATGGGCTGGTGGGAGGAGTATCGCACCGGGCTGTGGCGCGGCGGCTGGCTGACGCTGATCGTGATCGGGTTGGTGCTGGCCTTTGTGACGCTGGCGTTTGGGGTCATCTTCGTCGCTTTTCACCAGGTGTTCTTCCAATCGGGCACCTGGAGCTTCCCGTACAGTGATACTTTGATCCGCCTGTTCCCAGAGCGCTTCTGGCGCGACACCTTCCTGGTTGTGGGCGGGCTGACCGCTCTATTTGGCCTGGCGGCTGCGCTCCTTACGCGCCGTCATAAGGTTTCTTAGCCGGCTTGCAATTGGGGTAAATCGATCAAAAAAAAGGTTGTGTGCGGCGTTTTGCGCCGCACACAACCTTTTTTTGATGATTATCCCCGCCCCTTGAGGGGCGGGGGTGGAGGGTGGGGTGAAAAAGTTTTACTTCTCGCCCTTGACGATCAGCACGTATTCCACGTCGCTGGCAACGGTACCAGCCGGGATGTCTACGTACACTTCGTAGTCTCCCGTGCCGCCCACGGCAATGGTATCGAAGATCCAATCGTAGCCGACGGCGATCAGTTCATCCGTGCCAACCTTGTACAGGGCCACGATGACGGTGGCGCTCTCGATCTCAGCGTCGGTGCCATTGACTACCTGGCCGGTGAAGAGGCCGCGGTAGCTATCGAATTCGTTGGCATCACCGCTGGTGGTCAGGTCGACCAGCACTGTGGTGGTGTCCCAGGTCCAGTACCAGTCAATGAACACGTTGTAGGTGGTCGCCAGGTCGTAGGTGCCGGGCACGTAGTTGACCGGGCCCCAGTAATCGAAGTCGTAGGGCAGGGTTTCGCCCGGAGCCAGCGAGTAGACCGGCAGCGAAGCGGTGGCGGCATCAAGCACGTTGCCGCTGGCGTCGTAAAGGCCCGCCACCAGCGAGACGTTCATGTAGGCGTCGCTGTTGTTGGTGATCTGGCCCACGAGGTGGAAGTAATCGTAGGCGTCGATGTAATCGTAGTGCGTTTCGGAGATAGCCAGGTCGTATTTATCCACTTCGCTGGTGATCTGGGCGTCGGTATAGATAGTGTAATCGGTCAGCGAGGCGATCTGGTCGGCGGGGGCATCCACGCTGATGCGGAACGGCCCGCTTTCGCCGGGTTCCAGGTAGCGGACGGTGGAGTTGACGCTGTCGGCGGCGATCAGGGTGCCGGCGCCGTCAAAGATGGCCGCGGCCATGCCGTTGATCGAGACGATATCATTGGAATTGTTGGTGATCTCGCCAACGATCTGCATGTCATCATATGAGTCTGCCACCATGCTCGAGTTGGTGATCTCTACGGTGCCGCGCTCGGCGCTGGAGGTACCATTGCCGGTGATCGTGGCGGTGAAGGTGGCTGCATCGGGAACATCATCCCAGACGTACATCTCGAACGGGGTCACTTCGCCCGGAGCGATGGAGTACAGGCTGGTGTAGGTGGTGTCGACGTAGAGTGAGTTGTTGCTGGCGTCGAAGAGTTCCACCTCAACCTCAATGTCGTTGACAAAGCGCTCGGTGTTGTTGCTGATCAGGCCCACGATCGTCCAATCGCCCCAGTCATCCTGGAAGCCATTAACGGCGATAACGTTGAGCTGCCCGGCAACGATATTCGGGCTGGTGACGCCGCCACCGGTATCTGCGGTGGGCGCCGGGGGCACAGCCGTGTTGGTGGGTGCAGGTGGCACAGCCGTGTTGGTGGGCGCGGGTGGCACAGCCGTGTTGGTGGGCTGGGGCGGGTTGGTGGGGGTTGCTGCGGTGCCACCACAGGCCACAATGCTGATGATCATAACGATGCTGAATAGCGCGATTCCAAACTTGCGTGCGTGTTTCATGTTTCTTCTCCTTAGTAATATTTTTTCAGAATTGTACAATGTTTACGCCTGGTTAGGTGTGCCAGGCTATCGACCGTGAGATGTTTTTGTTTTATGGGTATGTTCACCTCCTGATGCCTATGTTTGCGACCTTGCCCGGTGGGCATCTCCGCAGGGGGCTATTGGGCTTTACCCTGGTTGGCGACGGCCTCTGCGGCTTTGCGCACAGCCTCTGGGTCGCCCAGGTAATACGACCGGAGCGGTCGAAGGTTCTGATCGAGTTCGTACACCAGCGGTACCCCGGTGGGAATATTCAGGCCGACGATCTCATCGTCTGCGATATTATCCAGATATTTTACCAGAGCGCGCAGGCTGTTGCCATGCGCCACAATCAGCACGCGCTGCCCCGCCTGGACAGAGGGGGCGATAGTGTTGTGCCAATACGGCAGCATGCGGTTGACGGTATCTTTCAGGCATTCGGTGCGGGGCAGCTCACTCTCGGAGAGAGTTGCGTAGCGCCGGTCGAAGCGGGGGTGGCGCGGGTCATCTTGCTCAAGGGCGGGCGGCTGGGTATCGTATGAGCGCCGCCAAATTTTGACCTGCTCCTCGCCAAACTTGACCGCCATTTCGGCCTTGTTCAGCCCTTGCAGGGCGCCGTAATGACGCTCGTTCAATTGCCAGGCGCGGATGACCGGCAGCCATTCCATCTCCATCTCTTCCATGGCGATCCAGAGGGTCTTGATGGCGCGCTTCAGCACCGAGGTGTATACCAGGTCAAATTCAAAGCCCTGGGCTTTGAGTTGGCGGCCTGCTTCGTGGGCTTCTTTTTCGCCTTGCTCGGTAAGCCCCACGTCTGTCCAACCGGTGAAGCGGTTTTCCAGGTTCCAGGTGCTTTGACCGTGGCGGAGCAATACAAGGGTGTGGGCTGGTTTCATGAAGGTTCCTAACGAATTCGCAATCTTTCAATCAAAACACCTCCCCGGAGATAACCTCCGGGAAGGTCAACCTCTAGGAGAGGTGTTTTGATTGATGATGAGCTGGTCTCCTAGCGGATAGCCAGTTCGGTTTCGGTATCGAACAGGTGCATGTTGTGCATGTTGAACATCACGTGGGTCTCATCGCCCATGCTGACCTTCGTGCGTGGATCCACGCGGGCAACAAAGAAGTGTTCGCCTGAGGTGACGTGAAGGAAGATTTCATTCCCCATGAGTTCTGTCACTTCTACCTTGCCGTCTACGGGCTGGGGGAAGATGCCAGTGGGCAGGTAGTGCGGGTCGTGGATGTTTTCCGGGCGGATGCCCATGATGGCGCTCTTGCCATCGTATTTCATGTAGGTGTCCATGCGCTCCGGCGGAACCTCGACCTTGAATGAGCCGCCGTCGATGAAGAGTTTGCCATCGCCGCGCACCAGTTTGACCTTGAAGAAGTTCATCGAAGGGGAACCGATGAAGCCAGCCACAAAGAGGTTATCGGGGTGATCGTAGAGGGTCTGCGGCGTGTCGATTTGCTGGAGCAGGCCCTTGTTGATCACGGCGATGCGGGTCGCCATGGTCATGGCTTCCACCTGGTCGTGGGTCACGTAGATGAAGGTGGTTTGCAGCTGCTGGTGCAGTTTGCTGATGTTGGCGCGGGTTTCGACGCGCAACTTGGCATCCAGGTTGGAGAGGGGCTCGTCGAAGAGGAAAACTTTCGGCTCGCGCACGATGGCGCGCCCCACTGCCACACGCTGCCGCTGACCGCCGGATAGCTGGCGGGGTTTGCGGTCGAGCAGGGCCTCGATGCCCAGGGTGGTTGCAGCAAACTCCACTCTCTTCTTGATCTCGTCTTTGGGTACCTTGCGCAGTTTCAGGCCAAAGGCCATGTTGTCATACACGCTCATGTGAGGATAGAGGGCGTAGGACTGGAACACCATGGCGATATCGCGGTCTTTGGGAGCGACATCATTGACGATACGATCGCCAATCATGATCTTACCGTCGCTGATCTCCTCCAGACCGGCCAGGCAGCGCAGGGCGGTGGTTTTACCGCACCCCGAAGGCCCAACCAAAACCAGGAATTCCTTATCTGCAATTTGGATGTTGAGGTCGTTAACTGCAATAACGTCCCCGAAACGCTTGTACACGTGCTCAAAAGTTACGCTTGCCATTGAAAGTTCTCCTTTCGTGAGAATATGGTGAGGTAATTATATCGCAGTTGGTAAAAAAAACAATGTTTCCGAAACCTTTGCTGTCTCACTTGCCGAAACGGCCTGTCGCATATAGAATGGTGTTGCGCAGATTGCGCCGTTGTTTCGATTCAGGAGGCCGCATGTCTAAGGAAGAAGATATTACGCCCATTCGCAAGCAGTACCTGGAGATCAAGCGCCAGTATCCCGATGCCATCCTGTTCTTTCGCCTGGGCGATTTCTACGAGACGTTTGATCAGGATGCGGAGACGGCTTCCCGCGAATTGGATATCGTGCTGACTTCGCGCAATGTGGCCAAAGGGGCGCGTGTGCCCATGGCGGGCATTCCGCACCACGCCGCCGAGAATTACCTGGCGCGGCTGATCGAGCGCGGCTTTCACGTTGCCATTTGCGAGCAGATGGGCGAGCAGCCCATCAAGGGGCTTTTCCCGCGCAAGGTGGTGCGCGTGGTCACGCCGGGGACGGTGGTGGAGCCGGGCCTGCTGCCCACGGATGCCAACAACTATCTGGCCAGCATAGTGGCAAATGAAGAGCGCGCGGGTGTGGCGTATGTGGATATCACCACGGGCGAGTTCTCAGCCACGGAACTGGATGGGGGAGATATCCGGGCGCTGGTGCGCACCGAGATCACCCGCCTGCACCCGGCGGAGGTGCTGCATTCAGATGCCTACACACTGCCCGCGGGCTTGCCTGGGCATGCCACGGTCTTGCCGGCCTGGCGTTTCGAGACGAGCCGCTGCCAGGAAGAACTGCTGCACCACTTCGGCGTGGCCTCGTTGGATGGTTTTGGACTGCGCGGCATGCCCCTGGCGGTGCAGGCCGCCGGGGCGATCTTGCAATACCTGGCGCAAACCCAGCCGGCTGCCCTCAAATTATTGGCTGGGCTGCATACCTACAGCCTATCTGAATTTATGACCCTGGACGCGCCGACGCGCCGCAACCTGGAACTGACCGAGACGATCCGCGGCGGGGCGGTGCATGGCTCGCTGTTAGGAGAGCTGGACCTGGTGGTTACGCCCATGGGCAAGCGCCTGATCCGGCAGTGGGTGAGCAAGCCGCTGCTCGATGTGGCGCGCATCCGCGCCCGGCAAGCGGGCGTGCAGTTTTTCTTTGATAGCGGCCTGCTGCGGGCAGAAGTGCGGGCGGCGTTGCGCCCTCTGGGCGACCTGGAACGGATGACCACCCGCGTGGCGGGCGGCACAGCCCAGCCGCGCGACCTGCAGGCCATGCGCAGCACGCTGCAGCGGCTGCCTGCCCTGCACGCGCTGCTGCAAGAGCAGGCTGCCGCGCTGGCGGGCCTGTTGGAGCGGTTCAACTTGTGCGCCCCAGAACTGGAACTGCTTGAAGCAGCCATCGCCGATGACCCGCCCGCCACGCTGCAAAACGTGGGTGTTATCCGCGGCGGCTATTCTGCCGAACTGGACGGGGTGCTGGAGCGCTCGCGCCACGCCCGAGAGTGGATTGCCAACCTGGAAGCGGTGGAGCGTGAGCGCACCGGGATCAAATCCCTCAAGGTGGGCTATAACAAGGTATTCGGCTATTACATCGAGATCACCCGGGCCAATGCAGAACTGGCCCCGGCAGAGTACATCCGCAAGCAGACGCTGGTCAATGCCGAGCGCTACATTACGCCTGAGATGAAGGAATACGAAGCCCTGGTGCTTAACGCCGAAGACCGCCTCCACGAGATCGAGACGCGTTTGTTCCGCGAGCTGTGCGAGCGGCTGGCGGATTCGGCCAGCCGCTTGCTGGGCACCGCCCAGACCCTGGCGGCACTGGATGTGCTGACCGCGTTGGCCGAGGTGGCTGCCCTGAACGGATATGTTTGCCCGGAGGTGGTGGAGGAGGATGTGCTGGAGATCTACGCAGGCCGCCATGCGGTGGTGGAGCATACCCTGCAGGGCGAGCGTTTTGTGCCCAACGATACCGTGTACGAGCAGGGCGAGCGCGTGCGCGTGATCACCGGGCCGAACATGTCGGGCAAATCCACCTATTTGCGCCAGGTGGCCCTGATCGTGCTGATGGCGCAGATCGGCAGTTTCGTGCCGGCGGCCTCGGCGCGCATCGGGCTGGTGGACCGCATCTTCACCCGCATCGGCGCGCAGGATGAGATCCACTCTGGTCAATCGACCTTTATGGTGGAGATGGTAGAGACGGCGGGTATTTTGCACCATGCCACGCCGCGCAGCTTGCTCATCCTGGATGAGATCGGCCGCGGCACCAGCACCTACGATGGGGTGTCCATTGCCTGGGCGGTGATCGAATATTTGCATAACCACCCTGGTTTGCGCTCCAAAACCCTCTTTGCCACTCACTATCACGAATTGGTGCAATTGGCAGACCTGCTGCCGGGGGTGCGTAACTATAATGTGGCCGTCAGTGAGATCGGCGGGCAGGTGGTTTTCTTGCACGCCATCGTGCCGGGCGGCGCAGACCGTTCGTATGGCATCCATGTGGGCCAGTTGGCCGGGCTGCCGCGTCCGGTGGTGGCGCGGGCAGAGGAGATTTTGCGCCAGTTGGAGAAATCCTCGGGCAAGGCGGTCAAGATCTCGCCCGACCTGCCCCGGCAGTTAGCCCTCTTCCCTGAGACGAACCCGGTGCTGGCAGAGTTGAAGGCCCTGGATATTAACGGCCTCTCGCCTATCGAGGCGCTGAACAAGCTCTACGAGTGGAAACGGAGATTCACCGAACCAGAGTAAAAAAAGAGTGTGCGGCGGGGAAAACCCCGCCGCACACTCTTTTTAGAAAGTTTCTCAATCAGACGCGCTGGATGGTTATTTTTTCTGGCTCGATTTCGACCTTCCAGTACCCCAGATCGCCAAAGCGGTATTCCACGTACAGATAATCAGTTTCCCGCTCCACGCTGACCAGTTCGACCGGGTGCTTGAACTTGAAGGTAATCAGCTTGTCGTCCCATTCGCCCTGCAGTTCGGGGTCGTAGTTCTCGGGCGGGTCAAAGGTGCGCTCGATGGCTGTTTCGTTGAGCGCCAGGCGCAGCATGGCCTCGGGCATATCCACGGCAGCCAGCAGAGAGGCGGTTGCCTGGTTATTGATTTCCTGGATGCGCTCGTGCTCACTCAGTTCCCATTGCACCGGCGACCAGACCCCCGGTAGTGCAGAGGCATTGACCGTTTCGGGGTCGATAATGCCGGGCATGGCTTGCCGCCTAGGCGATATCGACAGACAGGCAGGTGAGGGTATGGGTCACGCCCGGGATAGGCTGGATGCTCTGGGTCATGATGCGCCCCAGGTGGTTCAGGTCGCTGGTCTCCAGGATGGCAATGGCGTCGTAAGGGCCAAAGGTGGTGTGGGCCTCGATCACGCCCTCCACCTTGGCGAGTTGTTTCACAACATCGCGAACTTCACCGGTGCGGATATTGATCAGTGCAAAGGCTTTCATGGCTCAATTCCTTTCTTGGATTAATCCTGATCGCGCAGGAAAACAAACCAGTAGGTGGCTGCCACCAACCCTGCGCCGCCGATGATGTTCCCGATCGTCACGGGCAGCAGGTTGTTCAGCAGGAAGGCGCCCCAGGTCAGCCCCTCGATGTTGGCGCCGATGGCGGCCACAAAGGCAGGATCGAAATCTTTGATGAAGAGGGCAATGGGCACGAAATACATGTTGGCAATGCTGTGCTCGAAGCCTGCCGCCACAAAGGCAGTGATGGGGAAGATGATGGCGGCGATCTTGTCGATGGTGCTGCGGGCGCTGAAGGTCATCCACACTGCCAGGCACACCAGCGCGTTGCACAAGATGCCCAGGGCAATGGCTTCGACAAAGCCCAGGTGTACTTTCGAATAGGCAATCTTCAGGGCCGCCGCGCCAATGGCGTTCTCGCCGAAGGTGTATTGTTTGCTCAAGAAGACCAGCAGGGCCATACCCACCGAGCCAACGAAATTGCCCACGTAAACGATGATCCAGTTGCGCAGCAGGGCACTGAAGGTCACCTTGCGGCTGGCCCAGGCCATCACGATCAGGTTATTGCCGGTGAAGAGTTCTGCTCCACCCACCACAACCAGGATCAGCCCCAGGCAGAAGGCCAGTCCAACCAGCAAGCGGGCAACCCCGTAGGGCAGGCTGGCGCTGGCAGCGGCGATGGTGGTGGCGAAAATGGCGCCCAGAGCAATGAACGCACCCGCTAAAACCGCCAGGGTGAAAACCTTGGCATTGGCCATTTCGGCCTTGCGAACACCCAGATATTCAGCCCGCCGGGCCATTTCTGCCGGCAGCAGGGCATCGATGCGGATTTCTGTGGACATAGGGTCACGCTCCTGTGAGTGATCTGATATGGCTAGGTTACTTTAACTTGCCGCTCCTGGCAAGTGACGAAAATCACTAATTTCAAAAAAGAGGTTGCAGTAAGGCGTGCGCAGGCGCTGCGCACCTGCACCAACCCAACGGCAACCCCTTGAAAATTCTGTAAAAAATGGGCTCGCTGTGGTAAACTATACGCTTGGGTTTCTCCCCTAAGCAAACCAATCTCAGGAATATCCTGAATAATATTTTATAGCCGGAGGAAAAAATGGCTGAAAAGAAATGGGTTTACTTGTTTGGACAGGTTAAAGAGGCTGAGGCCTATGCCAAAAATTGGGAAGGCGTGCGTGGGCTTTTGGGCGGCAAAGGCTCTGGCCTGGCCGATATGACCCGTGCGGGCGTGCCGGTGCCGCCGGGCTTCACCGTGACCACCGAGGCCTGCAATGCATACCAGGCCAAGGGCACCTTCCCCCCCGGAATGTGGGATCAGGAACTGGCTGCCCTCAAGGATGTGGAAGCCAAGACGGGCAAGAAATTTGGCGATGCCAAAAATCCCCTGCTTGTTTCCTGCCGCTCTGGGGCCAAGTTCTCCATGCCGGGCATGATGGATACCGTGCTGAACCTGGGCATGACCGACCAGACCGCCGAGGGCATGGTGGCGCTGACCGGCAACCCCCGCTTTGTGTACGACTCGTACCGCCGCCTGGTTGAGATGTTCGGCACCGTGGTGCTGGGCATCGCCGATGAGGCTTTCGAAGAGCCGCTGGCGCACTATAAGCAAAAGAAGGGCTACCGCCTGGACACCGAGATGACCGCCGAGGATTGGAAGGCCATCGTGGGCGAGTTCAAGGCCGTGGTGAAGAAAGAAAAGGGTTTCGATTTTCCCCAGGACCCCTATAAGCAGCTTGAGTTGGCCACAGAGGCTGTGTTCAAATCCTGGAATGGCAAGCGCGCTGTAGATTACCGCCGCGCCACCAACATCCCCGATGATCTCGGCACCGCTGTCAACATCCAGACCATGGTCTTCGGCAATATGGGCGACGACTCGGGCACCGGTGTGGCCTTCACCCGCGACCCCTCCGTGGGCGAGCGCAAGATGTACGGCGATTACCTGATCAATGCCCAGGGCGAAGATGTGGTGGCGGGCATCCGCAACACCGAAAAGATTGAGAACCTGGTCAAAGAGATGCCGGAAGTGTATCACCAGTTCATGGAGATCACTGCCAAGCTGGAGCTTCACTACCGTGAAATGCAAGATGTAGAGTTCACCATCGAGCGCGGCAAATTGTGGATGCTGCAAACCCGCAACGGCAAGCGCACCGCCAAGGCTGCCGTGAAGATCGCCGTGGATATGGCCAACGAAGGCCTGATCACCCGCGAAGAAGCCATTCTGCGTGTGACCCCCGAGCAGGTGGATACGCTGCTGCACCCGCAGTACGACCCCAAAGCCAAAGATGCCGCCAAGAAAGAAGGCCGCTACTACGCCAAGGGTGTGAATGCTTCGCCTGGCGCAGCGGTGGGGCAGGTGTACTTCGATGCCAATATGGCCGAGAAGATGGCCAAAGAGCACCAGCAGAAGACCATCATGGTGCGCCCCTTCACCAAGCCCGACGACGTGCATGGCATGATCGCCGCCCAGGGCGTGCTGACCAGCGAAGGCGGGGCAACCTCTCACGCGGCAGTGGTAGCGCGGCAGTTCGGCATCCCCTGCATTGTGGGCGCCTCCATGATTAAGATTGACCTGGAAAAACGCCAGATGGCTGTGGAAGATCACATCGTCAAAGAGGGCGAATGGATCTCCGTAGACGGCACAACGGGCGAGGTTTTCTTGGGCCAGATCCCAACCGTGGCCCCGGTTTTGGAAGAGCAGGTTGACCTGCTGACGCTGCTGACCTGGGCAGACGAAATTTGCGCCCAGCCCGCCATCCGCACCCTGTCCACCGGCCAGAAGAGCCGCGGCCTGCAGGTGTGGGCTAACGCCGATTACCCGAAAGATGCGCACCGCGCCCGCTCGTATGGCGCCGTGGGCATTGGCCTGTGCCGCACCGAGCACATGTTCTTCGAGCCTGCCCGCCTGCCCATTGTGCAGCGCATGATCCTGGCCGGCACGCCCGAAGAGCGCACGGCCGCCCTGAACGAACTGCTGCCTTACCAGCGCGCCGATTTCGACGGACTGTTTGAGGCCATGGATGGTTACCCGGTGATCATCCGCCTGATCGACCCGCCGCTGCATGAGTTCATGCCTGACGAAGAGAAGCTCTTCGAAGAGGTGATCACGCTGCGCGTGAAGGGCGAAACCAAGGGCCTGGCCGAGAAGGAAAAACTCCTGGCAGCCATCCGCGGCATGCACGAGAGCAACCCGATGATGGGCTTGCGCGGTGTGCGCCTGAGCATTTACATCCCGCAGATCGTCGAGATGCAAGTGCGCGCCATCTTCGAGGCGGCTGCTGACTGCACCCTGCGCAAGATTGTGGTCAAGCCAGAGGTGATGATCCCGCTGACCGGCACGGTGAAAGAGCTGGAGTGGATCCAGCCGCGCCTGATCGAGATTGCCCGCAAGGTGATGGAAGAGAAGAAAGTCACCTTCACCTACAAGTTCGGCACCATGATTGAGATCCCGCGCGCCGCTGTGACGGCTGGCGAGATCGCCAAGGTGGCAGAGTTCTTCTCCTTTGGCACCAACGACCTGACCCAGATGACCTTCGGTTACAGCCGTGACGACGCCGAGCGCAACTTCCTGGTGACCTACGTGGCGGAGGGCATTTTGCCCAAGAACCCGTTCCAGACGATTGACCGCGATGGCGTGGGCCGCCTGATGCACCTGGCGATCTCAGATGGCCGGCAGACCCGCCCCGATCTGGAAGTAGGCATCTGCGGTGAGCATGGCGGCGACCCGGATTCGATCGAGTTCTGCCATATGGTGGGCAACAACTACGTTTCTTGCTCGCCGTTCCGCGTGCCCATTGCCCGTTTGGCTGCGGCGCATGCCGCACTGAAGCACGCTGGCACAAGCGTGGCTGAAGATAAGTAACCTCTTAAATCAAAAAGAGCGGCGCATCTGCGCCGCTCTTTTTGATTTAAGAAACTACTTGATTTCGCCGCGGGCAAAGGCTGCCCCCTGGCGGATGGCTTCGATGTTGCCCGGCAAGAAGCGGCGGTGCCGCTCGGGCAGGTGAGTGGTCAGCGATTGCTCCAACTCGGCCAGGCTCAGGATGGGCGTTTTTTGGATCAGCGCGCCCAGGGCCACCATGTTGATCAGGCGGCGGTTGCCAATCGCCTCGGCGATCTCCTGAGCGGGGATCATGACTACATCAATATCCTTGCGCTCTGGCGGTCGGTTGACCAGCGATGAGTTGACCACCAGTACTCCCCCTGGGGCAACCAGGGGTTCGTACTTGTCCAGCGAGGGCAGGTTGAAGGCGATCACACCATTGGGGTGCTTCGACATGGGTGAGCCGATTTCCTCATCGGCAACGATGACCGTGCAGTTGGCGGTGCCGCCGCGCATTTCAGGACCGTAAGAAGGCATCCAGGTGACGGCTTTACCGGCGTCCATGCCGGCAAAAGCCAGGATCTGCCCGGCAAAGAGAACGCCCTGTCCACCAAATCCGGCAAAAACGAATTCGTTTTGCATGCTTGTTTCTCCCTCCGCTTAAAACTTGAGCCCTTCGAGGGCTGGGTGAACTTTGTAATCCCCAAGTGGATAGTAAGGGATCATGTGCTCCTCGAGCCAGTGGGTGGCCTCGATGGGCGTCATTGCCCAGTTGCTGGGGCAGGTGGAAAGCAACTCAACCATAGCAAAACCCAGGCCGCGCTTTTGCACCTCAAAGGCAGTCCGGATGGCTTTTTTGGCCTGGCGGATGCTCTTGGGGTCGTGCAGGCTGCGGCGGACGATGTAACTTGATCCGTCCATCTTGGCCAGCACCTCCGACATGCGCAGGGGGATGCCCATGGTCTCGATATCACGCCCGTTGGGAGAGGAAGAGGTCTTCTGCCCGGGCAGGGTGGTGGGGGCCATCTGGCCACCGGTCATGCCGTA